>JBBRZK010000006.1:0-95610 GCA_038236775.1 Gemmatimonadales bacterium
ATCGCCCTCCGTTCAGATCGCATTCACGGGTTCAACCTCGCGCGCGACCGCCCACAGGAATCCCACGAGCTCCCGGGCAGCCGCTACGACCGCGATCTGGGGCCGCTTGCGATACGACAGGTGATTGAAGCGCGAGTGCAGTCGCTGCTGCGCGTTCCACGCGTGCGTGATCACCGCCGGCGGTTGCCCTTCCTGCCGACGCGTGAGATCCACGCTGATCTGCGGGCGATGCCGATAGCTCCAGGCCGCCTGCACGAGCACGTGCCGGCAGTGACTGTTCCCCGCCTTCGTGATGGACCCGACGCGTTGGCGCGTCCCCACTCGAGTCCTCGCGCGAGACGAGCCCTAAGTAGCAGGCGAGCTGGCTCGGTCGTTCGAAGCGGCGCCAATCCACGAGCTCCGTCGCGAGCACCATCGCCGAGTGCACCGAGATCCCCGGAAGCACTGCATCCGCTGCACCATGGGTTTCAGCGTCGGCAGCTCGGCGAGCTGCTCAATCTGGCGGTCGAGTTCCTCGCGGCGCTGCAACTTGTACAGGAGCAGCGCATAGTACTCCCGATCGACGATGCGATCTTCGGGCGCGAGCGGGGAGTTGTCCGTCGTCAGGTGCTGCAACCACTTCAGATGCGGCGTGCACCAGTTCGTTCCTTCGCGGAAAACGAACCCGCGCGTGGCCAGGAACTTCAGGATGTAGTGCCGCGACTTGAGGATCTCGCGCTGGAAGGTCTCCCAGCAGCGCACCACGTCCCGCACGCGTTCGTCTGCTTCGCTCGGGATGCGCACCGGCACGAGCTCACCCGCGCGGTACAGCCGCGCGAGGTCCGCCGCGTCGCGCTTGTCGTGCTTGCGATGCACGCCGGCCCGCTTCGGGATCAGCGACGGCGCGATCACGGCGCACGCGTAGCCCCAGTCGCGGAGCGCCCGATGGAGCACGTACCCCGCGCCGCTCGCCTCATAGCACGCCTGGATCTCGCCGTCGCGCGCGATGCGCTCCAGCCACTTCTTCAGCTTCGGCAGCTCGTTGGGCAGCTTGTCCAGCCGCGACGGGCCCTTCGCGAGCGCGGGGAGCACGGCGATGGTGATCGAGTCCTTGTGCACATCCATCCCGAGATAGATGATTGGGCGCGCGGGCGTCGCGGGCGCGGGCACAGGCTCCGGGGTCCGAACAGCGAGGGATGACATGGGTTGGTCTCCGGTGATGCGACAGTGCGATCGTCGCAGGTGGCTCTGGTGACTCCGTCTTCACGCGCGAGGAATTAACCCACGCGAAGTGCGGAGGCCAGCCCAGTCATAACTTCTACATGCGCCAACCGATGAAGACAGGGCTTTGTTGTTGGGGGCGCGCCATCGTATGAGTCGTGGCCGGAACTGAACTCGCCAGCCCGTCATGCGCCGGTCGGTAGCGATCGCGAGGCACTCGTTGGGCAATACGCCGCGGCAGTGCGCCACGAGCGAAGCGCGGCAGACGGACGGGCCCAGCCCGATGCACGGCGGCCAGCTGCACGTTGCAGACGACCCATCACTCAGCGCCGGCGGGGCGCCGTCATCACATCTGTTGCGCCCGGATCACATCGGACACAAGGAGTATTCAATGTTCCTTGGACATTTCGGCCTCGGGTTCGGTGCCAAGAAGGCGGTGCCTGCGGTCTCGCTCGGCACGCTGTTCCTCGCGGCGCAGCTCGCGGATCTCTTGTGGCCGACCCTCGTATTGCTCGGCGTCGAACGTGTCGAGGTGAAGCCCCGTATCACCGCCGTGACGCCTTTCGATTTCGTGAGCTTCCCTTACTCGCACAGTCTGCTCGCACTATGCGTGTGGGGCGTGCTCTTTGGCGGGATCTACATGGTCGTGCGACGATCGCGGCTGTCGGCCGCCATCACGCTCGCGCTACTCGTCGTGAGCCACTGGGTGCTCGACTACATCACACATCGGCCGGACCTTCCATTGATGCCCGGCGGCGCGACACGGGTGGGCCTCGGGTTGTGGTCCTCGGTGCCGGGAACCCTCCTCGCCGAGTTCGGCCTTTTCGCCCTCGGCATCGTGCTGTACGCGCGGTCGACGACGCCGCGCGACCGGGTAGGCTCCATCGGGCTCTGGTCGCTCGTGGCGTTTCTGTTCATCGTCTACCTCGCGAGCACGTTCGGTCCGCCGCCGCCGAGTGCATCGGCGCTCGCTTGGTCGGCGGAGGCAATGTGGCTGCTTGTCGCCTGGGCCTATTGGGTGGACAAGCACCGCCTTCCGACAGCGCACTATCCGAACGCGTAGCCGATGGCAATATTCTCAACGAAGCTCCAGTCGCGTGCCTCGTGAACAGCGGATCCGTTGCTCCCTTGGAGCGCAATCTGATCGTCGTGAAGCGACGTGCCGACGTGGGGCCAGTACCGGAGGTACGCGTTTGCGTAGAGTGCCTTGAAGATGAATAGCTTGTAGCCGGGCACGGGGCGTACCGCGCCTGTCTGGCCCCGCTGCACCTGCGGCTGAACGATCGTTGGAGCGGACGAGCGGCCTGAGGATCACGACCGCTGCGCGGTCGCCTTCATGTCGTTCGCTCGTTGCTCAGCTCGGACGTCAAGGCGCGAACCATACATCATTGCTGCAGCTGAGCGTTGGCGTCAGGCACGCAAAAGAGTGCACCCTCGGGAGGCAGTCCATGGATCCTCGACGCGCTGCTCGTTACGTCACCCACAAATCGTTCTGGCGCGGCGTGGTCGCTGGTGCGAGCTCTCCGAAGGGGCGCGCAGGTTTCGCTGCTGGATTGCGAGGCGCAATCCTCCCGTCCCTGGTCGGCGCGCTCTTCCTCTTGCGGTGGATGCAGCGTGCGCGCGTGGCCGGCGGTCGCTCGCCGTTGACGCCCGCCGAGGAGTTTGCCTTCTGTGAGGCGGGAGCCTTTGCAGCTATCGCCGTCGTCAGCACGCTCCGATGGGTATGGCGTCGCACGAGGGGCGCCCCTGCTGCCTGACGAGTCGCTGCAGGCGACGTCCCCGCGGACTCTCCATTTGTCAGCGCGATGACAATTGCAAGAGAACTGTGGCCTCATGACACAACCTTCCGTTGGCCAGGATAGAACTCTCCACCTTCATCGCGGCGCCCATCGAGCGATGCTTCGATCTCGCTCGTAGCGTCGAGTTTCACACTCGCTCCGCGTCAGCGACACGCGAACACGCCGTTGCGGGCAGAGTCTGCGGGCTGCTTGGCCCTGACGCGGTCGTAACCTGGCGCGCGCGTCACTTCGGCGTGTGGCAGTCGCTCACTGTTCGCATCACCTCGTACCATCGACCGACATTCTTTCAGGACACAATGGTGCATGGCGCGTTCGAGACGCTCAGGCACGACCATGCCTTCGAGGCGGTGGCCGGTGGCACACTGATGCGGGATGTCTTTGAGTTCACCGCGCCCTTTGGATGGCTTGGCTGGTTGGCGGAGCGATATGTTCTCACGACGCACATGCGCGCGTTCATCGAAGATCGCAACCGGCAACTCAAGGCTGCTGCTGAATCGGCGACGTGGGGCGAGTTCCTTCCGACGGTCAACTAACGGGCGCATGCTGTGGACGGTATCGTAGAGCCGTCGCGGCTTCGTCATGCATCTCTCTGCATTCAACCCATGCATGCCTCCGTACGCATCGCGCTCGCCGCGTTGACGGCACTTTCCTGCCGGAGCGAACGCCCGCAACCCGATAGCATCAACGTGCCTGCCCGTGGCACGCGCGCAACGGCATTCGGTTGCTTGGGGCCACTCTTCGACGGCCGAGGTGTCGGTGCCCTTCGAATCGGCCTGTCGGCGGACTCCATAGGCCGCCTCTGCCTCGTGGTACGTGACACGACCGAACTCCGTGAAGAGGGCCTCCCTGTCCGTGTCGTTTCGATCGCGGCGGGAAGCGACACGCTGGAAGCCGAAATCGATGGCGGTCGCGTCTGGCGGATCGCACTAACGCATGCGCGCTTCCGGACAGCGGACTCTCTCGGGGTTGGCGTCCCGCTCACTCGATTGCTCTCCCTCCCTGCCGTACGCGGCATGACGGGAGAGGGTGCATTGTACGTCGTCTCTCCATCGCAATGCGGATTGAGTTTCCGGGTGACTGATCCCGCGTACGATGCAGCGCGCGCGGAGTGGACCGTCGCCGCACTGCGTCGTCTCCCTGCATCCAGCGTCGTGACCGAAGTGTTGATCGTCGGGTGTAAAGTCGTGGCCATGCCGCCCGCACCGAGCTCACGCTCGATGCGGTAGCGGTCGGCCAATGCGGTACGCAGCGATCCGAAAGGTTCGTTCAGGATGGGCTTTCGGATCCAGGTGCCGCGACTATGCCCCTGCGGCCCTCAGCGCTGCCGGACTGGATCAGCGCGGCTGCATCGACAGCGCTTCGGGTCTCGAACCAGTCGTCATCGCAGGGCTCGCGAGGCTCACGATCCGTGGAGTCGACGCACCCGTCATCTGCTTCGCGCGCTCCACCCAGCGCTTCACCGTCTTCAGCGACGGCACCACTCGCGTCAGCTTCTTCTCCTCGTTCACGATGTCCAGCAGTTGCACCACGTTCTCCGGCTTGCGCGCGGAGAGCTCCTTCACGCTCTGGATACCGGACGACTCGAGCAACTGTCCGAACTCCGACCCGATGCCGTTCACGCGCATGAGGTCCGCCTGATTCGCCCATGTCAACAGCATCGGTTCCGAGAGACCGGTCAGCGCCTCGAGGCGCATGCGCCCGTCGAACGTGCCGCAGCGCGCCAGCAACTCATCCGATGTATGCACACCGGCTGTCGCGAGACGCTCGGCGAAGAGTACGCCGATTCCTTCGATCTGCTCGATCTTGTAGGTCATGTCGAATCTCCTTACCGGCCCGCGCGATACCGCTGCGGCGAGTGCCGATTCCGGGGTGAAGAGCCCGCTCGTCAGGCGAGTCCCGACGTCGCTCTCCCTCAGTGCTGTGTCCTGGCGTATACATGAAATATAGCGGGGGACACCCCGTTGCGTAACCCTAACCACATATACCACAATCCCTTAAGGGCTTGCGGGTGCCGTCGACTGGCGCGCGCGCTGTCTGCGCTACCGCACCTCGCGCGCAAGCTGCGCGTAGAAGGCCGAGTAGCTCGCGAGCTGGGCGCGCATGTCCGCACTCGGCGCGCTCACCTGTGTCTCCATCGCCTGATACAGCGCACCGACTCTGGTCATCAGCTCGGCGGCTGTGTCGGCGCGCGCGCGAACGCTCGCCGCCCGTGCGCGCACGAGCAACGCAGCCGTGGAGCGATAGAGCGTCGCAACCGAGTCGAGTCCCGCATGCCATCCATTTGTCGTCGCGACGGAGGCGTCTTGCCGCCGATCCGGCCGCACGTCGAAGAAACTACGTCCAACTTCTCGCCCGCTCACCGCGAGCGTGACGACGTACGCTCCCGGGCGCACGAACGCAGCGTTGATCGCGCGACGCGTGTTGTCGCCCTCCTCGGCTCCGCTTGCCGAGGGTGGCGCGGGCAGCGATGGCCCGCGGAGGTTCCACGTGCTCGTCGTCGTGCCACGGCGAGTGGTAAGCGCCTGGCGCCACACTTCGGCACCACCGGCCGACCTCACCGCGAGCACAGCCGCCGTGCCAGAATCCGCCGACCACACGGTGAAGGTGATGCCGTTCGCCGGATTCTCTCCGCGGAACATCATGTCGCCGTTGTGCGCGAGCCGCGGCGGGAGGCGCTGCTGATAGACTGTGGCCGAGACCGGCGCCAGCGTTACCGGCGCCGCGAGCGCCACCGTCGCCGTATACCGCAGCGGTCGCACGTCGTCGAGGATCCAGATGCCGCGTCCATGTGTGCCGAGCACCAGCGCGTTGTCGCGCGGGTGGAGAGCGATGTCGTTCACCGGCACCGTCGGCAGGTTGGCGCGGAAGGGCAGCCAGTGCTGCGCCGCGTCGGTCGAGATGAACAGCCCGAACTCGGTGCCGAGATAGAGGAGCGCGGGATCGACCAGGTCTTCGCGCAGCACGAGCGGAATGCGCGACGGCGGAAGATCGGTGGCCACCGACGTCCACGTCTGCCCATAATCGGTTGAGCAAGAGAGCCAGTTCGTGAAGTCGCCGTTCTGGTGTCCGTCGAACATCGCGTACACCGTGCCTGCCGCGTGGCGCGATGCCTCGATGTTGCGCACCCACGTGCCTGAAGGGAGACCCTTCACGTTCGCGGTGATGTTCGTCCACGTCTTTCCTTCGTCGCGCGAGACGTGGAGGCGTCCGTCGTCCGTACCGACGTACAGCACGCGACGATCCTTCGGCGATTCAGAGAAGGCACTCGTTGTCGGGTAGAACGATGCGCCGTCGTCGAGCGAGAGCGTGTTCGAGTCCGGCAACTGTCCCATTATGGCGAGTGACCGGCGGTTCACACCGGAAGTGAAGTCGCCGAGGCTCGTCCAGCTCTGCCCGCGGTTGCGTGAGCGGTAGAGGCGGCGCATGCCCGCGTACAGCGTGTGCACGTCGTGCGACGACACGGCAAACGGCGCGTTCCAGTTCGCGCCTTCCTGGAACCGGCCGACGAGCGGCGTCGGCGGTCCCCAGTTGCCGCGCTTGTACACATCGCCCTCCGGCCACATTGGGCGGATGCTGCGCTTCTCCATCGTCTTGAGGTCCACGCGCGTGATGCCGAGGTACTGCGAGGACGAGTAGAGCGTGCGGTTGTCCGTCGTGTCGAACAGCGTCGTGAAGCCGTCGCCGCCGCCGACCTGGAACCAATCCTCGTTCACGATCCCATCGCTCCACGACGTCGCGCTCGGTCCGCACCAGTTGTTGTTGTCCTGCATGCCGCCGCAGATGCGGAAGGGCACCGAGTTATCGAGGCCGATGTGATAGAACTGTCCGACGGCAAGGTTGCGCTGGTAGAGCCAGTGCACGCCACGGTCGTACGAGGTGCCGAAGCCTCCGTCGTCGCCCTTCACCACGTGGCGCGAGTCCTTCGGGTCAACCCAGATGATGCGGTCGTCGCCGTGCAGCGTCTGTTTCGGCTCGCGCCAGGTATGGCCGCTGTCGTCCGACACCGAGTACTGCACCTCGTAGAGGCGGCGTTCGTCCAGCGGGTCCACCAGCAGCTTGCTCGAGTATGCGGGGCGCGGATTGTAGTCGCCCATCTTCCGGAACGACGCGCCCTTGTCGTCCGAGCGGAAGACGCCGCCGAGGCGCTGCTCGTAGGAGACGCTCGACGTGTAGCGTTGTCCCTGCTCTGCCGAGACGTAGACAACGTTCGGGTTCTTTCTATAGACGGAGATGCCGATGCGGCCGAGCGTGCCTGTGGGCAGACCGGTCGTGAGCTTGTGCCATGTGGCGCCGGCATCCGTCGACTTCCAGAGTGCCGAGCCTGGCCCGCCGCCAACGAAGCCGAAGGCCTGTCGGCGGCGCTGGTAGGTCGCCGCGTAGAGCGTGTTCGGGTCCGACGGATCCATGGCGACCTCGGTGACTCCAGTGTCGTGGTCGCCCTTGAGCACCTGCTGCCACGAGCGCCCGCCGTCCGACGTCTTGTAGAGCCCACGCTCCGCACTCGGCGCCCAGAGCTTGCCCGGTACGGCGACGTAGACGATATCGCGGTTGGTCGGGTGCGTCACGATGCGCGCGATGTGGCCGCTCTCGGGCAGGCCCATGTTCGTCCACGTGCGGCCACCGTCGGTGGACTTGTAGATCCCGTCGCCCCAGCCCGAGCTCTGTCGGTTCGTCGCTTCTCCCGTGCCGACCCAGACCACGTTCGGGTCGCCCTGGAAGAGCCCGAGCGCGCCCACTGAGTGGACGCTCTGCTTCTCGAAGACCGGTGCGACCGTGATGCCGTTGTCCGTCGTCTTCCACACTCCGCCCGTCGCGCTGGCGATGTACATGAGCGTCGGGTCCGTTTCGGAGACCGCGACGTCGGCGATGCGTCCCGACATTGTCGCTGGCCCGATGAAGCGGAAGCGCAGCGTGTTGAGCATCGGCGCGTCGAGCGTGCGCTGCGCCGCGGCGGTCGATGCGGCGGCGAGCGTGAGGAGGAGTGCGGCGGTGAGGCGCATGAGCAAGGGTGGTGCGTGGGGAGCAAGTGGAAGCGTCTGGAAATGCGCGCGGGGCGGGTAACGCGCAATGGCCGGCCGGCGCACCTGACGATCCATTCGCGCTCTCGGCAAGGCCGACGTGATCTTTCACGTCAAGCGCGACGGCTCAGCGCACGGGACACTGGAGTCTCGAACGGCTCTGTCGTCTGGTTCCCTTCTCGGGACCGCGGTCGGCGCCACTCTCGACGCCGTCATGCACGGAGCCAGCGTGCGCTAGCGCAGTGTTCGCAGCATCGAGCGCCTAACAAACTCTAAGCCTGACGAGAACTGCGCGGATTGCGCGGGACTTTGCCCGGCACTCATATTTGGCGTCCATGCAGCCCGACTCGAGCTACCGTGCCGTCCCGCCGACGAAGGCGCTCGAGGCCACGCGCTTCGCGCGCGCATCGGGCTGACGCACCCAGGGCATTGCTTACCCCACATTCCTGAATCAATGCACGCCAGGCACCGCCTGATCGCGATGACATGTTCGGCTGCGCTTGCGGCCAGTTGCGTCACGGCACCCGTTCAGCGCGCGTACGTCGCGCCCACCCAGCAGACAGTTGTCACCACGGCTGCGGAGATGACCACCGGGCCCGGTCAGATCGTCCATGTCGAGAACCGGTCGTCCGTGTCCGTCACGGTGTACAGCGTCACCCTGCGCAACTGCGACAATATCAAGGCCAGCTGCAGCGGTCCCCGCTCGCTCACCCTGCATCTCCGACCGCACCCGTGCGAAGTGCTCGACCGCGTCGAGCCGGCTAACGCGCAGAAGGCTTGCACCTTCGGCTACACATTCGCCTGGTACGCCGACTCGTCGACGCGCGCGGCCCTCGAGGCGCTCGCCGCTGGGGTAGAGACCACTACTCGACAACAGCGCGACGCACGCGCGCTGGCGGACGGCAGCCGGCAGGATCGATACGCGGGCGAAAGGCTCGTTCGCATTCGTGCGTTGCAATGGCGTGTGCCCAGGTCGCCCGCGATCACGGTCGTGAGACCGGACACGCTCGTAACTGTACGGCCCCTTCAGTTGCACCTCGCGGACGACCTGCTACCCGCGAATGAACAGTTGCACGTTCCGCTTGAGGTGCCGATCATCGTGCGACCGTAGCGGCCGCTTGGCGCGGATGCCAAAATAGTCTCTCAGGGGTGATCCAAGCGGCGCGGCGGCATGTCAACCACTGTGCGCAGCACACAGTTCAACCGAGATCCCGTGAACCACTCTCGTCTGTCGCGTGCCACCGCCCTTCTGACCGGACTGGTCGTTCTCATCGGCGCCGTGCTCATGTCGCTCGGGCTTGTGCTCCTCGCACCCGTGGGAGCGTGGGTGAGTCATCGCGTCCAACGCGCACGAGGACGCTCATCCGGCACGTTCGACAGCTGGCTCGGCGCGGTGAGCGCCACGATCGTCGCGATGTTGATTCTCTCCGCGGTCGTCGCGACTCGGCTTCCGCCAGACACGTGGCGCCAGGTACGGCACGCTATGGACTCTGCCTCCACCGCGTCGGCCAGGAAGCCGCCGCCGCGATGGTTGAGTCGCGTCTCCCCGGCGAGCAGTTACCCGACCACGAGGCCTCGCCTGACGCCGGCGCTTGGCACCGCTGGCGCCGTGTGGGGATTCACAGTCGGCGTCGGCATCATGGGCGCTCTTCTCGGCACGGTCGGGTGGGTGGGCATGACGCTGGTGATCTTTGGCGCGTCTGGCCGCATGCCTGGCGCGTCCGCCGCGATCGCGGTCGATGCGGACGCCGCCTGACGAATACACCCACCTATCCCATGTCTGTCACGCTTCTCGAGGTCGAGCCGTTCGATCGCCGTCGCTACTGCGAATGCTGCGAGTGTCCGACGCTCCACGTACCGGACGACCTCGCCGCCGAATCCGAACTGAGCCTCGGCGCAACCGCCTGCGACCTGTCCTCACTTTCCGATGCGCCTGCTCACGCCGGACGGATACGATGGACGTATCGTCCTGTCGATGGTCGTGGACACCACCGGACACGTGCAGTCGGGGAGCCTCTCCGTTGAGGAGTCGACCGACGCGGATCTGAGCGCGTGGGGATGCACGGTGGCGCTGCACCTCCGCTTCACGCCGGCGAGCGCCAAGGACACGCCAGTGACCGCGCTGGTGGAGCTACCACTTTCCTACCATGTCGGCCGACCGCCGGAGCGGCGGTAGCCCGTTCGAGCGATGACGTGCAATGTTGACCGTTCCGCCAGAACATCCAGACCAGCGAGGATTGCAGATGATGACCAGTCTGATGAAGGCCGCGGTGTTCCTCGTCCTGGTTGCGCAGGGCGTCGCGGCGCAGGATACGTTGAGCGACGCGGCATGGAAGGCCGACCGCGAACGACGCGCCGCCCTGCGTGGCGCCGCGGATGCGAAGTTCGACAGCGCCGCGGCGCAGGTCGACAGCGTCATCGTGCGACCGGAGTCGGTGTCGATGCGCGTTGGAGACAGCGCGCTCACGTACGACTTCCTGAAGCGTCTCGTCGCGGTGGGGCACCGACGTGGGGGCGGACCCGAGGTCGTGACGTTCGCGAAGACGCTCAGCATCATGCCCAACCCATACCTGGTGAGGCACGGCGACTACACCGTTGCGGTAGCGCCTGGCGTTGCCGAGGTGTGGTTCATTCCCGGGAAGCACCTGGGGAATCCGTTCGATGCGGCCGCACCTCACACCCGCGTGCCGGTGACCATCCACTAGCTCGAGGTGTTCACGCTCATCGGTGATTGACGAAGCGCGGGAACCCATCCATTCTCCCGCGACGACACGTCCTCCGTACTCGATTCCCCTGGAGCTACAATGAGAGGCCACTGCCTGCTGTCCGCCCTGATGCTTACCGCTTGCGCGAGCGCCGGCACAACGCACGAGCCCAGCACCGATGGGCCATACAAGGTGCTGCTCCGGGCGAGAGTCGGTGGCGAAGGCGGCACCGATTACATCCACGCCAGCCCGGACGACCGCCGCCTCTACATCACGCGCAACGCAGTACGTGCCTTGCCGGCGACCGACAGTACGCCTGCGCGCGACGCGGTACCCGGCCGAGTGACTGTGTTCGACCTCGAGACGCTCAAGCCACTCGGCGAGATTCCCAACGGGGGCGGCAACGGTGCGGTCGTGGACGGCCGTACGGGACACGGCTTCGCGAGCAGCCACCCGAACATCTCGATGTTCGACACGCGGTCGATGCAGCTGATCAAGACCATCGACCCGAACGCCGGCACACCCGCCGGCGGTCCGCAGTTCAGTCCGGACGGCATCTACTACGATCCGTCCGACAACCGCGTGTACGTCGGCAGCCACCCGACGAGGGACGTCATCGTGCTCGACGCGCGCGATGGCGCCGTACTCGGCAAGGTGGACCTCGGCGGCGTGCCGGAGCAGACGATCTCGAATGGGCGTGGGACGCTGTACGTCGTGCTCCAGGATTCCGCGGGCAGCGTGGCGGTGGTGGACCAGAAGACGATGAAGGTCACCGCGCACTATCCGTTCGGTGACATCGGCCGGTGCAACGGTCTCGCCGTGGATGCGAAGAACAACATTCTGTTCGCGGCGTGCGCGCAGTCTCGCACCGCGGGCCAACCACCGGCGCCGGTGATGGTGATCCTCAGGGCCACCGACGGACGGATCATCACGACACTGCCGCTCGCCGGAGGTTCCGACGGCGCGACGTTCAATCCGCAGACGATGGAAGCATTCAGCTCGCACAGCAACGGCACGCTCACGGTCATCAGGGAAGCGAGCCCCACGAGCTTCGCCGTCGCGCAGAACCTCCAGACCATGGCCGGCGCACGCACGCTGTCGCTCGACCCGAAGACCGGACGCATCTACGTCATGAGCGTGGAACGCGGTCCCGCGCCGGCCCCTCCGCCCGCCGGTGGCCGCGGCGGGCAGGCGCCGACGATGCCGGGGTCGTTCACGATCCTGGTGATCGGCCGATAAGGCGGTTGGCGTCAGTGGCGGCTGCACCACAGCGGCGGGCGCGCAACGCCGCTTGACGTTGAAGTCGACCCACGAGCGGAAGTCCTTCCAGTTGGGTGAATCGTTGCGAGATGAGGCTGCCTGAGCTATCAGCGTGGGCATCGCACTCCCCGAACTGGCGCCCTGCACCAGGAGAATGCCATGACAAAGCAATGGGTCGCCGTCTGCCTTTTCGTCGTCGCGGTCTGCGTGGCACCCTTCCTCGCCTCGGCGCTCCAGAGGCGAGGCGGTAGTCGCATCACGGGATATGTCACCGGTCTGGCGCTCATCGCCATCGCCGCGCTCTGGGTTCGTCACGTCGGCGGGTTCCCCGGCTCGTCGGCGCCCTAGGGTACGCTGCCAAGCAGATCCTTCGCTTCGCTCAGGATGACAAGGGACTGGCCGGGATGACAAAGGGGACTGGCCGAGATGACAAGGGGGACTGGCCGGAAGCAGACCCTGACCGGGAAGACGGGACTGGACGCGCGGCGGGGCGACCGAATTGGTCGCCATAGATGCGCCCGATCTCGAGTCCTTCGGACAACCTCGCAAGCCCGACATGCTCGGTGGAGACACGCAGTCGCGTGCCGCGATACGATCGGTCCAGCGGCTCGACTGCCTTCCACCGTTCTTCCAGCGGCGTGAGGTTCCAGCGCTGGCAGCTGCGGTACACGACCCACGGGCGTCCCTTGTCGCTGTCGAACGCAAGGCGGCGCCCGACGGGAAACTGCTCGAGGATCACCTTGAACGGGGCATCGGGTCGAGCAGGTAGTAGACGTCAGTCTGCAGCTTCGACTCGTCAGCGGTCCAGTGGCCATACACTTCCCAGCGCGGCCCGGCGAGGGGTCGCCCGTTCGCACGGCACCATTCGATGACGGCGGCATACGCGTCACCCAGGCGCGCGTACGAACCGCGATGGGTGGTCATGGCAGCCAGTCCACCGGGAAGCTCGATCATGCGGAGCGGTGCGACGGACTTGAACGGTTCGGTGACCCCGACGCCGAAGTCCGCGTCCACCTCGCCGGGCAGTCCCGGGACATCGCGGTAGATGAAGACATTCTGGCCGTCGAGATGCACGGCACCCGTGGCCGCGGCGGCGTAGACCTGGTTCAGGTACGGCGCGAATTCAGCGGCGACGCGGTTGACGTGCAGACGCGCGGACACCGCGGCAATGCTGCGGTGCCCGGCAGGCGCCACGGTGATGGAGTACGCAGCATGGTGCGCCAAGAACGACCTCCCCCGACGAGCGATGCGTGAACTTGCCGGGAATCGGAGGTTCGGTCAACTCGCTGGCAATCCTGGCGCGGACCCGAGGCCGCATCGCGATCGCTCAGCGTCCTGGCGCGCGTCCCATCTCCTTGTCGAGCTCCCGCATCGCCGCCTCGTAGTACGGATCCGGCGCCGGCAGTGAGCGCACCGGGCGTGGCGCCGAGGGTGCCGGCGCGACCAAGTGCCGCACCACGCGGTACAGGCCGTATCCGACGAACCCCACAAAGGCGAGCTTCAGCGCCAGGATCGCGAGAGCAAGCACGGCACCGACGACCCCGATCGTGACGCCGAGCGCGACGATGCCGAGCGGGATTGCGATGGCGAGCCCGATGATGACCTTGAAGAGCGTCCAGAGAATGCGCATCGATCCTCCTCCTGATGACCCGCGAATGGCCCCGGCCGGCCCAGTGCGGTCCGGCAAGCCTCCCATCCATACGGCGCCAGCGCCGGGATGTTCCAGTAGTTCCCTCATCAGCAACACTCAACCCACGCTCCCCGAGCCGTTCGGCGACCTCATGAACGCCCCGAAGAAGTACGTGGTGTCTTTCACGCGATGATCGAGCATGACCTCGTGGACGAGCTGCACCCGCTCATGTACCCGTTGCTGCTGGGGAGCGACAAGCGCGCCCCGCCCAACACCATCCACACGACGTTCACGCTGAAGTCGGCCGTGCCGTACCGAAGCGGTGTCGTCGCGCTCGACTACGTGCGGGCACGCTAACGTCAGGCTTCGGCGGGTCCGGTCCGGTTACGGCTCGCGCACGATGACGAACCGCTGGCGGTCGGGCGAGACGTCGTACATCGTGTTCGGGCCGAGCTGGTATGCGGCGCGAAACAAGGCGGTCTGCCCCAGCAGCGTGGGTCGCGCGTCGCCAGGCGACGTGCCGACCTGCACCGCGATCAATTCACCGTTTCTCCAGTAGTACAACTCCTTCCCGTCCGCACGCCATACTGGGTGCAGGCCGCCGGCGTGCGACACAGCTACACGCTGTCCGCGCTGCGGGTAGGAGTCGAGATACACCTCCTCGCGGCCCGACTCGTTGGAGGTATACGCGACCCAGCGGCCGTCGGGTGAAATGCGGGCAGCGGTCTCGTCGGCGGAGGTGACCGCGTACCGCGTTGCCGCCGATCCATTGGCGGGCTGCACGAGGATGTCCTGCTGGTCGCCATTGGAATAGTCGGTGACGAGCAGTGCACTGCCGTCGCGCAGCCAGTCGCTCGCGAACTGCACACCCTGGCGCGCCATGAGCACGTGCGGCTCGCCGCCCGCGACGCTCCGCACCATCACGTCCTTCCCGTCGGGCGCGCTCACCGAGTAGGCGATCGACTTGCCATCGGGACTCCACTGCGGATCGTTGCTGTCTGCGTCGTCGTCGGTGAGCCGCTGGGTGGTGCCGGCATCGAGGTCCATCATCCAGAGGTCGCTCGTGCTGCGGCCCGGACCGAGCGCGCCATACACGAGGCGACGCCCGTCCGGCGAGATGCGTGGTGTCCAGGCGCGGTTCGCCACGATCGTCTGCTGCAGGCGACCGCTCCGGTCGAAGACGCCGAGCGTCCGGTCCGCGGCCAGCGGCCTATCCGACGTAGTTGCCGCATCCGCGGGCGTACCGACCACGGCGACCCGGCCGCCCGTCCAGCGTTCCACCAGCGGAAGACGCGCCAGGAACCAGCCGGAGGCGAGGCCGACGGCGAGCATTGCACCGGCGAGGTACAGCGCCGCCCGCGCCGGAACCCGTCCGCCGTGCGACGCGTGGCGGTGCGCGTGCTTGTCCCCCTCGCGCCACCCCGCTTCGAGCGACGCACCTCGCGACGCATCGGCCGGCGATTCAGCCGCCGGCTGGGGTGCGACGAGCGCGTCGGCAAACGCAGCCGCGCTGGCAAAGCGATCGTCCGGCAGTTTCGAGAGCGCCTTTCGCACCGCGGCGTCGAGACGCGGCGACACATCGGCGCGGCGCGCAGCGAGCGCCGTCGCCGGCTCGTGCATCACGCGCCACATCACGGCGTGCGGTGACCGCGCCGCGAACGGCGACTCCCCCGCGAGCATTTCGTGCAGGACGGCACCAAGCGCGTAGACGTCCGTGCGGGCGTCGATCGGTTGTCCACCGCTTGCCTGCTCCGGCGCCATGTACTGCGGCGTGCCCGCCCTGCAGCAGCACGTTCTCGGGCTTCACGTCGCGATGGATGACGCCGTGGCGATGCGCGTACTCGAGCCCGTCCGCGATCTCGCGCACGAGCTGGAGTGCGGTGTCCACCGACAGCCGCCCGTCGCGCTCGAGCCGAGCGCGCAGCGTTTCACCTTCGATGTGCGGCATCACGTACCACAGCAACCCGTCCACGCTGCCGGAGTCGAACAGGGGCAGGATATGCGGATGCTGGAGCGACGCGGTGACGCGAATCTCCTCCAGAAATCTTTCTGCACCTACGGCAGCGGCCAGTTCTTCGCGCAGCACCTTGATGGCGACGAGGCGATGGTGCCGCACGTCGCGCGCGAGATAGACAATGGCCATGCCGCCGTGCCCGATCTCGCGCCCGATGGCGTACCGGCCGACGAGTGCCGCCGCGAGGCGATCGGCAAGCGGCGGAGGCGCGGCTGGACTACCGAACCCCTCGGCGGCGGGGCGCTCGAGAAAGTCGCCGGCGTGATCGTGCGCCGCGAGCAGCGACTCCACTTCCCGACGCAGCCTGTCGTCGCCCTCGCACGCCTCGGCCACGAACGCGTCGCGCACATGCGGCTCGCAGGTGAGGGCGGCCTGGAGCACCACCTCCACGGCGCGCCAGCGGTCGGCGGTCATGGGGATGGCGCGTACGTCGTCAACGGGAGTCGTCACGAGGCGAGCTCGCGCCGGAGCCACATGCGCGCGATGGCCCATTCGCGGCCGAGCGTCGCCGTGGACACGCCGAGTATCGCGGCGGCTTCGGGGATGCTGAGTCCGGCGAAGTAGCGGAGGTCCACCAGCCGCGCCTTCTGCGGATCGATCTCCGCGAGCCGCGCCAGTGCCTCGTCGAGCGCGATCACATCCACCACGTCGAGTGCTCCGGCTTCGACATTGCCCGCAGCGGAGAGCGACACCTGCACCGCGCCGCCGCCGCGCTTGAGCGCGTGGCGCGTGCGGGCATGGTCGAGGAGCACGCGCCGCATCATCTGTGCGGCGATGGCGAAGAACTGCGAGCGGCTCTCCCAGCGCGCGTCGCGCTGGTCGCCGAGCCGGAGCCACGCTTCGTGGACGAGCGCGGTGGGCTGGAGGGTGTGGCCTTCGCCCTCGCGACGGAGCGCGAGGCGTGCCTGCCGGCGCAATTCGTCGTACACGAGCCGCACGAGCGAGTCGCTCGCGAGGGCGTCGCCCGCACCCCATGCGCGGAGGAGTGCCGTCACGGCGTGAGCCGGCGAGGCGGCATTCGACGACGCTGGCCTGACGGGGGATTCGAGCTCCGACGGCATGATGGCCATGGTCTGACTGGTGAGAGTGCCGATTGGACAGCCGCGTTCGATGATCGGGTTGAGTCGCCTTCTGCGCGCCATGGGAAAGAAGCGCCACCGTGCGCCGGTTCACCTCAGGAGGCTGATCATGACTACGCTGCGGATACGGGCTCTCGTTTCACTCGTCGCCACATTGGTCCTCACGCTCGCGCTCGGCAGCTGCGCATCGAGCGCCGCGCGCTCCACGGTGGAGGCGCCGGCGCCAGCTCTCGCGCCGACGTCCCTGCGCTTTGACAACAGCGGGCGTGAGTACGTGCGCGTGTACCTCGTCGGCCAGCGGCGCGAGTGGCTGCTCGGCCGCGTGGAGCCTGGAGCGGCGGCCACGCTGCGTCTGCCCGACGGGTCGATGCAGGAGGGCGCCGGGTTGGTGCAGTTGGTGGTGCTGAGCGGTGGTCCGGTGACGCTGCAGGCGGCGCGCGACCCGCGGGCGCGGTTGACGATCACCCAGCCCGCGACGGCGCTGCTGAGCCAGCGGTGGAGCTTCGCGCAGGGGGAGATCATGTCGCGGCGGCGTTCGGCGGCGAGCGCGGAGGGTGGGGATTGGTAGGCGTCAGTCTGTCATCCTGAGCGCTTCTTCATTGTCATCCTTCGCTGCGCTCAGGACGACAATGAGGCAGATCCCTTGTTGCGCCT
Source organism: Gemmatimonadales bacterium (assembly GCA_038236775.1). Lineage (GTDB taxonomy): Bacteria > Gemmatimonadota > Gemmatimonadetes > Gemmatimonadales > Gemmatimonadaceae > AG11. The sequence continues at coordinate 17,360 of JBBRZK010000006.1, forward strand.
GGGACGAAAATGAAGCAGATCCTTCGCTGCGCTCAGGATGACAGGTTGCCATTGCTCCGGAGCCGCGCGGACGAAGCTATCGTGGCCTCATGACCCCTAATCAACCCGACCATGTTCCTTGCCCTGCTTCTCGTCACGTTCGCCATCGCGCTGCTGGTGTCGTTCGTGGTGGCGCGCCTCTTCAGTGCGTCGATCCGGCGCATCCTCGACCGGATCGTGACGCCCGACCTGGCGGGCGCGTGGCACCGCTACCTGCTCTTCGCGCTTTACGTGGTGGGCATCTCGGGTGGCGTTCGCATCTGGTCGCTCGAGCAGTACATCAACCCGCGCGATCCGAAGACGCCCGCCCTCGTGCTCACGCCCGATCGCTGGACGCTCGAGGTCTACCGGACGGTGATCGAGACGCTCCAGAGCACCGCATGGATGCTGCTCGTGGCGTTCGTCGTGCTGCTGCTGGCGTATGTCATCGCACGCGGTATGGAGTTGCGCGCGGCGCGCGGTGCCAGTGCTAGCGGGCCTGGCGGCTGACAGCCCCAACCCGGGAGACGCACGCGTGCTTGCCGATCGTCCTCTCTCGCTCGTCGGCGGGGGCAAGCAGATCCTTCGCGGAGCTCAGGATGACAACGGGCCCGGCGCGTCCTCTCGTCCTCTCGTCCTCTCGTCCTCTCGTCCTCTCGTCCTCTCGTCCTCTCGTCCTCTCGTCCTCTCGTCCTCTCGTCCTCTCGCCCTCTCGTCCTCTCGCCCTCTCGTCCTCTCGCCCTCTCGCCCTCTCGTCCTCTCGTCCTGGCGGGCCCGGGTCTGGCGGCGCCTGCAGATGCGTCGCATCTTCCCGGTCGACCGCGACCCCGACACGGTGCGCCACCCCCCGTCGCGCGTCCTGGCTCCTGGAACACCCGGAGGTCACGATGGATGTCGCTCGCCTGTACCCTGCCCCGACGTCACCGGCGCGTGCCGCCGTCCCGTCCCCCGACTTCCCGCGTATCCGCTCATGAGCAAACCGTCACTGGCGGGCCGGTTGATGATCGCCGGCTTCACGCAGTTCAATCGCTACGTGCAGTGGCACCGTGTGCCCCACATGCTGGGCGTGTTCAACCTGCTCGCGTTCCGCATCCAGCTGCGCGCCGAGAATCTCCATGACACGCGCACGCCGGGGACGGCAAAGCGCCGGCCGGGTGTGGACATGGCCGGGTGTCCCTACGCCGGCGGCAGGTTTCGCACGCCGGACGGCTCCTACAACGACCTGAGCGACCCGGACATGGGCATGGCCGGCACCCGCTTCGCCCGCAACGTGCCGTTGGCGCATGCCTTCCCCGAGCCGATGCCCGGCCTGATGGAGCCGAACCCGCGGGAGATCAGCCGCAAGCTGATGCGGCGCGACACGTTCACGCCCGCGACGTCGCTCAACCTGCTGGCGGCGGCGTGGATCCAGTTCCAGACGCACGACTGGTTCGCGCACGAGCGGGACGAGGACACGCATCACCAGATCCCTGTCTCGGACGACGACGACTGGTTCGAGCGGCCGATGCGCGTGCGCCACACGAAGGCCGATCACACGCGCTGCGACGACGACAAGGACCTGCCGCCGACCTACATCAACACCGAGTCGCACTGGTGGGACGCATCGTCGATCTACGGCAGCACGATCGCGAAGCAGCACATGGTGCGCACGTTCACCGACGGGAAGCTGATCGTGAAGGATGGCCACCTGCCGCTCGACCCGGTCACCGGGTTCGCGCGCACGGGGTTCAGCGAGAACTGGTGGGTGGGACTCGGTCTGCTGCACACGCTCTTCACGCTGGAGCACAACGCCATCTGCGACCGGCTCACGCGCGAGTACCCGCAGATGAACGACGACGACCTGTTCGGCACCGCCCAGCTGATCAACTCCGCGCTCATCGCGAAGATCCACACGGTGGAGTGGACGCCGGCGATCACCAACCATCCCGTCCTCCACACGGGGATGCGGGCCAACTGGTGGGGACTGGCCGAGGAGCAGATCCATCGGCGCTTCGGTCGCCTGAGCGACAACGAGGTGATCAGCGGCATTCCCGGATCGCCCACCCACCACCACGATGCGCCGTACCACCTCACCGAGGAGTTCGTCTCGGTGTATCGGCTGCACCCGCTCCTGCCCGACGAGTTCGAGGTGCACTCGCTCAAGGACAACGCGCTGCTCGAGGTGCTGCCGTTCGAGGAGGTGATCCTGCTGAAGGCGGAGCAAGTGTTGCGCAGCGGCGTGAATGCGGCCGACCTCTGGTACTCGTTCGGCATCCAGCATCCCGGCGCGGTGTGCCTCCACAACTACCCGCGCTTCCTCCAGGACCTCACCCTGCCCGACGGCGTACGCCTCGACCTCGGCGCCGTGGACATCCTGCGCGATCGCGAGCGGGGGGTGCCCCGCTACAACCAGTTCCGTCGCCTCCTGCACCTCAAGCCAGCGGCGACGTTCGAGGAACTGACGGACAATCCCGTGTGGGCGGAGGAGCTGCGCGCGATGTACGGCGGGGACGTCGAACGCGTGGACCTCCAGATCGGCATGCACGCGGAAACGGCCCCGAAGGGGTTCGGGTTCAGCGACACGGCATTCCGGGTGTTCATCCTCATGGCGACCCGGCGGCTCAAGAGCGACCGCTTCCTGACGGAGTGCTTCACGCCGGAGTACTACACCGCCGCCGGCATGGCGTGGATTGCCGACAACAACATGCGGACGGTGCTGCTGCGCCACTTTCCGCAGCTGGCCAAGGCGCTGGATGGCGTCACGAACGCGTTCCAGCCGTGGAAGGAAGCGATGGCGCGGAAGAGCCGGGTCACGAAGGCGGTGAAGGCGGAGGGATCGCTCGCCATGGCCGCCGACCATGTGCGGAAGGACGTGACGGCTCGCTAGCACCCTGGACGCCTCGGCGCGCTCTCGCTGGCCACGGGAGCGATGCCGCGCTCACGATTTCGATGGCCACCGCCCTATGCTGCCCAGCCGGTCAGCCTTCCTGCAGCGTCCCCTGCGCCATGACGTGCGACCGCACATCCTGCGGCTCGGTCGCGCGCGCCTTCTGTGGGTCCTTCGTCACGAGCACGTACAGCACGGGCACCACCAGCAGCGTGAAGACCATCGAGAAGATCAGGCCGACGGCGATGACGCTGGCGAGCGGTGACCACAGGCCGGAGTGCGACAGGATCATCGGCGTGAGGCCTGCCGCGGCCGCAACCGTCGTGAGGAAGATCGGGCGCAGGCGGCGCCGGCCGGCTTCGAGCGCGCCCGCCTCGAGCGACTCGCCCTCCGCCAGACGGCCACGGATGAAGTCGATGAGGATGATGGCGTTGCGGACGACCACACCGGTGAGGCTGATCAGCCCCATGAAGGCCGTCATGCCGAACGCGTTGCCGGTGATGAGGAGCCCGAAGAAGGCCCCGAACAGGGCGAGCGGGATCGAGACCATGACCACCAGCGCGTCCTTGATGTTCTGGAACTGGAACAGCAGCACGACGAAGATCAGCAGCACGCCGACGAGCATGCCGACGCTCAGGTGGCCGAAACTCTCGGTCTGGTCGGCATACTCGCCGCCGTACGAGATGTCGTAGCCCTGCGGCAGCGCCATCGCATCGAGCTTCGGGCGCACGCCGGCCAGCACCTTCGACGGCAGCGCGTCATCGGAGGTGAAGCTGGCAACCGTGATGGTCGGCACGCCGTTCCGATGCACGATGCGGCTGCCTTCCCACACCGGCTTGATTTCGGCGATGCCGCTGAGCGGCATCCGGCCGTACTGCGAAACCATGTAGGTCGAGGAGATGTCCTCTGCGCTGTCGCGATGGCTCTCGTCGAGGCGGAGCACCATGTCGATCGAGCGGTCGCCCTCCCACAGCGTGGAGATCGGGATCCCCATGAAGGTGCCGGCCAGCATGTTCGACACGACCGTGTTCGTCATGCCGAGCCGATTGGCGATCTCCGGGTTCACGTTCACCTGGAGCGCGTAGGCGTCTTCGCGGAAATCGTTGCGCACCATGAAACTGTGGGGGGTCGCCTCGAGCAGGCTGGCGACACGCTGGCCCAGCTGCTTCAGCATCGCGACATCGGGGCCGGCGATGCGGACCTCGATCGGCGCCCACATGGGGTTGCCCTGCGTGAGGCGCTGCACGTCGATCTCCGCGTCCGGCACCGCGTGCGGCAACACTTCGCGCAGGTGCTTCACGGTCTTCGGCGTCTGCCCGACGGAGGTTGTCCGCACGATGACCTGTGCGATGTTCGGCCGCGGCAGCGCGGGCTCGAACGAGAAGAAGAACCGCGGCCCGCCCTGCCCCACGAACGACGCGAAGCTGACGATGTTCGTGTCCGACTTGAGCGAGCGCTCGATCTCGAGGACGGCCTTGTTGGTGGTCTCGAGCCGCGTGCCCTCCGGCATCCACACGTTGATCGCGAACTCGTCCCGCTCGGCCGGCGGGAAGAACAGTTGGGGTACGAGCTGGCCCAACCCGACGCCTGCCAGGACGGCCACGAGGCCGAAGACCATCGTCTGGCGCTTGTGCAGCATCGCGTACGCGATGGCGCGATCGTAGCCCTCCTGCATGATCTCGAGCGCGCCGCGACGCTTCTTCGCCGGTGCGTTGGCGGTCGCGGCGGCGTGCAGGCCCTTCTTGATGAAGCTGCGGCACAGCAGCGGCGTCACGAGCATCGCGATGATGTAGGAGTTGCCGAGGGCGATCGCCACCGTCACGGGCAGCGAGAACATGAACTCGCCCATCTGGCCGGGCAGAAATGCGAGCGGCAGGAAGGCGGCGGCGATGGTGACGGTGGCGGCCAGCACCGGAATCGCGAGGTCGCTCGCGGATCGCCACGCCGCGTCCTCCCTGGGCAGTCCTTCGTCGAGGAGCTCGACATAGTTGTCCGCGATGACGATCGCATCGTCCACGACCATGCCCAGCACGACGATCAGCGCCGCGAGCGACACCTGCTGCAGCTCGATCCCCATCATGCGGAGGATCGCGAACGTCATGAAGACGGTGATCGGGATCGCCGTGGCCGCCACCGCGGCGACGGGGAACGGCAGCAGGATCAGCGTGACGGCGATGACCGAGACGAGGGCCATTGCGAACTCGACGAGGAAGTGGCTGATGCGCTCCTTCACCACCTTCGGCTGGTCCACCATCGACGCGACCTTCACGTCCGGGGGCAGCTGCGCCTTCACCTCCGCGATGCGGGCGTCGACTTCCTTCCCGAACTCCACGATGTTGAAGCCTTCACGCATCTCGACCGTGAGCATGAGCGCCGGCTTGCCGTTGGCGCGCACGTAGAAGTCGGGGTCCGCTTCGCGGCGCTCCACGTCCGCCACGTCACCGAGGTAGATCGGCGTCCCGCGGTTCGACATGCCGACGATCTGCCGCTTGATCTGATCGGCGCTCTGGTAGAGGCCCGTGGTGTGGATCTCCGCGCGGGAGTTCCCGCCGGAGAAGGAACCGGCCTCGGAGACGTTGTTCTGCGACTGCAGCGCGGCGACGAGGTGCAGCGGCGTGATGCCGAACTGCACGAGCCGCTGCATCGAACCGGTGATGTAGATCTTCTCCGGTTGCTCGCCGATGCGCTTGACCTTCGAGACCATCGGCACGCGCAGCAGCGCCGTCTCGAGCTTCTTGAGGTACTCGTCGAGCTGGGAGGTGGTGTACCGATCGCCCGTGACCGCCACGAGCACGGCCACCACGTCGCCGAAATCGGAGCTGACGATGGGCCCGAGGACGCCCTTCGGCAGGCCCTGGAACGACAGCTCGTTCATGTCGTGGCGCAGCGTCGACCAGAACGGACCGGGATCCTTGATCGCGTCCTCGAGCGTCACGTCGACGACGACGCCGCCGGCGAGACTGGTGGAGAGCGTCTTCTCCTTCCGCACCTCGCTGTGGGCGAACAGCCGCTGTTCGATCTTCTTCGTGACCTGCTCCTCGACCTGTTCGGCACTCGCGCCCGGATAGGCCGCGAACACGAGTCCACGGCGGATCGCGATCTTGGGATCTTCGCGCCGCGGCATCTGGAGGAGCGCGGCCAGCCCGGCGACGACGACCAGCCCCGTGAGGAAGTACGTGACCTGCGGGTAGCGGAGCGACGCCTTGACGAGGTTCACCGGCGGCCCCGGGGCGCGACGCCGGCCGCCGTCACGTCCTTCGCCGTGACGCGCGACCCCTCACGCACGCGGTGCTGTCCGCCAATCACCACCATGTCGCTGGCGGTGAGGCCCCTCCGCACCTCGACTTCCTCGCCGGAGGCCGTGCCGATCGTCACACGACGCGCATAGACGCGCGTCGACCTGGGCTCGTACACGAACACGCGGAGCACGCCGTCCACGTCGCGCACGACCGCCTCCGCCGGAATCGTCAGCGCGTCCACCGACTCGGTGCCGCTGATTCGCACCTCGGCGATCATGCCCGGCTTGAGCGCGCGCGACGCATTGGGCACCTCGATCTTCGCCGTGTAGGTGCGCGAGCCCGGATCGGCCGAGACGCCGACGAGGCGCACGCGCCCCACGAAGGTCGCGCCCTTGAGCGCGGGCACCATGACCGTCGTGCGGTCGCCGATGGCGATGCGCGAGATCTCCATCTCCGGCACGCCCACGCGCACCTGCACGGGCTCGAGCTGGGCGATGGTGAACACCGGCATGCCGGGGCCCGCCTGCTCCCCTGGCTCGATGCCGCGGCGGGCGAGCATGCCGCTCATCGGTGCAGTGAGTCGTGTGTCCTGCACCTTCTTCTTCGCCATCGCCTCCTGCGCACGCGCAAGGCGCACGGCCGTGCCGGCCTTGTGGAAGTCGTTCTCCGGAATGCCGTGCGACTCGAAGACGACCTTCGCCCGCGCGTACTCGTCCTCGGCGCGCTCACGCTGGGCGGACGCCATCTCGAGGTTGAGGTCGTACTCGGTGCGCTCGAGCGTGGCGAGGACCTGGCCGGCCCGTACGTAGTCGCCTTCCTTCGCCTCCACGCGGGCCACGACGCCCGGTACGAGGAACCCGATCGATGCGGTGTGCGATCCCTCGACGTCGCCACTCAGGGCGACGTAGTTGGAGCGGACGAGGTGATTGGGGCGGCGCACCAGCACGGAAATGGGCGCGTCGGCGGACGGTTCCTGCGCACCGCTCCCGCCGGCGAACCCCACGGAAACGACCGCGAGCCCCACGCCGACGCCGGCAGCAAGGAGGATCCAGCGGCTGGAGGTTCGAACGAATGATGTCATCGACACGCGCACTCTCTTCCGACTCGACGTTCGGCGGGTGGCACCGTTGCTTCAGGGGGAAGCGGACGACGGCGGACAAGCATGGGCCCTGCTTCCTGCGGACGCCAGACCACTGCGCGGACGGCGGGGGTTCGGCGCTGGCTGCTCATTCACTGCTTGCTCGCGTGGCACTGGGTGCAACCATGCGCCGGGTTGCCGATGGTCGCCCAGTTGGCGGGATCGTGGCTGGCGTAGGTGGCGTACCGCGCCAGGAGGTCGGACGCGAGACGTTGCTCGAGCTCAGGCTTGTATTTCCAGCGGGAATAGTTCACGCCCAGCTGTGCATTCAGGTATGCACGCCGCGCCGCCACGAGGTTGCCACTCTTCACCAGCAGGTCACCGAAGATCATCCAGCTGCCCTCGAAGCCGTGCGGCACGCGCGCCGAACCCCAGCAGAAGCCCTTCGGCCCCTCCGTCGGCGGCTGGACCTTCCCCGTGAAGTCCGGATTATTGCGGTCGATTGGCGCACCGAGGCAGTACTCCCACCACTTGAACCCCCAGTCGACGGAGATGGCCGTGGTCGAGTCGTCCGCAGCGGCGAAGCGGCGAATGTGCATCTTCTGGAAGAGCCCGACCTGTGGCGCGTACTTCGCCGCGGTGTCGACGAGGGCGGAGCCGGTCACCTTGTCGAAGCCGGCGTCGGACAGGAAGGCGCCGAGCAGCGCGCTGGCGCCCGGACCGTTCTTCGTCGGGTCGTTCTGGATGACGTCCGGAAACGCCGAGAGGATGTTCGGGATGGAGAGCGAGATGACGAACAGGGGACTGACGGTCGCATCGGGGCGGCCGGCCTCGGCAATCCACCAGAAGTTGGCGGCGCCGAAGATGAACTCGTTGCGGTAATTCGTCGGGGCGCGGTCGCGCAGGTCGGACAGCTTCCCCACGATATCCGGGAGCGCAGCGAAGTTGTCCGTGTTCATCGCCGTGAACAACTCGGCCTCCGCCGCGGCCGCGTCGGCCGTCGCCTGCGCGTCCACGCCGGTGCTCTTGTCGGCGTGGCAGCCGACCAGCACCAGCGCGGCAGTGAGGCCGATCATCACGAGGGGTCTGCGCAACATGCTGCTTCGTCTCCGACTCAGGTCGTGAGCCAGCGCAACGCGCTGATACTCGGTTGATACAGGTACTCGCCGCCCCGCGTGTGCACGAACTGCGGCTGCGGACGGATGAAGAATGGTGGCGTCCCCGGGATCGTCATCTTGGCGTTCGGGCCTTTCGGACAGCCGATGAGCAGGTCGGTGTCGGCGCCAAGGCCGAACGGGTCACCGTCGTCGATCCAGAGTCGCTGGATGGTCTCGAACTGCCGCCAGATACTCGCGTTGAAGCAGACGAACACGAGCCCGCGCTCCTGTCCGTCATCCTCCATCACGCCCTCGGGCAGCGGTGGCCCGTACGTGCGGCCGCGCCGGATGATGCGATGGCGGTTCGTGAGGCGGCCGCCGAAGAAGCCTTCGGCTTCGCGCGGGTGCACCCGCCGGACGTGCGCGCCCAACGGGCACCGCAGTCCCAGCGGGTCGCTGGCATACGTGAAGTCGTTGATCCGCTTGGGATCGGACGTGATGGCCGGATCGGGCGCTTCGGGCGACGCGGCCAGGGGCGTGCCGTCGCGCCAGCGTCCGACGATCTTCGCGGCGAGCATGTCGGGCCCGCCGGGATAGCGGCTGCCCACGTCGGCGATGAAACGGCGGAAGCCGGCGACGTCCATGCCGAGCTTGCGGTAGACCGTGAAGGTACCGTTCCGGTCGAACGGGGCGGCCGGTGCATCCGGCAGCCCGTCGTCCTCGTCATGGTACCCGAGCACGAACTCGCCCTGGGCCACGTCGCGCCAACCGCCCGCGCCGTCGGGCTGGCCGTCGCCCGGCCGGCCCTGCATGCCGCTTCCTTCCACCGACGGCTGCGAGATGCCGTCGAAGAAGCCGAAGTGATCCTTGCCGCCATCGAGCGCTTCCGCGCGCGTCTCGTTGATGACATGGATGGCGCCCGACGACTGGCCGATCTGGCGCAACTCCTCCCGGACCGCGTCGAGGTGCGCATTGTCCACGGCCCACACGGTGACGAGGACGTGGGCGTTGTCCGTGCCGAGCCCGGGCTCCCAGTTGGGCGGCGCATTCGCGTCGCGATCGCCGAGCGAGGCGGCGCGAGCGGCCATCCCCTCGCGGAACTCCTCCGGGAAGGTTGCCAGGATGTCCTCCGACACCCCCATCCGGCGCAGGCCGGTGCAGGTAAAGGCGACCTGAATGGCGATGGCGGGAGGCGAGTCGCCCCACGGCTCGCCCGAGGTGATGCGCGGCAGCATCTGCGCGAGCAGCGCCTTGCCGCGCGCCACGTCGTCCACCTGCAGGAAGATGTACGAGGCCTTCGCGTGCGAGTATCCGCGCAGCACGTTGCCCTGGATGTCCGTGAGGTCGACCGTCGCGCGCTCGCGCTTGCGGCCCGGCAGGTTGGGCGGACGCATCTTGAGCAGGCCGAGCGGGCTCCTTCCGGTCGGCGCCATCAGCAGCCTCCCGCGAACGCCTGCCGGAACCGCGCCTGCAGGTCGGCAGCGCCGAGGCCCTGCGCCGAGATGGCGAAATCGAGCACCTTGTCGCGCAGGGCGAGACTCTCGGTCACCTCGGAGACACTCCGGTTGGGGGAGTTCACGGCGAAGAGGGACGTGTGCACCTGGTTGTGGCGAATCCAGCGCTTGAATGCTGCGCGCTCCGCGAGGCCGGGGTAGCCCACGCAGTGGCGCCACCAGCTGTCACACTCCGGCAGGCGGTCGATGAGGCTGTCGAGAAACGGCTCAAGGGCGCCGTCGAAGGCCGCGGTGAAGATGAGGTAGCGGTTGTTCAGCTTGTCCGGCGTCTGCGACGGGCCCTGGTGCACGAGCTCGTCGAAGATCTGCAGTCGCGACGTGTGCACCGTCCCCAGCCGCGCGATCGGACTCGCCGGCCCGCGCGGCAGCTGCTCGATCACCTCACGCACCGCCTCCTCGTGGCCGGGAACGATGGCCGTGAAGAGCGTCAGTGCGTAGGCCGTTCCGTTGATGTTCCGGCGATCGCCCATCAGAGATGCCTCTGCACGTCGGTGAGGAAACGCTCGTAGCGCGCCTTGAAGGCGTCGGGACCGAGGTCGTTCGAGTCGGCGAGCAACTGCTGGAACTGCGCGCGCACGACCAGTGCGCCAGCGACCATGCGCGTGCTCGACTGCTGGTACGCACAGTAGTAGCTGCCGCCCTCCATGCTGTTCATCGCGATCCAGCGCTTCAGCGGCTCCGACGGCGGCGGCGCGGGAAAGTCCGGCCCCCGGCCCCAGCAGAAGCCAATGTCGGCGGGGATGCAGTACGCGAAGGCATCGATGTAATGCTGCCACGGCCCGTCGAAGTTGCTCTCGAACAGCAGGTAGTCGTATTTCAGCTTGTCGGGCTGCTGCGGTCCGCCGTTGTACGGCAGGCGCGCTGGCACGATGGTCCAGCGCACGAAGCGGATGAAGTTGAACTGCAGGATGTGCTTCTGGGCCATGCTCACGTACTTGCCCAGGTAGAACGCCGCGCGCAGCACCGGCACCCACTGCTTACGGATGGGCGTGAACAGCGTGAGGCAGTGCAGCCGCCCAAGCTTGTTCCCTCCCACCGATGCGTTGGGCGGACGTGCGCCCGGCTTCGCCCCCACTCCTGACCGGCTGCGTTCACGCCCAGCGACCGCGGTGCTCATCGCGCGCCCCTCAGCGATGCCAGAGCGCATCGTGCGCCGCCTGCTTCGTGTACTGGGCGGGATCGAAGAACCGATCGTAGTACTCCATCTCGAGGTGGGAGATCTGCAGCCACATGCCGGGCGCGTACAGCGCATCCACGTGCGCGGGGAAGCGGCCGTAGGTGTCGTAGATGTAGTTGCAGATGTCCTTCGTGTACTCGATCTGCTTCGGCCCGAAGCGTGTGCCCTTGGCGACGTAGGCGCGCGCGTCGTCGCGATTGCGGTAGGGACGCGACCAGACGTCCTCATTGCCGTACGCCGTGCCGTTCGCACCGTACTTCATCTCGATGACGCGGTCGACCGCCTCGTTCATCGAGCCGACGTACGGCGGCACCAGCGTCTCGAGGATGCCGTCGATGCCGATGGGGTTCGGCTGCGACGCGGGCACCGGGGCCATCGGCGACAGCGTCTTCGGCTCCTGGAAGCGCATGCCGAGGCCGAGCAGGCCCTTCGCCTCGTCGCGCTGGTAGATGTACGGATTGAACACGGCGCCATGGATCCAGCCGCCGAGGCCCATGGCCTGCGCCAGGAGCATGAGGTTCTGGAAGTAGAAGAACGCCTCGTAGTCCGTGCGCAACGCGTGGGTCCAGCCCATCGGTGCCGGGCTGTCCTTGTTCACGAAGCCGTTGCGGATCCACTTGAGGCCACCCATCGGCTGGTAGGGAATCTTCTCGGCGAGCCCCACCGAACCGGCGATCTTCGCCATCCACTCGAAGCCGCCCTTCGGCTTGAAGGTGCGCCAGTCGTCGATGAACACGGGACGCTTGCCGTCCGGCTCCGCGGCGAGGATGAGGATGGCGTTGATGTACTGCCACGTGCAGTCCACCAGCGGATAGAACAGCGTGGTGCCGGGTGCGTTGGACGCCTGCGCATTCCAGCCGAGGTAGTACGGCCACTCGCGCGGGAAGCTGAGCCGCTTATCGGACACGCGCACCTTGCACTGCTCGGCGGCGGCGATCCAGTCGGCTTCCTTCCAGTCGGCCCAGCGCGGCGGCAGCGACTTCAGCGTCTCCAGCGCCTTCGTCCCCGTGGGATGCTTGAGCAGGAAGATGCCGTCATCGTTGATCATGAAGAAATGCGTCGCCTGCGCATTGTCCGCGCTGCTGCCCGTGCGCGCCATGATGTTGAGGAACGGCGTGCCCAGCTCGTCGGTGCCATTGGCCTTCGTGAGCGGGCCGTCGTGCGTGGTCACGCCGGTGATGCCGGTGATGCACGTGATGAGGATGGCCTCCTCAAGCCTGCTCAGCGGCGCCGGCTGGTTCGTGCTCTGGTGCGTGAGCGGCCCCGCATTGACCGACTGGCCCCGCGGAATGCGCCGGGTCCGCCGCTCGATGAGCGCGGACATGAGCGGATAGTCGAACAGGTCCGTCAGCGACGGATGCTGTGATGCATTGGGCGTCATACCCGGGACGGGATCCGCCTGGACGTTGGCCATGCTCGTCACTCCTCGTTTGGTGGTCAGGTCTCAGTTGTGCCGGTCCAACTCGGCCGTAACGACCGGATAGACATCCCGTGCGGCATTCTTGCCGATGAAGCAGTCCATGTGTGCATAGCCCTTGACGACATGGCGCGTGTAGTACTGGGAGCCATTCTTCTCGCTGAGGTACTCCATCGTCCGCAGGCTGCCCTCGGGCAGGAAGAGGCGGTTGTTCTCTCCGTGCAGGAACGCGATGGGCAGCTTCAGCCCCTCGTAGCCGCGCAGGTAGACGTCGTCTCCGTCGACCGCCACCACGTGGCCGTGACGCACCGCCTGCGAGATCTGCCTGAACGTGGTGAGGTTGCTGACGCCGAACGCCTCGTGGATGAAGTCGTGCGTGGCGGCGTTGAGCTGGTCGTGGTCGAACACCTCGCCGTACAAGAACATCATGCGCCGGCAGAAGTTGCTGCTGCAGTACTCCTTGCCCGCCGGATACAGCCGCAGCGCGGCATCATAGAGCTTCTCGCTCCACGAGTCCTCGTGCTTCACCGTGGTGAGCGTATCGACGCCGAGGGCGCTCAGCGCATCCGCCATGTGCAGCCCCGAGCGCAGCTTGTTCAGCGGCGCGACGCGCGGATGCAGCGTCAGCTGCGAGGCCACGGCCGAACGCACGCCCTGCAGTCCGCTGCCGAGGGCCATGAGCATCGTGAGGGAGCCGACGCAGTGCGCCATGATCTGCACGGAGTCGCGGCCGGTGACGGCCCGCACTTCGTCCACCGCCGCGGGATAGTCGTACCGGGCGATGTCGTCGAGCGTGAACTGCGTGGCGCCAGAGCGGAGGTGCGGACTGGCGCGATAATCGAGCACCCACGTGTCGTATCCCCGCTCGAAGAGGAACTCGGGATAGTTCGTCTCCGTGGTGTCGATGGTGTACGCCAGCGCCGACGTGCCGAAGCCCGGCGTGAGGATGACGGGCCCCTTTCCGCCGCCGTTGTAGCGGCTGAGCTTCAGCTCGACGCCGTCCTTCGTGTGGAAGTAGTGGACCTCGGGCGCGCCGCAGCGCAGCTCGCGATGCACGCGCGGGGGCGCATCGGGATTGAACGCGCTCGGCCGGGCGAAGACGCCGCCGTAGATCTCGTTCACGACGCCCATGAAGAAGGTGCCGAACTTCGCGAGCGTCTTCAGCTCCTCGAGCTTGTTGGCCGCGCCGATGGCCTTCATCGTGGTGAGCTGCTTGCGGAAATCCTTGATGAGGATGTTGACGATCCCCTTCGCGATCACGGGGCCCGCGGCATCGATGTCGCGCACGGTGACGTACAGCGTGGTCGTATCGGACCACACGTCCGGACCGGCATCGTCGTGGATGGTCTTGAAGCCCTCGACGTGATAGGTGTGCCCGTCGTCCGCGACCGCCGGCATGTCGTAGACCATCCTGCGCGTGCCGGGGCGGTCCGCATCCCGCACGAGCAGGTTGAAGCGGCCGGCGTCCACGCGCAGCGGCGTCGGCGAGAAGATCGGCGCGTCGATCGTGCCGCGCAGGATCGCCTCGTGCGCGGGATCCGCGATGAGGCGGTCGACGTTCGGCGCGGTGACCGTGACGGTGAATGCGAACTTCGATGCATCGCGCTCGCCCTGCGCCCGCCCCGCCTGGAAGTCGTCCGTGACCGTCGTGGACACGAACCCGCGCATCGTCTCGGTGAACTCGATGCCGGCCCCACCCGTCTTCACGGCAGTGGGCGTGGCGGCCTGTTCGTCGCTCTTCGTCGTCAGCATGTGCTCCCCTCCGGTGTGTTGCCTTCGCGCACGCGCTACCGCGCGAGTCGTCCGGCCCCTTGCTCGAGCTCCGCACGGGCGATGCGATACCCCATCTCGGCGCGGAGCACGTTGAGGTCCGCCTCGAGCCGGTCTGCCGTCGCTTCGCTCTGTTCCGCGGGGATGCCGTAGCCGGCCCCCATCGCCACCGTTCGCAGGCGCAGGGCTTCCTCACGGAGCGCGAGCGCCTCCCGAGCGACGTCCATCATCTCGTACGCGCGCGCCAGCTTGCGATAGCTCGCCTCCACTTCGCCCCGCACCTTTCCACGCACGCGCTCGAGGTTCCTGGTGGCCGCGCTCAGCTGGGCATGACGTTCCGCCAGCGTGTTGCTCCGCGCCCCGAAGTCGAGCAGCGTGATGCTGCCGATCGCGCCGAAGAAGAGCGTGTTGCGCGGGAAGAACGGCAGCGAGCTCTGAAAGAAGTGGCTGCCGAACAGTCCGAGGTCGGGGATGTAGTCCGCCTTGGCCGCGCCGACGCCGTGCGTCGCCTTCGCCACCATCGCCTGCGCCTCGAGGATGTCCGGATTGGATCGCATCGCGGAGCCCACGTACACGTCGAGTGAGTCCAGGGGCTGGTCCAGGCGCGCAGGCGGCTCGACCTCGACCTCCGTGTTGCCTGGCAGGCCGATGGCATCCGCGAGCGCATAGCTCAGGTCCGTGTACTCGTTCTCGGCCTGGAGCAGTTCCTCGCGCGCCTGGAGCGCGCGGAAGCGGCCCTCGAGCGCGACGACGTCCGTCGCCATGCCCGCCTTCACGGACGCCGCCTGCGTGGTGGTGCGCGTGGTCGCGGCAACGATGCGCGCCCGCGCGACGTCACGATGCCGCGAGGACAGGAGGACCCCCGCGTACGCCTTCAGCACGCCGATCGACACGGCCTGCTCCGTGCGGCGGAGGTCCGCCTCGCTGATGCGCTCGTCCGCGCGGGCGACGCCGACGCCTTCCTTGATCTTGAAGTACTGCGTCACCGGCTGCTGGATGGACGTCATCGCGAACGCGATGTCGGACCCACCCTGCGGGATATTGGTGTCGAGCTTGGGGAACCGCCCCAGTCCCGGGACGGTGCCAAGCGCACCGGCTGGCACGAGGATGCCGCGGCTGTTGTCGCTGCCCAGGTAGGCCGCCTGCGTGGACACGCGCGGCAGGAAGTTGCTGAAGACGACGCTGTTGCGACGCCGCGCTTCCTCGACGCGCTGGCGCACGGCGCGCAGGCCGGCGTTCGACTGCTGCGCGGCGGCGAGCGCCGCGTCGAGCGTGAGCACGCGCGGCGCCACGGCCTGCCCATTGGCGGCTGTGGCGAGCGCAACGCAGAGCAGCACGGCCGAGTGAGGGAGTCGAGGCATGGGGGTTCCGCGGGAGTCGCCGAGGGCGCGACGCGGAGGTTCCGGATCTGGGGGAGGACCATCGACAACACGTCCGCGCCTATCTTGGCATCGCGTGGCACGCCGCGCCAGTATCGTGTCGGAACGGAGTGCGCGCCGCCGCACTTCCCGTGACGCACGGGCGGATACACACTTGGAGGATGCCGATGCCCACACTCCCCACCGACCTCGGGGCCTTTCATCTGCTGCGGCACGGGCAGAGCGAGGCCAACGTGCAGCGTCTCATCGCGAGCAGCTTCGCGGCGGCGCGCGAGGGGTTCGGCCTCACGCCGACCGGTCGAGCGCAGGTCCGCGCGCAGGTGCTCGCGGCACGCGCCGACGGACGGCTGCCGGCCGTCTGCCAGGTCATTTCGTCGCCGCTGCTCCGCGCCCGCGAGTCGGCCGCGATCGCGGCGGACATCCTGGGCACCACGGTGCGTGTGGATGGCCGCCTCGCGGAGCGCGGGTTCGGTGAACTGGAGCTGACCAGCGATGCGCACTACGATCGGGTCTGGACGGCGGATCGTGTCGACCCTGCCCACGAGTCGTGGGGCGTGGAGAGCGTCGTCGCCATCCTGGAGCGTGTCGCCCCGCTGCTGGCGGAGGTGCGCCCGGAGCCCGGCGCAGCAGTGGTGCTCTGCACCCATGGCGACGTGGCGTCGGTGCTGCTGTGCGCGGCCAGCGGCCTCACGCTCTCGAGGCACCGGGACGTGGGCGCAATGGCCAACGGGGAAGTACGGCCGGTCGCCGGCGGGGTCGCGGACCTATCCGGACTTCGGCCGGGGTGATACTGTTGGCGCCACCCGACTCGTTCTGCCTGCGGCCATACCGGCGACGTGCCGCCCTACCCTGACCGAGCCCATCGACGCACCATGGCCGATGCACGCACCACCGCCGCCAAGCTCACGGCACAGTTTCGGACGACGTTCACCGACGAGCTGCGCAGCGTCGTGGTGTTCGGGTCGCTGCCGCGCGGCGAGGCCATCCCGGGGGTCAGTGACCTGAACGTCCTCGTGCTGCTGGAGTCCGTCGCCGCGCCAAGCCTGCTGCGCGCGGCGCCCCTCCTCCAGCAGTGGATCCGGCAGGGCAACACGCCGCCGTACGTCTACTCGTGGGAGGAGTGGGCGGGCATGCAGGACACCTTCGCCCTCGAGATCGCGGACATGAACGACGCGCGCGAGGTGATGTGGGGTGCGGACCCGGTCACCGTTGATGCGGTGACGTACGGACACCTCCGCACGCAGACCGAGCGGGAAGTGCGGGACCTCCTCCTGCACCTGCGCCTGCGCCTGATGGTGGACGCGAACGGCCCCACCGACGTGGGCGCACTGCTCATGAGCGGCATCCCCTCGTTCACCGCGTACATGCGGGCTGCCCTGCGGCTGGCCGGCGAGGCACCGGGCCTGGTGACGCGTCCCGTCATCGAGCGCGCGGCGGCACTCATCGGCGCGGACGCCACTCCCATGCTCACGGCCTTCGATGCGCGCCGCACGACGCAGCGTCTCGACGTGGCGATGACGGACCCGATGGTGGACCAGTACATGGACTTCGGCCGCAGCCTGATGACCTTCATCAACGCCCTCCCCGAGGACCGCGCGCGCTCGGATGGCGGCGGCGGGGCCGCAGCGTACACGCCGGCCACCGGCCCGCGCGCAGGAGTACAGGCATGAAGTTGACGCGCCAGCACGAGGTCCAGACGTTCTCCGATGGCGAGATCATCTTCCACGAGGGGGAGTCCTCCTCGGAGATGTTCGTCGTCCGCAACGGCAAGGTGGAGATCACGAAGAGCGTCGGGGGCCATACGATGCGGCTCGCGGTGCTCGACCGCGGCAGCTTCTTCGGCGAGATGTCCCTGCTCGAGGGACTGCCGCGGAGCGCCACGGCGCGCGCCGTCGGTGACGTCAGCCTGCTGGTGCTCCGGCCAGGTTCCCTGCTCCTCCAGATCCGCCGGGATCCCACCTTTGCCTTCGAGCTGCTTCAGCAGCTGAGCGGGCGCATCCGCGACCTGGACGAGAAGCTCGTGTTCAAGCTGGCCACGGCCGAATTCGGCAACCGGCTGGCTCGGTCGGCGCACCTGAGGGGTGCCGGAGCGGAATTCAAGCCGCGCGAGCCCGCAGGCGAGCCCACGCGCGCATGAAAACAACGGTGCGGGAGAACCGGCTGCTCGTCGTGTCCGACGTGCACATGGGGAACCGGCTGCACCGGACCCGTCGCGCGTTCATGAACTTCGTGCAGTTCGCGCTCGACCATCACTACTCGATCTGCATCAACGGCGACGGCATCGACATCGCGCAGCTCTCGCTGTCGCACCTCGTGTCGGACCTCACGCCGTCGCTCGGCCTCTTCCTCAAGTTCGCCGAGAACGACCTCAGGATCTACTACACGGTGGGCAACCACGACATCGCGCTGGAGCACTTCCTGAACGACGTGGGTCGCATGCGCGTGGTGCCGTTCCTCTCCGTGCTCTCGGGGGACAAGCGCATCCGCGTCGAGCACGGGCACATGTACGACGACATGTTCCTGCGCTTCCCGCGCATGTACTTCGCGTTCACGCTCATCGGGCGGCTCGCCATCGGCATCGGCCCGGGCGTCTACAAGGCGTTGCACACGTTCAACGACGCGTTCGTCGCGTTCCTGGAATGGGTGCTGTGCGGCTTCGGCCTGTTCCGCAAGAAGGAGGTGCCGCCGGATGAGAACACCATCGTCGGCGAGCGGCAGTGCTTCCGCGATGGCGCCGAGGCGTCGGGGAGTCGCGGCTTCGACGCGGTGCTGTTCGGCCACACGCACTTCGAGGGCACCGCCACGCTGTCGGACGGCATCAAGTACTACAACACCGGCGGCTGGTTCGGCGAGCCGTACTGCGTGGCCATCGATGACGGCCGCCTGTGGTACGGCTCCGTGACGGACCTCATCAAGCACGGAGACCCCTTCCCCATGAGCACGGACGAGGTCGTCCTCGCCATCACGGGCATGTATCCCATCCAGCGCAACGACGGCCATCGCCTGCACCTCGGCGACGGCGTCGCCGCGGGCGATCGGTAAGCGCCGTACGGCCGTCGTGAACCCGGGCGCGCGGCGCGCCCACGCTTCCACGCCGCAGGAGCCCCGTACATGACGTACATCGCTACCCCGATCGACCGCATGTCCGAGGAGTACGACGTCGTCGTCGTCGGCTCCGGATACGGCGGTGCCATCTCCGCCAGCCGCCTCGCTCGCGCCGGCCTGAAGGTCTGCCTGCTCGAGCGCGGCGACGAGCGGCAACCCGGCGACTTCGCCGAGGGCCCGCTCGAAGCCATGCGCGAGATGCAGATGGACATGCCGAACCGGCGCATGGGCGCGCCGAACGCGCTGTTCGACTTTCACGTGAACCCCGACATCACGGTGCTCGTGGGCTGCGGGCTGGGGGGCACCTCGCTGATCAACGCGAACGTGGCGATCATGCCGGACGAGCGCGTGTGGCTCGATCGCAAGTGGCCGGATGCCATCCGGGCCGACCGCGAGACGCGGATCGCCGAGGGCGTGCGTCACGCGCAGACGATGCTGCGCCCCGCGCCCTTCCCCGACCACGTCGCGCCACCCGTCAAGCTCCAGGCGATGGACCGCTCGGCGAAGCACATGAAGGCGCCGTTACTTCGTCCGGCCATCACCGTCTCGTTCGAGGCCGGCGTCAATCACGTGGGGGTCGAGCAGGCGGAGTGCAACCAGTGCGGGAACTGCGTGGGCGGCTGCAACAGCGGCGCGAAGAACACACTGCTGATGAACTACCTGCCCGATGCCAGCAACCACGGCGCGGAGATCTTCACCGGCGCCTCGGTGAAGCGCGTGGAGCGCAAGGGCAGCCGCTGGATCGTGCGCTTCGACGTGACGAGCGGCGGTCTCAAGTCGTTCGGCGCCTCGTCGATGTTCGTCGCCGCCGAAACGGTGATCCTCTCGGCGGGCAGCCTGGGGAGCACGGAAATCCTGCTGCGATCGCGCGAGGCGGGCCTGCCGCTGTCCGACACGCTCGGACATTCGTTCACCGGCAACGGCGACGTCCTGGGCTTCGCCTACAACGCGAAGCAGCCCATCAACGGCGTCGGGGTGGGCAGCACCCGGCCGGGTACCGGCCCGGGTCCCTGCATCACCGGCCTGATCGACCTCCGCGACACCGAACACCTCGACGACGGCATGATCATCGAGGAGGGGGTGATCCCCTCCACCCTCGCCCCGATGCTCGCGTCGTCGCTGTTCATGGCCGCGCGGCTCCTCGGCCACGCGACGGAGGCGAGCATGCAGGAGTTCGCCGAAGAGAAGGTCCGCGAGATGAAGGCGCTCATTCCCGGCATCAGTACCGGCGCGGTGGCCAACACCCAGACCTTCCTCGTGATGGCGCACGACGGCTCGTGCGGCCGCATCGCGCTCGTGGACGACCGCGTGCGCATCAAGTGGCCGGACTGTGGCAAGCAGTCGATCTTCGAGCGGATCAACGCGGAGTTGCTGCGCGCCAGCGAAGCGCTCGGCGCCACGTACATCAAGAACCCGGCGTGGACGGACCGTCTCGGGAAGAACCTCGTGACCGTGCACCCGCTTGGCGGCTGTGGCATGGGCGAGACGGCGGAGCACGGCGTGGTGGACGACCGCGGGCGCGTGTTTTCCGGGACGTCGGGTTCGGCGACGCACAAAGGGCTCTACGTCGCCGACGGCGCTGTGATGCCGCGGTCGCTGGGCGTGAATCCGTTCCTCACCATCTCGGCGCTCGCCGAGCGGAACGCGGCGCTCATCGCGGAAGAGTACGGTGCGACGGTGTCGTACGACCTGCCGTCACGTCCGCGCATGGCGGCCGCCACGCGTCGGATCGGCATCGAGTTCACGGAGACGATGCGCGGCTGGGTGGCGACGGGCAGTGACGCGCAGGGCACCTTCGCGAGCGCGGCAGCGTCCGGCGAGCGCGCGCGCAGCAAGCTGGATTTCACGGCGACCATCGGCTCGGACGACCTCGACGAGATGCTGCGGAATCCGCTGCATCGCGCGCACCTGCACGGCGTGGTGACCGCGCCGGTGCTCTCGCCCGAGCCCATCCGCGTCACGCACGGCGAGTTCGAGTTGCTGACGAAGGACCCCGACGACGCGCGGGCGCGGCGGATGACGTACCGCATGCCGATGACGACGGAAGGCGGCCAGCACTATTACCTGTATGGCTACAAGCACGTGCGGGACGACAAGGGCCTCGACCTGTGGCCCGACACGACGACGCTGTTCGTGACGGTGCACGAGGGGACGGACGACACGGGGCCCGTGGCCGCACGCGGCGTGCTGCGCATTCGCCCGAAGGATTTTGCGACCCAGCTGCGGACGTTCAAGATCTCGAATGCCGGCAGTCTGGTGCGACGGCTCAAGGCCGCCGCGGACTTCGGCCGCTTCTTCGCCGGGGCACTGTATGACACGTACGGTGGCGTGCTGTCGCGCCGCAGCACGCTCGACCCCGATGCCGCGCCGCGGACGCTGCGCGAGTTGCGCACGGAACCGCCGGAAATGCACTTCGTGAAGGCGCAGGACGGCGTGGAGCTGCGGCTCATCCGCTATCCGGGCAATGGCGCGCCCGTGCTGCTCGTGCATGGCATCGGCATGTCGGGCCGCGTGTTCAGCACCGACCTCGTGGACACGAACCTGGTGGAGTACCTCCACGAGGCGGGCCTGGACGTCTGGGTGCTCGACCATCGCGCGAGCGTGGACCTCGCGGCCTCGGAAGGCCAGGTCACCGCCGACCAGGTCGCGGCGCTCGACCTGCCGGCCGCGGTCGCGCGCGTGCGCGAGGAGACGGGCGCGGACGGGGTGGACGTCGTGGCGCAGGGCTTCGGTGCGCTCACGCTGCAGATGGCGCTCGTGGAGGGCATGCCGGGCGTGCGCTCCGCGGTGTGCATGCAGATGGGGCTGCACCTCATGACACCCGCGATGGCGCGGATCAAGTCCGGGCTGCACCTGCCCGGCGTGCTCAAGGCCATGGGCAAGGAGACGCTCACCGCCCGCGCGGAAACGCACGGCTGGCGCTCGCGCGTCTTCGACGCGGCGCTGCGCATGCTGCCCGCCGAGGAGTCGTGCACGAGTCGCGTCTGCCGGCGCATCACCTTCATGTACGGCCCGCTGTACGAGCACGAGCAGCTGGACCGGCCGATGCACGACGCCATCCACGAGCTGTTCGGCGTGACGAGCCTGAGCGCCTTCGACCACCTCTCGCGCATGGTGCGCCAGGGACACGCCGTGCACATGGACGGCTCGACGTACCTCCGCAACCTGGACCGCCTCGCAATCCCGATCACGTTCCTGCACGGCGAGAACAACCACTGCTTCCTGCCGGAGAGCACACAGGCCACGCTCGCCGCGCTCACGGAAGCCAACGGCGCCGCACACTATCGGCGCACGGTGATCGCCGGCTACGGCGACATCGACTGCCTCATCGGCAAGAACGCCGCGCGCGACGTATACCCGCTGATCCTGGAGCACCTGCGCGCTCCCGCGCTCCAGCGGTCGGGCAACGCGGCGGGCGGCAGTCTCAACACGCCGTCGGCAGTCACCATGCAGTGGTAGCGCCGTCCGCCGTCGGGGTGCCTGCCGCCCCCGCCGGTGCAACCCGCACCCGGTGCCATCGTTGCGGGGCACTGCCGCCCGCGTCATCGTCCATCGCGGTCCTTCCCCGGAGGTCACCCATGTTCTCACGCGCGCTCACGGTGAACCAGTTGCTGTGCTCCGCAGCACTCGCCGCGCTGCTGGCGTCCGCTCATACCGGGCTGCTGGCAGCACAGACGCAGGCGGTATCGCCGCTGCCAGCCGGGGAGCCGGCGCGGTTCCTCCAGCGGTACATCGGCCTCTCACCGGGCGAGATCGACAAGGCGCGCCGGGGCGAGGTCGTCACCAAGGTGCTGGGTACCACGGACCAGGATGAAGTCGCGATCTTCGGGATCGTCGCCGTCGATGCGCCGCGTGACGAGGTGGTGCAGAAGGTTCGCGACCTCCCCAGGTACCTGCGCTCACCCAACCGCACGTCGTTCGGCCTGTTCAGCACCCCCGCGTTGCCCGCCGACGTCGCCTCGTTCAGCGTGGAGTCGAGCGACCTGGATGCCATGAAGAACTGTCGTCCGGGCGACTGCGACGTGAAGATGCCCACGGCGAACATCGAGGAGTTCCGGAAGGCGATCGACTGGAAGTCGCCGAACGCGAAGGCGCAGGTGGAGGATCTCGTCCGCCAGCGCTCGGCCTTCTACGTGAACCGGTACCGCAAGGGTGGCACGTCGGCGATGATCGCCTACGGCGACGAGTCCACGCAGCGCAGCGCGTCGGACGTGTTCACGTCGCTCCTCGGTGAGTCCCCATACCTGTACGACTATGTGCCCACCTTCCGGCAGTATCTCGCGGCGTATCCCACCGGATCGCTGCCAGACGTGACGGATGCCGTGTACTGGGCGAGCGACAAGCTCGGTTCCATGCGGCCGATCCTCAGCATCAACCACGTGTCGGTCTACTCGCCGCCGGGCGCGCCGCTCACGCTCGTGAGCACGAAGCAGCTGTACGCGAGCCACTACTTCCTCGGCGCCTTCACGCTCGCCACCGTGCTCGATCGTCCCGACGCGCCGGCCGGCCGCGGGGTGTACTACATCGTGGTGCAGCGCATGCGCTTCGACCACCTTCCGTCCGGCGGGCTGTTCAACATCCGCGGACGCGTGATCGGCAAGATGCACGACGGGCTGCGCGACGAGCTGGCGCAGCGGAAGGCGTGGCTGGAGGGTCGCAGCTAGCCGTCCCGGTTCGCGGCACGGGCGGGCGGTGAAGCGTCGTCGCTGCGGCGCGCCATCCAGTCGTCGCGCGTCTGTCCCCAGATCTCGATGGGGTCGTCCTCGTACGGCGCCGGGAGCCGGCCCGCACCGCGGTTGACGGATCCGAGCCGGCGCGCAAGCTGCTGCGACGGCGCGTTGTCCGGATGGATGCTGTGGATCACGTCGGGCCAGCCGAGCGTGGTGAACGCGTAGTCCATCGACGCACGCGCTGCCTCGAGCGCGTAGCCGCGGCCCCAGGCGTCGGCGTGCAGCGCCCAGCCGATCTCCGTGCCCGGCCAGTCGTACGGATGCCACGGCCCCACGCGGCCGATCCAGCGTCCCGTGTCCTTCTCGATCACGGAGAACATCGCCGCGCCGGTGAGTGCCCACGCGCCGGCCTGCGACATGAGGATGCGCCACACGACCGGCTTGGGCTGCACGCCGCCAATGAACCGGGCGGTGCGCTCGTCGGCCATCAACTCGGCCCAGCGGTCCAGGTCGTCGACGCGGGTCTCGCGCAGCAGCAGGCGTGGAGTCTCGATCAAGAATATGGCGGCGCAGCGATGACTTCTAGGCGACTTCTAGGCGGGATGCTTGCGGGCCACCAATAGCATCTCGCCGGAGCGCCGCGTGAGCGCGCGGTCGTGGAAGCCGTCGTACGCTTCCTCCACGATGAGTCCCGCGTCGAGACACAGCTCGGCCAGGCGCGACGCAGTGTAGAGACGGATGCGGTGGGAGCGCGTGCCGCGTCCCGACGGGCCGTCCCACGAGGTGTCGATGCTGAGGATGCCGGACAACGGGTCGAATGAACGTTCGTGACCGATGATCGTGCCGTCATCCGACTTCCACCAGTCGCGCGACAGGAACTTCGCCATCACGCCGTCACGGCTGCCGCCGTGCCACACCAGCGTGCCACCGGGCTTGAGGACGCGGGCGAACTCGCGGATGGTGCGTGCGTCGTCGCGAGCGTCGGTGAAGAAGCCGAAGCTGGTGAAGAGATTCAGTACGGCGTCGAAGCGCCCAGTCCACCGCGCGGGCAGCTTCCGCATGTCGCCGCGCACGTATTTCAGGGTCGGGCCCGTGCCGCGTGCCTTCGCCTTGTCGATCAGGTGCTGGGAGTAGTCGAGTCCATCGACGCGAAAGCCGGCTTCCGCGAGGGGATGAGCGTGGCGCCCCTGGCCGCATGGGACGTCGAGGATGCGCGAGCTCGCGGGCAGCGCAAACACGTCCATGAGACGTGCGACTTCGTGCCGGTCGCGCTCCTCGGTGAAGATGGGCTCATACTCGAGCAGGTAATGGGCGTCGAAGTACGATTCCCACCAGTCGGCGGATTTCTTCTGTGGTGGTGTCCTGGGCATGGCTCGGTGGGAGAAGCAGATCCTTCGCTGCGCTCAGGATGACAACAGGGAAAGCAGATCCTGCGCTGCGCTCAGGATGACAACGGGCTCAGAAGAAAACAGGCTCGCGATACGCGCCGAACACGTCTTCCAGTGCGCGACGGATCTCATAAAGCGTACAGTAGGCGCGGGCGCAGTCGAGGATGTGCGGAAAGACATTCTCCGTGCCGCGCGCCGCGCGACGCAGCTTCTCGAGCCGCTCGTCGCAGAGCGGCTGGTCACGCTCCGCACGGACCTTCGCCAGCCGAGCTTCCTGCTCCTGCGTCACCTGCTCGCCGATCTTGAGGAGCGGGATGTCGAGCGTGTCGCCGTCCGCGGAGACGAACTCGTTGACGCCCACGATCACCCGCCGGTGCTGCTCGATCTCCCACTGCTGCCGCGCCGCGGACTCGTGGATCTTCCGCTGGAACCAGCCCTGCTCCAGCCCCTCCACCACCCCGCCGACTGTCTCGATTTCCGCGAACAGCGCCTCGGCCTCGGCCTCGAGTTGATCCGTGAGGGCCTCGACATAATAGGAGCCACCCAGCGGGTCCATCACGTTCGGCACGCCCGTCTCGAACGCGAGCACCTGCTGCGTGCGCAGCGCCACCTGCACCGCGTGCTCCGTGGGCAGCGCGAGCGTCTCGTCCATCGAGTTCGTGTGCAGCGACTGCGTACCGCCGAGCACCGCGGCGAGCGCCTGGTAGGCGACGCGAACGATGTTGTTCATTGGCTGCTGCGCAGTGAGCGTGACGCCGGCCGTCTGCGAGTGGAAGCGCATGAGCAGCGACTTCGCGCTCTTCGCGCCGTAGCGCTCCTTCATGTGGCGCGCCCAGATCCGGCGTGCCGCGCGCAGCTTCGCGATCTCCTCGAAGAAGTCGTTGTGGATGTCCCAGAAGAACGACAGGCGCGGCGCGAAATCGTCCACGGCAAGCCCGCGCGCAATGCCGCGCTCCACGTACGTGAACCCGTCGGCGAGCGTGAACGCGAGTTCCTGTGCGGCCGTCGCGCCCGCCTCGCGGATGTGGTAGCCGGAGATCGACACGGTGTTCCACTTCGGCGCGTGCCGCGCGCCCCACTCGAAGCAGTCCACGATGAGGCGCAGCGCGGGCTCGATGGGGAAGCACCAGGCGTGCTGCGCCATGTACTCCTTCAGGATGTCGTTCTGGATCGTGCCCTGCAGCTTCTCGCTCGCCACTCCCTGCTTCTCCGCCGCGGCGATGTAGAACGCCCAGAGGATGATCGCGGGCCCGTTGATCGTCATCGATGTCGAGACTTCGTCCATCGGGATGCCCTCGAACAGCACCTCCATGTCCGCCAGGCTCGAGATGGCGACGCCCGTCTTGCCGACTTCGCCTTCCGAGCGCGGGTGGTCGGAGTCGTAGCCCATCAGCGTGGGGAAGTCGAACGCCGTGGAGAGCCCCGTCTGTCCGTTGGCGAGCAGGAACTTGAACCGCTCGTTGGTATCGCGCGCGCTGCCGAAGCCGGCGAACTGGCGCATCGTCCACAGCTTGCCGCGGTAGCCCGTGGGATGGATGCCGCGCGTGTACGGAAACACGCCGGGCACGCCGAGCGTGTCCGCGTCGGCATGCTCGACGTCGAGCGCCGAGTATAGCGGCTCCACTTCCTTCGCGGAGTTGGTGAAGCCGATCTCGCGCTTCACCCCCTTGTCGTACGCGGCCCGCCAGGCGGCGACCTCGGCGCGCAGGCGCTCGAGCTCCTCGTCGCGGCCCCCGGACTGCTCGTCCGTGCCTGCGTTGATGTCCCGCACCGATGTCATCGCGACGTCCGCGTCAGAAGGTCCACACTGCGGGCGAGGAGGTCGTCCGCGATGGCGACTGGAGTCGCCGTTCCCGTCTCCAGGTCGGGCAGCCGCTCCTCGAGCCACTGGTTCGTCGCGGCGTCCGTCCAGAGCCGCCGGCGCACCTTCGCCTCGACCACTTCCACCACGCGATCGCGAAGCCGCATGCGACGGCGCGCGCGCAGGGTCCCGCTCCGTTCAAGATAGCGGAAGTGCCGGTCGAGCGCCGCGACGAGCTCGGTGATGCCCTCGTCCTTCGCGGCGACGGTCCGCAGCACCGGCGGCGTCCATTGCGTGTCGTCCTCGGCCGCGGACGCCGCGCGCACCTGCTTCCGGATGTTGTTCTGCGACAGGTCCACCCCGTGGTGCGCGGGCACGTTCTTCATCGTGGCGCCCGCGCGCATGCCGAGCATGACCTCGATCTCGTTGCGCAGGCGGTCCGCACCGGGCCGGTCCGCCTTGTTCACCGTGAAGATGTCCGCGATCTCCATCAGCCCCGCCTTGAGCGTCTGGATCGCGTCGCCGGACTCGGGCACGAGGACGACGAGTGTCGTGTCCGCCGTGCGTGCCACATCGAGCTCGCTCTGCCCCACGCCCACCGTCTCGATGAGGATCCGGTCGATGCCGAATGCGTCGAGGACGTCGCACGTCTCCCGCGTGGCCGCCGAGAGGCCGCCGAGCGACCCGCGCGTGGCGAGCGAGCGGATGTAGACGCCGGGATCGAGCGCCACGTCCTCCATGCGGATGCGGTCGCCGAGGAGCGCGCCTCCGGTGAACGGAGACGTCGGGTCCACGGCGATGATGCCGACGGTGAGGCCCTGCGCGCGGTAGGCGCGCGTGAGGCCCGTGGTGAGCGTGCTCTTCCCCGCGCCGGGTGGTCCCGTGATGCCGATCCGCCGCGCGTGTCCCAGCGACGGATGCCACGTCGCGAGCAGTTCCTCGAAGCCGGCGCGATGGTTCTCGACGATGCTGATGGCGCGCGCGAGCGCCGCCGTCCGGCCGGCGGCGAAATCCGCGAGGAGTCGCTGATGGGTTTGCATGGTCACGGCGCTGGCGGCTGGGCGGGCTCGTCGTGCTCGTCGCGGATGTCGCCGACCAGTTCCTCGAGCAGGTCCTCGAGTGTGACGAGGCCGACGGTGCGGCCCGCCTCGTCCTGCACGATGGCGAGGTGCGTGCGCGAGCGGAGCATGCGGAACAGGAGGTCGCTGCACGGCATCGTGACCGGCGCCTTCGCCACGGGGCGGAGGTCGGGGCGGCGCTCGCCGCGCAGCTTGAGCACGTCGAAGGCGTGGATCATCCCGACGACGTTGTCGATGCTGCCCTCGTACATCGGCACGCGGCTGAAGGCAGACGTCGCGACCTCCTCCGCGATCTCGCGCCCGCTCGCCTCGCGGGCGATCGCGAAGATCTCGTCACGCGGAATGGCGACGTCGCCCACGCGCTTCTCGCCGAACTGCATCACGCCGGTGATGATCTCCATCTCCTGGGGCTCGCCCACCCCTTCCAGCTCGCCCTCGCGCAGCAGGTCCTGGATGGTGTCGCGCTCCGCCGGGATGCGCCGCTCGAAGCGACGGCTCGCGAGGCGTCCCGCCGCCACCACGGGCGAGGCAATGAGCGCCGCGGCCTCGAGGAGCGGCGAGAGCAGCGACGCCACCTGCGGCGCGAAGCGTCGGGCGACGGCGCGCGGCAGCAGTTGACCGAGCACGATGACGACCGCCGCAAACAGCGCGAGGCCCCCAGCCGTGGAGGCAAGGTCCTGCGTGTAGTCGCTTGCCAGCAGCTCGCCGCTGAGCACGAGGATGAGCGCGACGGTCGCGCTGGAGGCGATGATGAGCCGCTGCGGCCGCTCGAGGTACGCGAGGGCCGCCCGCGAGCCGCGCAGCTGCTGTTCCACCCAGTGCCGCAGCCAGATCCGGCTCACCGAGCGCATCGCCATGCCGCCCGCCGTGAGGGCGGCAACGGTGATCACCGAGAGCGCGAGCAGCACGTTGCCGGAATTCATGCCTCGTCGCCCTCGCCGTCGGGGTCGATGCGCTCGAAGTACACGCGCTCGATGCGCCGCCCGCGCACGCGCTCGACGACCATCTTGTAGCGGCCCACGATCACGGCCTCGCCCGACCGCGGGACGCGGCCGAACGTCTCGTACACGAGGCCGCCCACCGTGGTGATGTCCTCCTGCACGAAATCCTGGCCCAGCAGCTCGCTCAGCTCGTCGAGCGCGAGCCGGCCGCTCACCCAGAAGCGGCGGCCGCCTTCCTGCTCGATCTCGGGATCCTCCACGTCGTACTCGTCGTGGATCTCGCCGACGATTTCCTCGAGCACGTCCTCGATGGTGACCAGGCCGGCGGTGCCGCCGAACTCGTCACTCACGATGGCGATGTGCGTGTGGCTCGCCTTGAACTCGCGCAGCTGCACGTCGATGGGCTTGGACGTGGGGATGAACGCCGCGGGCCGGACGAGGGACTGCCAGCCGCGCATCGGCTCGTCGTCATCGATCACGAAGGGCAGCAGGTCCTTCGCGTAGAGGATCCCGATCACGTTGTCGAGCGTCTCCTCGTACACCGGGAAGCGCGCGTGCTCGCTGCTCCGCACGCGGTCCACCGCCTCGCTCCAGCGGGTGGTGCTGTCGATGCCGACGATGTCCACGCGCGGGATCATGACCTCCCGCACCGCGGTGTCGCCGAGGGAGAACACGCCGCGGATGAGGGCCTGCTCATCGTGCGAGACGTCGGCCTCCGACTCCACCACGTGGCGGAACTGCTCGGTCGCCTCCTCGCGCTGCTCGGCGCGCTGCTCGACCGTGGGCGCCGGCATGAGGCGCTCGAACAGCGTGTCGAGCGCGGCGCCGAGGCGCAGCACGGGCGAAAGCAGCAGTTCCAGCACGCGCACGAATGGCGCGAAGGCGAGGATGAAACGCGGCGCGGTGACGAAGCCGAGCGAACGGGCGACGCCTTCCACGAGGATCACGACAGCCAGTGCGGCGGCGAAGGCGAGCGCCGCCCCGCTCACGCCGTCGCCGCGATGGATGCCGAGCAGCCGCGCCAGGGCGGCGCCGCCGAGCAGGTGCGCGAGCACGCGCGACAGGGCGAGCGTGCGGTGCGCACGTTCGCTCCGGCGCAGCGCGCCGACGACGGCGGGGGCTGGCTCGGGCTCGGAGTCGCCCCCGAGCAGTGCACCGTCCGCGGCGGCGGCCAGCGTCGCGACCACCACGGCACCTGCCGCGATCCCCAGCGCGACGACGTTCATGCGTGCGCGAGGACGCGCTGAAGCAGGCGTTCCTGGCGCCGCCACATCGGTGACGCCGTCCGCCCGTCATCCACGGGGTGGTCGTGCCCCAGCACGTGCAGCGTGCCGTGCACCACCAGTCGCAGGAGCTCCTCGCGGATGCCGGCGCCGTGCGCCACGGCATTCCGCCGCGCCACAGCCGGCGCGATGTAGACATCGCCGGTCACGGGCGCACCCTTTGCCACCGGCGCAAACCCGAACGAGATGACGTCCGTGAGCGCGTGGTGGCCCAGGTGCCATCGGTTGAGCGCGGCCATCGCCCGGTCGCTCACGAACGTGACGGAGAGCTGCGCGTCGCGCACGCGCTCCGCGCGCAGCACGGTTTCCACCGCCTGCTGCACCCGTGCGAGCGCGACGGGAATGCGTACCTGCGCCGCTGCCACCTGGACAAGGTGCGTCACCGTCCTAGTCGCCATCCTCCGCGTACGCCTTGATGATGTCGCGCACCAGCCGGTGGCGCACGACGTCGACGTCCGTGAAGTAGTGGAACGCAATGCCATCGATGCCGGGCAGAATCCGCTCGACCTGCATGAGCCCCGACTCCTCGCGCTTCGGCAGGTCGATCTGCGTCTTGTCGCCCGTGATGACGATCTGCGAATTCACGCCGAGTCGCGTGAGGAACATCTTCATCTGCATCGCGGTGGCGTTCTGCGCCTCGTCGAGGATGACGAACGCATCGCTCAGCGTGCGGCCGCGCATGAAGGCCAGCGGGGCGATCTCGATGACCCGCGTCTCGAGCGCCTTCTGTACGCGCTCCTGCGGCATCATCTCGTCGAGGGCGTCGTACAGCGGGCGCAGGTATGGGTCCACCTTCGCCTGCATGTCGCCCGGCAGGAAGCCGAGGCTCTCGCCCGCTTCCACCGCGGGTCGCGCGAGGATGATCCGTTTGACACGCTTCTTCGTGAGCGCATCCACGGCGGCGGCCATCGCCAGGAAGGTCTTTCCCGTACCCGCCGGCCCGATGCCCACCACGATGTCGTTCTCGGCGATCTTCGTGAGGTATTCCGCCTGGCCGGTCGTCTTGGCCTGGATCAGCTTGCGCACGCCCGGCAGCGCGATGCGTCCGTCATGTGGGCCGGCGCCATTGCCGTCGCTCCCCGCGCCGCCGTCCTCGCTCAGGCGCAGGACGTCGTCCGGCGTCAGCTCCATCCGCTGGCGTGCCCGCTCGATCATGCGGCGGCCGATCTCCGTCGCCCGCTCCACGAGCTCCGACGGGCCCGTGATGGACATCGCGTCACCGCGCAGCGCCACGCGCACGCCGCAGAGCCGCGACAGCTCCACCAGGTTGCTGTCGTTCACGCCGGCGAGCGTGAGCATGTCCGCCCCTTCGGTGGAGACCTTCTGTGTGACTGAACCGTCGCTCAAGCGCCAGGCTCCAGTTGAATGTGCAGTTCGTGCAGGTCGATGGCGGGGACCACCGACGGAGCGCCCTCGAACATCGCACGCGCCGCGGTGGTCTTGGGGAAGGCGATGACGTCGCGCAGCGACGTGGCGCCCGCGAGCAGCATCGTGATGCGGTCGAAGCCGAACGCGATGCCGCCGTGCGGCGGTGCGCCGGCGCGGAGTCCCTCCAGCAGGAAGCCGAAGCGGGTCTGCGCCGTCTGCTCGTCGATGCCCAGGAGCGAGAAGATCCGCTCCTGCACGGCGGGGTCGCTGATACGGATGCTGCCGCCGCCCAGCTCCGTGCCGTTGATGACGAGGTCGTAGGCGAGCGCGCGGGCGCGCTCCGGCGCGGTGGCGAGCAGCGGGATGTCGTCCGGATGCGGCGCCGTGAAGGGATGATGCACGGCCGCCAGTGCGCCCGTGGCCGTGTCGCGCTCGAACATCGGGAAGTCGGTGATCCAGACGAACTGGTTCACGTTGTCGGGCACGAGTCGCATCCGCTGCGCCACGTCCTGCCGCACGCGATCGAGCGCCGGACTGGAGACGTGATCCTCCGCCGCGACATACAGCCCCAGATCGCCCTCGGCCAGGCCAAGCGGCGCGCCTGCGTCGTCGCTGAGCACCTTGCCCACTGCACCGTCCAGCGCGCCGTTCACGCGCTTGATGCGCAGCAGGCCGCGCGCGCCCGCGCTCTTCGCGACGGCATCGATCTCGTCGAGCTGCTTCCGCGAGAGCGTCGCGCCGCCGGGCACGCGGATGCCGCGCACGCGCCCGCCCGCCGCGAGCGCCGCCGCCGTGAACGGCAGCTCGACCCCGCGGAACACCTCGCTCACGTCCTGGATCTGCAGTCCGTAGCGCAGGTCGGGACGATCGATGCCGTAGCGCTCCATCGCCTCCGCATAGCCCATCCGCGGCACGCGTCCGGCCGGAAACGCACTGCCGCCCTCCGTCCACAGCGCGCGGATGAGCTCCTCGGCGAAATCGATGATGTCCTCCTGCCCCACGAACGACGCCTCGATGTCGATCTGCGAGAACTCCGGCTGCCGGTCCGCGCGCAGGTCCTCGTCGCGGAAGCAGCGCGCGATCTGGAAATATCGGTCGTAGCCCGACACCATGAGGAGCTGCTTGTAGATCTGCGGTGACTGCGGAAGCGCGTAGAACTCGCCGGCGTGCACGCGGCTCGGCACGAGGTAGTCGCGCGAGCCTTCAGGCGTGGGCTTCGTGAGGATTGGCGTCTCGATCTCCAGGAAGCCGCCGTCGCTCAGGTAGCGGCGCGTGCGCTGCAGCAGGCGGTGGCGCAGCATCATGTTGCGCTGCAATTCCTCGCGGCGGAGGTCGAGGTGGCGGTACTTGAGTCGCAGCTCCTCCGCCGGCAGCGGCTCGCCCTTGCCGCGCGCGACCGGAATGGCGGGCGTGACTGCCGGCCCCACGATGCGCAGCGCGGTCGCCCGCACCTCGATGCCGCCCGTGGCCATGTCGGGATTCTTCATCGCCTCAGGGCGCTCGGTCACGACCCCCTCGACGAGCACCACGGTTTCCGCGCCGAGCGACGCCGCGAGGGCGCAGACGTCGGCCGGCGCGGTGCCCGGCGCGAACGACACCTGCACCAGGCCCGCGCGATCGCGGAGGTCGACGAAGACCAGTCCGCCGAGGTCGCGTGACCGGTGCACCCATCCGCCAAGGCGCACCGTTTCTCCCGCGTGCTCGGTCCGGAGGGCACCGCAGGGATGCGTACGAAGGCTCGTGGCGAGCGAGGTCACTGACATTACCGAGCAGTTGGCTGGTGAGGGACGCGCGCGCGACGCGCCGCGCGGGGTGCGGCGGAATTGGTGGCGCCCACGGCACGACGACGCACCACGCGTTGCGCCCCGCCCATCAAGGCTGAGGGCGGCATGGATCGCTCGGGCATCAACGCGTGTGCAGGGTGCGCATTCAACCGTCAAAGGTAGCCGGATTGCCGTGGGCCCGGTAGCGGCGCGGTTGCGTGCAGGACCGTGTCCGGGTAAGCTCAACTTCATGTGCCGCATCGCGTTCGCCGTCGCGGCGCACGCCGCGGCGCTGAGCCCGCTGGTCTGGGGACGACGCCCCTGTCGTCCTGAGCGCAGCGAAGGACCCGCTTGTCATCCTGAGCGCAGCGAAGGATCTGTTTTTGTAGCGGCAGGGTTCGTAGGGGTACGTTCCCGGACCCGCGGCGGGACGCACGCGCGAAGCAGCACCAGGCTTCGCCCCCTCGGCTCCATCGTCGTACACCCAAGGCATCACGCATGACGCAGCCCCTGAATCTCCTGAACCTGGTCCCGTCCGACGCGGAGACAGCACTCGCGACGGCAATGGCGGAGCTCGGGCAGCCCGCCTACCGGGTGGGACAGGTGCTGCGCCGCCTCTGGGACGTTCCCGCCGCCTCGTTTGCCGACATGACCGAGCTGCCCGCCGCCCTGCGCGATGCGCTGTCCGAGCGGTTCACGCTGCCGAGGCTGGAGCTTGCAGCGCGGCAGGTGTCGTCGGACGGCACGCAGAAGTTCCTGTTCCGCCTGCAGGACGGCGAGGCGATCGAGACGGTGTCCATTCCGGACGGCAACCGCGTCACGCTCTGCATCTCGTCGCAGGCCGGCTGTGCGCTCCGCTGTGCGTTCTGCGCCACGGGAGCCATGGGCTTCTCGCGCAACCTCGAGGTGCATGAGATCGCCGGACAGGTGCGCGAGATGCGCCTGCTCGACCCGCCCATCGTGGTGACGAACATCGTGTTCATGGGCATGGGCGAGCCGATGATGAACTGGAAGGCGGTCGATCCCACGCTCACGCTGCTCAACGATCCCCGCGCGCTCGGCATCGGCGCGCGGCACATCACCATCTCCACCGTGGGCGTGCTACCGGGAATCGTGGCGCTGGGCAAGCGCCCGGAACAGTTCCGCCTGGCGATCTCCATCCACGCGCCCTCCGACGAGCTGCGGCAGCAGCTGATGCCGATCAACACCAAGTTCCCGCTGAAGGAAGTGCTCGAGGCCGCGAAGGTGTTCGACCGCCGCGTCACGTTCGAGTACGTGATGCTCGGCGGCGTGAACGACGGCATCGAGCAGGCGCGCGAGCTGGCGGCGCTCGCGCGCGAATGCCGCGCGTTCGTGAACCTGATCCCGCTCCATCCAGGTGGCTCGCAGGGATTCGTACCCACGTCGGGCAACGAGATCTCGCGCTTCGCCCGGCTGCTCCGCGACCGCGACGTGGAAGTGGCCGTGCGCAAGAGCCGCGGCATGGACATCGCCGCGGCGTGCGGGCAGCTACGGGTCGAGCGGCTGGGCCGGCGGGCGCCACGTGCTGCCGAGCAGCACGGTGACGTCCACGTAGTGTGAGCTGTCGGGCTGGCTCTCCCAGCGGGAGGCCGGCCCCAGCAGGGTCGCGATCGCCGACGCCCACGACGGGTGCCTGGACCGGTCGAGCACCAGGGTGGAATCGCGCGTAGGTCCGCTCGTTCCGATCTCCACCACGTCGAAGCCCTGGTTCCGCAGGATGCGCGTCGCGCGACGGGCGAGCCCGCGCGTGCGCGTGGTGTTGATCACTTCCACGCGGACGCGCACGCCGGCGGGAGCCTGCGGTGCGCTCGCCGAGACCGTCACCACGGCTGGAGTGCCCGGCGTGACGACGATGCGCCGCGCCCTCACTGCCCACGCGGCGCCGACGAGCATGAGGAATCCGAGCACGACGGCGGCGGCGGGGCCGCGCTTCATCGCACCGAGTTCCAGAGCTGCACGGTCTCCGGGTACATGCGCATTCCTTCCCGCAGCGACCACTCGAGGCGAGCACGCACGACCTGCCGGAACGATCCGTCGAAGTCGTGCGGCACCTGCGCCGCGAGGTAGCCCCGGTCGGCGCGCGAGAACTTGCGGCCCGGCTCGAGGTAGTCCGCCATGTAGAGCGCGCGACCGAGTCGTCCCCAGCTCATCGAGCCTACGGTGTGGTGACGGATGGCGTCGAGCAGTTCCTCCCGTTTCTCTCCGTCGCCACGCAGTCGTTCGGCGGCCGCGGGGCCGTGCAGCATCTCGACGGTGTAGCCCGGCACGTCGCCCGCGAGGTCGCGCAGCACGGATTCGTCCGCGTCGCGCAGGGCATCGTGCAGCCGGCCGGCATCGTGCCACGCGATTGCGTCGGCGCGCACGAGTCGCAGCGTGGCCGCCCACTCGTCGAGCAGCGCGGTCACGCGCCCGATGTGCCCCCGGCGCTTCTCGGACACGCAGGCCCACGGCGGGAGCACCACCGACTTTTCCTTCATGCGGCGGCGCCCACCAGCCGGTCGAGCGCAGTCACCTCACGCTGCCAGAAGTCGCGATCGGCGAGTCCCGGATGCGGAAGGGTGAGCGTGAAGGTCGCGCACCGGACGTCGCCGAACCGGACGATGTCGAGGTCGATCGTGCGCGAACCCCATCGCACGCCGCGCACACGTCCGAGCCGGCGCTCGATGCGTTGGAGACACTCGAGCAATCCGCTCGGCGTGAAGGACGTCTCGATCGCGAGCATCTGGTTGAGATACGGGCCCTGGGACGAACCGCCCAGCGGCGACGTCTCCTCGACCGCAGTGGCAGCGACGAGGCGCACGCCCGGCACGAGCGACAATGCGTTGCGCGCCGCGGCGAGGTACGCGTCGCGATCGCCGAGGTTGCTCCCGAGCGCGACGAGGGCAACGTCAGCCACGGCTGCGCTCCATCGCCACCTGCGCGTACGCGAGCGGTCCGCCCAGCGTCACGTGCGGCTTGCGCACGGCGACGCGACACCAGCGCACGTCGGGCAGCGCGAGCACCCGCGCCACGAGCGCGTCGGCGAACGATTCCAGCAGCGTGAGCGGGCCCGATTCCACGGTTGCACGCGTGGCGTCGTAGAGGATGCGGTAGTCCATCAGATCGCTGCCGGCGGCGTGGCGGACGATGAGGTCCACCTCCAGCGGCTGCGGCAGTTCGCGCTCGTGCGGCAGGATGCCGACGCAGGCGTGGAAGCGCATGCCGACGAGCGAGATCTCCGTGTCAGGCGTCGATGTGGGCACGTGGCGCAACGTATCCGGACCGCGGGGAGCGGTCAAATCAGGTGACGCTCGTGATGCGCCGCGTGAGCTCGCCGAGGTACGTCGCGACATTGCGCAGCTCCTGCGTGGCGCCCTCGAGCTCGCGCAGCGCGGTGGCCTGGTCGCGGGCACTGCGAGTCACCTGCGCCGCGCCGTCGCGGTTGCGGCCGGAGATGTTCGCGATCCGGCGGACGCCTTCCGTGAGGCGCGCGAACTCCAGCTCCTGCTCGCGCGACGTGACGGCAATGCGCTGCGCACCGGTGGCCGAGCTCTCCGTGGCCTGCACGATGAGGTCGAGCGCCTGGCGCGCCTGTTCGGACAGCGTGCCGACGTCCTGCACGATCGTCTCCCCGCGCGACATCTGGAAGGCGACGCGCCGCATCTGTTCCTCGAACGCGCCCACGATCTCGCCGGCCTCATCGGAGGCCTGGGCGCTCTGCTCGGCGAGCTTGCGCACCTCGTCGGCCACGACGGCGAACCCCTTGCCCTGGGCGCCCGCGCGCGCCGCCTCGATGGCGGCGTTGAGCGCGAGCAGGTTGGTCTGGTCGGCGAGCTCGCGGATGACGGCGATGAACTCGGTGATGCGCCGCACGCTCGCGGCGAGTTGAGTGATCTGCGAGCCGCTCTCGCCGACGAACACCTTGGCGCCCACGAGCCGCTCGATCGCGGTGGCGATGGTGTGCCGATGCTCCGTGGCGATCTCCGTGGCCCGCTGGCTGGCTTCGGCCGCCGCGCTGCCGTCGCGCACCACGTCCTGCGTGGCCGCGTAGAGCGCCTGCGTCACCTCGATGGATCGGTCCAGCTGCTCGCCTTCCTCGGTGATGCCGCGGCTGATCTCCGCGATGGTGCGGGCGACGGACTCGCCACCGCCGCGCAGCGCGCGCGCGGACGCCGTGAGCGTCTCCAGCTGGTCGCTCACGCGCGTCATCGACTCGAGGAGCGGACGCCGCAGGTCGTAGATGTGGAGCGTGGTGGCGAGCTGGGTCGCAAAGCGCTTCATCAGCGCGACTTCCTTGTCGCTGTACGCGTCCGGCTTGTGGTGCTCGAGCTCCAGCACGCCCACGGTGCGGTCGCCGAAGCGCAGCGGCAGCACGATCACGCTGCGCGCCTTGGAGCGGCCGGGCAGCACGCGCTCGTCGCGCAGGACGTCATCCACCTTGATCGCCACGCCGCTTCGGATGCTCTCCGCGCGCAGGACGGCGAGGTTGGTGTCCGGCGTACGCGGCGGGTCGAGGTAGCCCTCCGACCCGCGCCACACATGCATGAGCTGCTCGTGTTCGTACCGGCCGATGCGGAACTCGCGCCAGTCCACCAGGCGGTGCGCGAGCTGCTCGATCCGGCGGAAGGCGTCGGCGATGTCGCCGTTCGAGGAGACGATCTGCTCCATCGCGAGGATCTTGTTCAGCTCCTCCGCCGCGATGGACTCCTCGAGGATGCGCTTCACCAGCAGCCCCGCGCCGATGAGCACGACGCCCACCAGCGCCCACCCCGCCGGGCTGAGGTTGCCGAACGCAAGGAGGATGATCGCCACGGCGATGCTGCTCGCGCCGAACGCGATCACCTCGTAGCGCAGGATGAGCGACTTCTCGTCGTCCATGAGCTTGTCGCGCAGCAGCAGCGTGAAGTAGAGCAGCAGGCGGCTGGCGATGAAGTACGTGAACACGAGCAGCGCGAGCGCCGGCAGCGTCTCGGCATTCAGACGCGTGAGCTCCGCGCCCATGGAGGCGGAGGCCCAGGCGAAGATGCCGTACGCCGCCATGAGCGCGACCACTTCGCGGCCGGCGTTGATGAAGGCGATGTCCCAGCCCTTCCGCATGAGCAGCGCGTCGGCGATGCACATGCCGACCCACAGCGCCACGCCGCTCGCAGGAGCGCCCGCCACGAGCGCGCCCGCCAGTGCCGGCATGGCGAGGATGTTGAGGGCGCCGTACTTCGTGAGCGGGATCTGCTGCGTGCGCAGGTAGATCACCGAGACGAGGAGGACGGCGAGCGCGATGGGCTCGTCGCGCCACCGCTGGTCCTGCACCAGCGCCGCGAGCAGGATGAAGAGGCCGAGCGCCCCGACGGCACGCGCGTAGCCCGTGAGGAACGCGCGCACGCTAGGCCCGGTCGATGCCGCGCCGCAGCTCGGCGGCGAGCGCCACCGCCGCATCGACGCTCGTGTCAGCCGCCCGCACGATCGCGCTGCCGACCACCACACCGTCCGCCAGCTTCGCTGCGGCGTGCGCCTGGTCGGCGGTGGCAATGCCGAAGCCGATGCACAGCGGCAGCGACGTCGCGGCGCGCAGCCGCGCCGCGGTCGCGGGCAACTCGGCAGACAGCGTGGCCTGTTCGCCCGTGACGCCGAGGCGGCTGATGAGATAGACGAATCCTTGGCCCGTGCGCGCGATGGCGCCCATGCGCGCCGACGGCGTCGTGGGCGCCACGAGGCGGATGAAATCGAGGGGACTCTCCGCGAACCACGCCTCGCGCTCCGGATCCGCGCCGAGCGGCAGGTCGGTGACCAGGACGCCGTGAGCGCCCTCGTCGGCGGCGCGGCGCAGGGCATCGTCACCGCCGCGCAGGAGCGGGTTCAGGTAGCTGAAGAGCACGACGGGGATCGACAGCCTGGCGTCGGCGATGATCTCGAGCACCTGGTCGAAGTTGACGCCCTGGTCGAGGGCGCGTTGCGAGCTGGCCTGGATGACGGCACCGTCGGCGAGGGGATCGGAAAACGGGACCCCCACCTCGACGATGTCCGCGCCGGCAGACTCGAGCCCCTGCAACAGCGCGATGCACCGCACCGGGTCGGGGTGACCGGCGGTGACGTACGGTACGAACGCCTTGCGGGAAGTGTCCTTCAGGTCGGCAAAGCGCCGAGCGATCGCGTCAGATGAAATAGTCGCCAACCCTGATGCCATACCGCTCGGGATTCTCGGTCTTGATGATCGTGCGCAGGAAGGCGCCGTCGGCGCCCTGCTCGGCGAGGTCGTGCAGGTTACCGGGGTGCATCAGGTTGCCCTGTTGATCGCTGATGATACGCACAATCGGCCGCGAAAGCATCTCGGGGATGGGGCTCGCGGCGTGCACGATGCCGAGCTCGAACGTGTCGAGGATCACGAGCGTGCCCACGGGATAGACGCCCGTGAGGTTGATGAACGCCTTCACCACCACCTGGTCCATGCCGCGGCGCGGGTTGTCGCGCATCTCCATCATGACCTGCGCGGGCGTGAGCGGCACGGTCTGGTACGCGCGGCGCGAGGTCGCGGCGTCGAAGCCGTCCGCCACCGCGACGATCTTGCTGAACATGCTGAGCGAGCGCTCGCGGATGGGCCGTGGATAGCCCGTGAGGTCCACCTTCATGTGGTGCTCGTGCGCCACGATCATCGCGCGGTAGGGCAGCTCCTGCTGGCCGCGGAGCTGGAACAGCGTGAGCGCGCCGAGCCACGGATGCGCGGCAATGAGGCGCCATTCGTCGTCCGTGAGCCCGCCCACCTTGTTGAGCACGTCCGCCGGCACGCGCGACTTGCCGATGTCGTGGAACAGCGCCGCCATGCCCAGATCGTACAGCTGAATCTTGCCAAGACCCAGGCGCTTGCCCAGCGCGACGGAGAAGATGCAGACGTTGACGCTGTGCGTGAACGTGTACTCGTCGTAGTCGCGGATGGTGGTCAGGCCGATGAGCGATGTCTCCTCGTTGAGGATCTGGTCGACGATGCCCTGCACGACGCGCTTGATCTTCTTGATGTTCGGGCTGCGGCCGAGCCGCACCGACGTCATGAGGTCCTTCGTCACGGCGACCGACTGCGCGTACGTCTTCTTCGCGACTTCCTTCGACTTCTCCCGGTCCTCCTCGTCCGCCTGCTGCGCCATCGGCTCGCCGACCCCGAACACGCCGATGCCCTGTTGCTCCAGCTTGGCCACGAGCTGCGTGAATCGCACCGCCGGCGGCTCTGCCGATGGCACGTTGAGCAGGGCGAGGAACTGCTGCCATTCGCGCAGCGAGGGCGCTGCGTGCAGGTGCAGCGAGCCGATGCCCGCGGACCGGAACACCGAGAGCAGGTGGCTGAAGCTCGCGTAGTTGTCGAGGTCCAGGCGCAGGCGGATCGTGTTGATGAACACGAACTCGCCGGAGACGCGCATCTCCAGCTCGTGCTCCCGCTCCAGCAGGTCGCGCGCGAGCGCCGTGAGCTCCTCGGCCGCGTTCTGCACCGCCGCATTCTCGAGCGGATAGAGGCGGATGGCCCGGAGCGCCGCATAGAAGGCGAGGATGAGCCCCTTGCCAGCGCGACGGACGTAGGCGTCGCCGCCCACCTCCACCGCCTGGCCGCCCACGGGCGTCTGGCGTCCCGCCCCGGGCGACTGCTGGAGGAACGAGCCGGAGTGGCGCGGGTTGGAGGGCCCCGTCATGAGGAGCCGCCCTTGAGGGCGCGGCTCACGGCGTTGCGCACGACGACGTCCTTCTCCGCCGCGGCCTTCTGCAGCGACGCCTGGGCGCTGGCCGTCTTCACGCGGCCAAGGGCGACGGCGGCGCAGGCACGAAACTCGGGCTCCTCGCGCCGGCCGAACATGGACTTGCCGTTGAGCAGCCCGTCGAGGAAGGCGACACCGGACTCCCCACAGAGGCTGCCGTAGGCCTCGAATACCGCCATCTTCTCGGTGAGGTCGGTATCACGCACGGACTTGCCCTTCACGATGGCCTCCAGCCGCGGCAGCATGGGGCGATGCCCACGCGCCTGCAGCACGCGGATCGTCGCGACGCGCACGTCGCGCTCCGTATCCTCCACAGCACGTTCGAGCGCCTGGAGTGCGCCCGGCGAGCCGATCTCGTTCAGCGCCTGCACGGACGCGAGCCGCAGCCCCGCAGAGCCGTCGGCCAGCACCTTTGCCAGCGGCGCCACGGCCGCCGGGGACTGCAGCGATCCCGCGCGGCGCACCGCTTCCAGCGAGACGTGCGGCGTGGGCGAGAGGATGAGCTTCACCAGCTCCGCCGTGTTCTGCGACGCGAGGCGCGACGCCGCCTGCTCGAGCATCGGCCGCAGCCGTGGGTTCTGCAGGCGGCCGAGCCAGTCGAGCACCGTGCCGAGCGCGGCGCCGCGCAGCTGGTCGAACAACTCCAGCACGTCAGCTGCCGGCGGCAGCTCCGGCGACTCGTCGAGCGACTGGAGCAATTGCGCGAGGGGCTCCGGCGCACTCAGGCGCGACGGCAGCTGGGCGAGCCGGGCGCTCTGCTCGGGCAGGATATCGGTGGCGCGCTGGCCGGCCACGAGCGCCTCGCGCACGAGGTAGGCAACGTTCGTGAACTGGTTCGCTGACAGCATGTGCAGCATGAGGTTGTCCAGTACCTCGGCCACCTCGTCGCGCACCGTGGCGTCCGGCTGCTGCTCGTAGATGTCGAGCAGGACGCTCACGATGTTCTTGCGGAGGTCCGTCTGGTACTCGCGGTGGACTTCCGTCTGGAGGTACTCGATCTCCTTCTCGTCGAGGAAGTAGAGCGTCCCGTCGAAGTCGGACATGCTGACGACGCCCGTCTTCGAGGGCGACGACTCCTCCTCGTCCTCCTCCACTGATTCCCGCGGGTCCTCGAAGGACGCGGCCAGCACCTCGCCGCCATCGGCGAGCGGCACGGTGGCCTCCTGCGAGAGATCGACGTAGCGGTAGCGGAGGTGCACGAAGTCGCCGTGCCACAGCATGGTGAGCAGGTCGTCCTCGTCGGGCGACGCCTTCCGGACGCGCTGCAGGATGCCGAGCAGCCTGTCGAGCTCCTCGACCTCGAACCCACGGACCATGCGCAGCTCGCGCACGCCGTCCTTGTAGAAGAGCCACGGCAGGCTGTCGCTCGAGCGGGTCGACTCCTCGAGTACCGTCTTGCCATGCCACTTCACCTCGTGCTCGGTGAAGTTGAGCGTCAGCTCGTCGGTGAGGCCCCAGATCGTGGCGAAGCCGGTGCGCAGCGCATCGTGCGCCGACTTGTAAACCGGATTGTTGGGCAGGTAAAGTTGGTGCGCGCGAGCCGCCTTGCCGAACAGGCGCAGGAGTTCCTCCACGCGACCGCTCTCGAACGGCGCCGCTTCCATCTCGGACGTG
The DNA here is from genome assembly GCA_038236775.1 of Gemmatimonadales bacterium. Classification (GTDB taxonomy): domain Bacteria; phylum Gemmatimonadota; class Gemmatimonadetes; order Gemmatimonadales; family Gemmatimonadaceae; genus AG11. The sequence goes on from JBBRZK010000006.1 coordinate 59,660, forward strand.
GTGAGCGGGGTCGGCGAGTTCGTCACCCGTCCAAGATACCCATTTCCATCACCTGCGCCACATCCTTGTCGCCGCGGCCGCTCACGCACAGCAGCACGACGTCGTCCGCCTGCCAGCGCGCACGCTCCCGGGTGACCCATGCCACCGCGTGCGCGGACTCCAGTGCCGGAATGATCCCCTCGAGCCGGCTGAGCGTCTTAAAGCCGCGCATGGCCTCGTCGTCGCGCACCGACACGTAAAGCGCGCGACCACTGTCCTTGAGGAACGAGTGCTCCGGTCCCACGCCCGGGTAATCGAGGCCCGCCGAGATGGAATGCGCCGGGTGCACCTGGCCCGCATCGTCCTGCAGCAAGTAGCTCAGCGCGCCATGCAGCACGCCGGGCGTGCCGCGGGAGAGCGACGCGGAATGGCGGTCGCTCTCGAGGCCTTCGCCGGCGGCCTCGACACCCACCAGCTCCACGTCCGCGTCCGGCACGAAGGCGTGGAACACGCCCATGGCGTTGGACCCGCCGCCCACGCACGCCACCACCGTGCGCGGAAGCACGCCGGTCCGCTCGAGCACCTGCGCCCGTGCCTCCACGCCGATCACCGCCTGGAAGTCGCGTACCATGCGCGGGTACGGCGCCGGTCCCACGACGGAGCCGATGATGTAGTGCGTGTCGTTGACGTTGGTCACCCAGTCGCGGATCGCCTCGCTGGTGGCGTCCTTGAGGGTGCGGGTTCCGCCCGTCACCGGGATGACCGTGGCGCCCATCAGGCGCATGCGGAAGACGTTCAGCGCCTGGCGCCGCATGTCCTCCTCGCCCATGTAGACCACGCATTCGAGGCCGTAGCGCGCACACACGGTGGCCGTCGCCACGCCATGCTGTCCCGCGCCGGTCTCGGCGATGATGCGCGCCTTGCCCATCCGGCGCGCCAGGAGCACCTGCCCCACCGTGTTGTTGATCTTGTGAGCGCCGGTGTGGTTCAGGTCCTCGCGCTTGAGCAGCACGCGGGCGCCCACCAGCTCGGAGAGGCGGGGCGCCTCGCTCAGCGGCGACGGGCGACCGACGTACGTGGCGAGCATGAACGACAGCTCCTCGCGAAACGCGGGGTCGCCCTGCGCCGTCGCGTACGCCACCTCCAGCTCCTCGAGAGCGGGAATGAGCGTCTCCGGCACGTACTTGCCCCCGAACTGCCCGAACCGGTCCGACGGATGCAGCGCTGCGGTCATTCCGACACTCCGTTGGCCCGCGCCGCGGCGATGAACGCGCGCACGAGCGTCTGATCCTTCACGCCGGGAGACGACTCGACTCCGGACGAGACGTCCACCACCATCGGCGAAACGTAGTCGATGGCCTCGCCCACGTTGTCCGGCGTGAGTCCACCCGCGAGCACGATCCGGTGCCCGGACGCCATCGCATCGAGCGACTCGCCGAGCTGCAGCCACGGCACCGTGACGCCGGTGCCGCCGAGCGCGCCGGGCGTCTTCGCATCGATGAGCAGTGCGTCGGCCGCATTCGCGAGTGCCTCGTCCGCGTCGGTCAGCACGCCCGTATCCGTGCGCACCACGGCCCACACCTCGAGCCCGGTGGCCGCGCGCACTTCCGCCACGCGCGCAGGGTCGCTCGCGCCGTGAAGCTGCACCACATGGAGACCGACGAGTGCCGCGATGCGCGCGATCTCCACCGCCGGCTGCGCGGCGAAGACACCGACCTTGTGCGCGCGTCGCCCGGCGAGGGTGTCGCGCGCATCCTCCGGTGAGCGTTCTCGCGGGCCGCCCGCGAAGATCACCCCGAGATAGGCGGCGCCCGCGGCGTCCGCGAATTCGGCGTCCACAGCGCGCGTGAGCCCGCAGATCTTCACGTCAGCCGGCACGCGACCTCCTGGGCACGCTTGTGAGGGCGCGGGTTGCCGACGCGGGATCAGCTGCGGCCGACAAGCTCGAGCCCACCAGCACCGCGTCGGCGCCGACGGCCGCGTAGCGCTCGACGTCCTCCCGCGTGTGCACGCCGCTCTCCGCGATGGCCACCACGTCGGCGGGAATCATCGGGATGAGCCGGTCACTCGTGGCGGCGTCGATGTGGAGCGTCTCGAGGTCGCGGTTATTCACGCCCACCATGTTGGCGCCTTCCCCCAGCACGAGTGCGAGCTCCGCCTCGTCGCGCACTTCCATCAGCAGCTCGAGGCCGAGCGACGCGCCCACGCGCATCATCTCGGCCAGCTGGTCGGGGGGCAGTGCCCGCGCGATGAGCAGCGCCGCCGACGCGCCGAGTGCACGGGCTTCGAGGAGCTGGATGGGGGCGACGTGGAAGTCCTTCTTCAGCAGGGGCAGCCCGAGCGCCGCGCGTACGCTGCGCAGGTCGTCCACCGACCCGCCGAAATGCACGGGCTCCGTAAGGATACTGAGCCCCGCCGCACCGCCCTGCTCGTAGGCGCGCGCCTGGTCGGTGGCGTCGAGCCCCTCCGCGATGGCGCCCTTCGACGGCGAGCGCCGCTTCACCTCGGCCAGCAGGCCCACGGACTCCCGACGAAGTGCCGCGCGGAGCGACGGGCCCACGGGCGCCAGTTCGGCCGCGTGCTCGAGCTCCGCCACACGCGCCTGGAGAGCCTCCGCACGAGCCTTCGCCTCCTCGACGATCTGCCCGAGCGTACCGGTCGGCTGGGTCCAGCGAGAAAATGCTTGCACTTCGGGACCTATTCGGCTAAGCTATTCGGGGGTTGTTCGGGCAGCATCGCTGTCGCCGTCGAGGCGGCCGCACCACTCTAAGCGGGAGCAGCCATGCCGTTGACGAAGCGCCAGCGCGAGATCCTAAACTACCTGACGCTCTACTCGGAACAAAACGGCTACGCGCCGAGCTTCGAGGAGATTGCGGAGAATTTCAGCTACAACTCGCTCGCCACGGTGCACGAGCACCTGAGCAACCTGGAGCGGAAAGGCTTCATCAAGCGGTCGTACAACGAGAGTCGCGCCATCGAGATCCTCCCGAGCGACATCACGCCGAAGGCCATCGAGCTGCCGCTGCTGGGCGCCGTGGCCGCCGGCGTGCCCATCGAGGCCATCGCGCACCAGGAGTCCATCGCGGTGCCGGATTCGTTCGTGCAGCGCGGGGGCAACCACTACGTCCTTCGGGTGCGCGGCAATTCCATGATCGAGGAGCAGATCCGCGACGGCGACTTCGTCGTGGTGAACGAGCGGCAGCGCGCGGACAACGGCGAGATGGTCATCGCCATGCTGCACGGCACGTCGGCCACAGTGAAGAAGTTCTACCGGGAGAAGGATGGCCGCATCCGCCTCCAGCCGGCCAACGAGACCATGGCGCCGATGTACGTGCACGAGAACGACATCACCATCCAGGGGATCGTCGTCGGCGTGATGCGCCGCTACTAGCGCGGCCCGCCTGGCGCCCCGGTAAAGGCGGCGCGCAGCCGTTCCAGCGCGCGGATGCCCGCGCCGTCGGTGAGGCCGCGCCGCGCCACTTCGATCGCGTCGCCGAAGTCGGTTGGCCCCCCGGGCGCCACATACAGGGCCGCCGCCGCGTTCAGCACCACCGCCGCGATCGCCGTCGGAGCGGCGCTCCCCTCGAGCACCGCGCGCACCACGGCGGCGTTCTGCGCAGGCGGTCCGCCGGTGAGTTCGGCAGCATCACCGGCGCCGAATCCATAGCGCGACGGCTCGATGGTCCATTCGCGCATCTCGCCGTTCCGGATCTCCACTACGCGCGACGGACCGAGTGGCGAGACCTCGTCCATTCCGGGCTCGCCGTGCACCACGAGCGCGTGCACCGTGCCGAGTGCGCGCAATGCGCCGGCAATGAGCGAGACGCGGCGTGCGTCGGCCACCCCCACCACCTGACGTCCGGCGCCGGCTGGATTGGCCAGCGGCCCCACGATGTTCATCACCGTGGGAATCGCGAGTTCGCGGCGCACGGGGCCCACATGTCGCATGGCGGGGTGCATGAGCGGCGCGAACATGAAGACAATGCCCGCATCGCGCAGTGCACGCTCCATCACGGCCACGCTCACCTCCACCGGGACGCCCAGCGCCTCCAGCACGTCCGCGCTGCCGCACTGGGAGGTGAACGACCGGTTGCCGTGTTTCGCGATGCGGACGCCGAGCCCCGCGGCGAGCAGCGCGGCGGCCGTGGAAATGTTGAATGTCCCGATGGCGCCGCCGCCCGTGCCGCAGGTGTCCACCAGGTCCGCCGGCGCGTCGGAGGGCAGCCACACCATCGCGCCGCGCATGGCATCCGCGGCCCCGGCCACTTCCTCCGCGGTCTCGCCCTTCACGCGCAGGCCCACGAGGAGCGCCGCCACCTGCGCGGACGTGGCCTCGCCCTGCATCACCGCCCCGAATGCCGCGCGCGACTCCGCCTCGGTGAGTGATTCACCCATGGCGAGCTGGCGGATGGCGTGCTGGATCGGGGGCGCTGCGCTAGCCGACACTGAGCATCCCGAGCATTCGCTCCGCGAGGCGCGCCTGCGTGGCGACGAGGGAGATCACGAGCGCGAGGAGACGTACCCGCTCGATGTCCTCGTCCACGAAGATGCCGTGCATGGCGCGGTTGGCGAGGTTCACGACGCCGACGAGCGTGCCGTGGTAGACGAGCGGAAAGCTGATGAACGAACCGGTCGTGAAGAACTCGTCGCGGATGAGCGGGTGATGCTTCGCGTCCGCGACGTCCTGCACGAGGAGCGGCTCGCGCGTCACCGCCACCTTCCCTGCCACGCCCTGCCCGAGCGGCACGCGATAGCCCATGGCCACGTTGGGCGGGATGCCCTTGGCCGCGGCGAGGTAGAGCGCATGTTCCTCGGGCACGTGCAGCAGGAGCGAGCAGCGCTGCGCGCCCATGTCGTCACCGACGAGCGTGAGGAGCCCGTTCACCAGGTCCCGCGGATCGTCCGCCACGGCGTCGAGGTTGAGGACGCGATCGATGAGGTAAATCGTGCGCGTCTTCTGGCGCACGGTCTCGCTCCGTCGGTGCAACTCCACGTGCGCCATCTCGAGCTGTTCCACGGCGGCCCCCACGGTGGCCTCGACGGCGTCGGCGCGGCGACTGGCGCGACGCGCCTCCTCCATGGACTTGGCCACCTCGCGCTCGAGCGCGACGAGCCGCTCGGGATCCGGCGCGGCCGGCGTGTCGGCGGCCTGGAACAGCTGCTGCTCCAGCAGCGCGAGCTTGCGCTCGTACTCGGAATGCACGCGCTGGGTGACGTCCTCGAGTGTGCGCACCGCCTCGTCACGCGCTTCCTTTTCGGCGACGCGTGCGTACGCGAGGTCGAAGAGTGCGGCCGCAGGCGCCAGCCGCTCCGACGAGCGCGTGCCGAAGAACTTGCGCGTCTCGTAGAGCACGAGGATGGCCGAGAGTTGCCCTTCGAAGCGGATGCCGCGGAGGGAGAGCCAGCCGACGTCGGGCAGGCGCGGCAGGGCGAAGATCGGGGCGAACTCGTCCGAATGATCGCCGAAGTCCACGAAGCTGCCCGCCGCGGTGACGGCGATGCGCTCGCGCGTGGGCAGGTGGTCGAACGTGGTCTCGAGGCGCTCGCGCGTGACGACGTCGCCGTTCGGCGTGAGCCGATCGACGAGCATCGCGCGGCGCGCGTCGAAGCGGACGAGCGCCAGCTGCGCGAAACGGTCGACTTCGGTGAGCGCGTCCGCGAGTGCGAGCAGCGAGGCGTCGATGTCCGGGGCGACGCTGAGCGCGTGAGCGAGCGTGGCGAGCGTGCGAGGAGGCATCCGGCGGGAAGGGGGGCACCGTCCGCGGGAGCGCGGGAGCGGCGAAAGTTGACCGCGTCACGAGGGCAAAGTCAATCGCGCCGTGAGCGGACGCGGGAAGATACGCTGGTGCACGAGCCGCCCGTGAGCCACGCGTGCGATTTGCTTGACTCTCACACTCGCAGGGATAGGTTTTAGCTGGATGCCGACTCGCACGCTCCAGCTCGTGTTGCACTATGACGGCACGGGCTTCAGTGGATGGCAACGGCAGCCAGACCGGCGCACTGTGCAGGGTGTGCTCGAGGACGCGCTGGCGCGGCTCTGTGCCGGGCCGGTGGCGGCACTCGGGTCGGGGCGGACCGATGCGGGAGTGCATGCGCGCGGCCAGGCCGTGGGCGTTCGCGTCCCGACGCGGTGGACCGCCACGACGCTTCGTCGAGCCCTGAACGCCATCCTGCCACACGACATGTGGGTCGCTGCTGCGCATCCGATGCGAGAAGACTTCCACCCGCGTTACAGCGCGACATCCCGGCGGTACAGCTACTACGTCGGCACCGACGAGGCCGCGGCGTCGCCCTTCCGCCGCGGCACGGAGTGGGCGCTGCCCCGCCGCCTCGAACGCGGGACGCTCGATGCCGCGGCGGCGCGCATCGCCGGCGAGCACTGCTTCCGCGCCTTCGCGGTGCGCGGCACGGCGCCCGCGGACGACAATCACCGCTGCCGGATCCTGCACGCCGCGTGGAGCGACCGGCCCGGCGGCCTCGTGTTCGAGATCGAGGCGAACCGCTTCCTGCACCACATGGTGCGCTTTCTCGTCGGCACGATGACGGACGCCGCGAGCGGCCGTCGTCCGCTGAGTGACCTCGACACCCTCCTCGAGGCGGACGCGAACGACGCCGTCTCGCCGCCGGCGCCCGCCCACGCCCTGTTCCTCGACGTGGTGCGCTATCCGGCCGACCTCTACGCCCCATCGGACGCATGAAGATCTTCCTGTCCACTGCCTCGACCGGCGACGTCGCCTGGGGAGCCGGCCACGGCATGCTCGACGGCGTCCTCACGTCGCCGGCGCTCCTCGCCGCCGAGTCCGTCGACGATGCGCGCGCGCACCTGCTCGAGCTCTGCCGCCTGGTGCACGGTCCGATCTTCGCGTCGGTGCATTCCATCGAGGCCGCGGGCGCATATCGCGACGGGAAGGAGCTCGCCAAGCTGTCCGACCAGATCATCGTGCAGATCCCCATCGTGGAAGAGACCCTCGGCGCCGTGCGCCTCCTGCACGCCGACGGCGTGCGGGTGGCCGGGACGCACGTCTTCAACACGGCGCAGGCCCTCATCGCCGTGCGGGCCGGCGTGTCGAGCGTGGTCACGCCGCTCGACCAGCTGGACGCCGCCGGCCACGACGGCATCGCGGTCGTCCGCGAGATCCGCATCGCCTTCGATGCCTCCGACGCCGAGTGCGACATCGTGGCGGTGAGCCCCTCGTCGCCCACGCAGTTCGGCGCGTGCGCAATGGTCGGCGCAGATGCGGCCGCCGTCTCCGCCGACCTCTGTCGCGCCCTCCTCATCCATCCCCTCACGGACCGCGGTGTCGACCAGTTCCTCGGTGACGTCGCACGCCTTCGCCCGTCATGGCCAAGCAACTGATGCGACTCGGCGCCGCCGCCCTCGCCCTCGCGGGCGTCCTGGCGTGCGGAAGCTCGCCCGCCACGTCCAACGCGCAGGTCGCGCGAGCGCCGGATGCCCCGCGCGCGGTGAGCGTGCCCGCGTCACGGCGCACCGCCATCACGGACGCCGTCGCGCGCGTGGCGCCCGCGGTGGTCACGGTGCAGACGCAGGTGGTGCAGCACGTGGCACCGGATCCGTTCGAGGCCTTCTTCGGCGGGGGCGGTCCGAGCACGCGCTCGTCCGCCGGCCTGGGCACGGGATTCATCATAAGAGCAGACGGCATCATCGTCACCAACGCGCACGTCGTCGCGGGCGCGACGTCCATCTCCGTGATGCTGCGCGACGGCACCACCTATCCCGCACAGCAGATCGGCACCGACGAGACGAACGACCTGGCCGTGCTGCAGGTGAGTGCGAAGAACCTGCCCGTGGCGCCGCTGGGCGATTCCGACAACCTGCTGGTGGGTGAGTGGGCGATCGCGATCGGCAACCCGTACGGCTTCATGCTGGGCAACTCGGAGCCGAGTGTCACGGCGGGCGTGATTTCCGGCGTGGGCCGCAACCTCGTGGCCCGGAGCGAGGGTACCACGGCGTACTTCGACATGATCCAGACCGACGCCGCGATCAACCCAGGCAACTCGGGCGGTCCGCTCGTGAGCGCCGACGGTGAAGTGGTCGGGGTGAATTCCTCCATCTACTCCGAGAATGGCGGCTCGATTGGCCTGGGCTTCGCCATCCCGATCAACCGGGCGAAGCGGGTGGCGGACGACCTCATCACGCACGGCCGCGTACGGCGCCCGTGGATCGGCGTGCGCCTCGAGCAGCCGAAGAGCGAGAACCCGCGCGACTACATCGCGCGCGGCGCGCAGGTGGCGGCCGTCACGCCGGGCTCGCCCGCGGAGCGGGCGGGGCTGCGCGAGGGCGACCTGCTCGTGCGCGCGAAGACCCGACCCATCCGCAATCGCTTCGACTGGGATGCCGCGCTGCTCGACCTCCGCGTGGGGGAGCAGGTCCCCATCGTGGTGCGTCGCGGGCGCAGCGACGTGACCCTCAACGTGACCATCGCCGACCTGCCCGAGGTGGCCGCGCAGAAGGTGCAGGTGCTCCGGGAGCTCGAGCTCGTGACGCTCACCCCCGCGATGCGCGCGGAGCGCGGCATCCGGTCGGAGCGCGGTGCGCTGGTGTTCAAGGCGAGCGACCGCATCTCGCAGGAGCTGCAGATCCAGGCCGGGGACGTGATCGTGGCCGTCAACCGCACGCTGGTGAGGTCGGCCGAGGACGCATCGCGCGCGCTCGACTATTATGCGGGACGGGGACCGATTCGACTGATCTGCGAGCGCGAGGGCCAGACCTTTCCCATTGATTTCGTGATTCGATGACGGCGCACGACCGCTACTCGTCCCCGCTTTCCGAGCGGTACGCCTCACGCGCGATGCTGGAGCTGTGGTCGCCGCAGATGCGCCACGGCCTGTGGCGCCGGCTCTGGCTGGCGCTGGCCGAGGCCGAGCAGCAGCTGGGCGTGCCCATCCCGGACGAGGCCCTGCACCAGATGCGGGCCAACCTCGACGCCATCGACTTCGAGGCGGTGTCGGTGTACGAGCGCCGCTTCCGGCACGACGTGATGGCGCACGTGCACGCCTTCGGCGACGTCGCCCCCGCGGCGCACAAGTTCATCCATCTCGGCGCCACCAGCGCGTTCGTCACGGACAACGCGGACCTGATCCTCATGCGTCGCGGCCTGCGCCTCCTGCGCGGCCGCGTGGTGCGCGTGCTGCGGGTGCTCGCCGCCTTCGCGCGCGAATGGCGCGGCGTGGCGACGCTCGGCTACACGCACCTCCAGCCGGCCCAGCCCACCACCGTCGGGAAGCGCGCCACGCTCTGGATGCAGGACCTCGTGCTCGACCTGGCCGACCTGGATTACCGCATCGACACGCTTCCCTGCCGGGGCGTGAAGGGCACTACCGGCACGCAGGCCAGCTTCCTCGAGCTGTTCGAGGGCGACCATGCGAAGGTGCGCGAGCTGGACCGCCTGGTGACCGCCGCGATCGGGTTCCCGGGCTCCATTCCGGTAAGCGGCCAGACGTATTCGCGGAAGCTCGACGCGCACGTCCTCGGCGTCGTGAGCGGCGTGGCGGCGAGCGCCGCGAAGTTCAGCGCCGACATCCGCATGCTGCAGGCGTTCGGCGAAATCGAGGAGCCGTTCGAGAGTGACCAGATCGGGTCGTCGGCCATGGCGTACAAGCGCAATCCCATGCGCTCCGAGCGCATCGCGTCGCTCGCGCGGTTCGTGGGCTCACTGGAGCCCAACGCGAACCAGACGCACGCGGTGCAGTTCTTCGAGCGCACGCTGGACGACAGCGCCAACCGTAGACTCGCGATTCCGGAGTCGTTCCTCGCCACGGACGCGATTCTCAGCCTCATGGAGAACGTCGCCTCGGGGCTCGAGGTGCACCCGGCGCGCATCCGTCGCCGCCTGATGGACGAGCTGCCCTTCATGGCCACGGAGGAGCTCATCGTGCGGGCGGTGCGGGCGGGTGGCAACCGGCAGCATGCACACGAGAGTATTCGCGGCTACAGCATCGACGCGGCGCGCGCGCTCAAGAACGGCGCGGAGCACAACGACCTGCTCGACCGCATCGCGGCCGACCCGTCATTCGGGATCGATCGCGATGAACTGGAGCGTGCGATGGATCCCGACCGGTTCGTCGGACGCGCGCCGCAGCAGGTGGACGAGTTCCTGGCCGAAGTGATCGAGCCGCTCCTCGCGGAGCGCTCGGCCGACGAGCCCGTGCACGAGGATGTCCGCGTATGACTCCCGCGACTACCGGCCAGGCGCCCCTTCCCCTGCTCCTCCTGCGCCGCGGCAAGGTGCGCGAGGTGTACGAGGTGGACGCCGACCGCCTGCTGCTGGTGGCGAGCGACCGCGTGAGCGCGTTCGACGTGGTGATGAACGAGCGCGTTCCCTACAAGGGCGCAGTGCTCACGCAGATGACCGCCTGGTGGCTCGCGCAACTCGGCGAGCTCGTGCCGCACCACCTGCTCTCGGCGGATGCCGCCGAGATCGTCGCGCTCGTGCCCGCGCTGACACCTCACGAGGACGCCATTGCGGGACGCAGCATGCTCTGCCGCCGCACTGAGGTGTTTCCGGTGGAGTGCGTGGTACGCGGCTACCTGAGCGGGTCGGCGTGGAAGGAATACCGCGCGTCGGGTACGCTGGCTGGCGAGCCGCTGCCGGCCGGCCTCACCGAAAGTGCGCGCTTCGATCCGCCGCGGTTTTCGCCCGCCACGAAGGCGGAGACTGGTCACGACGAGAACATCACCGTGGCCGACGTGCGCCGCCAGCTCGGCGGCGAGACCGCGCAGGCGCTCGAGCAGATGAGCCGCCAGATCTACGAGCGCGGCCGCGACCTCGCCGCGGCGCGCGGCATCATCATCGCCGACACCAAGTTCGAGTTCGGCCGCGACCGCGATGGCGCGATCCGGCTCATCGACGAAGTCCTTACCCCGGACAGCTCGCGCTTCTGGCCTGCCGACCGCTACGCGCCAGGCGGCGCGCAGCAGAGCTTCGACAAGCAGCCGCTACGCGACTATCTGGACGCCGAGCGGCGTGCGGGACGATGGAATGGCGAGGCCCCACCACCGCGCCTGCCCGAGGACGTGATCGCGGCCACGAGCGCGCGGTACCTCGACGCCTTCCACCGGATCACCGGCGCGCCGCTCGATCTCTCCGCCCTCCGACCAGGTCCCCGTGAGCTTCGCTAGAGAAGGCCTCGTGTTCATCGTGATTGCCGCGCTCATCGCGGCGGGCACCTATGCGCTCGCCCTCAACCGGCGCTCGTGGCCGCTGTGGCTGCTGGCGTTCCTGCTCACCATCATCGCGTTGTGGGTCGCGTACTTCTTCCGCGATCCCGAGCGCACCGGCGCGCGGGGCGAGCAGGTCGTCATCGCCCCCGCCGACGGCAAGGTGGTGCTCATCGAGGACGTGGTCGAGCCGGCCTTCATGGGCGGTCGCGCGCACCGCCTGTCCATCTTCATGAACGTGTTCAACGTACACGTGAACCGATATCCCGTGAGTGGCATCGTGCGCTACACGAAGTACAACGCCGGCAAGTTCCTCAACGCCGCAGACGACAAGTCGAGCACGGAGAACGAACAGATGTCGGTCGGGATCGAGACGTCGCGCGGCCGCGTCCTCACGCGCCAGATTGCCGGGCTCATCGCACGGCGCATCGTCACCTACAGCAAGGTGGGCCAGACGGTGCAGCAGGGCGACCGCATGGGCCTGATCAAGTTCGGCTCGCGGGTGGACGTGTTCCTGCCCATGAGCGCGTCGGTGCAAGTGAAGATCGGCGACCTGACCGTGGCCGGCACCACCGCCATCGCCGGTCTGGTGCAGCCATGACCGCCATCCGCCCGCGCCGCAGCCGGCGCCCGAACATGCGTCGCGCCGTCATCCTGTTCCCGAGCGGGCTCACCCTCGGGAACCTGTTCTTCGGCGTCTTCGCGATCATCACCGCCTCACGCGGCGACTTCTGGCGCGCGGGGATCTACGTCCTGCTCGGCGGCATCTGCGACGCGCTCGACGGCCGCGTGGCGCGCGCCACGAACGCCGGGAGCCAGTTCGGCGAGGAGCTCGACTCGCTGGTGGACGCAGTTTCGTTCGGCCTCGCGCCCGCGATGATCATGTACTTCGCCGTCCTCAACCGGGACGGATGGGACTGGATCTTCGTGTTCCTGTTCACCGCGTGCGCCGTGATGCGGCTTGCGCGCTTCAACATCGAGCAGGCGGGCACGGCGAAGACGTACTTCCAGGGCCTGCCCAGCCCCGCGGCGGGCATCACGCTCGCGTCGTACTACTGGTTCAGCCAGTCGTGGCTGTACAATTACGGCGCCATCGGCAACCTGCGCTGGCAGGAGCTGCTGCGGTTCCTGATGGCTGTGCTGGCGTTCTTCATGATCAGCAACGTGCCCTACCCGGCCTTCCCGCGCACCGGATTCCGCAGCCTGCGCGCGCTGGGTGCCACGCTGCTGGTGCTGGGCTCCATCGTGCTGCTGGCCACCAAGCGCCTCGAGTTCTTCTTCCCCCTCACGCTCATCTACGTGGTGTGGGGCCCGCTGCGCTGGATCTTCGGCGGGTTGTTCGAGCGGCGGCAGCCGACGATTCCCTACGACCTGTCCGAGGGCGAAGACGACGAGGAGGACGACGACGAAGAAGACTTCGAACTGGGCACGTCGCAGGTCCACGCCTCGCGACAGAGCGGACGCACGGTGCGCACGCCGCGCGAGGAGCGTCCGCGCACGCCGCGCCCGCGCGAGGAGCCCGTGGCCAAGGTACCGCGCACCGGCGAGCGTCCGGCGGCGCGTCCCGACCGCGCCGAAAAGCCCGAGCGTCCCGAGCGGACGGAGGCGGAGCGCGCGGCGCGACGCGAAAAGCGGGAGAAGCGTGACAAGCGCGAGCCGCGTCCGGAACGCACGCCGCGTCCACCGCGCGAGGGCGCGCCAGTGCTGGCGCTCGACGCGTCCACTCCGCTCCTGGTCGAGGAGACGCTGGTCCTCGAGCCGATCGACGTGATCGGCAGCATTCCGCCCGGTGCGGACATCGCTGCGGCTTCCGTCGGCGCGGAGGGCGCACCCGCACGCAAGCGGAAGCGTCGCCGTCGCCGCGGGGAGCGCAAGGAGCGCGGCCCGGGCGAGGCCGGCGCACCGAACGAGTCGACCGACGATGATGCCGGTGCGCCGGACGACGGCGGTGCCGACGACAGTCCATACGAGCGCGAGCCGCGTCCGTCTGCGCCACCTACGCCGTTTGTCTCACCGATCACGTCGGCGCCACCGGTCTCGAGCCAACCGCCGCAACTTCCTCCCAGCCCACCCGAGCCGCACGAATGACTTCGAACCGCTATCGCGTCGCCGTCCACGTGGTGCCCCGGAAGGGACTCCTCGATCCGCAGGGCAAGGCCGTGGCGGACGCGCTCCACACGCTGGGCTTCGGCGGCGTGGCGAGCGTGCACGTGGGCCGTCACCTGGTGATCGAGATCGACGCGCGCGATGAAGGCGATGCGCGCAACCAGGCGAACCGGATGTGCGCGCAGTTGCTCGCCAACCCGGTCACCGAGGACTACGAGCTCGCCACGGTGTCGCGCACATGAAGTTCGGCATCGTCACCTTTCCCGGCAGCAACTGCGACTACGACGCGTACCGCGCCGTCGTGGAAGGCCTCGGCGAAGATGCCGTCTACCTGTGGCACAAGGATCACGACCTCCAGCAGTCGGACGTCGTGATCCTTCCCGGTGGCTTCAGCTATGGCGACTATCTCCGCGCCGGCGCGATCGCGCGCTTCAGCCCCATCATGCGCGAAGTCGTCGCACACGCTGAGCGCGGCGCGCCGGTGCTCGGCATCTGCAACGGGTTCCAGATCGCGTGCGAGGCGGGACTCCTGCCCGGTGCGCTCCTGCGCAACGCGTCGCTCAAGTTCGTGTGCGCGCCGATGACCGTACGCGTGGAGAACGCGAACACGCAGTTCACAGGCGGGTACGAGCAGGGGCAGGTCATCACGCTGCCCATTGCCCACGGCGACGGACGCTTCAGCGCCGACGACGAGACGCTCGACCGCCTCGAGGGCGAGGGGCTCGTCGCGTTCCGCTACGCGCCCGACGCGCTCCAGGCCACCGAGTCGTACAACCCCAACGGCTCCATGCGCGACATCGCCGGTATCGTGAGCGCGCGCGGCAACGTGCTCGGCATGATGCCGCATCCCGAACGCGCCGTCGATCCCCTGCTCGGTCCCGCCGATGGGCTCGCGCTGTTCGAATCCATCCTTCACCGCGTCGCCGCCTGACGAGGAGTCGCTCCATGCGTCATTCGCTCGTGCTGGCCATCGTGTTCTGCGCATCACCCCTGCTCGCGCAGTCGGCATCACACACCGTCTCTCCCGGCATGCGGAAGACGCAGGTGATCGCCGCCCTCGGCGAGCCGGGCATCGCCCGCACTGTGGGCGAGGACACCTACCTGTTCTACACCAACTCCTGCGGCAGGCAGTGCGGCATGAACGACCTCGTGGTGCTGCACCGCGACAGCGTGGTGGACGCCATCTTCCGCTCGCCGACCCGACATTACACGGGCCGCAGCAGCTCGCCGACTGCGGTGTCGGCGAAGGCCGCCGCGCACACGCGTCCCGACGCCGCGGGCGAACCGATGAAGACGAAGCCGGATTCTGTCAGGCGGCCGACACGCATGCGCCCCGGCCCCCCGAACGACACCCGTCCGTCGATTCCCGTCAATCCGCCTCTCGTGAAGCCCGCCCCCACGACGAAGCCCGCCTCCAGGACTCCGTGAACGTCACTGCCCGACCCGGCGACCCGATCATCACCCCCGCGCTCGTCGCCGAGCACGGGCTCACTACGGACGAGTACGACCGCCTCGTCGCCATGCTCGGCCGCACACCCACGTTCACCGAGCTGGGCATCGTCAGCGCCCTGTGGAGCGAGCACTGCTCGTACAAGCACTCTCGGCCGTTGCTGAAGACACTCCCCACGAAGGCGCCGTACGTGCTCCAGGGCCCGGGGGAGAACGCCGGTGTCATCGCCATCGGCGACGGACTTGCCGTGGCGTTCAAGATCGAGTCGCACAACCATCCGTCGGCCGTGGAGCCGTACCAGGGTGCGGCCACCGGCGTCGGCGGCATCCTGCGCGACGTGTTCACGATGGGCGCACGCCCCATCGCGCTGCTGAATTCACTCCGGTTCGGGTCGCTCGACTCGGCACGCGTGCGCTACCTGTTCGCGGGCTGCGTGAAGGGCATCGGCGACTACGGCAACTGCGTCGGCATTCCCACCGTCGGTGGCGAGGTGGTGTTCGACCCCGCATACGAGGGAAATCCGCTCGTCAACGCGATGTGCGTGGGGCTGCTGAAGGAAGAGGAGTTGATGCTCGCCGTGGCCGAGGGAGTCGGCAATCCCATCATCGCCGTGGGCGCGCGCACCGGACGCGACGGCATCCACGGCGCATCCTTCGCGTCGGAAGACCTGTCCGAGGCGAGCGAGGCGAAGCGACCGCGCGTGCAGGTGGGCGATCCCTTCACCGAGAAGCTGCTGCTGGAGGCGAGCCTCGAGCTGATCCACAGCGGGCACATCGTCGCCATCCAGGACATGGGCGCCGCGGGGCTGGTGTCGTCGTCGGCCGAGATGGCGGCGCGCGGCGACGTGGGTGTCGTCATCGACACGCTCAAGGTACCGGCGCGCGAGGAGGGCATGACGCCCTACGAGCTACTGTTGAGTGAGTCGCAGGAGCGAATGCTGGTGGTGGCGAAGGTGGGCCGCGAGGAGCACGTGCGCGCCATCCTCGAGAAGTGGGACCTCACTGCCGCCGTCATCGGCGAGGTGATTGCCGAGCCGGTCTACCGTGTGACGGAAGGCGACCGCGTAGTGGCGGAATTCCCCGGCATCCGGCTCGTGACGGACTGCCCGATGTACGAGCCCGAGGCGCGTGAGAGCGACGACATCCGTCGCCGCCGCGCCGAGAACGTCCATCAGGTTGCGGAACGGCCGGAAGAGCGCGACGCCATGTGGACGCTCGAGGAACTGCTGCGCTCACCGACGATCGCGAGCAAGCGATGGGTCTACCAGCAGTACGATCACACGGTCCGCACGGGCACCGTGGTCGGCCCCGGCGGCGACGCGGCGGTGGTGCGCATCCGCGGCACCGACAAGGCCATCGCGCTCACCACGGACTGCAACGGTCGGTACACGTACCTCGACCCGCGTGAAGGCGCACGCATCGCGGTGGCGGAGGCGGCGCGCAACGTCGCGTGCTCCGGCGCGCGACCGATGGCCATCACGAACAACCTCAACTTCGGGAATCCGAAGCGGCCCGAAGTCTACTTCCAGCTCAAGGAAGCCGTAGCCGGAATGGGCGAAGCCTGCCTCGCGCTCGGCACCCCGGTCACGGGCGGCAACGTCTCGCTGTACAACGAGAACCCGTCCGGCGCGGTCTATCCCACGCCGGTGGTCGGGATGGTTGGACTTGTTTCCTCGCTCGCCCACATCACGCGCTCGGCCTTCACCGTCGAAGGCGACGAAGACGCGATCGTGCTGCTCGGCGAGAACACCGACGAGATCGGCGCGAGCGAATACCTGCAGCGCATCCACGGCGTGGTGGCCGGCGCGCCGCCGCGCTGCGACCTCGCCGCGGCGCGTGCGCTCAACGACGCGTTGCTCGAGGCCATCGAGGAAGGTGCGGTGCGCACCGCGCACGACTGCTCGGACGGCGGTCTCGCGACGGCACTGGCCGAGTGCGTGATGATGGACCGCGGGCGTCCCACGGGCGCGACAGTGGACCTGTCGGCATGGTCGTCGCTCCCGCTGCGCGCACTGCTCTTCGGCGAGGCACAGGGCCGTGTCGTCATCAGCACGCCGGATGCCTCCGCGGTGTTGGCGACGGCCCGCCGCCACGGTGTGCCCGCGACCGTGATCGGGACGGTACGCGCCGGTTCCGGCACGCTCGAGTTCACGGTCGGCGGATTGCATCTCGGCGCACGCGTCGCGCAACTCGCCGACGCCTATCACGACGCGATTCCGCGTATCATGCAGCGCAGCGCGTCCGCGCAGGACGTTGCGCTCGCCTCCGACTCGGTGGTCTGACTCATGTGTGGCATCTTTGGTGTACGGGGGCATCCGGACGCAGTGGCCCTCACGAAGCTCGGCCTGTTCGCGCTCCAGCATCGCGGGCAGGAATCGGCCGGTATCGTCGGCGTCGAAGGCGGCGCGGCGCGCGGCGTCCGCAGCATGGGGCTGGTGTCCGACATGCCGCTGGCGCAGCTCGAGGCCCTGCACGGGACGCTCGCCATCGGGCACACGCGGTACAGCACCGCGGGATCGTCCACCATCGAGAACGCGCAGCCGGTGCTCGTGAGCTCACGGGGCGGACACATCGCGCTGGCGCACAACGGCAACATCACGAACGCCGGTGAGCTGCGCGTCGACCTCGAGGACCTCGGGTCGATCTTCTCGTCGTCGATGGACTCCGAGGTCATCGTCCACCGCCTTGCGCGCTCGCCGGCCGACACGCCGGAAGGCCGCCTCGCCGATGCACTGCGCGGTGTGGAGGGGGCGTACAGCATCGTGATGGCGCTGGGCGACTCGCTGCTCGCCGCGCGCGACCCGCGCGGATGGCGTCCGCTGGTGATGGGACGCCTGAACGGCGCGCCGGTGTTCGCGTCGGAGACGTGCGCACTCGACATCGTGGGCGCCACGTACGAGCGCGACATCGACCCGGGCGAGATCTTCGTCGTCGATGACGCCGGCGAGCGCTCCATCTTTCCGTTCGAGCGGCGCGAGCTGAAGCGCTGCGTGTTCGAGCACGTGTACTTCGCGCGACCCGACAGCCGGATTTTCGGCGGTTCCGTGGATCGCGCGCGCCGCGCGCTCGGCCGCCGCCTGGCGCAGGAGTGCCCTGCCCCGCACGCGGACCTCGTTTTCAGTGTACCCGATTCCTCGAACTCCGCGGCCATCGGCTTCGCCGAGGAGAGTGGGCTGCCGTACGAGCTGGCGCTCATCCGCAATCACTACGTGGGGCGCACGTTCATCCAGCCCACGCAGGCCACGCGCGACGCGAAGGTCCGCCTCAAGTACAACGCCGTACGCGAGGTACTCGAGGGCAAGCGCGTCGTGATGGTGGATGACTCCATCGTGCGCGGCACCACCACGCGCGGGCTGGTCACGCTGGTGCGCGCCGCCGGGGCGCTGGAGGTGCACATGCGCGTGAGCTCGGCGCCGGTCACGGGGCCGTGCTACTACGGCATCGACACGCCGAGCCGCGAGGAGCTGATCGCCGCCAACAACAACCTCGACGAGATTCGCGCGTCGCTCGGCGTCGATTCGCTCGGCTACCTGTCGCTCGACGGCATGCTGGAGTCCGTCCCGACGGGTCCGGAGGGTTTCTGCCATGCCTGTTTCTCCGGCGATTATCCCACGCCGCCCCCGACGGATCCGGACAAGTTGCGCTTCGGCTGTGGCTGCTGACCCTTGTCATCCTGAGCGCAGCGACCTTTGTCATCCTGAGCGCAGCGAAGGATCTGCTTGAAGAGAACAGGGCGCCGGGGCCAACAGCGAGGGGAACTGCTCCAACATCCAACGGATCGCTCCGTGTTGTGCGTTCCTCCCTGCGCCCCGCCACGCCTGCGTACGGCATCCGCGCGTCGTTCGCATTACTCGGACGGACTCTCGCAGGGAGAATTGCCGGCCATTGACGACGTGGCGCCGAGCGATCCCAAGGTCGTCTGGAACGAAGCCATCCTGTCGTCCTGAGCGAAGCGAAGGACCTGCTTTCGTCGGTACGCCTGGCCTGCAACGGAAAGCGCACCGACCTCCAGCGGGTCCGTGACCGCACTTCCGCTTTCCGTGCGCCCCACTACGCTTGCGCAGCACGTCCGCGCGTCGTTCCCTTTACTGTTATGAACGTCGCAGCGACGAGCTGCCATCCTGGGCAGTTCCCCTGCATGTCGAGCAAGGCACCATGACCCGATGCGGAGTTTCTCCCTGATGCGCGTCGCATGACGACCTCTGTCTACTTCTTCGGGAACGGTGCCGCCGAAGGCACGAAGGACATGAAGGCCGTCCTCGGCGGCAAGGGGGCGAACCTCGCCGAGATGACCAACCTCGGCGTTCCCGTGCCGCCCGGGTTCACCATCGCGTGCGACGCCTGCATGGCCTACCTGCGCGACGGCGTGGTGCCCGACGCCCTGCGCGCCGAGGTCGAGCAGTACCTCACGCGGCTCGAGACGGCCAGCGGCAAGACGTTCGGCGACCCGGCGATGCCGCTCCTCGTCTCCGTGCGCAGCGGCGCCGCGGTGTCGATGCCCGGGATGATGGAGACGATCCTGAACCTCGGCCTCAATGACCGGACGGTGATCGGCCTCGCGAAGGGGAGCGGCAACACCCGCTTCGCATTCGACTCCTACCGGCGCTTCATCCAGATGTACGGCGACGTCGTGCTCGGCGTGCCGCACCACAAGTTCGAGCAACTGCTGGCGGGCAAGCGGATGGCAGCCGGCGTGTCGAATGACTCCGAGCTCGACGAGGACGCGCTCCGCAACCTCACCGAGGAGTACAAGTCGCTGATTCGCTCGACCATCGGGCGCGACTTCCCGACGGACCCCGTGGAGCAACTGTGGGGCGCCATCGAGGCCGTGTGGAAGTCGTGGACGCTGAAGAAGGCCGTGGACTACCGTCGCCACGCGAACATCCCCGATCACCTGGGCACCGGCGTCAACGTCGTCAGCATGGTGTTCGGGAATCTCGGCGACGACTCCGGCACGGGCGTCGCGTTCACGCGAAATCCCAGCACCGGCGAGCGCAAATTCTACGGCGAGTTCCTGGTCAACGCGCAGGGCGAGGATGTGGTCGCCGGCATTCGCACGCCGCTCGACATCGATGCAATGGCGAGCCAGCTTCCCGCGGCCTACGAGGAGCTGCTCGCGACGCAGGAGAAGCTCGAGCGGCACTACGGCGACATGCAGGACATCGAGTTCACCGTGGAGCGCGGAAACCTGTACCTGCTCCAGACCCGCACCGGCAAGCGTACGTCCGCCGCCGCGGTGCGCATCGCCACCGAGATGGTGGCCGAGGGCATGATCGACCAGCGGACGGCGGTGCTGCGCGTGCCGGCCGACCAGCTCGACCAGCTCCTGCACCCGGTGATCGACCCCAGCGTGCGCGCAACGCCCATCGCCACGGGACTGCCGGCGAGTCCAGGCGCCGCCAGCGGCCGCGCCGTGTTCGATGCCGACGAAGCCGTGCGACGCTCAGCCGACGGTGACGCCGTGATCCTCGTACGCGAGGAAACGACGCCGGAGGACTTCCACGGCCTCGTGGCCGCCCGCGCCGTGCTCACCTCGCGCGGCGGCATGACGAGCCACGCCGCCGTGGTAGCGCGCGGCATGGGCAAGTGCGCCGTCGTCGGGTGCCACGAGATGGTCGTGGACCACGAGCGCCGCGCCTGCCGGATGAACGACACCGAGGTGGTGGAAGGCGACTGGATCACGCTCGACGGCGCCACCGGCAAGATCTACTCCGGCGACCTGCCGACGACGCCGAGCGAGGTGGTGCAGGTCACGCGTGGCATGCGGACGGCGGCGAGCGCGCCCGCGTACCAGTCGTTCAGCCAGCTCATGGGCTGGGCTGATGAGGTGCGCACGCTGAAGGTGCGCGCCAACGCGGACACGCCGAATGATGCGCGCATCGCCCGCGCCTTCGGTGCGGAGGGCATCGGCCTGTGCCGCACGGAGCACATGTTCTTCGAGGGCGATCGCATCACGGCGATGCGGGAGATGATCGTCGCGCGCGACGAGCGCGGACGTCGCCGCGCGCTCGACAAGCTGCTCCCCATGCAGCGAAACGACTTCGAGGGGATCTTCGAGGCGATGGCGGGCCTGCCCGTGACGATCCGTCTCCTCGACCCGCCGCTCCATGAGTTCCTCCCCCACGGTGGCGAGGAGTCGAAGCTGCTGGCCCGTACCCTGGGCGTGTCGCGCGTGGAGCTGGCGCACGTGGTGGAGAGCCTGCGCGAGACCAATCCGATGCTCGGCCATCGCGGCTGCCGGCTGGGCATCACCTACCCCGAGATCACCGAGATGCAGGGTCGCGCGATCTTCGAGGCGGCGCTGCGCGCGAAGCGGCGCGGGCTCGACGTGCGGCCCGAGATCATGATCCCGCTGGTCTCCGACTATCGCGAGTTCGACAACCAGCGCGCCATCCTCCTCGAGGCGGCGCGGCAGGTGCTCGGCGCCATGGGCGAGGACCTCGACTACACCATCGGCACGATGATCGAGCTGCCCCGTGCGGCGCTGACGGCGGGCGACATCGCGCAGCGCGCAGAATTCTTCTCGTTCGGCACCAACGACCTGACGCAGACGACGTACGGACTCAGCCGCGACGATGCCGGTCGGTTTTTGCCCGGTTACGTGGAGCGGGGTATCTTTCCCGATGACCCGTTCCAAGTCCTTGACCAGGCGGGGGTTGGGCAGCTTATTAAGCTGGCGGTGGCCGCAGGACGTCAGGTGCGGCCCCAGCTGAAGGTCGGTATCTGCGGGGAGCACGGCGGTGAGCCCAGGAGCGTGAAGTTCTGTCACGCGATTGGGCTCGATTATGTCTCGTGCTCCCCGTATCGCGTTCCGATCGCCCGTCTCGCCGCTGCACATGCCGCTCTTGAACCCACCGTCCAGTAGCGCAGCATTGAAGCGCCGACCGGCGCTGCCCAACCTCCCCTCCCTTCCGCTGGCCCGCGACGAGCGCACGCTGCGCATCGCGCTGGTCACGGAATACTATTATCCCCACTTGGGAGGGGTGTGCGAGCACGTTCATTTCTTTGCCCGCGAGGCACGTCGCCGCGGGCACCATGTGGACATCATCACCTCGAACATGCCGGGCGCCGAGGCGCAGCCGAACGTCATTCGCATCGGCCGGAGCCAGCCCGTGTACGCCAACGGCTCCCAGGCCCGCATCACCATCGGCATGGGACTCCGCGGCGAGATGCGCCGCGTGCTGCGCGAGGGGAAGTACGACATCGTGCACGTCCATTCCCCGCTGACGCCGGTGCTCCCCATCCTCGCGATCGAGGAAGCGGACTGTCCGGTGGTGGGCACCTTCCACACGTATTTCGACAAGTCCGTCGGCTACCGGCTGTTCAACCGGTTCTTCCAGAACCGGCTCGACATGCTGAGTGCGGCGATCTGCGTCTCGCACTCGACGACGGTGGCGCTGGAGCGGTATTTCGGTGCGCCCTGGCAGATCATTCCCAACGGCATCGACACGGACGTCTTCCACCCGAGCGTCGCGGCACCGCCGCAGATCCGGAAGGACGTGCCCTCCATTCTCTTCCTCGGCCGCTTCGATCCGCGGAACGGGCTCACCACGCTCATCGACTCCTTCCGCAAGGTGAAGGGCCGCCGTCGCCAGGCGCAGCTCGTGGTGGTGGGTGACGGTCCGCTCCGCGAGCACTACTACAAGCAGGCCAATGGCGACGCCGACATCACCTTCGTCGGCGCCGTGCTCGAGGGCCGTCCCAGCTACTACGCGCACAGCTCGATCTACGCCTGCCCCACCACCAAGGCGTCGTTCGGCATCACGCTGCTCGAGTCCATGGCCTGCGAGACGCCGATCGTCTGCTCGGACATCCTCGGCTTCCAGGACGTCGTGGTGAACGGGCGCGAGGCGTTGATGACGCCGTGCAGCGACCGGGATGCCCTCGCCGATGCGCTCGTCCAGCTGCTCGACGACGAAGGGCTCCGCATCCAGCTCGGCACCACGGGCCGCTACGAGAGCATGAAGTACAGCTGGCCCCGCGTCACGTCCCAGGTGCTGGACGTCTACCACCATGTGATGGGACGCGTCGCGATCGCGGTATGATCGGCGTCGCCGTCGCGAGCCTTGCCGCTGCCGGCCTCGCGGCCCACGGCACCTGGCACCGCAACTCCTGGATCTTCGGGCCCGCGCTCAACCACCTGCCCGGCTCGGACCAGGTCGTGAGCATCACGTTCGACGACGGGCCCAATCCCGTGGCCACGCCGCGCATCCTGGACGTGCTGAAGCAGGAAGGCGTGCAGGCCACCTTCTTCGTCCTCGGCCGCCACGCCGACCGCTGGCCCGCATTGGTGCGGCGCATGTCGGACGAAGGGCACCAGCTCGGCAACCACGGCTACCACCACCGGAAGCTGCACCGACGGACGCCCGCCTACGTGCGGGACGACCTCACGCGCGGCGCGGCGGCCATCGAGCGTGCCGCAGGGGTGCGGCCACAGGTCTTCCGCGCACCGCACGGGTTTCGCAATCCCTGGGTCACACCCATCGCGCGCTCCCTCGGCGAACGCACCATCGGCTGGACGCTGGGCGTCTGGGACTCGGCTCGGCCCGGCGCGGACGAGATCGTCAAGCGCACGCTCGACGGAATGCGCGCAGGGTCTATCTTGCTCCTGCACGACGGCGACGGATATGACGCCGATGGAGATCGCACGCAAACGGCAGAGGCGCTGCCGCGCATCATCGCGGGACTGCGAGCGCGCGGCCTTCGATTCGTGACGCTGCCCAACTGAACCCGCTTCGCATGAACCAGAAGGTCTCGCACGCGCTCCGCCTCGGGCTCACCCTGCTCATCCTCGGGTTGCTCGTGGTCTTCGCGACCAAGGTCAACTGGCACGACATCGGGCGGAGCATCCGCGATGCGTCCATGTCGATGCTGCTCGCGGCGGCGCTCGTCAACATCCTGTCCATCGTCGTGAAGGCCATCCGCTGGTGGGTGTTCCTGCGGCCCATCGGTGCCACGTCGCTGCCGGTGGCGCTCCGCGCCACGTTCGCTGGGGCGGGCCTGAACAACGTCCTCGTGGCGAACGGCGGCGAGGCGGCGCGCGTGGTGTTCGTGTCACGCACCGCGCACATCACCAGCGCAAAGGTCGTGGCCACCCTCGCGCTCGAGCGGCTGTTCGAGCTCGTGGGGTACATCGTCCTGCTCTCGCTGGCCGCCACCTTTCTCGACCTGCCGCACGCCATCGAGCAGGTGAAGCCCTTCGCGATCATCGCGCTGGTGCTCGTGGCGGGATTGCTCGTGTGGCTGCTGCGACGTCCGGACGTGGTGGAGGCAGTGGCCGGGCCCAAGCCCGCCACGTGGCAGGGGCGACTCAAGCAGTACGGCTCTCGGTTCATCGGCACCATCTCCACCGTGTCCAGTGGACCCCGGTTCCTCGCGGCACTCCTCCTGAGCGTGTTGGCGTGGGGCCTCCAGGTGGCCACGTACCAGATGACGGCGCGCGCGGCGCACTTCCCGATGACCACCGTGGCGACCATCGGTGCGCTGCTGCTCGTCAACCTCGGCTTCCTGTTCCGGTTGACGCCGGGCAACGTCGGCGTCTTCCAGACCGCCTACGCGGCTGCCGCGGTGGCCTTCGGGCTCGATCGCAACCAGGCGATCGCCGTCGCGCTCTTGATCCAGGCGCAGCAGATCCTGCCCGTCACGCTGCTCGGCGTCGCGCTGGCGCCGGAGTTCATCTTCAAGGCGCAGAAACGGCGCAAGGCGGACGCGCCCGGCGAGATACCGAGCACGTCGCGCCCACAGCGTGCGAGCGATGCGACCGGCGCGTCGGACGGGGCCTCGCTGCGCGCCGGTGACTCGCCCGACGAGACAGCGCAGTAGTCGTGTGCGGCCGGTGGGGCGATGTTCCGCGTCATCCGGATGAGCATCATCCACCGCGACGTCGCCTCGCCACATGACAACCAGTCAGGTGCACCACATCGTGTTTCGACAGGAACGCCCTGACGTTCTGATCTCCCGACTTCGAGTACATGACCGACGTGATGTCACGTGTTGCCCCATCGAGCTGTCGCTGAATCGCGTAGCGTGCGAGAGGGAGGCGGCTCACCCCCTGCGGGCGACATCATGGTGCCGAGACGGCCGGACGATCGCTCCTGGGTCCCAACGCGCTCGCGGCCGCGTTCAACCGCTCCTCGAGATCCAGGATGCGGCCCTCGATACTCGCGAGTCCCTCCCCAAGGGCGATTGCCGGTTCGGCTGCCCCTGACGACGACACCACGCGGCGCACGAATCAGACGTATCCGAGCGCCAGCGTGATCACGAGTGCGACCGTCATGACTCCGAACCTCGTCACTGACGAGTCGGACGCGATGACCCATCCGACACCGTAGAGCATCGTGAAGACGCCGCCCAACAACAATCCGTTGCTGATCACCGGAATCTGGTCGGCGCGGACCAGCGAAATGCTCATGACGATCGTGGCGAAGACGATCAGCGTGATGCTCGTCGATCGGCTCCACGGCATGCGCGCTTTTTCCGCGTCGTCGAGCAACTGGGTCCGACGCAGATTGAGCTTCTGAATCTCGTCCCGATCAGACGACGTCAACTCGCTTGTCGGCCTCGCGTTCCTGATCGCCTGTTCGCGGCGGGAAAGGTCCTTGATCTGGCTACTGTACGTGTCGGGCGGCGAATGAAAGGTGTACACACCCACTCCAACGAACGCCGTCAGCATCAGGCCGAGGAACAAGGAAAAGATCGTCCGTAGTCCACCACTCCGCGTTGCGTCCCCCATGGTGCCCCTCCGGGAGTCCACGGAACGGACCGGGCAAGCAGTAACGTCAGATCAACCGGCTGTCGTAGGCCCAGTGCAGGAGCGCCTGTCGCTGGCGCCGCCGGCAATCGAGGTCCTGCGGCATGCACCCGTGCCTGATCTGGGCGACATGCCGCGTCATCTGGCGCCACCGGCGGATCTGGCGTTCGTCGTCGAGCGAGCGACGGCCCATGTAGTAGCGGCAGTACCATTGGAACCAGCCGCGCGGATCGTCGCGATCGATCCATCCGTTCTTGCGCCACACGGAGAGCGGCTGTGACGCATTTACACCGAAGTAGTTGAGCGTGGGGTCGCGCCGCTCGGGCGAGAGCTTCGCATGGCGAAACCAGCTCGCCGGAAATTCATCGCGACAATCCGTCATGTACTTGCCCCCGAACACGCCGAGGGCCAGCAGTTCAGGCGGGGTGAGCTGCGGCTCGAAGCCCTCGTCGAAGTTCCGGCCCACCGGTTCGGTGCGTACGTAGCGGTAGCCCTGCTGCATCCGGTCGTTGACCGTGACACGTTTCGACGTCATCGTCCGTCCACCAGGCAATTGACCCAATGCTACCCCCTCCGAAGGTAGCATGACCCGACTCCTGCGTACCCTCACCGTCATGTTCGGCGTATTCGCTGGAGCAAGCACCGCGAACGCGCAGGCCCTCAATCGCGATGCCCAGCACGCGCCGGGCGTCGCCGCTCGTTTGGCCATTGACGAGCGCAGCGCCAAGCAGGCCCATCTGGCGCAAGCGCCAGGGCCGACGCAGGTTTGGCTACGCAGCGCGCCGCCGGCGACCGCCCTGCCGCCAGACCGACGGATGCACTTCCGTGGCGCGATCGCGTCACCACTGCTTCCGGAGCCGCTGACGTTTTCCGCTTTCCACTCTTAACGCGAGACGCGCACATGCCAACCTGGGTGCGGCACAAGACGGGATCCGTGCATCACAATGGATTCTGGACGGGAAGCGACGAGGACACGTTTGCTGACAACTGCAGCGCACAGGACAAGAACAACATCGATACCGCGTTCAACGCGCTGAACGGCAACGCCGGATTGAATTGCTCCACGGCGCTGCGCGATGCCATGCGCGCCAAGTGGCCTGGACTTCCGGTCGACTGCTGCTTCGACAACACACGTCCACCGCGCGGCGGCGATCTCGAGGCGTTCGTGTTCGTGTGCAACATGACGCCACAGCAGATTCAGGTGGAGATCTGCCGGGGCCTGTCGCGCGCGTGCGGCGCGCACACGCTCGACGTGAAGGCGATCCTGTTCGCTTGCTTCGGCGCGCCGACCGGCGTCCCGACCAGCGCGGACTTCAACGGCATGGTGGGCGAGCCACAGTTCGGCGGGAACACGAACGAGCGCGAGGGGCAGTTCGCCATCTGGAACCGCAAGACGGGCGAGGTCTTTGACAAGACGACGACCACGAGTAGCGGCTTCTGGACGGGCTCGACGTCGACGGCCAAGGGGAATCGCTGCTTCATCGACAGCGCGTGGATCTTCTGACCCACGGACCTTCGCTCGCTGCCGCGGCCGATCGCGCAGTGCAGGCGTTGCTCGTGGCGCAGGATACCGACGGACGATGGCTGGACTTTCCACAAGTCGGTCGCGGCAGCGATGAATGGGTCACCGGGTACATCGGCGCGATCGTGGCTCGCCGAGCGCCTGACGCGGGACGTCGTGCCTGGGACGCGATGTGCCGGCGCCAGCGCTGGACGGGCGGATGGGGATTCATGCCGTCGTATCCGCCCGATGCGGACAGTTCGGCCTGCGCGCTCCGATTGGCTGAACAGGTTACGGACGCCGGCGGCATGCGCGCCCGGCGCGGGCGCGTGTTTCTCAGCGGCCACCAGCGTGCGAACGGCGGGATCTCGACGTATCGATGGCCGCGACGAATGGTCTGGCACACGCGATTACGGGAGAGCTTCGCGGGATGGTGCGCGACGCACGTCTGCGCCTCGGCAAACACCGCGCAGCTTCGACATTTCGGAGGTCGGGGCCGCCTGCTGGACTTTCTCGTGCGGTCGCAACAGGCAGACGGCTCGTGGCGCGCATACTGGTGGTACGACGAGTGTGAGTACGCGACAGCGTTCGCCGTCGAGGCGCTCGCCACGTCCACGGTTCCCGATCACCGGGCGGCGGTCGATCGGGCAATCGCATGGGCCGGCGCCGTATCGCGGCGCGACGGCTGCGTCCGCACTGCAGCCGCCCCGGACGGCTCGGCGTTCGCCACCGCGCTCCGCCTGCGCGTGCTCGCGTCTGCCGACGACGATGAGTGGAGGGCGGAGCGCCGCACACTGGCGGAGTGGTTGATCGAGGCACAGCGACCAGACGGGCTTTGGCGCGCGTCGGCATGGCTGCGATTTCCGCCGACGCAGGTCGTCGATACCACGACGATCGCCGAGTGGCACGTGGGCTCGATGGTGCGCGCAGGCGCGATGTCCGACGGTCGTGCCCTGTTCACAACGGCCACCGTGCTCGCCACGCTCGATGCGTTGCTCGCTCGCGAAACGGACAGTCGTGATCGCACTCGACTTCAGGCAGCTGCTTCGCACTGAGCTTGCGGCTCAGCGTCTCCTGGGCGACGACGCGTCGCGGCTGGCGTGTGCCGAGCGGGCGCGCGCACGCGGAGACGAGGCGATTGCGGACATCCAGCGCGTGGTTGGAACGGACGCGACCCGCCGCGCCCTCTCGACGCGCCGCGGTCCCGAATGTCTTCGATCGTACAGCTACGTCGCCGGGTACGGCGCGCTCATGACGGAGTTCCTGGTCGCGGCAGTGCCCGTCGCTCCTCCGTCCCGGGAGCACCTCGTGCAGTTGGGGGCGATGGCGAACGTCATCGTGTCCCACTTCGACGAGATGGTGGACGGGGGACGGCCGCGCGCCCTGCTGCTTCCGCAATGGGCGCTCCGAGCGGCGGGAACGCGCGCCGGTCGAGTGGGAGTGCGCCTGATGGCCGGCGTGCTTCCAGCCTCATCGCGTTTGATCGCCCTGTTGGTTTCGGAATACTTCGCACGCCTGGACGCCCTGCCGTACGCTGCCCGTCACGCGAGGGCGCGCCGGCGCCTCTACCGCACCGTGGCGGAGATGTACGCCGAGGAGGGTCGAACGCCGCGTGAATGGCGACGCCTGCGCGGCACGGCGGCGCTCCAGAAGAAGACGGCCCTGCCCCTCGTCGTGCTTGGCTTGCCCGCCTGGCTCGCGGTACCGGACGAGGAGCGGAGCGCGTACGACCGACACCGCCGGTGGCTCACGCAGGTGGGAAAGTTCATCCGATGGGTCGACGATGCGGCGGATGTCGCCATCGATCGCGCCGCGGGTGCGTCGAACATGGTGGTCCACGCGCTCTCGCGTCGCGGCCGGCAGTGCTACGACGACGCGGCGCTCGCCGCCGCCATCGCGCGGCGGGGGCGGCGGCTCATCGAGGAATGGCGCGTCATGTCGGGGTCGGAGCAGCGAAGCGCCACGGATGTCGCGGAGGCGAGCGCCGTCATGGCGAACGTGCTCGTCGCGTGGGTGGGGCAGCCCGAGGCCGTGGATCGATGATTCCCGTCATCGTCGCGATCGGGAGAATTCCTGCGTTCAGCCGTTAACTGGCGAATCGACGCCCGTCGGCATCGACGTTCCCGGGCAGCGGCACCGCTGCCTGCACTGGAGCCGGTTCGCCCACGTCGTGCACGAAAGCCACGCACACGCTCGCCGCGAGCAGGCACACGCCACCCAGCATCACGAAGTACACCGGCGCGTTCGGGTTGCCCTCGCCGAAGAGCATGCGCGAGAGCGGCCCGAAGAAGAGCGATGCGATGATCTCCGGAATCACGATGAAGAAGTTGAACACGCCCATGTACACGCCCATGCGCGACGGCGGCAGCGCGTTCGACAGGATGGCATACGGCATGGACAGGATGGACGCCCACGCGATGCCCACGCCGACCATCGACAGGAGCAGCAGGTACTTGTCGTGGATCACGTACACGGACAGCAGTCCGGCCGCCCCGCAGATGAGCGCACTGGCGTGCACGAACTTCCGGCTCGTCCGCTTCGCGAGCACCGGCAGCGCGAGCGCGACGATGAAGCAGGTGATGGAGTAGAACGCGAACGCGAAGCCGCCCCACTCCATGCCGCTCGTGTACAAGTCAGACTTCGGGTCCGTGGCGCCGAACACGTGGCGCGCCGTGGCGGGGACGAAGAACAGCCACATGCAGAACAGGCCGAGCCACGTGAGCAGCTGCACCACGCCGAGCTGCCGCATGGTGACGGGCATCTCGCGGATAGAGACGATGATCTCGTTGATGATTGCGCCCAGTCCGCGTCCGCCACCCGTGCGCGCCCGCTCGAACGCCGCCAGGTCTTCGGGTGGGAACTCGGATGTCGTCGCGACAGTCCACAGCACCGCCAGCAGGAACACCACCGCGCCGAACTGGAATGAGTACTTCACCGTGAGCGGAATGCCGCTGGCGGTGTTGCCCGTGACGCCCATGATGCGGAGCAGCAGCGGCAGCGCATTCGCCAGGCTGGCGCCGATGCCGATGAACAACGACTGCACGACGAAGCCGGTGGTGCGCTGCGAGACGTCGAGCTTGTCAGCGACGAAGGCGCGGAATGGTTCCATCGAGATGTTGATGGAGGCGTCGAGGATCCAGAGCAGCGTGGCGGCCATCCACAGGCTGCTCGACGTGGGCATGAAGAACAGCGCGATGGAGGCGAGGATGGCGCCGGTGAGGAAGTACGGGCGGCGCCGGCCGAGCCGTCCCCAGGTGCGGTCGCTCAGGGCGCCGATCACCGGCTGCACGAGCAACCCCGTGACTGGTGCGGCGAGCCACAGCAGCGGCACCTGGTCCGGCCTCGCACCAAGGCGCTCGTACACCGCGGACATGTTGGCGAGCTGCAGCCCCCAGCCGAACTGGATGCCGAGGAAACCGAAGCTCATGTTGAACAAGCCCATCGGGCTGAGGCGCGGTTTGGTGCTCATGATCCAGATGCGGATGGAGGTGTCGTGCGACGGCGACGAACATCGAGGTCGAGCATGCAGCCACGGCGCGCGCCAACATGCGGCGCGGCACCGGTGTTGACCAGCCCGTCATGTGGCTAGTGCGCGGCGGGTCCGTTCACGAGCACGCGCCAGCCGTGGGCCGGAACGTCCAGCCGCCCGGCATTACCCAGCGGAACGGCGGCCTTCGAGAACCAGTCGGTGTACCGGCCCGTGTGCATCAGCCCCGTGTACGACACCGCAGACGCTGCATCCCCGAAGTTGACCACGACGACCACGTTGTTTGCGCCGAGTGTGCGGCTGAACGCGTACACGCGGCTGCCGCCGTTGTTGTTCAGCGAAACCTGGTCACCGCCCCACGCGCCGTTCCAGAGCGCCGGCTCGGCATGACGGAGCGCGAAGATGGACGTGTAAAACGGAGAGAGCGACGGACCCTTCCAGTCCACGGTGTCCTTCTCGAAGAAACGCAGCCGCTTGTTGAGGCTCGCTTCCTGACCGGTGTACAGCAGGGGCATCGAGCCGCGCATGGTGGCCGCGAGCACGAACGCCGCCTGGTGGTTGGACCCCATCCGTTCGAACTCGGTGCCGTTCCAGCTATTCTCGTCGTGGTTCGAGGTGAAGGTCATCCGGAAGTCGCGGGAGCGATACGCGCGCCACTGCCGGTTGACGTAGGCGTCGAGCTCCGGCGTGGGCTTCTTCCCTTCCGCGATGTCGTTCAGCAGGTGGTACAGCTCCCACCCGTACGACATGTCGAAGGCCTGGCCCAGCGCGGGCGACTCGGCCTCCGCGAGCATGAACAGGCCGGGCCGGCCGGTGCGGAGCTGGCGGCGCGCCTCCACCCAGAAGTCCATCGGCACGCCCGAGGCGAAGTCGCAGCGGAAGCCGTCCACGTGCATCACGTCGAGCCACCAGCGCATGTCGGCAATCATCGCGGCGCGCATGGCGGGATTGGCGTAATTCAGCTGCGCCACATCGGTCCAGTCCGTGGCCTTGCCGGATTCGTCCACCGCGTTCGACACCGAGCCGTCGGCGCGGTGGAGGTACCAGTCGGGATGCTGCGTGATCCACGGATGGTCGAACGCCGTGTGGTTGGGCACCCAGTCGATGATCACCTTCATCCCGCGCGCGTGGGCGTCGGCGAGGAAGGCGCGCAGGTCGGCGGCGGTGCCGAACTCCGGGTTCACGGAGCGGTAGTCCGCGATGGAGTAGTAGCTGCCGAGCGACCCCTTGCGATTGAGCTTGCCGATGCGCTGCACGGGCATGAGCCAGAGCATGTCCACGCCCAGTGCGCGGATGCGCGGCAGGTGTGGTCGCAGCGCGGCGAACGTCCCTTCGGGCGTGTACTGGCGCACGTTGACCTCGTAGATCACGGCGTCGCGCGACCACGCCGGCGGCACGCGGGAATCCTGGGCCCGGGCGGGTGCGGCTGCCGAGCAGAGGACGAGCACAGCGAACAGGGGGCGTACGGCGTGGCGCATGGATCCTCGTCGGGAGCGCGGGGTGCGGCTGGCCTGTCGCAGCCAGCGCGGGGAAAGCAGTGGGATCGTTATCGTCGGCGCCCGCCGCCGGGGTTTCCGGGCGTCGCTCCGGGTTCGGCAGCACGAGACAGTTGCGGCGCGCAAATATTCGTGCAAAACTTCCGCCGCAATTGTAGCATTCCGGGACAAAGTCGCAAGCTCCGGCGGCCGGCGACCGGCCGGACGGACGCGTGGGCCGCCCGCACGCAGCGATGGCCGACGTCGGCCCAACAATCGGTTGCGCAAGACTTGCGCTGGTACGCGCACTGGAGGCTCATGGCTGGGAACCGCATCACGCTGAAGGACATCGCCAAGACGGTCGGACTCTCGATGGCCACGGTGTCGCGTGCCCTCGCGGACCATCCCGACATCAGCCGGGCCACGAAGGACCGCGTCCGGGAAGTGGCGCAGACGCTCAGCTACATCCCGAACTATCGCGCGCGGTACCTGCGGGCCAAGCACTCACGGCTCATCGCGCTGATCGTCCCCGAGATGAACATGTTCTTCATGCCGTCGATGATCGCCGGCATCAACCGCGTCGTGCAGCAGAACGACTACTCGCTCATCGTCTTCCAGTCCGACAACTCGATCGTGCAGGAGCGCCGGCTCGTCGAGTACTGCACCCAGTTGTCGGCGGACGGCGTGCTCATGGTCCTCTCGTCCGAGACGGCGGACCTCCAGCACCTCGACGTCCTCAGCGACTGCAGTATCCCCGTGGTGCTGCTCGACAAGACGATCGAGACGGTGAAGCACACGACGATCACGATCGACGACCAGGAGGCGGGGCGCGAGGCTGCCGCGTACCTGATCGCACATGGCCACACGCGGTGCGTCGGCGTGTTCAGCGACCAGCGGCAGCGCATCAGCGCGCTCCGGCTCAAGGGCTTCCAGCGCGCCCACGCGGAGCTGGGCATTCCGCTGGCGGAGACGCAGATCCTTCGCGTCGCCATGATCGACGAGCTCGAGGAGCAGCTGGACCGCGCCTTCGCGGCGCATCCGGACCTCACGGCGATCTTCACGATGACGGACGAACTGCTGGTGCACACGCATCACCTGCTCTCCCGGCGCGGCACGCGCATCCCGGAGGACGTGTCCCTGCTTTCCATCAGCGACGGCCAGGCTCCGGCCTTCCTGCACCCGAACGTGACACACCTCCGCCACTCCGGCGTGGAGCTCGGCGAGCGCACCGCGCACATCCTCATCGGCATGATCGAGCACAATTCCGACGCGATGATGGACGTCCGCATTCGCACCACGCTCGTGGAGCTCGGCTCCGTCGCCACGCGCACGACGTCCCCGAAGCGTCGCGCCAAACGCTGACTCCCGCCACCACATGAGCCTCATCGCGCTTGCCCTGTTCGCCCAGCTCGCGGCGCCCGCCACGCACACCCTGCCCGTGCTGGCGTTTCCCGAGCGCGGCCTCGACGACAGCGTCGCGTACCAGGGATACCAGACTCGATTCTTCCGCGACGCCAGCGGGAACACCGTGCAGGTCTACCTCGATGCGCGCGCCGACCGCGTCGTCCACCTCTGGGCCGACGCCGAGGACGAGAGCTTCGGGTTCACGGCACGCGGGGCGAGCGGTCGCGCCGCCGACCTCCAGTGGGCCGACGACGGCGCCCGCATCGGCCGTACGGGGCGCGCCCGCTGGGTGGAGCATGCGCTCGTCGCGCACGACGCGCGCATCGACCTGGGCTGGTTCCTCCTCGGCTCCATGCGCGTCGAGCGTGACCTCCAGTACGCGGCGCGCCAGAAGGCGGCGTTCGCCGAGGCGCCGTTCGCACTGCCGGAGATCGGTCGGCTGCTGGACGCACTGCATTCCCTGCCCCCGGCCGAGCGTGCCATGCACCTCGCACTGCTGAACGCGCCGACGGAGGCTGCGCTGCGTACGCGTCTACGTCCCATGATTGCGTCGCACGCCGACGGGGCGCGGTGGGTGACGTCGGTGACGCAACCGGCGCTGGACGGCCGCGACACGCTGGTGATGGAGTTCGTGACCGACCCGGCGCTCGTGACGGCGAGCGTGCGGGGGGATTCCGTGACGCTGCGTGCCCGCACCGGGGACCAGGTGCCCTTCTCCGTCCGGATCACGACGAGCGTGAAGGCGCTCACGCCGCTCGGTCGGCAGGAGATCTTCAACGCCCCCTTCCTCGCATTCCTCGCGTCATCGCATGCGTCCGCGCGGGACCCGCGATTTCCAGCCTACCTCGAAGGACGGCGACTCGAGCGGCAGGTGCGCGGGCTCGAGCTGCTCGCGTCGCGCGAGAAGCTGATGGCCGGCCTGCCGACGTACGCCACGTACTTCGGCCGCGACATGCTCATGACGGCGCTCATGATGCGACCCGTGTGGCGCGACGACATGTCGGAGTTCGTCGTTGCCAGCGTGCTGCGGAAGCTCTCGCCCACCGGCCAGGTGAGTCACGAGGAAGCGCTGGGTGGACAGGCCGTGCGCGAGGCGGCGAGCGAGTACGCATCGCTCGTGTCGTCAGCGCGCCGCGCGCCCGCGGCGGCCCGTCGTGCCGCGTCGGACACGGCACTCGCGCGCGCACGCCAGGTCCTGCGCGACCTCCGCCGCGTGCGTGAGAACTATCACATGATCGACGCGGAGTTCCAGTTTCCCATCGTCGCCGCACGGTGGCTGGCGGATCCGACGCTGCCGGCGGCACGCAAGCGCGCCTTCCTCCTCGATGGCTCGGACAGCGGCGAACCGCGCGTGACGCGCCTGCTGCGCGAGCTGGCACTCGTCGCGCGCGAGACGGCCCCGTATGCGGCCCAGCCCGTGCCCGCGAACCTGATCTCCTTTGCGCCGAGGGACTCGGGGCGCTGGGCGTCGCAGAGCTGGCGCGACAGTAATGTCGGCTACGCGGGCGGCCGGTACGCGATGGACGTCAACGCGATCTGGGCGCCGCATGCGCTCGAGTCGGTGGGACGCATCCTCGGCGCATTGCGCACCATCGGCATCTCGGTCGATTCGCTCGCGCGCGTGCGGCCCGAGCTTGCCGATGGCACCGCCCTTGGCCGGTACGCGCGGGACACCGTCGCGCTGACGCGCGCCGTGCAGGCATGGCGCACGGCGGAGCGGCACTTCGTCGTCCGCCTGTCGCCGGCGCAGGTGCAGGCCGATGTGGCGGCGCGCCTCGCCGCGATGCCTGATGCGGAGCGGCGCCACTGGAACGAGGTCGTTTCGCAGACGAGGGCGGATGCGGACTCGCTGAGTTTCCTCGCGCTGGCGCTCGATGGCAACGGTCGTCCCATCGACGTGGCCAACAGCGACCCCGCGACGCGCCTCTTTCTCGGCGACGACGAAGGGGTGCGTCATGCGCCCGATGCCGAGTCGCGCGCGGCGGTCCTGCGCGACGTGCGGCTGTTCGCGCGGCCGTACCCCGTGGGCCTGCTCGTGAGCGGCGTGGGTCCCGTGGTGGCGAACGATGCGTACGGGCCGCCGTCCACGTGGCGCGACTTCGATCGCGACCGGTACCATGGTCCTCGCGTGGTGTGGGGTCGCGAGAACAACCTGTTCCTCATCGGCACGATGTCGCGCATCGCGGACGCGATGGGCGCCGGTGGTCGTCGTGATGCGGCGACGGATGCGTACGTGCGCGAACTCCGTGGCGCGCTGGACCAGGTATCGGCTGCCGTGGCCGCGTCAGGCTTTCACAGCGAGCTGTGGAGCCATGAGCTGCGCGACGGTGCGGTGGTGCCGATCCGCTACGGCACGGGCTCGGACGTGCAGTTGTGGAGCACGACCGACCTCGTGGTGCAGTTCGCGCGGTATCGACTGGGGCGTTGAGCGGTCGCCGTTATTCTTTTGTCCTCTCGGCGATTGACCGGTATGTGGTTCAGAACCGCCAAGGACACTGAGTTCGCAGAGTGCTGCACTTGTTCAGCACGCGCTAGCCCGGATTTCTCACGAGATGTAGGCGGTTCGTGAGGATGGCGCCGTTTTCACTGTCCGGTGCGATGATTCGGTGCCCGCGTTCGCA
>JBBRZK010000007.1:0-92452 GCA_038236775.1 Gemmatimonadales bacterium
GGCGGACCTCATCGTCACCCACGCGCGGATCTACACCGTCGACGAGTCGAAGCCCGTGGTGGCGGCGATGGCGGTGCGCGACGGACGCGTGGTGTTCACCGGCTCGGCGCGCGAAGCGATGGCCCTCAAGGGCGCCAACACCAAGGTCGTCGACGCGGCGGGCCGCACGGTGATCCCCGGCATGGTGGACGCCCACGCCCACCTGCTCGGCCTCGGCCAGTCGCTTCGCACTGTGGCGCTGTACGGCGCGAAGTCGTACGACGAGGTGATCGCGCGCGTGGTGGCGCGGGCGAAGGGCGTGCCGGCCGGCCAGTGGATCCTCGGCCGCGGGTGGGACCAGAACCAGTGGGGCGACACGCGCTTTCCCACGCACGAGGCGCTCACGCGCGCGCTCCCGAACAATCCGGTGTACCTCACGCGCGTGGATGGCCACGCGGGCCTCGCCAATGCCGCCGCGATGCGGGCCGCCGGCGTGGTGACCGCCACGCAGGATCCCAGCGGCGGGCGCATCGAGCGCACGGCCACCGGCGAGCCGACCGGCGTGTTCGTGGACAATGCCCAGGGGCTCGTGGAGCGCGCCATCCCGCGCGCGAGCCGCGAGGAAACGCGCAGCGAGATCCGTGCGGCCATCGCGGAGTCGCAGCGCTGGGGGCTCGTGGGCCTGCACGATGCCGGCGAGTCGCGCACCACGATCGACCTCATGGAGGAGATGGCGAAAGCGGGGGAGATCCCCTTTCGCCTCTACGTCATGGTGGGCGACGACTCCGCGGCCGTGGCGCACTACCTCGCACGTGGACCGCAGGCGGGCCTGTACGACAATCACCTCTGGATCCGCACCATCAAGCTGTACGCCGATGGCGCGCTGGGCTCCCGCGGCGCGGCGCTGCTCGAGCCGTACAGCGACGACCCGAAGAACACGGGCCTGCTGCTCTCCGCACCGGCGCACATCCAGGACGTCGCCACGCGCGCATTGCGGGCCGGCTTCCAGGTGGCGACGCACGCCATCGGCGATCGCGGCAACCGGCTGGTGCTCGACGCGTACGCGGCGGCGCTGGCGACGGTGCCCACGGCCGACCACCGGTTCCGCATCGAGCACGCGCAGATCCTCAATCACGACGACATCCCGCGCTTCGCCGAGCTGGGCGTGATCCCGTCGATGCAGGCGGTGCACCAGACGAGCGACATGTACTGGGCCGGCACGCGCCTCGGCGCCGGCCGCCTGCTCGGCGCCTATGCGTGGCGGTCGCTGCTCGAGACCGGCATCGTCGTGCCGAACGGCAGCGACTTTCCTGTGGAGGCGGTGAACCCGCTGCTCAGCTTCCACAGCGCCGTCGCGCGGCAGGACGCCGCGAACTGGCCATCGGGTGGATGGATGCCGGAGCAGCGGATGACGCGGGCAGAGGCGCTCAAGAGCATGACGATCTGGCCCGCCTACGCCGCGTTCCAGGAGGCGACGATGGGCTCGCTGGCCGCCGGCAAGCTGGCGGATTTCGTCATCCTCGACCGCGACATCATGACGGTGGACGAGCGCGACATCCTCGGTACTTCGGTCGTAGCGACGTATATTGGGGGCAAGCCGGTGTACGAGCGGGCGGCCATGCCCTGAGCTCGTAAGCGCCGCGCCCCCTGATCGTGGCGAGGTGCCCATGTTCTTCGATCGTCGCACGGCTGACGTCGAGTCGCGTTCCGCAGGTGCACCCGTCCGCTACGGGTGGCTCACCCCCGAGCGCCAGATGCAGGTGCGCGGCGTCCTCCTGGGGCTCACGCTGTTCTTCGGGCTCACCGTGTGGATCTGGCACTCGTTCGGCGCCGCCGCGCCCGAGCCGCGGCCGATCGTGAACAAGCTGCGCGTGGTGGGGATCATGACCTGGCTGTACGCCCTGGTGCAGCTCCTCGACATCCGCTTCTGGCGCAGCGCCACTGCCCGCAAGCGCCGCGAGGCCATGGGCATTCCCGACAGCCTCATCGCGTGGCTGTTCGGTCAGATGCTGGCCTGGTTCGGGATCATCTACTACGCGTTCACCGAAGACGCGCGCTGGTACCTCGCCGGGCTCGTCGTGCTGGTCGTCACCTTCGTGGTGTTTCCGGTGCGCGCGCGGGACACGTGAGTCCTCGGCCCCGTCGCACGCGTACGCGTGACGCATTGCCTGTTAGCTCGTTCCTCGCACTTCCTTCCTCACCGGGTGCGGACTAGCATTCGACCCAACCCAAGCCCGCGTAACTGATGATCAGCCCGTCCTCGCTCACCTTCCTCAAGCGCCTGCTGGATGCCCCCGCCCCGTCCGGCTTCGAGACGGCCGCTGCGCGTACGTGGCGCACGGAAGCGGAGACGTTCGCGGCGAAGGTCACCACGGACGTGGCCGGCAACAGCATGGCGGAGGTGAACCCGGGCGGCTCGCCGACGATCATGCTCGACGGGCACATCGATGAAATCGGCGTCATCGTCCAGTACATCGACGACGACGGCTACATCTACATCGCGCCCATCGGCGGCTGGGATCCGCAGGTGCTCGTCGGGCAGCGCATCCGCTTCCTGGGCAACGACGGCGACGTCCTCGGCGTGGTGGGGAAGAAGCCCATCCACCTGATGAAGACGGAGGATCGCGAGCACGCCAGCAAGTTCTCCGACCTGTGGGTCGACATCGGCGCCGCCAAGCGCGCCGAGGCGGAAGAGCGGCTGAGCGTGGGCGA
Organism: Gemmatimonadales bacterium; assembly: GCA_038236775.1. Taxonomy (GTDB): domain Bacteria; phylum Gemmatimonadota; class Gemmatimonadetes; order Gemmatimonadales; family Gemmatimonadaceae; genus AG11. The sequence goes on from JBBRZK010000007.1 coordinate 2,692, forward strand.
TCCGGGCGTGGTTGATTCGCGCGCGCTCGACTTCCCCAATGATCGCATCGTCTCGCGCTCCATCGACGACCGCATCGGCGCGTTCATCGTGCTCGAGGCGCTGCGCCGCTATGCCGAGCAGCCCGGCGCGGCGCGCGTGGTGGCGGCGGCCACGACGCAGGAGGAGATCGCGTGGCACGGCGGCGGCGCGCTCGTATGCGCGCACTCCATCAATCCGCAGGTGGCCATCGTCGTGGACGTCACCTTCGCCACCGACCACCCGAACATCGAGAAGAAGGAGATCGGCGAGCACAAGATGGGCGGCGGGCCGATCATCAGCCGCGGCGCACTGATCTCGCCCGTGGTGCACCGCCTGCTCCGCGAGACGGCGAAGCAGCACGACATCGCGCACGCGGTGCATGCCGTTGGGCGCGACACATCCACCAACGCCGACGCGATCCACATCGCGCGCGAAGGCGTGGCGACGGGGCTCGTCTCGATTCCGAACCGGTACATGCACTCGCCCAACGAGATGGTCTCGCTCGTGGACGTGGACAACGCCGCCACGCTGATCGCCGAGTTCTGCCGCAGCGTCACGCCGGATACGGACTTCACCGCGCGATAGCGCGCGACGGTCCGCTCCCTGAAGCCCGCCGCACGTCGCGGCGGGCTTTCGCGTCTAGTGCGACGTAGTGCGCGCCACGCGGCCCAGGGCGAGCGTGACCGCGGCCCGGACGTCGGCTTCCTTGTCGGACTGCATGCCGCGCAGCGCCTCGAGCGCCTGCTCCGTGCGCGCTTCCGCCAGGGCGTTCACCGCCGCGATCCGGTGCAGGGTGGGCGTCTTGTGGAACAGCCCGCGCTTTCCTTCCGCCGCATTCGCGAGCCGCTGCACTGCCTCGGCCGTACCCATGCGGCCCAGCGCCATGAGGAAGGACGCCTGTACCTCCTCGTCCTTCTCGACGTCCAGCGCGCGCAGCAGCTGCGGCACGGACGTGCGCACGTCCTTCCGCGTGACGAGCGCCGCGGCCGCCTGCATGCGCGTCTGCGGCAGGGGGTCGGTGAGCGCGTGCTGGATGGCCACCAGCGCGCGCGGCGTACCGAGGCGCATGAGCGCGGCCGTGGCGGACCGGCGGACGCGCTCGTCCTCGTGCTTGAGCAGCTCCGAGAGCTGCGGCTCCGCCTCGGCCACCTGCATCTCGCCGAGGAGGTCGGCGGCGTTGCGGGCGACGAACCAGCGCGTGTCGCTGAGCATGTGCAGGAGCGCGGGCACGCCGGCCTTCAGCCGGACGAGCGCGTCGAAGTAGACGCGTCGGTCGCGCTGGTGTTCCACCGCCACGATCTGCTCGATGAGCGCGTCGGCGCCCTCCTCACCGGCGCGTGTGAGCACGGCCACGATCTGCTCGCGGTTGTCGTGCTCGTGCGGAAGCTGCCGCGCCACGACGCCCATGATCTCCGGCCGCGCCAGGCGACGCAGCGTCATGGTGAACGCGCGCTTCGACTCGAAGTGCTCGAGCTCCGGCTCGCGTACACCCAGGCGGAACAGGATCTCGCTGGCGATGGCTGCCTTGCCCTCGCGTGCCGCGGCCTCGGCCAGCATGGCGATGTCCTCGAGCGCCCGCGCGATCACGCCGGGATCCGGCGAGGTCTCGAGCTGACGGAGCAACGCATCGTACGTCTCCGTCGGGATGCGCGTCGCGGCGAACTGCGCGAAGAGGCCGCGGCTCTCCGAGCGGGAATCGAACGGAGCGGCGATCGACTGCGATGAGCGCGGCGTGGCGTGCGCGCGCGCCTCGGCGAGCGGGTCGTCGAACACGTCGCCGAACTCCATGAAGTCCATCGATGCCGGCTCGCGCACCGCGGGGGGAGGCTGGTCCTGCGAGAGGCGCGGGCGCGCGGCGAAGAGCACCCCGTTCACGCCGGCGGTCACGCGCTGCGCTTCCACCGCCGCGCCGCCGTCATCCGGCACGGGCTCCCCGGCGATGATCCGCGCAGCGGACAGCAGGTCGCCCGGCGAGGCAGAGGCATTCGTGGTGATGAGCGCCAGGCTGTGCCCGGTCATCTGCGCCACGAGGTCCGCCACGCCGGTGAGACTGCCCGGCACCGGGTGCCCGTTGGCCTGCAGTTCCCCGCCGTGCACCGCGATGCTCACCTCGCCCTGGCGCGACGTGGCGAGGAGGAGGCGCAGCGCCGCCTTCTGCTCGTCGACGTTGCCGGCCTCGTGCCGCAGCAGCCAGAGCAGCTGGGCGAATTGGCGGGCGAGGATGACGGAGGGTTCCATGGGTGGACCAAGCTAACGCCCGGCGCGGACCTCCCGCCATCGCTGCCGCGCCGCCAGTCGTTCACCCTGGCCGGGCTTGCCGGTTAGCATTCGCCATCGCCCGCCCCGGAGCCGATGCCGCTCTCCGTCTGGTCCTCGTCCCGCTACACCTTTCCGCTGCCGGAGGGGCACCGCTTTCCCATCGCCAAGTACGCGATGCTGCGCGAGCGCATCGTGGCCCTCGGCATCGTGTCCCCGGAGCGCGTGCACGATCCCGCCGCCGTGTCGGACGACGAGCTCCGCCTGGTGCACACCGCCGCCTACGTCGAGCGCTTCGTCACCGGCCGGCTGGATGCCGCGGAGGTACGCCGGATCGGCTTCCCGTGGTCGCACGAGCTCGTGGAGCGGTCGCGCCGCGCGGTCGGCGGTACCATCGCCGCAGCGCGGCACGCCCTCGCGCACGGCATCGCGATGAATCTCGCCGGCGGCACGCATCACGCCTTCGCCGACCACGGCGAGGGCTTCTGTGTGTTCAACGACGTAGCCGTGGCCATCCGGCTGCTGCAATCCGAGGGACTCATCCGCCGCGCCGCCGTGGTGGACCTCGACGTCCACCAGGGCAACGGGACGCACGCCATCTTCGCCGGCGACGACTCGGTGTTCACGTTCAGCATGCATGGCGGCCGGAACTATCCGTTCCACAAGGTGCCCGGCACGCTCGACGTCGAGCTCGCGGACCACACGGGCGACGACGAGTACCTGCGCCGCCTGGTGGACGTCCTGCCCGCGATGCTCGCCGAGGCCGCGCCGGACCTCGTGCTGTACATCGCCGGCGCCGATCCGCACGAGGGCGACGCGCTCGGCCGGCTGGCGCTCACGTTCGACGGGCTCGCTCGGCGCGATGCGTACGTGCTCACGCAGTGCCGCGAGGTCGGGATCCCGGTGGCGATCACCATCGGCGGCGGGTACGGCCGGCGCATCGAGGACACCGTGTCGGTGCACGTGGAGACGGCGCGGATTGCTGGATCGTTTGCGTAGGGGAGGGGGAGAAGACGAGAGGACGAGAGGACCCCTTGTCATCCTGAGCGCAGCGAAGGATCTGCTTGTGGCCAGCCGAAAAGCAGATCCTTCGCTGCGCTCAGGATGACAGGAGCATCGCTCCGCTCAGGATGACAAGGAGCATGGCTGCGCAGGATGACAGCACGGGACCCTGCGTCTCCCCGCATATTTGGCGCACCAGCCTCCGCAACCCGTCCCACTCCACGATGCCCCCGATTCCTGCACCGCGGCGCGACGGCTTCACGGTCACCACGCCCGTCCCGCTCTACTGGGCCGAGTACGGCGAGCCCGACGCGCCGGCGCTGCTGCTGCTGCATGGAGGGCCGGGCGCCAGCCACGACTACCTCCTGCCGCAGATGCTCGAACTCGCGCGCGGACACCGCCTCGTGTGCTACGACCAGCGCGGCGGCGGCCGGTCGCGCCACGACGACGACCGCGTCCCCATCGGGTGGCAGGACCAGGTCGCCGACGTGGCCCGTGTCGCCGCGGAGCTGCAGGTGACCCCGCTGGACATCGTCGGCTACTCGTGGGGCGGCCTGCTCGCACTGCTCTACGCCATCGAAGCCGCCGCTGGCCGCGTGTCTCCTCCCGCGGCGCGCCTGACCCTGATCGACCCCGCGCCGGTGACGCGGGCGTTCCGCGAGGCCTTCGAGCAGGAGTTCGCACGACGGCAGGCCGGACCCGAGGTGAACGCCCTGCGCGAGGAGCTGGCACGGTCCGGGCTGAAGGAGTCCGATCCCGACGCGTATCGCCAGCGTGCATTCGAGGTGAGCGTGGCCGGCTACTTCGCGGATCCGCGCCGCGCGCACGACCTCACCCCCTTCCGCGTGACGGGCCGCGTCCAGCAGTCCATCTGGTCGTCGCTCGGTGACTTCGACCTGCGCGCGGCGCTGCGTGACCTCCGGTTATCTGCGCTCGTCGTTCATGGACGACAGGACCCCATTCCGCTCGCATCGTCCGAGGCCGTGGCACACACCCTCGATTCCGAGCTGCTGGTCCTGGAAGACTGTGGACACGTGCCGTACGTCGAACAACCGGATCAGCTCTTCCCGCGACTCCTCGCCTTCCTGAGCGATCCCGCTTCACCACACCCCGTCGTCGAGTAAGTCGAAGTGGCCGACGAGACCGTACAACCGCACATCGCGACGCTGGACTACGACGGCCGGCGCTTCAATGTCAGCTGCCGCGTGGTGTTCGACGGCATCGAGTACGTCGGACGCCTGTGGTTCGCCGACGAAGGCTGGGATGACGCCGGCCTGCCGGACCGCGGCGCGTTGCCCGGCCGCACGCGCGAGGAAGCGCTCACGATGGCGCGGCGCCTCACGCAACAGGACATCCTGCTCCGCTACCGACGCGCCCTCGCCGAGAAGCGCCGGTTCGTCGGCCTCCGCCGCGCCACCGACGAGATCCTCGGCAAGATCCGCTACCTGAACCAGGTCGCGATCAGCATGCGCGCCGGCCTCCTCGATTCCGACGGCGCCGCCGCCGAGATCGACCTCACCGAGCGGCAGCTGCACGAGATCATCGAGAAGCTGCGCGCCTTCGCCGGCATCGAGTCCTAGCCCCGCAGCACGCGCCGATGCCGGCGCGCCGAAGTCATCTGCAATCGCGCCCGTGACCTGCGAGCGCCGGGCGTCAGCCGTTTAACTTCCGGGCATGGACCCCCGCACCGCCGCCAGCGTCCTCAAGCAGATTGCCGCCTTCCTCGAACTGCGCGGCGAGAGCCAGTTCAAGTCCCGCGCGTACGAACAGGCGGCACGCGCCGTGACCGGCCTCGACACGGACGACCTCGGCGCACTCGACCGGACCGGGGCGCTGGGCGCCACGCCAAGCGTGGGCAAGGCCACGCTCGCCGTCCTGCGCGACCTCATCGAGACGGGCGAGTCCCGCTACCTCGATGAGCTCCGCGCCGACATTCCGCCCGGGCTCACCGACCTCCTCAACGTACCCGGCCTGCCCATTGCGAAGATCCACCTGCTGCACGAGACGCTGGGCATCGATTCCGTGGACGCGCTCGAAGCCGCAGCACGCGACGGCCGTCTCGCGAAGGTGAAGGGGTTCGGTCCGAAGACGTCGGCCAAGCTGCTGCGCGGCATCGAACTGTTCCGCTCGTCGGCGTCGCTGTCGCTGCTGCACCGCGGCGCGGAGCGGGCGCGGGCACTGCTCGCCGCCGTGCGCGCGCATCCGGACGTCGTGCATGCGGAGGTGGCGGGATCGCTTCGCCGTCACATGGAGACGGTGGGCGACGTGGACATCGTGGCCGTCTGCCGCGATCCGCTCGCCGTCACACGTTCCTTCGCGCGTGCGCCCGGCGTGCGCACGGTGCTGCGCGGCGACACGACGTCGCCCGGCATCGCCTTCGCCGACGGCACCCATCTCGACCTGTTCTGCGTGGCCCAGCCGGCCTTTGCGCTCGCGCTGTGGCGCGCCACGGGGTCGGTGCAGCACGTGCAGACGATGTTCGCGCTCCTCGCGCGCGAGGGCATCACATTGCAGGGCGACGTCCTCCGCGATGCCGCCGGTCGCACGATCGACGTGCCCGACGAGGCGGCGGTCTACCGCCTCGTGGGACTGCCATTCATCCCGCCCGAGATGCGTGAGGCCGGCGAGGAACTGCTGCTCGCGGTGGCGAACAGGATTCCCACGCTCGTGGAGCCAGCAGACATCCGCGGCGCGCTGCACTGTCATTCCACCTGGTCCGACGGCAAGGGCACGATCGCGGAGATGGCGGCCGCGGCGCGCGCGCTGGGCTGGAGCTACATCGGCATCACCGATCACTCGCAGGCCGCGTTCTATGCGGGCGGGCTCTCGCCGGACCGCGTGCTCGCGCAGCACGACGAGATCGACGCGCTGAACGCGACGGACCCCGGCATTCGCATCCTCAAGGGCACTGAGGCGGACATCCTGGCCGACGGTGCGCTCGACTACGACGACGCGCTGCTCGACCGCTTCGACTTCGTGGTCGGCTCGATACATTCCCGGTTCGCCATGGACAGGAAGAAGATGACCGAACGCGTGCTCGCGGCGCTCGACGATCCACACCTCACGATCCTCGGTCATCCCACCGGCCGGCTGCTGCTGTCGCGGGATCCGTATCCCATCGACATCGACGCCGTGCTGGAGAAGGCGGGCGTCGTGGGTGTCGCGGTGGAACTCAACGCCGACCCCAAGCGCCTCGACCTCGACTGGCGCCACCTCGCTCGCGCGAAGGCGCTTGGCGTGGCCGTCGCCATCGGGCCGGACGCGCACTCCACCGCCGGCCTGGCGAACGTCACGCTCGGCGTCGGCATGGCGCGCAAAGCGGGCCTCGAAGCGGACGACCTGTTGAACGCACGCGATGCCGACGACGTGCTCGCGTTCGCGCGCGCACGGCGCGAGGCAGTGCGCTGATGGCCGCGCGCAAGGTCGCGGCATCGAAGAATGGTGTGAAATCCGCGAGATGGGTAAAAGCGGTGAAGTCGGCGCAGCGCTTGAAGCCGTCAAAGCCAGCGAAAGCGGCGAAACCGGCGAAGAGCGCGAATACAAAGGAACGAGCGAAGTCAGCGAAATCAGCGAAATCAGCGAAATCCCCATCGTCGTTTGCGCTTACAAAAGCATCATCGTCGCTTGCGCGTACAAAATCCCCATCGTCGTTTGCGCGTACAAAAGCACCATCGTCGCTTGTGCCTACAAAATCCCCATCGTCGTTTGCGCGTGCAAAATCACCATCGTCGCTTGTGCCTACGAAATCCCCATCGTCGATTGCGCGTACAAAATCCCCATCGTCGCTTGCGCTTGCAAAATCACCATCGTCGTTTGCGCTGGCGAAATCACCCTCGTCGTTTGGTTCGGTGAAGCCCGCGCAGCGACGCCGCCCGCGCGGCGCAGCGCTCAAGGCGCACGCGACGGTGATCTACGACCGGCTCGTCGCGGAATACCCCGACGCGCACTGCGCGCTGAATTTCACCAACGCGTTCGAATTGCTCGCCGCAACGATCCTCAGCGCGCAGTGCACGGACAAGCGCGTGAACATGGTGACGCCGGCGCTCTTCGCGCGCTATCCGGACGCAGCGGCGCTCGCTGTCGCGAATCCGGAGGACGTCGAGGACATGATCCGCACTACCGGCTTCTTCCGCAGCAAGACGAAGAGCCTCATCGGCATGGCCACCGGGCTCGTGGACCGGCACGACCGCATGGTTCCCGCCGAGATGGACGCACTCGTGAAGCTGCCCGGTGTAGGACGAAAGACGGCGAACGTGATCCTCGGCAACGCCTTCGGCCGCAACGACGGCATCGTCGTCGACACGCACGTCACCCGCCTCAGCAACCGGCTGGGGCTGGCCAGCGGCACCGACGCCGTGAAGATCGAGCAGGCACTCATTCCGCTGTTTCCGCAGGACCACTGGACGATGATCTCGCACCTCTTCATCGAGCACGGCCGGCAGGTATGCCTCGCTCGCGTTCCGCGTTGCGCCGCGTGCGTGCTCGCGGACATCTGTCCGTCCGCGCTCGTCTGAGCGTTTCTCCTTCACCGCCCCGCATGCACACTCGACTTCCCGCCCTCCTCGCTTCCGCCGCCCTCCTCGCGCTTGCCGTTGGGTGCTCCCACAATCCGGATCCGGATACGGAGCCGGACATGGTGCCCGAGGCGCCGGTTCGCGTGGCGCCGCCGCTGGGCGCCGTGAAAGCCGGCGACTGCCCCGAGGCCATGCGCCGCGCACTCGCCAAGCCGGACCTCGAAGTGGACCGCCTCGCGACGCCTCACGCCAGCGTGCCGTCCGCCGTCACCGGCAAGGCGATGCCCGCCGCGGTGCGCTACGCGAAGTACAACGAGGTGCGCGTCACGGTGGTCGTGGACACGCTCGGCAAGGCCGACATGAAGACCTTCAAGGTGCTCAAGGCCACGCATCCGTGGCTCGCGAGCAGCATGAAGACGGCGGTCGCGAAGTGGAAGTTCGATCCGGCCGAGCTCGCAGGCTGCAAGGTGCCGCGGCTGTGGCTCGGCGCCATCACTTCCGGCAAGCCGCCGGCGAAATAGCAGCTGCGGCGCTGCGGATCCTCTCAGCGGATCCGCAGCACCGCGATACCGAGGTTCGTCGTGCCGGGCAGCACGGCGCAGGACGTGGCGTGCAGGTCCAGCACCTGGCTCGCCGCGCCGGTAGCGCCGCTGAGTTGCAGCAGCATCGCGCCGCCGCCCCGCAACGGAGTGGCCGTGGCCGCGAACGCGGAGCCGAACGTCGCCTGGCGCAGCGTGAGCGGCACGGCCGGCGGCGGACTCGCGAGGTCGCGATTGTAGCCGACATACACCGCCGGCAGGTTCCAGCTCGGCTCGATGTACGGCGACGTGGCCGCCGCGAGTTCGTCCGCGGCGAGCATCAGCGTGAACTGCGACAGCAACTCGGCCCATGAGCGACCGCTCGGCGTCGTCACGTTGATCGTGCCGGACGTGGTCCCGCTCTTCACGATGGAACGGAGAAACGCGCCCTCGTCCGATCCGCCATAGGTATCCGTGAGCCACCGCACGAACAGCCACGCGCTGCCGTAGATGTCGTTGTCGTCGGTGCCGCTGAGGATGCTCTTCGCCTCGAAGCCTTGCAGGTAGTCGGCGAGGAACAGGAAGTGGTTGCCCATCACGAAATTGCCCTGCCCGCAGCCCGCGACGCCGGGGCGGATCTCGCAGTCGAGCGTGCCGTCGTAGCCCGCGTTGGTGCGCCAGCCGTTGCCATGGATGGCGCGGCCATACAGCTCGCTCGCCACCTGCGCCGTACCCTCCTCGAGCCACACCGCTTCGTTCATCGTCGGCCGCGGGTCGGCCATCCGCTCCGCGAATGCGACGATGTGCTTCGACTCGTGAATGAGCGTGCTCGGCATGTTGCGGCGCCACTGCGGCCGGCCGTTGAGCGTGGTGCTCGTGGGCGACGTGTCGGTCACGGCGCGGGCGTAGAAGATCTCCGCCTGGTTGCTGGCACTCACGCTCGTGGAGGCAGTGGGCGGATACAGGTCGCACGATTGCACGAACCCGAGAATGTTCGCGGCGGCCTGGTTCACCTTCGGCGTGAACATCATGATGATCCGGCCGTTGGCATCCGTGTGCGCGTCGTACGCGAGGGGATCACCGAAGTTCAGCAGCAGCGGGAACGACACCGTCTCGTACTCCTGCGCGAGCGCGATCATGTCCGCGTCGATCTTGCCGGCCAGGAGGCCGGCGTTGTCCTCGAGCACGATCGCCTTCGGCCCCACGTACACCACGCGCGCCGTGATCACCGGGGAGACGCCGGCCGAACAGCTGTTGTAGTTGAAGTTCATGGTGGCGGTCTGGCCGACCGAAAGGAGCACGGGCGCGAGTGCGAACGACGGCGAGCTGGGTGAGAGGCCCGGCGTGGCGCCCGTGCGTGGCGCGCTCCGGTAGTTGCGCGCCGGCCCGAGCTCGCGGATGAGGGCGAGGTCGTGCTCGAGCCGCAGCAGGTGCTCGTGCGCCGCCGCGGCTACCGCAGGATCGATTGGCGTACGGCTCACCGCAGGCGCAGCGACGATGCGCGTCGCCCGCAGCGCACCGCCGGGCACGAGCGCCGCGGCGGCGCTGCCGCCGGCAGTGCCCTTCAGCTCGAAGCTCGCGTTCGCGGTGAGCACCGTGCCGGCGTTGAACACGCTGACGACGTACGTGCCGCCCGCGAGCAGCTCGTTGCAGCCGAGGTTCGCGCCTGCCGTGACCATGAAGCTCGCGCCGACAGCGAGCGTCCGCGGCGTGGCGGTGTTGAGCGGCTGCGCGAACGTGCCCGTTCCCGCGATGGTGCTCACGGCCACGGTGGCGGCCTGTCCGGCCATGCACGGGAGGCCGGTGGTCGGCAGCGTCACGATGAGCTGCGTCGTGGTCGCCGCGGTGACGGTGGTGGACACGCCGGCCACCGACACGATTGTGCCCAGCGGCGCGGGAATGAAGTCCGTGCCCGTAATCGTCGCCGCGGCGCCGGGCCGCAGCACGGCTGGCGCGATGGCGGTGATCGTGGGGACCGTGGTGCCCGCGGGCGGCGAGACCACGACGGCGAGCGACCCGCTCACCGACTCGCTGGTCGCGGTGATCGTGGTGGTGCCGCCGTTCTGCGCGTTCAGGGTGCCTGCCGCGTCGATCGTGGCCACGTGCGTGTCGCTCGACTTCCACACGATCACACGGCCGGTGAGCACCGCGCCGTTCCGATCCGCGACGGTGGCCGCCATCGGCACGGCCTGACCGGGAAAGACCGCCGCGGCCGGCGGCGCGATGACGACGCTCGCGACCTTGAGCGGAATGACGGTGACGCTCGCCGACCCGATGCGACCGTCCACCGTCGCCGTGATGACGGCGGTGCCGAGCGACACGCCCGTCAGCGTACCTGAGGCGTCGATGGTGGCGACGTCCGTGCTGAACGATTTCCACGTGGCCGTCTTTCCGGCGAGCGGCGTTCCCGTCTGGTCGCGCACGTCGGCGGTGAGGGTCTCGGTGGTCGTCACTTCGAGCTGTGTGAGCGGGATGTGCACGCCCACTGTGGTGACCACTGGCTCGTTCGACGGCGGCGGTGGACTCGTCGGCGTCTCCGTGCTCCCGCCGCAGGACAGGGCGGCGGCAGCGACGGCGAGGGAGAGCAGCAGCGGACGGATGCGCATGGGCCACGGAGATGGGGCGGCGCACGGGAGATGGGCATCCGCGCGGGCGGGCGACGACGAGCGATCGTTCGTGGTGCGTGGGACGGAAACCCCTGCTCACCTCACGGTGTTCACGCACGCATTCGTCGTCGGGAGCCCGACCGAGACCCGGAGCACCAGCAGCACGTCGCCCGCGTCAATGGTGCCGTTGCAGTTCGCATCACCCCGCGGGTAGGCGACCATGCCGGCCGGCAGCGAGCCGACGATCGCCTGCTGGATCAGCAGCGCGTCGAAAGCATCGACCTTGCCGTCCCCGTTTACGTCACCCCGCAGTACCGCCGTCTCCGTGCCCACGGTATAGGAGAACATGCCCCGCCCATAGGTGCCCGCCAGCAGTTGCCGCGTCGCCGGCAGGTAGATGAGGTCCTGCACGATCACGTTCGGCAGGCCGGACGGACCGCCGGTCCACGTCGCGCCGCCGTCGGCGCTGGCGTACACGCCCACGTCGCTCCCGACCACGACGCCGAGCCCGGGGACGAACGCCGCCGCATTCACCGGCGCGTCCACGAGTCCGGTCCCGGTGATGTCCTTCCACGCGGTGCCCGCGGTGGTCGTCTCGAACACGTGGCCCGTGCCGAATCCCGACACGGTGACGATGGCGTGCGTGGCATCCGCCGGATCGACCACGACGCGCGTGATCGTGCGGTTCGGGAGCCCAGTGGACACGTTCGTGAATGTCGCACCGCCGTCGCGCGACACCTGCACCACCGCGTCGCTCGTCCCCACGTAGATCGTCATCGGGTCGGCGCGCGCCACGGCCACCGTCATGATCCGCCCCGAGCCCTTCGTGAGGTCCGTGCTGATGGGCGTCCAGGTGAGCGCTTCATCCACCGTGCGATACAGCCGCTGCGTGGCGAAGTAGAGCGTCGTGGGCGTGACGGGATCGAGGATCAATGGCGGGATGAACGCGCCGCGGTCCGTTGCGACGATGCCGTTGGCGCGGAAGGACAGCGACGTGGCATCGCGGCGCAGGATGTACGCGCCGCCCGAGCTCCACTGCGCCTCCGCATAGACAATGGAGGGCTGCGCGTAGTTGATCGCCGTATAGCCGCCGTCTCCGCCGGAGAAGCCGTTCCATTGCGGCGAGCCGGTGTACGTGTGCGAGCCGTTGTCCTGCGAGCCCGCCATCACCGTCGCGCCGTCGGGCGATGCGGAGATGCCCGGATAGTACTGCGTGATCGCGAGCCCTTCGTTGCGACTCGTCCAGCTGTCGCCCGCGTCCGTGGAGACGAACACACCGCCGTCTGTCCCCGCGTAAAGGATGTCGGGATTGCGCGGGTCCACCACGATGGTGTGCCAGTCGCAGTGGATCTCCATCCCCATCGGCGTGAACGTCTGACCGCCATCGGTCGAGCGGAACGCGCGAATGCCCGCGACGTATACGCGCGTCTCGTCGCGCGGGTCCACGGCCACGGCCAGGTCGTATCTGCCCTGCGCACCGAAGTCGCCGCGGCCATTGCCGGTGTAGACGCCCGAGGCCGATCGCTGCGTCCACGTCGCCGCGACATCGTCCCACGCGAAGAGGCCGAGCATGCGGCCGTTGGTACGGTCGGCCACGAGTGCGTAGACGAGGTCGGGCGCGACCGCGCTCGACGCGAGCTCGATCCGCCCGACGGACGACACGTTCACCAACGGCAGGGCTCCCGTGGCAGACCACGTCGCGCCGCCATCCGCAGATCGATACACCCCGCGATTCGCGGCGGTGAAGTTGTCGCTGTTGCCAGCGAACACCACGCCCGCGCGCGACGCGTGCGCGACGAGTCCCGCCGTCGCGCCGGAGAGGACACTGCTCCAGCTCGTGCCGCCATCCGCGGAGCGGTACACGCCCACGTTGGTGCCGGCGAGGAGGACCGTCGAGCTCACGGTGCCGCCCGCCGGTCGCTGCACGAGGATGCGCGAGAACGCAGCCGACCCGCCGCTGGTGAACCGGAAGGTGCTGCTGCCGAGCGACGTCCAGCTCGCGCCGCCGTTCACGGAGCGCAGCAGGCCGCAGCCGCTCGAGTTCTGGTTGTACTCGCCGGTGCCCGCGTAGATCACCGTCTCGTCGGCGGCGTCGAGCGCGACGGCGCCCGTCGTGAGCGCACATTCGTTGTCCGTGAGCGGCGCCCACGCGCCGAACGCGGAACGCCACACACCCCCCGACGCGGTCCCGATGAACAACGGCCCGCCCGTGCGACTCGGCGCAATGGACGTCACGCGGCCCGCGTCGAGCTGGGGACCGGAATTGAAGTAGCCGTTGTCCGCGCCGAACACGCCCGCGGGCCCGAGCGGCCGCCACCCGCCAGCGAAGCTCGCGCCCGACGCCGACAGGCTGCGCAACGCGCCGGATGCGCTCGACGCGGCGAGGCGCGCGCGCAGCATCGCCTCGTATGGACGCGCCGTGCCCGGATAGCTGCGCTGCGCCCAGAAGTACGCCTCCCGCGCGGCGATGTCCTCGTCCGGCTCACGCTGTTGCTGACCCGCCGCGCGCGCGGCCAGCGCGACGAACGCGAGTGCGGCGAGGCCGGCGCCCCGCGCGAGCGCCCTCACGGAAGCACCGTGAACTGCAGCACGTTGCTCCGACCCACCGCCGTTTCCACCAGCACGGGATAACGCCCTGCCACGGTCGCACTCGGCGCCGCCTCGCCGCGCGAGTCCATCGCATCCGGCACCGCGAACGTGATGCGGTGCCCGTCGTCGCTCGAGGCCACACCGCGCAGCGCGGTGCTGCCGACCCACACCGTGTTGTCCGTCGCGTGGAAGCCGGAGCCGATCACGCGCACCATGACCACGTGTCCCGGCGCCAAATGCGTGGAGTCCGGCTGCAGTTGCTCCAGGCGAGGTGGCGCATCGACGCCAGCGCGTCGCGAGGCGCACGCCACGCCGCCGGATGCCGCGACCGTCGCGATGAGCATGGTGGCGCGGATGCGGATACCGACGCTCATGGCGTGACCGCCGCCCGGCTGGGCGCGAGTCGCACGAGGGATGCAGCATCGGCGCGCGACACCGTGTGCACTTCGTCCACCACCAGCTGGAGCGAGCGCACCGCGTCCGCGCGGAGCACGAGGAAGCGGAAGCCGGCGAGACGCCCGGTCGCGATCCCCGCGGGCGCAGCGCCGGCAAAGCGAACAAGTCCACTCGTGGCGTTCGTCGCGCGCGTGGTGCCGTCGGCGATGGGAAGCTCTTCCTGGAAACGGAGCGCCGTCGAGTCATAGCGGATGCGCGCCGTGTAGCTGCCCACGAGTACGCGTGTGGATGGGCCGATCTGCGCCACCACGTCCACCGTGCTGCCGGGCGATGGCGCCGTGGACGACAACACCAGCGCGGCGTCGAGCGCCGGCGCGGTGGCATCTGGGGCCTTCGTGGATGCCAGCTCGGTGCAGCCGGCCAGGGCGATGAGGAAGGCCCCGGCGCCGGCGGCGATTCGCAGTACGGAGGCGTTCGTCATGGCACGATGATCGGGATGCGGGTGGACGTCGTCACGTTCATGAGGTCACTGCCGTCGGGCGCCACGATTTCGGTCACGGTGAGCGTGATGACGCCCGAGAGGCCGGCCGTCGGCGTCGGGACGCGAAGGCGCAGCAGTGCGATCTCGCCGGTGAGCGCCGTGGCCGACGCCACTGATACCCGGATGACACCGCGATTGGTGCTCGCCGCCACCGGCACTGGCGGGCCAGTGGGCACGGTGTACGTCACGCCCGACCCGAACACGCCGGTGGCCGTCGTATAACCCACTGCCACCGTCGCCGCGCCCACGGAGGTCTGCCGCGCGTCGAGCACCACGTTGATCGTCGTCACGTCGCCTGCCGTCACGAGATACGTCGTGAGGTCGGACCGAAGCACCGGTCCACCCGCCGCGCGCGGCACGATCACGAAGACGGAATCGGCGGAGTTCGTGGCGATGGCCGCCACCCACGTGGCGCCCTCGCCCACGGCGGTGATCCGGCCCTGCGCATCTACCGTCGCCACGCTCGATGCGCGGCTCGCAAACGTCACCGGGCCGGTCGCCATCGGCTGCCCGAACTGATCGCGCGCGGTGAGCGACGGCGTGAGCGCGGAGCCCACGTCGAGCACGCGCAGCTTCTCCGTGGCAGTTCCGAACGTGATGGTGCCGCCCTGCGTCACCACCAGCGTCACGCCGATGGCGAGCGGGGAGTTCGATGCCGCCGCGGCAGTGACCTGCACCGTCGCGTGATACGTGCCCGGCGACAGCGCGGTCGCGTCGGCCTGGAAGGTGATCGAGAACGGCGGTGATCCACCGGTCGAGGCGACAGCGAGCCAGCCCGTCGGCTGGGCTGCATCATACGCGGGCGGCGACACCGTTACGCCGCTCAGCGCCGTCGTGCCGGCGTTGCTCACGATGAGCGTCGCGGCCGATGATGTCCGTCCTGCAACCGCAGTGAAGCGCAACGCGGTGCTGTCCACCACCAGCAGCGGCGTCGCTGGTGCCGTGAGCACGACGTCGCCGCTCGTGATGCTCGCGAGCAACGGTGCCGTGAACACCAGCGTGCGGGTACCCGCGATGCCGCTCACGGCGAGATTGGTGAACGCGACCACGCCGGCCGCGGCGGTGACGGTGGTGGTGCCGCCGAGCGAGCCGCCTCCGGTCGCGATCGCGGCCGTCACTGCAGTGGACGCCGTGGTTACCACGTTGCCGGCCGCGTCGCGGATCTCGATCACGGGCTGGGTCGCCAGCGGGCTGCCCACTGTGGAGCCCATCGGTGCGGTGCGAATGCCAAGCTGCACCGCCGCGCCCGGGCTCACGGTCACGGCAAGGCTCGCGGACGCGCTTCCGCTCGTGGCAGTAATGGTGGCTGTCCCCACGTGCACCGCAGTGACGGCGCTCGCGCTCACGAACGCGATGCTCGCGTCGCTCGTGGTGAAGCTCACGGGCGCGGTCGTCACCACATGTCCGTCGCTCGCCCGCACGGTGGCTGCGATGGTCGTGGACGCACCGGACGCCAGCGCGAGCGGTCCCGGCGGCGCCAGCACGATGCTGGCGGGTGTCTGATCCGGCGTGACGATGACCTGCATGGTCCCGCTCACGCCTGACGACGTCGCCGTGATCGTCGCCACGCCGGTCGCGATGCCTGTCACTACGCCGCTCGCGGACACCGTCGCCACACCGGGCGCGGCACTGGCCCACGCGATCGGCGCGGCAGCGACAGCTGCGCCATTCTGGTCGCGCGCCGTGGCCACCAGCGTCGCCGACGCCCCCACCGCCACCGATGTGCTCGCCGAGCGGACCTCCACCGTGGTCACGACGACGCGGGGTGCCGCAGGGCCGTCGCCCGAGCCACCGCACGCGACGAGGACGGCGAAAGCGAGGACACGTGACGCGAGCTGGCGGAGGGAGCCGACGGCGCGGGCCTTCGGGAGAGTGGGCACGATGGAGAATGCCGTCCTGCGCGTGGCCATGGCAAGACGCCGCAGGCAGGCTATCTTTCGCCCATTCACCCAGTACGGAGAGGCCGTTGAAGACAGCAACCTTTGAGACGAATCGCGGGACCATCACCGCGGAGCTCTACGACAAAGAAGCACCGAAGACCGTCGAGAACTTCGAGCAGCTGGCGAACGACGGCTTCTACGACGGCGTGAAGTTCCATCGGGTCATCGCGGACTTCGTGGTCCAGGGCGGCGATCCGCAGTCGCGCGACCTCCCCGAAGGCGACCGGCGCATCGGCAGCGGCGGCCCAGGATGGAAGATCAAGTGCGAGACGGCGGGCAACCCCCATAAGCACGAGGTCGGCTCGCTGTCCATGGCTCATGCCGGCAAGGACACCGGGGGCAGCCAGTTCTTCATGGTGCTCTCCGAGGACAACACGCGCCACCTGAACGGCGTGCACACCGTGTTCGGCAAGATCACCGCTGGCATCGACGCCATGAAGCAGATCAAGCCGAACGACGTCATGAACAAGGTGCGTGTCGCATGAGCGCCCAGGGCACCGACAAGTCCGCGGGCTTCACCGGCCTCATTCTGGGCGCCATCGCCATCTTCGTCATCCTGTTCGGCATCGTCCGGCTGACGAACGCGCATTACGCGGGCGAGGCGAAGGAGCCCGCCGCCGCCACCGCACGGGCGCAGTAGCGCCACGCCGCAGGCACGACGCAAGGCACAACCGGGCGCCGCTTACTGAGCGGCGCCCGGTTCACGTATCGTCCCCCTCCGCGCCGAGCGCGAGCAGGTAGGGGGAAACACGACGTCGTTCCCGCCCGGGTGCCGGCGCACTTCGCGGAGGAAGCATCCACGATCACCAAGCACTTCGGTCCCGCTACGGGTATTCTTTACGGTGGCCTCGCGTGTCGGCATGAGTGAATGCTGCGCCTGCAGTGCCCGCCCCGCAATTCCTCCCACGACATTCCGCCCACCCCTATGCTACCTACCCGCGACGAGGCGCTCGCGCTCGTCCACGAGTACACCGCCAGCGATTCGCTCCGCAAGCACATGCTCGCCGTGGAAGCGGCCATGCGCGCTTACGCGGAGCGGAACGGCGATGACGTCGAGCGCTGGGGCCTTGCCGGCCTCGTGCACGACTTCGACTACGAGCGCTTCCCCAACGACGCGCACTCGGCCACCGATGAGCACCCCGCCGAGGGCGTGCGCATCCTGCGGGCTCGCGGGTGGCCTGAGGACATCCTCGAGGCCATCATG
The DNA here is from genome assembly GCA_038236775.1 of Gemmatimonadales bacterium. Classification (GTDB taxonomy): domain Bacteria; phylum Gemmatimonadota; class Gemmatimonadetes; order Gemmatimonadales; family Gemmatimonadaceae; genus AG11. Next base: position 20,277 of record JBBRZK010000007.1, read on the forward strand.
GGCCACGCGGAGTATTCCGGGATACCACGGGTGACGCCGATGGCGAAGACCCTCTTCGCCGTGGACGAGCTCACGGGCCTGATCACTGCCACGGCGCTCGTGCGGCCGTCGAAAAGCGTGCACGAGGTCGAGGCGAAGTCCGTCCGGAAAAAGATGAAGGACAAGGCCTTCGCCCGCGGCGTGAGCCGCGACGACGTCATTGGTGGCGCCGAGGCGCTCGGCGTCGACCTCGACGAGCACATCACCTTCGTGATCGGGGCCATGCGGCAGTCGGCTGCCGCCCTGGGCCTCGAGGGTACTCCTCTCAGCCCATGACCCGCCCCGCAACGCTCCAGCACGGATGTCCGTAGTAGGGATGACGTCACCCCACCGCTGGAAGCATGATCGCTACCGACGTGCAATTATCGCCGTACACCATGCCTTCGCCCACTGAAGGCGTGTTGACGGAGCGCGCGATCGTGATCGCGGCGCAGCGCGGGTCCGACGACGCCTTCTCGGCGCTCGTCCGGATCCACCAGCGGCGGGCGTACGCCATTGTACGTGCGATCGTGCTGTCGCACGAGGACGCGGAGGATGCGGTGCAGGAAGGGTTTCTTCACGCGCATCGTGCGCTCGACCGGTTTCGTCCCGACCAGCCATTCGGGGCGTGGCTGTACCGGATCATGGCGAACGCCGCGCTGGACCTCGTTCGACGCCGCAAGGTCCGCATGGCGGAGGAGTTGCCCGAGACCATCCCGATGCCGTTCCGCGATCCGGCGGAGTCGGGAGAGTTGCGGCGGCGGCTGCAGGAGGCGCTCGCGCTCCTGACGCCACGGCAGCGCGCGGTGATCGTCATGCACGACGTGGAAGGCTTCACCCACGGGGAGATCGGGCGGACGCTCGGCATTCCCGAAGGCACGGCCCGCTCGGATCTTCATCATGCTCGCGCTGCCCTGCGCAAGCTTCTGCAGAATCTTCGGAGTACATCATGACCAACGAACGCTGGACCTCCGGCGATGCGGAACTGACGAATGCCCTGCGCGCGCTGTACGCCGCGCCGCAGGACGATCGGTACTGGAGCGCGCTCGAGGCGCGCATCCTCGCGCACGTCGCGCGCGGCGACGAGACCGGATCGTGGTGGGCGGAGCTCGCCGAGATGGCGCGGCCCGGCCTCGCCGCCGCGGCGGCCATCATCCTCGCGGCCAGCCTCGCCCTCGCGCACTCGCGGCAGCTCGAAGTCAGCAGTGCCTACGCGAGCGTCATCTCGCCGGCGCCCTCTGCCATCGAGCCCGCGACGCGGGCCGCGTCGGTGGGCGACGGGGATGCCGCGCTCCACCTCCTCATCTCGCACTAGGCCTTCGCCATGCAGCGACCCAAGCAACAGGCCCTCGCCTTCCTTCTCGGCGCCCTGCTCGTCGGCGGCGTCGTCGGCTTCTCGGCCGATCGCATGATGCATCAGGGCGACCTCACGCTCGAGGCGCGCCGCAAGAAGATGTACGACGACCTCGGGCTCGCCGCCACACAGCGCGTTGCGCTCGACTCCGTGTTCGACGCGTCCAACTGCCAGCTCGACGCACTCTACTCGCCGCTCCAGCCCGCGTACGATTCCATCAAGGCCACGCGGCGTGCGCAGATGAACGCCATCCTCACTCCCGAACAACGCCAGCTGCTCGAGGTGCGCCGCAAGGACGACGAGATCCGTCGCGAGGCCGAGCGCAAGCACATCAAGGCCAGCTGCCACAAGTAACCCTGCCAATGCATTTCCCCCTGCGCGCTTCCATCGCGCTGCTCATCCTGCCCGCTGCCGCGTTGTCCGCGCAGGGTATTCCCGACACGCTCGTCGCACGGCCCATCCCCCTCCGCGAAGCCGTCTCGCTCGCGGAGCAGAATGGGCTCGGTGCCATCCAGGCGCGCGGCCAGACCCGGTCCGCCGAGTCGGGCGTGCGCGCCGCCAGGGGCGCGCTGCTGCCCAGCGCCACCATCTCCATGGGCCAGGTGAACCAGTCCGGCGAACGGCTCGACACGCAAGGACGGCTCGTGCCGTACCTCGCCACGCAGCCGTGGACCTACAACACCGGGCTGAATGCCAGCGTCAACCTGTTCGACGGCGGCCGCCGGTGGAACGAGGTGAAGCGTACCCGGTACGACGTTGGCGCCGCCGAGGCCAACGAGGTGACCCAGAAGTACAGCCTCGCCCTCCAGGTGAAGACGCAGTACTACGCCATCCTCGCCGCCCGGGAGGCGGAAGGGGCGGCGCAGGCACAGCTGCAGCTCGCGCAGGAACAGCTCAAGACCTCCATCGTGCGCACCCGCGCCGGCGTGGTCACGCTGTCGGACTCGCTCCGCTCGGTCATCGCCGTCGGCAATGCGCAGCTCGCGCTCATCACGGCGCGCAACAACGTGCGCGTCGCCAGCGCGGCGCTCACGCGGCTCGTGGGCTCGGAGACGCTCGTCACGGCGCAGGCGTCGGACACGCTCGACCGCGGCCTCGCGCCGGTGGACAGTGTGGCGCTCGCCGCGCTCCTCGACGACGCACCCACCGTGCGCCAGAGCGAGGCCCAGCTCTCGTCGGCCGATGCAGCCGTGAAGTCCGCGAAGACGCCGTACCTGCCATCCATCGACTTCACGTACTCGCGCTCCGGCAACGGCTTCAGCCAGACCTACGGCCTGAACGGCAAGCCGTTCGCCTACACGAACAACTTCAACCTGCGCCTCTCGTACACGCTGTTCAACAACTTCCAGCGCGAGGATGCCCTCACGCGCGCGGAGGTCACCGCCGACCTCGTCCAGGCGCAGGTGCGTGACACGAAGCTGGCCGCGCGGCAGACGCTCGTGCAGCAGCTGGCCGCGCTGAGCTCCGCGCAGCAGCGCATCGTGATCCAGCAGGCCACCCTCGACGCCTCCAGAGAAGACCTGCGCGTGCAGCAGCAGCGCTATGCCCTCGGTGCATCGACCTTCCTCGACGTGTTGACGTCGCAGTCCACGCTCGATGCCGCGCGCTCCGCGCTCATCCAGGCGCGGCAGGACGTGCGCGTCGCGCGGGCGCAACTCGAAGCGCTCGTGGGACGCGACCTGCCATGAGCCTCTCCATTCGTCCCGCGCTCGTTGCATCGCGCGCCTCTCGTCGCACTGTCACTCCGGCCCTGACTGTCTCCTACTCGCTCACCGTGCGCAAGCTCATCGTCGTCGCCACGCTCGTCCTCGGTTCGGCGTGCGCGTCAAAGGACCAGAAGACCGTCCCCGTCGCCACCGCCGCGGTGGCGCGCCGCGATATCATCATCGATGCGCAGGCCACCGGCGTTGTCGAGCCCATCAACATCGTCGAGGTGAAGTCCAAGGCCTCCGGCCAGATCGTGAAGATGCCGGTGGAAACCGGCACGCTCGTGAAGCCGGGTGACCTCCTCGTGCAGATCGAGACGCGCGACACCAGGAACCAGTACGACCAGACCGCCGCGGCGCTCGCGGCCGCCCGGTCGAAGCTGGAGGTGTCCACCGCGCAGAAGAATCGCGCCGACGACCTCTACAAGAACCGGATCATCACGGCCACCGAGCACGAGGCCGCCGTGCTGGACTTCGCGAACGCCAGGTCGCAGCTCGTCGCGGCCACCACGAGCATGGACCTGTCGAAGCAGCGGCTCGAGGATGCCACGGTCACGGCGCCCGTCGCCGGCACCATCATCGGCAAGACCGTGTCGCTCGGCACGGTGATCACGTCGGCCACCGGCGCCTTCGGCGGCGGCACGACGCTGCTCACCATGGCGGACCTCGGCAAGGTGCGCATCCGCGCCCTCTTCAACGAGACGGACATCGGCCAGGTGCGGCCCGGCCAGGTGGCCACCGTCACCGTCGATGCGTATCCCGACCGCCGCTTCTCCGGCCTCGTCGAGAAGATCGAGCCGCAGGCGGTGATCCAGCAGAACGTCACGATGTTCCCGGTGCTGGTCACCCTCGAGAACAACGAGGGCCTGCTCAAGCCCGGCATGAACGGCGAGACGAACGTCGTCGTGGAGCAGCGCAACAACGTGCTCGCCGTGCCCAATGACGCGGTGCGCAATCCGCGTGAGGCGGCGGCCACGGCCCCCATCCTCGGCCTCAACCCCGACTCCGTCCGCGCGCAGATCGCGGCGCAGATGGCGGCGCGCGGTGGCCGGCAGGGCGGCGGCCGCAACGGAGCGGGTGGTGGCGCACCGGGCGGCGCGCCTGCGGCGGCGGGCACCTCGCGCGGCGATGTCGCGCTGGATCCGCAGCAGGGTCAGGGCGGTCAGGGCGGCTTCCAGCAGATCGACGTGACCGATGCGCAGTGCAAGGCCGTCACGGCGGCGTTCGCGAAGAAACCGGCCGAGAAGGCAAAGCTCGACGCGCTGCGGCAGCAGGTCATGAGCGGCGCGATGGACCGCCAGGCGATGCGCGACGAGAGCGAGAAGATCTATGCGGCCGTCGGCGTGGATGCGCGCGTCGCGGGCGCCTGCCGTCGGAAGGAGATGCAGGCGGCCGGCGGCGCACCGGGTGGTGGTGCGCCTGCTGGCGGCGCTCCGCAGTCAGGCGCGGCGCAGGCAGCACCGGGCACCGGTGCGCCGGGTGCCGGCAGCCGTGGCGCGCGCGGGCAGGCCGGTCAGGGTGGCGCGCCGGGCGCCTCGCTCAACATCGCCGGCGGCAGCGAGGGTGCGCCCACGGGAATGCGGCGCACGCGCGCCGGCCTCGTGTTCATCAAGAAGGGTCAGACGTTCGAGCCGCGTCTCGTGCAGCTCGGCGCCTCGAACTTCGACTACACGGAAGTCGTGAGCGGCGTGAAGGAAGGTGAAGAGGTCGCGCTGCTCGCGGCCGCGGCGCTGCAGGCGCAGCGGCAACAGCAGAACGACCGCATGAAGGCCGTCACTGGCGTGCCGGGCATGCAGCAGACGCCAGCAGGCGGCGGTGGCGCGCGCGGCGGCGGCCGCGGCGGCTGACGCACCTCGCTTCACCCGCGCCGCGCACCACGCCGGCCCGCACCACTTCGTCACGGTCACGAGAGACACCAATGCTCATCGGCGAGATCATCAGCGTGGCGCTCGGCGCCCTCCGCGCCAACAAGCTCCGTTCCCTCCTCACGATGCTCGGCATCGTGATCGGGGTCGCGGCCGTCATTGCCGTCGTCGCGCTCGGTGCGGGTGCGCAGAGCGCCGTGAAGGCTCGCATCAGCTCCCTTGGCACCACGCTGCTCACGGTGATGCCCGGGCAGCAGCGCGGCATGGGCGTAGCGTTCGACCAGAACACCAAGCTCACGGTGGATGACGCGAAGGCCCTCGCGCAGCGCGCCACACACCTCATCGCCGTGCAGCCCGAGATCAATTCGCGCGTGCAGGTGCAGTACCTCAACCAGAACGCCAGCACGTCGGCCGTGGGCACCACCTCCAACTACCTGGAGGTGCGCAAGTACGAGCTGCAGGCCGGTCGCATGTTCACGTCGCAGGAGGACGAGAGCCGCCAGCGCGTCGTGGTGCTCGGACAGACCGTGGTGACCAATCTCGGCCTCCGCTCGCCCGACGCGATCATCGGCGAGAACGTGCGCATCAAGGGACTCCAGTTCACCGTCATCGGCGTGTTGAAGTCGAAGGGGCAGTCGTCCCCGTTCGGCGATCCGGATGACCAGGTCCTCATCCCCATCACCACCGGTCGCTTCCGCGTGTTCGGCACGGACCGGCTGCGCTCCATCAGCGTCCTCGCGGAGAGCGAGGACAAGATCCCCGATGCGATGGCCGACGTGCAGAAGGTGCTGCGCCGCGAACACCGCCTCGTCTCGGGCAAGCCCGACGACTTCCAGATCCGCAGCCAGGCCGACTTCCTCAACACGCTCGGCGAGACGACGGCGGTGTTCACGTACCTCCTCAGCGGCATCGCCGCGGTGTCGCTGCTCGTCGGCGGCATCGGCATCATGAACATCATGCTCGTCTCCGTCACCGAGCGCACCCGCGAGATCGGCATCCGCAAGGCGCTCGGCGCCACGAGCGCGAACATCCTGCTGCAGTTCCTCATCGAGGCCGTCGTGCTGTGCCTCCTCGGGGGCCTCATCGGCGCTGCCGTCGGCAGCGGCGGTGCGCTGGCCATGAGCAGGTTCGCGCAGTGGAACACGCAGATCTCGCCGTCGTCCATCGTGCTGGCGTTCGTGTTCTCGGCCGTGGTGGGCGTGCTCTTCGGCGTGTGGCCGGCACGGCGCGCCGCGAGCCTCGATCCCATCGTCGCGCTGCGGTACGAGTAGCCCGGCTCCATCGCGCGCCTCGCGGGCACCAACGACAAAGGGGGAACGGATCACGCGGAAGAAGCACTGATTTCGCGGATTTCTCCGAGCGCGTTTCGCCCTCCATGCGCAACAAGACGTTGCCAACCGCGAAAGAGTGTTGGCTCTGGTCTGGGCGCACCGCCGCTCGCCCCCGCTGCGATCAGATCCGCTTTGATCCGTCCCCATCCGTGTGATCCGTTTCCCCCTTCGTCGTTGTGGCTCGTCGGGCGATGCGCCGCTACGGCTGCAGCGCGAATGTGAATGGCAACTGCACCATCGTGCGCACCTTGCGGCCGCCTGCCTCACCGGGCGTGAAGCGGTACGCGCCGAGCACCGATGCCACCGCGGCGGCAAAGAGCGGATGCGTCGCCTCCTGGACGGTGAGTCCGTCCATCTCCGCGCGCCCCAGGGTATCGATCACGAATCGCACGACGACGCGTCCGGCCACGCCGCTCTCCCGGAGCGCGGTTGGGTATCTCGGTGGCAGCGCATTTCCCACGAGGCGGGGCGCGCGCTCCACGTCGGCGACGTCCACCGCGGCGCCGGGAACGAATCCTCCAGTTCCTTCGCTGCCGATGGCCGCGTGCAGCGACGCACCCGGATGCCCGATGAGGAGTTGATCGGGAGGAAGCATAGGAGCGTCGATGTCGATCGGCGGCAGCGTGGGTTGCACGACCGTGGGCGCGGCAATCGTCGGAAGTTGCATCCCCTCACTCCAACTCGCCCTGGCCGGCTCCATCGCGGCCCGCGGCGGCACGGCCTCGCGTATCGGCCTGTAGATCACCAGCGGCAGCGCGTGTTCGCGCTCGGGCCGTGCCTGCACCGAGCCGGGCATCGTCATCGCGACGGCGGCGGCGATGACCGCACCGTGCACGAGGATGCTTGTCGCGGCGCCACGCGCACTGCGCCGCCGCACGGCGCGGGACTCCACCAGGGTCGTGAACATCGTTGCCTCCGCGTGAGTGTGTGTCCAGCTCTCACGGCGACGATACGATGCGGACGTTGTCCCTTCATGAGCCGGCGATTAACGCTCGGCCAACACTGCATGACGTCTCCCTGAACGGCGCATGAGGGAATGATGACGGCGGTGGCACCTGCGCGAACGACGAAGGGCGAGGAGTCCATTGCTGGCCGCCCCGCCCCTCGCCATCGACCCGCAGGGGTCAGGTGTTGCGGTCGATCTTGGACTCCGCCTCGCCCACCTTGCGCTGGGCCTTGCCCTCCATCTCCTTCGCGGCGCCCTTCAGTTCTTCGCTGTGGTTGTCCGTCATGTCGCCGACGTTCTTGCGGATCTTGCCGCCGACTTCCTTCGCCGAGCCCTTGATCTGGTTCTCAAGGCCGTCCTTGCCGAGATCCTTTGCCATGGTGCTATCCTCGCATTTTGCGTGTGATGGTCGTCGTTCGGGTGCCCTGTGTTCAGGCAATGGATGTGCCCCGGGATCGGGCAGCGAGCTTATCCGTCGACGCGTATATCGCGGGGTGACGCACACGTATGCATCTTCACCACTTTCTCTCCTTCACTCGCGACAGGTGCGATGGACCCGATCGAACTCTCCAACTACGCAGGCCTCGGCGCCATCGGGCTGCTGACCCTCAACATCCTCATCGGGCTACTCCTCGCGACGAAGTACAATCCGGTGCGCCGGTGGCCGCGCCGCCGCATCGACACGGTGCTGATCCACAACTACACGGGATATGCGGCGCTCGTGCTTGTCCTCGTGCATCCCGCGCTGCTGCTCCTGCCGAACCGCGTGGACTTCCACGTCATCGACCTGTTCTACCCGATGAACGCGCCGAAGCAGCCGTGGATCAACAGCACGGGCGCGCTTGCCGCGTACCTGCTCCTGGTGGTGGTGGCCACGTCATACTTCCGGTTCCGTATCGGGCGGCGGTGGTGGAAGCGGATCCACTTCACGACGTACGCGCTCTTCCCGCTCTACGCCGTGCATGCAATCCTCACCGATCCCGCGCTCAAGGACCGCAGCATCGACTATCTCGATGGCGAGAAGGTGTACGTCGAGCTGTGCGTGCTGGCGGTGATCCTGGCGATCGGCCTCCGGGTGCGGTGGCAGCGACGGCAGCCGCCGGCGCGGGTGCATCGCCCGAAGGAGGCGCGCGCGGCCTGAGCGGCTTGACTCCGATATATCGGCCGATATATCTTGCTGTCCCAAGATATATCGCTCTGACGAGCGGAGGTCATCATGCGCGACTGCTTCTGGGCGTGGGACGCCCGGCCCCAATCCTCGCACCACGCCCGCGGAAAGTGGGGATGGGACGCCAGCTTCATGAACGGGTTCTTCGGCAGCGAGGGACGCCCCCGGGGCCGCTGGCGCGGCGGGCGGATGTTCGAACAGGGCGACCTGCGCTACGTCGTCCTGCGGCTCCTCGAGGAGAAGCCGCGCCACGGCTACGAGATCATCAAGGCGCTCGAGGAGAAGTTCGGCGGGGCGTACGCGCCAAGCCCGGGGACGGTCTACCCCACGCTCCAGCTGCTCGAGGACCTGGGCTACGCCCGCATCATGCCCGGACCAGAAGGCAAGAAGGTCTACGAGATCACGGACGCGGGCCGGGCGCACCTGGCGGAGAACCGTGAGACGGTGGACAACATCTTCGACCGCATCGCCAAGCTGGTCGGCCATTTCCTCGATGAGCCGATGGCCGAGGTACACGGCGCCTTCCGGAAGGTCGGCAAGGCGACGTACGGGCGGGCGACGGACGCCGTCCACGATCCCGCCCTGCTCAGGCAGATCGTGGACATCCTCGACCGCGCCGCACGGGAGATCGAGGCGCTCGCAATCAAGGCGTAGCGACGCTGGCGGCCTCGTCGGCTACCAGAATCGTGACAGGTGCATATGTTGAATGAGGCCGGGGGCGCATGCGTCTCCGGCCTGCGCCGTTCCACGCGGCGTGTCCCGTATGCAGCTCCCTCAATTCCGCGATGTCGGCAGAAACGGCAACATATACGTCGGTCCACGAAGTGCCCGCCCGCGTCGCTCCGACCGGGAAACGGCTCGCCGTGCTGTCACTCACTGCGCTGGGCGTCGTCTATGGCGACATCGGGACGAGCCCGCTGTACGCGCTGCGCGAGTGCTTCAAGGAGGAGTACGGCATCACGCCGACCCCGCAGAACATCCTCGGGGTGCTCTCCCTGATCCTCTGGTCGCTGATCCTCGTCGTCAGCATCAAGTACATCGTCTTCATCCTGCGCGCGGACAACCGGGGCGAGGGGGGCATCCTCGCCCTCCTCGCCCTGCTGCTGCAGCAGAAGCGCCGTGCTGACGACCAGGGCCGCCGCATGGCCCTCGTGGCACTCGGGCTCTTCGGTGCCGCCCTCCTCTACGGCGACGGCGTGATCACTCCCGCCATCTCGGTACTCGGCGCGGTGGAAGGCCTCGAGGTCGGAGCGCCGGCGCTCGCGCACATCGTGGTGCCGATCACCCTGGTGATCCTCTTCCTCCTGTTCATGGTCCAGCGCTATGGCTCGGCGCGCGTGGGCACGGCCTTCGGGCCCATCATGCTCGTGTGGTTCGTCACCATCGCGACGCTCGGCGTCCGGTCCGTGATCGCCGCGCCCGAAGTGCTCGCGTCGGCGAATCCGCTGCATGGCCTGACCTTCTTCCGTCAGCACGGCCTTGCCGGCTTCCTCACGCTCGGTGCCGTGGTGCTGTGCGTCACCGGCGCCGAGGCGCTCTACGCGGACATGGGGCACTTCGGGAAGCGCCCCATCCGCATCGCCTGGTTCGTGGCGGTGCTCCCCGCGCTGCTGCTCAACTATTTCGGCCAGGGCGCGCTGCTGCTGCGCCAGCCGGCCGCCGCGAGCAACCCGTTCTACCTGCTCGCGCCGTCGGCGTTCCAGTGGCCGCTGCTCATCATCGCCACGGCCGCCGCGGTGGTCGCGTCGCAGGCACTCATCTCCGGCGCGTTCTCGCTCACGCAGCAGAGCATCCAGCTCGGGTATTCGCCGCGCATGCAGATCATCCACACCTCGAAGGACGAGGCCGGACAGATCTACATTCCCGAGGTGAACAAGGCGCTGATGGTGGGCTGCCTCGTGCTCGTCATCGCGTTCCGGAGTTCCAGCGCGCTCAGCGCGGCGTACGGCATCGCGGTCACGGGCACCATGGCCATCACGACGCTCCTCTTCGCGGTGGTGGCGCGATCGCGATGGAACTGGTCGCGGCTGCACGTCGGCCTGCTCACGGCGTTCTTCCTGCTCATCGACCTCGCGTTCCTGATCGCGAACGTCATCAAGATTGAGCATGGCGGGTGGGTGCCCATCGCGATGGCGGTCGGCGTGTACACGCTGATGAGCACGTGGAAGCGTGGACGTGTGCAGCTCCAGGAGATCCAGGAGGCGGGCCAGCTTCCCCTCACGACGTTCCTCACCAGCATCGAGAAGAGCCCGCCGTTGCGCGTTCGCGGCACGGCCATCTTCATGACGTCGAGTCCGGACGGCGTGCCGGTGGTGCTGCTCCACCACCTCAAGCACAACAAGATGCTGCACGAGACGGTGGTGCTGCTCAGCGTGCAGACCCGCGGCATCCCCGAGGTCTCCGGCGACCACATGCTCGCGCTCGAGAAGTTGGGCCAGGGATTCTACCGGCTCGTCGCGAACTACGGCTTCATGCAGTCGCCCAACATTCCTGAGCTCCTCGCGCGCGTGGCGGCGCAGGGCGTGCCGGTCCCGAAGATGGACACGTCCTACTACCTCGGCCGCGAGCGGCTGGTACTCACCGGCAAGGCGAAGATGTCGCGCTGGCGGAAGAGCCTTTTCGCCCTCATGTCGCGCAACGCGCGCTCGGCCACGGAGTTCTTCCAGATACCGCCGAACCGCGTGATCGAACTCGGCGCCCAGATCGAGTTCTGACGGCGCCGGGCAGCCCCTGGTGCTGTCCGGCAGTCATGCCACCCGTCACGCGCGCGAGCGCTACACGATGACGGTGCGCATCCGCACGAAGGGGAGCTGACGAAGCTGCTCCATTGCGCGGGGCAACTCCATCCGCAGCCGCTGGAGGCCGGGCTCGAGTGACCGCTGGAGCTGCGGACCGATGTTCTCGAGCTGCATGCGCGCACCCTCGAGGTCACGCCGCAACTCCGGGGTCATGTCCCGGCGCATGCGCTCCATGCGCTCCATGCGCTCCATGCGCGGCATCGCAGGCATCGCAGGCATCGCAGGCATCGCAGGCATCGCGGGCATGGGTGCCATGCGCGCCATCGGCGCGAAGCCCTCGAAGCCGTCTCCCATGAACATCATCGCGCCGCTCCTCGGGAGGTCGCCCATGCGCGCGACCTTCATCGTCACGTCGCGGAATTGACCGTTCGCATAGACCTTCAGCGTCACGTTATCGCCCGGCTTGAGTGCGGCGATCTCGCGCTGCAGGCGCTGCGCCTTCGTGTTGCCGAGCCACCGGTCGCCCGCATCCTCGCGCGCCACGCGCAGGTTCACGCCATTGATCGCCGCGATGCGATTGCCCTCCTCCAGCCCCGCCTTCGCGGCAGGCGTGGAATCCGCCACGCTCATCACCAGCACGCCCAGCGTGTCGCGCCGGCTCCCGCTGCTGCCGATGCCGAAGCCGAGTGCCGGCCGGTTCTCGAGGTCGGACCGCGAGATGCGAACGGCGTCCGTGCGACCGAAGAGCACGTCGGAATCCGCGGTCTTGACCTTCACGGACTGCGTGCGGCCGTCGCGGTAGACGCGTAGCTCCACCTCGTCGCCCGGCCTGGACTTGCCGAGCTCGCGCGTGAGCCGACGCGTGAGCGCGCGCGACATCTCGCCGTCCTCCACGTCCGCCGCGTTTACGCGCAGGCTCACGCCGTTGATGGCGGCAATGCGATTGCCCTCTTCGAGGCCCGCCTTCTCCGCGGGACTGCCGCGCGTGACGGACGTGATCATGAGGCCAAGCGTGTCGCGGAGCGTGCCCGTGGCCGACGTGCCGATGCCGAGGGCCGCGCGATGGGCGGGCTCGCCACTGACCCTGTAGACCCCGCCCGCGATGGACGGCTCGGCGACGCGGACGCGCACCTCGCCCTGGGCGCCGGCCGTGGTAGCCGCGGCGCCAGCCGAGGCAGCAAGTACGAGCAGACTGGTAAAGCGCATGATGGGTTCCCCTTGTACGGTGAGGCGTTCACCCGGTGTGACACGGTCGTGCCGGCCATGGTTGCCTCGCCGATGTCACGCGGGACGGCAATCGTGTCATATTTCACGCATGGCCACGCTCACTCCTCCGACGGCTCCGCCGCCAGCAACGCCCGACCTGCACGCCTTCGAGCATCACTGGCAGGACGAGGCCGACGCGGCATACCTGTACCGGCTCCTCGCCGACGCCGAACCCGATCCGAAGAAGCAGGACATCTATCGCCGGCTCGCGGAGGTGGAGGATCGCCACCTCGAGATATGGGCGGCGCTGCTGGCGCAGCACGGGCGCAGCGTGGGCCCGCACCGGCCGACCGCGCGCACGCGCCTGCTCGCCTTTCTCGGCCGACGGTTCGGGCCGCAGTTCCTGCTGCCCATGCTGCTCGCGGAGGAAGGACGCGAGGTGAAGGCGTACCTCGACATGCACCGCACCACGCGCATCAATGTCGCCGGCCGCGACGAGGCGCTGCTGCTCGCGAAGGAGTCCGCCGAACATGCCACGACGCTCAACACCGTGGCGGGACGCGCCGGCGAGCCGTGGCACCGCACCGGCGCCGGCGGCATCATGCGCAATGTGATCTATGGCTTCAACGACGGGCTCACCGCGAACTTCGGCCTCGTTGCCGGCGTCATCGGCGCGTCCACGGTCGCGGGCTACCACAACGTGATCGTCGCGGGTGTGGCCGGCCTCATCGCCGACGCGCTCTCGATGGGCTCCAGCGGCTACCTCGCCGCGCAGAGCGAGCGCGAGGTGTACGCTCACGAGATTGCCATGGAGCGCGACGAGATCGCGCTCATGCCCGAGATCGAGCGCGACGAGCTCGCGCTCATCTACGAGGCGAAGGGCATCGACCGCGAGCACGCGTTCGCACTGGCCACGCAGGTGATGGCCGATCCGGAACAGATGCTCGCCGAGCAGGTACAGGAGGAGCTGGGCATCTCGGAGTCGGCGACGTCGCCGCTCCGCGAGGCCTGGATCACGGGTACGGCCACGGCGATCGGCGCGCTCATTCCCGTGCTCCCGTTCTTCTTCCTCGACGGACGCACGGCTGCGATCGTGGCGTTCGCGGTGGCGATGCTGTCGCACTGGATCGTCGGCGCCGCACGGTCCATCTTCACCGGCCGTGGAGTCTTCCGCTCGGGTATCGACATGTTCGTCGTCGGCCTCGGCGTCGCCGCGGTCGGCTACTTCGTCGGTGAGTGGATTGCCCGCCTGCTCTAGTTCTGTGTCATCCTGAGCGCAGCGAAGGATCTGCTTTTTCAACAACGCCCCATTTCTTCAAACACACGCACTCATGCGCCTGAAGACAACTGTCGGCTGTTCATTCGCACTCATGGCTGCGCTGGCTGTCACGGCAGCGGCACAGGCCTCTGGTCCTCCCGCGGGCAACCCGCCCGCCCCCGCACCGCGCACGCAGTCGGATTTCTACGTGCCCCTCTACGGCGTCACGGCGGGCATCAGCATCCCGGTCGGCCGCCTGGCCGACGATCACGCGGCGGGCTACGCGGTGGGCGGCGTGGTCGAGTATGCGGTGAGCGGCCAGCCGTACTCGCTGCGCGGAGAAGCGGATCTCCAGCACTTCGCGCTCAAGTCCGGCCGCACGGGTGACAACTCCAACGTGTTCTCCCTCGGCACCACCATCGTCTACCGCCTGCAGAAGTCCACGGCACAGACGTTCGTCACGGGCGGCATCGCGATCTACAGCGCCACGCACGAAGGTGTGCGGCCCGGCTTCAATGGCGGCACGGGCGTGGAGATTCCGCTCACGGGCTTTTCCGCCGTGGCCGAGGTGCGGCTGCACGTGATGCTGGCGGATTCGCGGCCGATCCTGACCCTGCCGCTCACGGTGGGCGTGCGCTTCTAGAGCACGATGTTCAGCATCCGGCCCGGCACGAAGATCACCTTCCGCGGCGGGCCGGTCACGAACTTCGCGATCGACGGGTTCGCCATCGCGGCGGCCATCGCGTCGTCCTGCGACGCGCCCTTCGGGAGTGTGATGGTGCCGCGCGTCTTGCCGTTCACCTGCACGGCCATCGTGACGGTGTCCTCCACCAGCAGTGAGGCATCGTAGGAAGGCCAGCCGGCGTCGAACACGCTCGTCGTGCCGCCGAGCTGCGACCAGAGCTCTTCGGCGATGTGTGGCGCGAAGGGACTCACCAGCTGCGCGAGCGGGCGCACCTCGTCCACGTGCGGCGTCCGCTCGCCGGAGCGCATGGTGTTCATGTACTCCATCATCGCCGCGATGGCCGTGTTGTAGCTCAGGCGCGGGATGTCCTCCCCCACCTTGCGGATGGTGTGGTGCAGCTTGCGCCGCACCTCGGGATCGACGGCGCCGTCGGTGCGGGCGTCCTGCACGCTGCGCCACAGGCGGTCGAGGAACCGCCGCACGCCGGAGATGCCCTTGTCGCGGAAGTCGCCGCCTTCCTCGTACGGGCCCAGGAACATGAGGTACGTGCGGAACGCGTCCGCGCCCCATTCGGTGATGTAGTCGTCCGGGTTGACGACGTTGCCCTTGCTCTTGGACATCTTCGCGCCCTCGCGCACGATCATGCCGTGCGCGCGGAAGCGGGTGAACGGCTCCTCGAAGCCGATGAAGCCGGCGTCGTGCAGCACCATCGTCACGAACCGCGAGTACAGCAGGTGCAGCACCGCGTGCTCGTTGCCGCCGATGTAGCTGTGCACGGGCAGCCAGCGCTTCGTGAGCGCCGGATCGAACGGCACGTCGTCGCGGTCGCTGCTCGGGTAGCGCAGGAAGTACCACGCGCTGTCGAGGAAGGTGTCGCTCACGTCCGTCTCGCGGCGCGCGGGGCCGCCGCAGGAGGGACACGTGGTGTGGTACCAGTCCGTGGCGCGCGCGAGCGGACTGATGCCGGAGTCGTCCGGGCGGAAGTCATCCAACTCGGGCAGCAGCACCGGCAGCTGGTCCTCCGGCACCGGCACCACGCCGCACGCATCGCAGTACACGATGGGAATGGGCGGGCCCCAGTACCGCTGGCGCGAGATGCACCAGTCGTGCAGCCGGTAGTTCACGACGGGCACCGCGGCGTGGTGCGCGGCCAGCTCCGTGACGATGGCGGCCCCGCCCTCGCGCACACTCAGCCCGCTGAAGCGGCCGGAGTTCACGAGGTGGCAGCCGTCCGATTCGGTGAAGGCCGCATCGCCGATGGGTGCGTCGCCGCCCTCGGCCCCGGCGACGACACGCACGATGGGCAGGTCGTACAGCCGCGCGAACTCGTGATCGCGCTCGTCGTGGCCCGGCACCGCCATGATCGCGCCGGTGCCGTACTCCATCAGCACGTAGTCGGCGATCCAGATCGGGATCGGCTCGCCAGTCGCGGGGTTCGTCGCCCAGGCGCCCGTGAACACGCCGCTCTTCTCCTTCGTCGTCTTGCGACTGACGAGGTCCTGCTTCGCCGCCTTCGCCACGTACTCCTGCACCGCCTCGCGCTGCTCGTCGCTCGTGATCGTCGAGACGAGCGGGTGCTCGGGCGACAGCACGAGGTACGTGGCGCCGAAGATGGTGTCGGCGCGCGTGGTGAACACGCGAATCTCCGTCTGGGTCACCGTCACCTCGCCCGACAGACCGGCGCTCGCCGTCGCGCTGCCGGCGAACTCCATCAGGTCCTGGACGACGAAGACGATCTCCGCGCCTTCCGACTTCCCGATCCAGTTGCGCTGTGCCGCCTTCGTGCTCTCCGACCAGTCGAGGCCGTCGAGGTTCGCGAGCAGCCGCCCCGCGTAGTCGGTGATCCGGAAGAACCACTGTTCCAGGAAGCGCTGCTCCACCATCGTGCCACAGCGCTCGCAGGCGCCGCCGATGACCTGCTCGTTGGCGAGCACCGTCTTGTCGAACGGGCACCAGTTCACCGCTGCGGCCTTCTTGTACGCCAGCCCCTGCTTGTAGAGCTGCAGGAAGACCCACTGCGTCCAGCGGTAGTAGGACGGATCCGTTGTGGACAGCTCGTGGCGCCAGTCCACCATCAGTCCGGTCCGCTGCACCTGGCGGCGGAAGTTGCCGATATTGCGTGGTATCAGCTCGCCCGGATGGATGCCGACCTTGATCGCGTAGTTCTCGGAATGGATGCCGAAGGCGTCAAAGCCGAACGGTTCGAACACGGTGTGCCCCTGCAGCCGCTGGAATCGTCCATGGATGTCGTTGCCCGTGAAGGCGAAGAGGTTGCCCACATGGAGCCCCTCGGCGCTGGGATACGGGAACATCATGAGCGCGTAGTACGGATTCGGGCCACGCAGCAGGTCGGGCGCGTTGGTGCCGTCCGCGTGCCACCGCGCCTGCCATTTCTCTTCGATGGCGGCAGGATCGTACCCGGCCGGCGCGTCGCCGGTCGATTGGGATGTTGCGTGGTCTGTCATGAGGTTACGGCTCGGCGCTCGGACCTCGGGCAGGGCGACGCGGTCGCCTGCGGCTGGACGTAGGTCTCGCAGTGCAATTTAGTACCGTGTGAAGGGCATTCAAGCACGCCGCGCCGACGCGTCGTAACGAAATCCTGCTCGCCGCACGCTCTCGCCACGGCTCCCCGTCATCGATGTCGCTCCTCTCGCTGTCCTCGCCGATCCACGGCCGCCAGGCGTCCTCGCTCCACCGCCGCTTCCTCAACGTCGCGGGGCTCGGCGGAGCGGTCGTCATCCTGGTGCTCGCCGCGGTCGTCGACCAGGTCCTCAGCCGCGACGCCGAACGCCAGGGCGACGCCCGCGTGGCCGGCGCAGCCGCGCGGGCGTCGCTCGTCGTCTCCGAGGCACTGGCAGACCGCACTCGACAGGCCCGCATCCTGGCGCGTACGCCCGCCGTCATCGCTGCCGCGCGGGAAGGCACTGCCCGGGCGAACGCGCTCGGCATCGTGGGCGGCAGCATCCCCGTCCTCGAGCAGCGCTTCAGCGGGCCGCGCTCGATGGAGGTGGCGCCCGCGACCCGGCAGTTCCTGCGCGACCTCCTGCCCGAGATGGACGCCGCGGAGTTCCTGCTCACTGATGCAAACGGCTACAACGCGGTCACCACCCAGCTCAGCTCCGACTTCGTGCAGAGCGACGAGGCCTGGTGGCAGCTGGCGTGGCGCAACGGCATCTCCCCCGCCGATGCCGCCTACGATTCGTCCGCGCACCAAGTCACCGTGTCAGTCGCCGCACTCGTGCGCGACGGTACGGCAAAGGCCGGCGTGGTGAAGCTCGCCTTCAGCATCGCCCCACTCGTCCGCTCGCTGGCCTCGGCCGGCGCTGGCGTGCGCATCGACGTCGTCGATTCGATCAATCGCGTGGTGCTCAGCTCGGATTCGACCGCCGCCGGCCGCCGCGTGCACGGCATGCCGCGCTTCAGCGGCGACAGCGGGCGCGCCACCTCCGTGCTCCTTGAGGGAGAGCTCGAGCGCGCCGTTGGCCAGCGGGCGAACGAGGGACGGTGGCGCGTGGTGGCACGGCTGCCGATCGAGGAGCTTGCCGAGCCGTTCGTGGCCACGCGGCTCACGGTGGTGGCGGGCGCCGCGCTGCTGCTCGTGGTGCTCGCCCTCCTGCTGGCGACCATGAACACCTTCCTGCAGCGCCGCATCTCGACCCCGGCGCGCGAGCTCGCGGAGGCCGCCGAGGCCGTGGCGGGCGGTGACTTCTCCGTGCAGTTGCGGCGCTCGTCGGCCGATGACGAGATGGGCCGGCTCAGCCGCGCCGTGGACGCGATGATCCTCGAGCTTCGGCGGCTCGCGCAGGCCATCGCGGGGTCGGCGCGGGAGACGAGCACGATGTCGGCGGAGATCAGCGCCGGCTCGGAGGAGATGGCCGCCACGGCGGGCGAGATCGCCAACACCGCCAGCGACCTCTCCAACCAGAGCGCCCTGATGGCGGAGACCATCGCGAGCCTCGCGGGTGCGGCGGGTACGCTCCGCGACCTCGCCGGCGCGCTGGACACCGGCGCGCGCGACGGCGTGGCGCGCAATACCGTGCTCCGCACCCTGGCGCTCGACAATCGCGCCGGCCTGGATGCCAGCGCGGAATCGCTGCGCGGGCTGTCTGACGACATCCACGCCAGCGCCGCGGCCGTCGCGGCGCTCGGCGCCGCGAGCGAGGAGATCCGCAGCTTCGTGACGCTGGTGCGTCAACTCGCGCGGCAGTCCAAGCTGCTCGCGCTGAATGCGGCGATGGAGGCCGCGCGCGCGGGCACGCAGGGCGCCGGCTTCGGCGTCGTCGCGTTGGAGGTGCGCCGCCTCGCGACCATGTCGTCGGAGGCGGCGGAGAGCACGGCGGCCATCGTGAAGGGCGTGCTCAAGGGCATCGATGCCTCGCGTGCCTCGGCTGGCCGTGCCGTGGCCACCGCGGACGAAGTGCGCGCGTCGATGGCGAAGGCCTCGTCGTCCTTCACGGATATCGAGCGCGCCGTAGCGGACGCCGAGGCGTGGACGGCGTCCATCGAGCAGACCTCCGTCGCGACGAGCGGGCTGGTGGTCGAGATGACGCAGCGCCTGGATTCGCTGTCGTCCGGCACGGAGTCGTTCGCCGCGGCCATGCAGCAGGTGGCCGCGTCCAGCCAGGAGCAGAGCGCGAGCACCCAGGAGATCGCGGGTGCAGCCAATGCCCTCGGCTCCGCGGCGGAGCGCATGACCGCGCTGGTGGCCGGCCTCAAGTCGTAGGGAACCTCTGACAAATGACAATTTGTCGTCCTGAGCGAGGCGAAGGACCTGCTTGCGCCGCGGCGAAAAGCAGATCCTTCGCTTCGCTCAGGATGACCATCCTGGCCGCGCGAAGTGACAGTTGCCGGGACCGTGGGGTTTCCGTGTTGCAACCATGCTGCAAGCGGCCAATACATCACGTGCCGATTGATCGCATGCGTCGCAAGCTCGCCTGCGTGTTCACCCGGACCCCACGACCCATGCGCAACCGTCTACTCGTTCTCGCGGTGCTGTTGTCGACCATGTCCTGCGGCGGAGCTGCATCGAGCACCGGCACCAACAACAATGGCAACGACACGGGCACCGGCGTCACGCCCACCGTGACGACGAGCGTGGCACTGCAGAACTCCGCGTTCTCCCCCTCGAGCATCCAGGTGTCCGCCGGCGCCGTGGTGACGTTCACCAACTCCGACGCGATCGCGCACAACGTGACCTTCTCGAACGCGACGATCGGCGGTACGGGGGACTTCGGGACCGGCGCGAAGACGCTGACAATGCCGGCGGCGGCTGGCACGTACGACTACCGCTGCACGATCCACGCGGCCATGACGGGCACCGTCACGGTGAAATAGGACGCTCGCACGCGCACCGGCGCCCGGGGGACGGGCGAGTCCCGTCCTCGCGGTCAGCGCGGCGCTGCCGGACGCTCGCTTCGCGGGAACAGGAACGCGGACGTCACGTACCGCGGCCCGGCGGCGTCGCACACCGCGAAGCGGCTGCCCTCGTAGCAGCACGCGCCGGCGAACTCGCCCTTCTTGTTGACGGCGTAGAAGTCCAGGTCGAAGTACGGGCGTCCGCGGTCGCTGAGCAACCGCTTCTCCGTCATCGCGATCACGCGCTCCATCACCTTCATCAACGCTGCCTCGGGGCTCATGCCGTTGCGCATGAACTCCACGGCGAGGAACGCACCGCACACCTTGATGTTCGCCTCGCCGCGGCCGGTGGAGCCGGCCGCGCCGACCTCGTTGTCGCAGTACTGGCCCGCGCCGATGATGGGACTGTCGCCCACGCGCCCGGGAATCTTCCACGACATGCCGCTGGTGGTCGTCACCGACGCGAGGTCGCCGCGCGCGGTGAGCGCGTTCATGTTGATCGTCCCGTAGGTGTGCGGAACGCCGCGCTCGTCGACGAACACGTGGTTGTCGGGCGCGTCAGGGTCGCGGCGGAACGCGGGCACGCGGCTGGACGAGCGACTCGGCTTCATCGGCGCGGCGAGTTTTACGTCGTCCCGGTGATCGAGCCACGCGTCGCCGGCATTGAGGTTGGCGCGCCAGCGCAGCCAGTCCTGTCGGCTCTTCTCGGTGAGGAGGTTCTGCGGCGTGAACCCCATCTCGATGGCGAAGCGACGCGCACCGGCGCCCACCAGGAACAAGTGATCGGTGTAGTCCATCACCGCCTTGGCGACGAGCGACGGCGTCGCGATGTCCTCGATGGCGCCCACGGCACCGGCGCGTCGCGAGGGCCCGTGCATCACGCTGGCATCCAGTTGCACCACGCCCTCGGCGTTCGGCAGTCCACCGAGTCCCACGGATTGGTCGTCGGGATCGAGCTCGATGATGTTGACGCCGGCGATTGCCGCATCCAGCGGATCGGCGCCGGTGCCGATCATGTCGTAGGCGCTCTTCACCCCGCGGATGCCATTGGCGCTCGACACCACGACGGGACGTCCCGCCACGCCGTCTCCGGCGGCATCGAGGAGGGAGTGCACGCGGCTGGCGTCGGCACGCTTCGGGAGGACGAGGCCGGCGGCGGTAGCCGCACCGGCACCGATGAACTCGCGACGGGAAATGGGCACGGAGGGCGCTCTGGTGAGGGACGGGACGCGCGATGGTCCTGTGAATTATCGCCGGCGCCCGCCGGGCGCCAGTCGCACCTGACAGGGGCGAAACGCGCCTGTACCTTCCGCCCATGGCTACTTCAGACCGCGACACCCTGCGCGCGCTGCGCTTTCTCGACGGCCTCACCGACACGGCCGTCCACCAGCTCTCCAGGCTCGTGCAGGTCGTCGACTACGAGTGCGACGCACTGCTGTTCGAGGAAGGGGATGCGCGCATGCTCATGGCGTTCATCGCGACCGGCGCGGTGGCCATCGAGAAGGGAAAGAACTCGCGGCCGGTGCGCCTCGCGACGCTCGGTGCGGGGGAGGCCGTGGGCGAGGGACTCCTGCTCGACGACTCCATGCACGGCACGAGCGCACGCGCCCTCGTAACCACGCGTGCCTACGTGCTCACGCGCGACCAGGTGCAGGAAATGGTGAAGGAGGCGCCCACCCTCTACGCGGCGCTCGTGGGCCGCGCGGCGCGAGCGATCAAGCAGCGCCTGTCCGCCGTGGACGCGACGCTCGTGGGGCGCGGACGCACACTCGGCTTCGGGGGCACGCACACGCGCAGCGAGCACGACCTGCTCGGCGATCGCGACGTGCCCGGCGATGCCCTGTACGGCGTGCAGACTCTGCGCGCGCTCGAGAACTTCGCCATCACGGGTGTGGCACTGCGCGAGTTTCCGGCGCTCATCGAGGCCCTGGCCGCGGTGAAGGCCGCAGCCGCGAGCGCCAACGCGGACCTCGGCCTGCTGCCCGCCGACGTCGCGGACGTCATCGTGCGTGCCGCGACGGAGATCCGCTCCGGCCGGCACCACGAGCACTTCCTCGTGGACATGATCCAGGGCGGCGCCGGCACGTCCACGAACATGAATGCCAACGAGGTGATCGCCAACCGCGCCCTCGAGCTGTCCGGACGGTCGCGCGGCGATTACCAGCACGTGCATCCCAACCAACACGTCAACCTCAGCCAGTCCACGAATGACGTCTATCCCACGGCCGTGAAGATCGCGCTGCACACGGCCATCGAGGACCTGCGCGCCGCGATGCGGCTGCTCGCGGAGGCGTTCCTGGCCAAGGGCGCCGAGTTCGCGCCGTTCCTCAAGATGGGCCGCACCCAGCTGCAGGACGCCGTGCCCATGACCCTCGGCCAGGAGTTCACGGCGTTCGGCCACACCATCCTCGAGGATGTGGACCGGCTGTTCGAGGCACAGGCGCTCATCCGCGAGATCAACATGGGTGCGACGGCCATCGGCACGGGCATCAACGCACCCGAGGGCTATGCCGAGTCGGTGCGGGCACACCTGTCGCGCATCACGGGGCTCTCGCTCATCACGGCGCCGGACCTCGTCGAGGCGACGGCCGACACCGGCTCGTTCGTGCAGCTCAGCGGCGTGCTCAAGCGCTGCGCCGTGAAGCTCTCGAAGATCTGCAACGACCTCAGGCTCCTCAGCTCCGGGCCGCGCGCCGGCTTCGGCGAGATCAACCTGCCGCCCATGCAGCCGGGCTCCTCCATCATGCCGGGCAAGGTGAACCCCGTCATTCCCGAGGTGGTGAACCAGGTCTGCTTCGACGTCATCGGTGGTGACGTCACCGTCACCATGGCCGCAGAGGCGGGACAGCTGCAGCTCAACGTGTTCGAGCCGGTGATCGCCTACCGGCTTCTTGGCGGCATCAGCGCGCTCACCAACGCCTGCACCGTCTTGCGGCAGCGCTGCGTGAACGGCATCACGGCGAATCCGGACCGCATGCGGCAGTTCGTCGAGCAGTCCATTGGCATCGTCACCGCGCTGGTGCCGGTGCTGGGGTACGAGGTGAGCACCGAGATCGCGCGCACGGCGCTGGCGAGCGGGCGCGGGGTGTACGAGATCGTGATGGAGCGGGGCTTGCTCACGCGGGCAGAGCTGGACCACGCGCTGAATCCTGAAGCGATGACCGGCAAGGTGCCGGACTCGGCAGCGTCGGTCACCTGACCTCGCGTCCCGCGGCCTCCGCGGCCGCGGCACCGATCACCCGATCCGTTCTCCATGCCCCCCCGACGACGCAAGCGCATCGACCCCGCACTGTTCGAGCTGCCGGTCGAGCGCATTCGCGCCGGCGTCTTCAGCGACGTGTACTTCAACCGGTCGCGCGATGCCCTGCGCGCCGAAGGCCGCACGGCGCGCGTCACGTGGCAGGTCTCGGCGAAGCGGGGCGGCTGGCTGGGTGGCATCGACGAGGCGGTGGCGCTGCTCAAGCTCTGCGCCGACGACTTCGCGGCGCTCGAGGTCCAGGCGCTCTACGAGGGGGACCGCGTGGAGGCGTGGGACACGGTGCTGCTCGTCGAGGGGGACTACACGGCCTTCGCGCACCTGGAGACGCTGATCGTCGGCACCATCGCGCGGCGCACGCGCGTGTGCACCAACGTGCGGCACCTTGTGGACGCCGCGCGCCCGAAGCCCATCTACATGTTCGGCGCGCGGAGCGACCACGCGCTGCTCCAGCCCGGTGACGGCCTCAGCGCCACGGTTGGCGGCGCGACGAGCGTCTCGACCGACGCGCAGGGCGCATTCACCGGCCACAAGGGCATCGGCACCATCCCGCACGCGCTCATCGCGGCCTGCGGTGGGGACACGGTGGCGGCCGCGCTTGCCGTCGCGGCGGTGCTGCCCGCGGATGTGCCGCTGGTGGTGCTCGTGGACTACGAGAACGACTCGGTGGCGACCAGCGTCGCGGTGGCGCGGGCGCTCGAGGGTCGGCTGTGGGGCGTGCGGCTCGACACGTCGGAGTACCTGGTGGACCGCTCGGTGGTGCCGCAGATGGGCGCCTTTCCCCCTGCGGGGGTGAACGCGGCGCTCGTGTGGAACGTGCGGAACGCGCTCGATGCCGAGGGGTTCGGCGACGTGAAGATCGTGGTGTCGGGCGGCTTCACCGTGCCCCGCATCCGCGGCTTCGAGGAGGACGGCGTGCCAGTGGACGCCTACGGTGTGGGGGCGAGCGTCCACGACGGCCGCTGGGACTTCACCGGCGACGTGGTCCGGGTGGATGGAGTGCCGCAGGCCAAGGCGGGGCGCGAGTGCCGCCCGAACGGTAGGTTGGAGAAGGTGAAGTAGCGTCCACGTCCTCCGCCCCTCGCGAGTCTCATGGCTGGTCTCAAGCTCGACGCCGCCGGCGTGCAGAAGATGAAGACGATCGAGGAGGCGAACATCCAGCTCGCCCGCCTGCACGGCATCGTGGAGCAGTACGCGCTGTCGCTCAAGCAGAACAAGCCCACGTCGCTCTACGGCTCGCAGATCAAGCGGGCGCTCTTCCCGCTCGTGGGGCTCCTGAAGCCGCAGTTCGGGCTCATCGCGGACCAGGTGGCGTCGATGAACCTCGTCACTTCGCGCGGGGGCCCGGACACCGTGAAGGTGCGCACGCTGCGCGAGGGCGTCGGCTCGCTGCGCCAGCAGCTCGAGATCGCGGTGGTGCGCATCAAGGACAACCACGCCGTCAAGGAAGAGCCCGTCCCGGGCGCGCGAAAGCCCGGCGAGTGATTTCGGGACGCGTAACCTGCTGTGGGGAAAAGTCCTACAGCGTACGAAAGACAGGGGCATTCGCGTTGCATTCGCCACTGGCGCCCGGTACTTTTCGCGGATTGTAGGACCTTCGCAAGTGCGCGACGATCAGGCCTCGATCGCGCGACTCACGACCCTGTCGGAACAAGGACATCGCATGCCCGTGCCCATCCGACCGCGCCGGCTGCTCGCCGCTGCGGTACCGGCCCTCATCGCGGTCGCCCTCACTGCGTGCAACAACGCGCAGTACCCGAACTCCATCTTCCATAACCACACGGAGTTCAACCGCGACGTCGGCCATCTCTTCGACATCCTCCTCTGGCTCGGAGGGTTCGTCTTCGTCTTCGTCGAAGCGCTCCTCCTCTACACGATCTTCAAGTACCGCCGGAAGAGCGAGAACGATCGTCCGCGCCACGTGCACGGCAACACGACGCTCGAGATCCTGTGGACGGCCATCCCGGCCGTGATCCTCGCGTTCATCGCCGTGCCCACCGTGCGCACGATCTTCAAGACGCAGGCGAAGGCCTCGGCCGACGCGCTGCAGGTCGAGGTGTGGGGGCACCAGTGGTGGTGGGAGTTCCGCTATCCCCAGTACACCATGCCTGGCAACGGCAAGCTCGACACGCTCACCACCGCCAACGAGCTGTACATCCCCATCGGCCGGAAGGTGAACTTCAAGCTGCAGACGATCGACGTGCTGCACTCCTTCTGGATTCCGCAGATGGGCGGCAAGCGCGACCTGATCACGAATCACGTGAACTACCTGTGGTTCACGCCGGACTCGGTGGGCGAGAACGCGTGGAATGGCTTCTGTGCCGAGTATTGCGGAACGTCGCACGCGAACATGCACTTCAAGGTGTTCACGGTCACGCCCGCGAACTTCGACTCGTGGACGCGCCACGAGATGACGCCGGCGGCCTTTGGCGCCGTGGCGATGAACCCGATGCCCGGCGCGCCCGCGCCGGCGGTCGACGGCACGAAGCCGCAGGCACAGACGCCGCAGGGAGTGCCCGGTCCCGCGCAGCTCGCGCAGACGGCGCCTGCAGGTGCTGCCTCGACGGCGGCGCTCGCGACCGCTGCACCGGCGGCTCATGACATGTCCGCGATGGCCATGGCGCCCGTGCAGCAGGCGGGCTTCGTGGCGTTCCCGCACGACAAGCTGCCCGCGCAGGCCATCCCGCGCACACCGCTGCCCGAAGGCCTCGCGTTCAACGAGTCGCTCAAGGGCGATCCGCAGCGCGGCCTCGACTTCATCAACAAGATGGGCGGCGGCTGCATCGGCTGTCACGCCATCGCCGGCAACCCGATGATGATGGCGAAGGTCGGCCCGAACCTCACACACGTCGGCAGCCGCACCACCATCGCCGGCGGCATCTATCCCAACGACACGCAGCATCTCGTGCGCTGGATCAAGAACGCACGCCGCATGAAGCCCGGCATCACCATGCCGACGCTCGGTGCGGGCGAGTACGACCCCGTCACGAAGGCGTTCATCCCGAAGACCGGGCTCAATGACCAGCAGATCGCCGACATCGTCGCGTACCTGCAGGCGCTCAAGTAACCGCCGACCACCACCGGAGAATCGGACTTACATGGCAACCATGGCACCGGCAGCGGCCCTTCAGCCGCAGACCGAGAGCTACGTCGGTGAGAGCGGCATCTGGGCCTGGCTCACGACGGTCGATCACAAGCGGATCGGCACGCTCTATCTCTTCACCTCGTTGTTCTTCTTCATCGTCGGCGGACTCGAGGCCGGCCTGATCCGGCTGCAGCTCGCCGGACCGAACCAGCACGTGCTGTCGGCGGAAGCGTACAACCAGATGTTCACGATGCACGGCACCACCATGATCTTCCTCGCGATCATGCCGCTGTCCGCTGCGTTCTTCAACTACCTCATCCCGCTCCAGATCGGCGCGCGCGACGTCGCCTTCCCGCGACTCAACGCCTTCAGCTACTGGGTGTACCTGTTCGGCGCGATGTTCATGAACTTCTCCTGGTTCATCGGCGCCGCACCGAATGGCGGATGGTTCGGCTACGCGCCGCTCACCACGATGCAGTTCTCCCCGGGCCTCAACATCGACTTCTGGGTGATCGGCCTCCAGATCCTCGGTGTCAGCTCGCTGGCCGCGGCGTTCAACTTCATCACGACGATCATCAACATGCGCGCCCCAGGGATGAACCTGATGCGCATGGGCATGTTCACCTGGAACGCCTTCGTCGTGCAGTTCCTGCTCGTGCTGGCCTTCCCGGTCATCACGATCGCGCTGGTGTTCCTCCAGTTCGACCGCTTCTTCGGTACGAACTTCTACACCATCGCCGCGGGCGCCGACCCGCTGCTCTGGCAGCACCTGTTCTGGGTGTTCGGCCACCCGGAAGTGTACATCCTCGTCCTGCCGGCCTTCGGGCTGGTCTCCGAGATCATCCCGTGCTTCTCGCGGAAGCCCATCTTCGGATATCCGGTGATGGTGTACGCGACGATGCTCATCGCGTTCCTCGGCTTCGGCGTGTGGGCGCACCACATGTTCGCCGTCGGCATGGGCCCCATCGGCGACACGGTGTTCGGCGTCACCACGCTGCTCATCGCGATCCCCACTGGCGTGAAGATCTTCAACTGGATCTTCACGATGTGGGGCGGCTCGATCCAGTTCTCCACGGCGATGAAGTTCGCCATCGGGCTGCTGGGCCTCTTCACCATCGGCGGCATCTCCGGCGTCATGCACGCCTCGCCGCCGGCCGACCTGCAGCAGACGGACACCTACTTCATCGTCGCGCACTTCCACTACGTGTTGTTCGGCGGGTCGATGATGGGCATCTTCGGCGGCATCTACTTCTACTACCCGAAGATGACCGGCCGCATGCTGAGCGAGAAGCTCGGCAGCTGGCACTTCTGGCTCACGTTCATCGGCATGAACGTCACGTTCTTCCCGATGCACTTCTCCGGGCTGCTCGGCATGCCGCGCCGCATCTACACCTACGAGGCCGGCCAGGGCTGGGAGCTGTTCAACAAGCTGAGCACGTACGGCACCGGCGTCCTCATCATCGGCACGCTGTTCTTCGTCTACAACTTCTTCCGCAGCTTCAGCAACGGCGCCATCGCGGGCAACGATCCGTGGGGGGGCGGCACGCTCGAGTGGTCCATCTCGTCGCCGCCGCCCGAGTACAACTTTGCGCGCATCCCGCGCGTGACGTCGCGCTACCCGATGTGGGACATGAAGACGCCGGCACTCACCGCCGAGGTGCCGCACACGCAGCACGGCGACAAGCGGCTCGACGTGGAAGTCGCGGGCAAGCACGCCGCCGACGGCCATCCGGTGCCGCTCGGCAACGAGCCGAAACAGGCGGTCGAGTCGGGCATGCACGTCGAGCTTCCCACCGGTGAGTCGGCGAAGGACCTCGGCATCCCGATGCCGAATCCCACCATCAAGCCGCTCCTCTGCGCTGCCGGCATGATCACGATGTTCTCCGGCCTCCTGTTCATCCACGAGAACAAGCTGGCGATCGCCCTCACGGTGATGATGGGCGGCGCGCTCATCATGACCACCTCACTCTACGCGTGGCTGCTGACCCCGCTCGAGGACGCACACTAAATGGCACACGCCGCCGCCGTCCATAGCGCGCACGACACGACGCATGGGCACCCGCCGACCTCCACGGGGCTCGACAACAAGAAGATCGCGATCTGGGCCTTCATCGGCTCCGAATGCATGCTCTTCGCGTCGCTCATCTCCACGTACCTCATCTACAAGGGACGCAGCATCGTCGGGCCGTACCCGCACGAGGCATGTCTTCCGCCCATCTGCAGCACGCCGCTGAAGGCCATCCTGAACATCCCCGTCACGTCGGCCTCCACCTTCGTGCTGCTCATGTCGTCGCTCGCGATGGTGCTCGCCCTGGCCGCCGTGGAGACGAAGGACCAGCCGAAGCACACCGCGGGCGAGCGCATCCTCGGCAACTCGAAGCTGTGGCTGTTCATGACCGCGCTGCTGGGCATCACCTTCCTCGGCTTCCAGGCGTTCGAGTTCACGTCGTTCGTGCACGAAGGGCTGACGATCCGCACCAACCTGTTCGGGTCGTCGTTCTTCACGCTCACGGGCTTCCACGGCGCCCACGTCACGGCGGGCGTGCTCTGGCTGCTCACCCTGCTCGCGATCGACTTCCGTCGCGGCCTCGGACCGAAGGATGCCCTCAACGTCGACCTGGCCGCGCTGTACTGGCACTTCGTCGACGTCGTGTGGATCGCGATCTTCACGCTCGTCTACCTGATCAAGTAGGCCGACGCCCATGTCCCACGACACTTCGCACGACCCGCACGTCGCCAACGTCGATCACGCCGCAATGGGGATCGAGAAGGAGCACCCGACCTGGTCCACGTACTGGAAGGTCGCGGTCATCCTCACCCTCATCACCGTCGTCGAGGTCTGGATCTACTACATCCCCAGCGTCGTCGCCTCGCGCGCCTTCGTGCCGGCGCTGCTCATCATGTCGGCGGTGAAGTTCTTCACGGTCGTCGCGTTCTACATGCACCTGCGCTACGACCACAAGCTGTTCCGCGTGCTCTTCACCGGTCCGCTCATCATCGCCATGACGACCATCGTCGGGCTGATGTTCCTCTTCGGCAAGCTCACCCTGTTGAAGTGATGCACCCGCCGGTCGCGTTGCTGCTGCATCCCGCCGCGCGCATCGCCCTGTCCGAGTTCACCGTGCACCCCAGCACGGTGATCGGACTCGTGGGACTCGGCGCGCTGTACCACTGGCGCGCGTCCAGAAGGCAGATCCTTCCCTTCGGCTCCGCTCAGGATGACGGCGAGAAGCAGATCCTTCGCTCCGCTCAGGATGACAAGCGGGGGAGCGCTCAGGATGACAAGCGGGGGAGCGCTCAGGATGACAGCGAAAAGCAGATCCTTCGCTCCGCTCAGGATGACAAGCGGGGGAGCGCTCAAGATGACAAGCGGGGGAGCGCTCAGGATGACAAGAGGGGGAGCGCTCAGGATGACAGCGGAGTCGTGGCCGACAAGGGTTGTCATCCTGAGCGCAGCGAAGGATCTGCTTCCCCTTCGCCCTCGACCGCGCAGCGCGCCACCTTCTATGCTGGCCTGGTCCTGATCTTCTTCTCGCTCAACGGCTGGCTGCACGACCTGAGCGACTACTATCTGTTCAGCGCGCACATGGTGCAGCACCTGCTGCTCACGCTGGTCGCGCCGCCGCTGCTGATCATGGGCATCCCCGGCTGGATGCTGCGCCCGGCCCTCCGGTGGCCCGGCGTTGGCGCGCTCGCACGCCGGTTGACCACGGCCCCGATGTGCTTCGCCATCTTCACCGTCGTGCTGGCCGTGTGGCACCTGCCGCCGGTGTACGGACTGGCCATGGTGTACCACGACATCCACATCGTGCAGCACCTGTTCTTCATGGTCGCCGCCACGCTGATGTGGTGGCCGGTCCTGAGTCCGCTGCCCGAACTGCCGCGCATCTCGTACCCGGCGCAGATGCTGTACCTGTTCCTGCTCAGCATCCCGATGTCGCTCATCGCGATCTGCATCGGCTACTCCGACCACATTCTCTACCCCGCGTACTCGAGCGCGCCGAGGATCTGGGGCATCACGCCGTTGCAGGACCAGCTCATCGGCGCGCTGATCATGTGGGTGCCGGGCGGCCTGTTCTTCTTCGTGATCATCTCGGTGGTGTTCTTCCGCTGGCAGCGCATCGACGGCGAGGACAGCACGGCGAGCGCGCAGGTCGGCTGGCAGGTCGCACCGCGCTAGCGCCGGTCCCCGTCGGGCGACGGGGACCGTGGTCGATTACTCCTGTCCCCCCAACGCGTACGACAGCTCGGCCTTGAGCTCGGGGTGCGTCCGCCACATGTAGGTGCCCATGACCACCGCCGCAATCAGGTTGCCGAGTGCCACCTGTGCCCAGCCGAGCGCGCCGAGGAACGGCGATTCCTGGAGCGCCGAGCTGAGCCCGTAGAACCCGATCTCGAACGCGACGAACAGCATCATCGCTCCCGCCAGCACCGTGGGCGACGACTGCGCCCAGTACACGATGACGGACACCAGCAGGCCGGCGCCGATGAACGCCGCGTAGTGGAAGACCGTGTACGCGATGACGAACACCATCGTCCCTTCCATGCCGGGCGGACCGAAGAGCCGCAGCAGGCCGCGGCCGAGCGCCGCCGGCGTGGCGAAGGCGTGGGCGTAGACGACGTCGACGCCAAGGAACCAGACCGCGACCGCCGTTGCGCCGAGTACCCCGGCCACGACTCCGTCGCGCACGATCGAGTGCCGCATGCGAACCTCCCTCTTGGCGTGGTGTCTGACGGTGCTGCTATCCGACACGCGCGACGATCGGCCGCGCGACTGCACCCGGGGCACGCTCCGGGCGCCTCGCAACGCGGCGCCCTGCCTCAATCTGTGAACGGCGAGGGCGTGCCGAAAGGCCGACCGCGCCGACCCGCTCGACAAACCGTGTCGCCCGGGTTCTAGTTAAGTGAGCATCTGGATCGCGCTTTCGTTCCCGGACCGTCGTTTTGCCGAGGTCGCCAGCATGACCGCCACACTTCCCAGCATCCCGCGAACGACCGACCTGTCCGCCGGCGACCCGATGGCGAGCAAGGCCGCGCCGCGCGAGCGCCTGCTGTCGCTCGATGTCTTCCGCGGCATGACCGTCGCCGGCATGCTGCTCGTCAACAACCCCGGCAGTTGGGAGCACATCTACGCGCCGCTCGAGCATGCGCCGTGGAATGGGTGGACTCCCACGGACCTGATCTTTCCGTTCTTCCTGTTCATCGTCGGCATCACGACGTACCTGTCGTTGTCCGCGCGGCGCGCGCGAGGCGACGACGAGCATGCGATCCGGAGCCAGATCATCAGGCGGGGCATCCTGATCTTCCTGTTCGGGTTCCTGGTGAACGGCTTTCCGTACTTCATCTGGAATGACATCGCGGGCATCGCGGACCCGACCTTCCTCCAGCGGATCCTGGCGCGCCTGCTCAACTGGCGCATCACGGGCGTGCTGCAGCGCATCGGCATCGCGTACCTGTGTGCCGCGCTGCTCACCCAGCGCACGACGCTGCGGCAGCAGGTCTACACCATCGCCAGCCTCCTCTTCGGCTACTGGATCGTGATGACGGTGCTTCCCGTGCCCGGGGAGGGCGGCACCATCGGCGCGCTGCTGCTCGACGCACCGTCGCGGACGATGGCTGCGTGGAGCGACCGCACGATGTTCGACTGGACGCGCTGGGGGCTGGGCAATCACCTGTGGGTGGGCGGCGTCACGTGGGATCCCGAAGGATTCCTCTCCACCATCCCGGCCATCTGCACGGCCATGCTGGGCAACCTCGCCGGCCGGTGGATCGGGCAGCGGCGTCCGCTCACCGAACGGCTTTCCGGGCTGTTCGCCGCCGGCGCGCTCGGCATGATGACGGGGCTGATGTGGCACTGGGTGTTCCCGATCAACAAGAGCCTGTGGACGAGCTCCTATGTGCTCTTCACCGCCGGGCTCGCGTGCGTCTCGCTGGCCACCGTCATGTGGGTCGTGGATTTCCAGAAGGTGCGCGGGTGGACGAAGTTCTTCGTCGTCTACGGCCTCAACCCGATGATGGCGTTTGTGGGGTCGGGGGTCATGGCGCGTTGCATCTATTCGATCTTCAAGGTCACGAAGGACGGCAAGCGGATCTCGCTCGAGGCAGGCATCCGCGAGACGCTGTTCACGCCGTGGCTTTCGCCGACCAATGCGTCGCTGGCGTTCGCCATCACCTTCGTGCTGTTCTGGTACGCCATCCTGTACTACATGTACAAGCGGAACATCATCTTCAAGGTGTGACGGGGGGGCACAGGCAGATCCTTCCCTTCGTCGCTTTCGCTCCTCGAGGGCAGGCTGCTGCGCTCAGGATGACAAGTGGGTGCGCTCAGGATGACAAGTAGGTGCGCTCAGGATGACATCGGCGCGGGCGCGCGCGACCCGGAATTAGATTCCGGAGTCCGGGCCCCTTCCCTGCGTTTCCGAGGCTGGAACGCGAGTTGCCCTTCACATCCTCGATGATCACGTCCATTCCAGGCTTGCGCGCCCTCCGTGCCGCGGCCACGCTCGCCACAACCGTCGTCCTCGTCAGCGTCGCGGCGCCCACCCCGGCGTTCGGCGTTGGGGCATCCGGCGCTTCATTCGCCACGCTCCAGACCGGCACGAAGGCCAAGAAGCGGCAGCCCGCGAAGCGGACCGGCACCCGGAAGGTCGCGCGCCGCCCGGCGCAACCGCCGCGCACCGCCTGGACGTCGCCGCGCGGACTGCCCGCACTGCGCGACGACATCGGCGGCATGATCAGCACACGCGTGCGCGGAGGCAAGTTCGGCGTCATGATCGTCTCGCTCACGCGCGGTGATACGCTGTTCGCGCAGAACGCAGGCGACATGATGCAGCCCGCATCGACGATGAAGCTGTTCTCGACGGCCGTGGCGCTCGACCGGTTCGGCCCGGAGTTCACCTTCTCCACGGACGTGCTGCGCGACGGGACGGCGAGTCCCGACGGCACCGTGCAGGGCAACCTGTACCTGCGCGCCGATGGTGATCCCTCGATGTCCGCGCGATTCTTCAAGGACGCGAACCTCCCGATGGCGACGCTTGCGAACTCGGTGGCCGCTGCCGGCGTGAAGAAGGTCACGGGCGACCTGGTATACGACGCCTCCGCATTCGACGACCGCAAGGTGCCCGAGGGCTGGAAGACCAAGTACCTCGGCGCGGCATACGCGGCGAAAGTCTCCGCGCTTTCGCTGAACGAGAACCTCGTGTGGGTCGTGGTGACTCCGGCCGGCAATGCCGCCCAGGTGACGCTCGATCCGGTGACGACGACGATTCCCCTGCGCAGCAAGGTGCGGCTCGTGGGCGGACACGGTGGCCGGATCGTCGCGCACCGCGCGTCCGACGGCGGCGTGGACGTCACCGGCACGATCGGCTCGGAGAGCCGACCGCTGCGCTATTCGCTGGTGGTGGACGATCCCGCCCTGTTCACGGCAGGCGCCCTCCAGGCCGCACTGCAGAACGCAGGGGTGACGATCGGCGGCACGGTGCGCGCCGCGAAGACGCCCACCACCGCGACGAAGGTGGCGGGCTTCGCCTCGCCGCCGCTCTCCGAGATCATCTCCGAGATGAACCGCGAGAGCATCAACATCGTGGCCGAATTGCTGTTCCGCGACGCGGGGCGCGCGGCGGCGCCGGACGGCATGAGCTCCGCCGACGTCGGCCTCACGAACCTGCGCAATTTCCTCGGCAAGAAGGTCGGCGCGGATCCGCAGGCCATTCGCGTGTTCGACGGATCCGGACTGTCCACGCTGGACTACCTCACGCCGCGCACCATGGTGCAGCTGCTGAGCTACGCGCACCGCGGCCCATGGTCGTCGGCGTTCCACGGGTCGCTGCCCGTGGCCGGCGAGTCGGAACTGCTGCGCAAGCGCATGCGCGGCACGCCGGCCGAGGGCAACCTGCACGCGAAGACGGGCACGACGGACACCGTCATCGGGCTGGGTGGTTTCGTCACCGCGAAGGACGGCGAGATCGTCGCCTTCTCATTCATCTACAACGGCGCAGACCGCTGGAACGCGAAGGCGACGATGGACGCGATGGGCGCGACGCTCGCCAACTTCGTGCGCGAGTGACGACGCGCTGACGGCTCTGTTGTCATCCTGAGCGCAGCGCCTGCCCTGAGCGCAGCCGAAGGGAAGGATCTGCTTTGCTGCTGTTACGCGCTCGTCTCCCTGAGATCCATCCCGCGCTTCCGCAGCTCGGCGATGTAGGCCTCGGCGGGCATGCACTCGTCGGGAGTCCACACGCCCGGCGGACCGACTTCGCCGCGCGCCTGCATCTGGCCGGTGATCGAGAGCGAGTAGCCCGTGGTCCGCATCATCGCGCTGATGCCGTGCGCCTCGTCGTACCGGTCCACGAGGTCGAACTGGCGCGTGGATGGCCGGCCGCCCTTCGTGCCGGTGATCGTCACCCGCAGCGCGAGCAGGTCCTTGCCTTCGGGCTTCGTGAGGAGCGGGCCCACCACGCTGACGAACACGTCGCGCGGCACGACGGAGACGCCCTTCACGTCCACGGGCTCCAAGTCGAGCAGCCCGAGCTCGCGGATGGTCTTCATCATCGCGGCGTGCCCGGGATAGCGGAGCGTCTTGTACTCCATCTCCGGGATCTTCCCTTCGTAGCGGAACGCCATGGTCGAGAGGCCGCCCGCCGTGTGGAATGCCTCGAGGTCGCCCACCGGCGCCGGGAAGTGCACCGTCTCCAGCTCGGAGAGCGCCGTCACGTGCACGCGCTTGCCGTCGCGCACCACCCACGAGAGGGTCGTGTAGTAGTCGAGCACGCCCTCGAGCGAATACACGATCTGGTAGTTGAGCGGCGGCTCCGGGTGCTGCGGCAGGCCGCCGACGAAGATGCGCACCGACTGCACGCTGTCGAGCTGCTCGATGCCGTGCTGCGCGAGGATGTTGACCATTCCCGGCGCCACGCCGCAGTCCGGCACCACCGTGACGCCCTTTGCAGCGGCGTGCTCGGCCAGCGTCTTCTGCTGGAACACGATCTCGGTGTTGCCGCCGAGGTCGCAGAAGTGCACGCCGGCCTCGACCGCGCATTCGGCGAGCTGCAGATTGAAGTAGTATGGGATGGCGCTCATCACCGCGTCGCTCTCGCGCATCAGGGCGAGCACCGCCTCGCGGTTGCGGACGTCGAGTGGCGTGGGGATCAACCGGGCGCCAGCCAGCGGCTTCAGGAATGCCGGCAGGTGGTCGAAGTGCAGGTCGGCCAGGCGGACCTGGGTCACGGCCGGGTTCTGCAGGAGGTCATAGGCACATGCCGAACCTTGCAGTCCGGCGCCGAGAACGAGCATTCGCATCTGGTGGGGTCTCCGTAGCGTTCGAACAGGTGACGGCCGTAAATCTAACCTTCGGCTCCGCAGCACGGCCAATCACGGCACACGCGCACGATCCTCGCACGCCCGGTCAACCATGACGATACCGACTGAATCCGCCGACTGGCGCGCGCACCTCATCGACGACGACGCCGGCATCGAGTCCCTGCTCGCGCGGACACGCCGCGTGGCGGTGCTCGGGATCAAGACGGAGCAGGATGGGGGGCAGCCCGCCTACTACGTTCCGGCGTACGCGCAGCGGGCTGGCATGACGATCGTGCCGGTGCCGGTGTACTACCCCGACGTGCTCGAGATCCTCGGCGAGCCGGTGCACCGGCGCGTTGCGGACATCGCGGGTCCCGTGGACATGGTGAACGTGTTCCGGCGTCCGAAGGACATCCCCGCGCACCTCGACGACATCATCGCCGCGAAGCCCGCGTCGGTCTGGTTCCAGCTCGGCATCCGGCACGACGAGGCGGCGGAACGGCTGGCGCGCGCCGGCATCGACGTCGTGCAGGACCGCTGCCTGCTCGTGGAACTGCAGAACGGAGGTCGGTAGGCAGTTCCTGCGCGGCGCGATGCCGCCGTCGTTCAGCGAACGATGAGCAGTCCGTGCGGAACGTCCACCTGCCACCAGTCCGGCTCCAGCTCGCGCAGCGCGTCGGCCAGCGGCAGCACGCGACGATCGCCCACGAGCACCCTGATCCCGTCCGGCGTCCGCAGGATCTGGTAGCGGTGGCCCGTGGCCGAGAGCGCGGAGCGCGCATTCGCGTGGAAGGTGACCTCCTGCTTCCGGACATTCACGGACGGCACGAGCGCCTCGAACACCTCGAGGCCGATGGGGCGTCCACGCGCGTTGATGCTGTCCAGGCCGACCGCACGGTCCACGACGTCGTACCATGCGACTTCGGTGACGCCCGCGCCGTCGGTGACCGGGTTGCCGTCGCCATCGGTGCGCGGCAGCGCGACCTGGAACAGCGCGCGCGCGTTACTTGGCGGACGCGTTGCGAGCACCGAGTCGCGGCGGAGTGAGGTCTCGTTGCGCCACTCGACGATCGCACTGAGCGGCGCCACCAGCTCGCGCGTCACCTCGCGGTCGAGACCGAACTTGCGCGCCTCGGCGATGAGCACCATGCCGGGCCGCACCGCACCCTTCATGGCGATGAAGCGTCCGAGGGCGGCGCGCGCCACCGGATCGCGCGGCGCGCGCGACGACTGCTGGTAGTATGCCGCTTCCGCCTCTGCCCACCGCCCGTCCGCCAGCAGCGAGTCCGCGCGCGTGGCCGGCAGGGGCGCCGAGTCCTGCGCGCGCGCCAGGTGCGTGCACGCCAGTGTGGCGACGAGCACGGCAACACTCAGCAGATCGAGTCGGGCGCGGCAAGCAGATCCTTCGCTTCGGCTGAGCACAGATACACAAGCAGATCCTTCGCTTCGCTCAGGATGACATGCATCGTTTCGCTCAGACACATAAGCAGATCCTTCGCTTCGCTCAGGATGACATGCATCGTTTCGCTCAGACACAAAAGCAGATCCTTCGCTTCGCTCAGGATGACAGACATCGCTTCGTTGACGGCGGGTGCTCACAGACGCGTCACCCGCGCGAGCAGTCGCTCGTCAGGGTCGACGACGACGGCACGCGGCCGCGCCGCAAAGCGGCCCGGCACGGCAATGGTCGTGCGCGTCTCGGCGGGGACGGACACCATCACGCTGTGCACGGCACCCGCGGCATCCGTGATGACAACGGGAACCGAGAGCTCATACGGACCACTCGCATTCGCCTGCACGACGCGTATCGACAGGGTTTCCGTCGCGCTGTCCCACGCCCAGCCGACCGCCGGCTCGGCGACCCCGGGCCGCCGGAGCCACTGGTCGAAGAACTGGCCGAGCGACTGGTGCGAGGACTTCTCGAGCTCGCGCCGGAGGTCGTCGCTGAGCGCGTTCGAGTGGCGGTACGTCGCGTAATAGCTGCGCAGGCCACCGAAGAACGCGCTGTCGCCGAGTTGCTGATGCAGCATGTAGAGAATGTAGCCGCCCTTCTGGTAGCTGTTGGCGTTCAGCAGCGCGAGATAGTTCCGCTGCGCCGTGTCCAGCACGGGACGCGAGGCCACGACCTTGTCGGAGAGCACGCGCTTCCGGATGCCCGCCATCTCCGCGCGATACGCGGCGTCACCGTGCGCGTGGCCCGTCCAGAGCGCGGCGAAATACGTCGCGCATCCTTCGGACAACCACAGGTGGGACCACTCGCGTTCGGTGACGGCGTCGCCGAACCACTGGTGCGCGGTCTCGTGCGCGATGATGCCGTCGGCGAGCGTCCGCGTGGCGAACAGCTTGTCGTCGTAGAAGATCGCGCTCGCGTTCTCCATGCCGCCGAAGCGCGTGGATGACTGGAGGTGCGCGAGCTTCTCGTAGGGGAAGGGACCGACCAGTTGCTCGAACAGGCCCACGATCGCTGGTGCGGAGGCGAACGGACCCGGCAGCCAGTCCTTCACCTCAGGCATAACGTACACGGACTGGTGGACGCACTGTCCCTGGTCATTCGCGTGGCAAGCGGTATCGGGGATGTCGAACGACTCGAGTGGACCGGCGGCGACGACCATCAGGTACGTGGCAATCGGGCGCGACTCGCGCCACCGCGTCTCGGTCATCGCGCGTCCGTCCTGCATCATGCGCGTGCGCGCGACGAGCGCGCCGTTCGCGACCACCGTGCGTCCTGCCGGCGCGATGACGCGCCACGAGACGGTGGCCTTGTCGCTCGGATGATCCACCGAGGGCAGCCACTGCCGCGCGCGGTCGGGCCAGTTGTCGCCGAACCAGGTCCAGCGCCCCTTCGCGTCACGGCGCACGACGAGGCCGTCGGTGACGGCGCCGTCGTAGACGACGCGCACACGCAGGCTGTCGCCCGGCGCGTCGAGCGGGATGTCGATCTTGCCATTGGCGTGCGTGGCGGTCACCTCGCGGCCGGCCACCTCCACGCGACGCACCGTCAGCGCATCGACCAGGTCGAGGCGGAGGTGCGTGGTGCCCGGGGTGCGGCGCAGCGTGAGGCCGACGTCGCCGCGCAGGAAGGGGCCGCTGTCCGGCAGCACGAGCGTGACGTCGTAGTCGAGCACGTCGATGCCGGGCTGGTAGGTGTGCGGTGAGCCCTGCGCGGCGGCGACGGTGCCGGCGAGAGCGAGCAGGGCCAGTGAACGCGAGATCATGACAGCGGGATCGGGAGAGGTGCGGCAGTCTTCGTACATTAACGCCCGACCACGACACATCAACGCTTCATCGCGACACGCGATAGATCGCTCCCGATGCATCGTCAGAGACGAGCACACTTCCGTCCGCCGCCACGACGACGTCCACGGGCCGTCCCCAGCGCTTGCCGTTCGCCTGCTGCCATCCGGTGATGAAGTCGTCCGTGCCGGTGGGCACACCGTTCGCGACGTGCACGCGGACCACCTTCGCCCCGGTCGGCGTGTCACGATTCCACGAGCCGTGGAACGCGACGAGCAGGTCGCCGCGATAGTCGGCGGGGAACGTCGTGGCCTTCGCGAGGAAGGTGATGCCGAGCGGCG
Source organism: Gemmatimonadales bacterium (assembly GCA_038236775.1). Lineage (GTDB taxonomy): Bacteria > Gemmatimonadota > Gemmatimonadetes > Gemmatimonadales > Gemmatimonadaceae > AG11. The sequence continues at coordinate 59,120 of JBBRZK010000007.1, forward strand.
CGGAGTGCGCCTGCATCTTCAGCGCGGGAGGCACGGTACCGGCGCAACGCGCCGCGTCGTTGTACTCGGGATTGGGCACGCGATCGCCATAGCAGTATGGCCACCCGTAGTCCTTGCCGGCTCGCACGATGTTGATCTCCTCCGGCGGAAGGTCCTGGTGATCCGGCGGCAGCTCGTCGCGCTCGTTCTGCGACGCCCACAACTCGCCGGTCACGGGATGCACCGCGAGGCCCACCGCGTTGCGCAGCCCGCTCGCGAACACCGTCTTGGCCGAGCCGTCCTCGTTGAAGCGGAGCACGGCGGCGCGCTCGTTCGATTGCTCCACGCACAGGTTGCAGGTACTTCCCACGGAGACGTACATCGCGCTGTCCGCACCGAAGACGATCGTGCGCGTCCAGTGGCCGCCACCGCCGGCATAGTGATTCACGTACTGCGGCGCCGCCGACGCGATACCCGTGGGTCCGAGCGCAATGCGCACCACGCCATCGGTGTTGGCCACCCAGAGCGCGCCCTTGTGAAAAGCGAGGCCGTGCGGCTGGTTCAGCCCCGTCGCGACAACGACGATCCCGTCGGCGACGCCGTCGTGATTGGCGTCCGGCAGGCGGATGATGCGGCCCTGCCCCGGCTGGCTCGCATACACGGCGCCATCGGGGCCGATCGCCATGAACCGCACGCCCGACACGTCGGGCGAGTAGTAGGTGACCTTGAACCCCATGGGGACATGGAGGCGGCCGTCGAGCGTGGCCACCGTGCCCACCGTGTCGGACGAGGTGGCCGCCGCATCGGCGCCATTGGCAGCGCCGCAGGCGGCGACGAGCAGCGCCAGTCCGGTGGCGATCCACGTGTGTCGCATGTCGCCCTCCCTGTCCGTCGTGTACGTGCCGGTTCCCGGATCAGCGCCCGAACAGGCGACCCAGCACCCCGCTGTCACCCGTCTTCGCACTGATGGCGGCGGCGAGTGCCGCAGAGAATTCCGGCGCGGTGGCATAGCGATCGTCGGCCGAGCGTTCCATCGCCTTCGCGAGGACGCGCTCCACCGCTTCAGTGTAGCCGAGTTCGGGACGCGCCTGTCGCAGCGGCACCGGCTCGTTGCGCAGGCGCGCGATCATCATCTCCTGCTGCGTGCGGCCGGTGAAGGGCAGCTTGCCGGTGAGCATCTCGTACGTCATGAGGGCGAGCGAGTACACGTCCGTGCGCGCGTCGAGCGGCTTGCCGCGCAGCTGCTCGGGACTCATGAACTCCGGCGTGCCGAGGATGATGCCCGTGGCGGTGAGCTTCTGGAGCTCCGCGTCCGCGCGGCGCTCCTTCGCGAGGCCGAAGTCCATCACCACGGCGCGCTCGGCACCGTCCGCCGACCGGCAGATCATGATGTTCTCCGGCTTGAGGTCGCGATGCACGATCTTCAGCTCGTGCGCCACGTGCAGTCCGGCGGCGATCTCCGTGACGAACTGCGACACCTCGGCAAGTGAGAGCGTGCCCTTCCGGTTGTTCCGGTCGCTGAGGATCTCCCCCTCGACGAACGGCATCACGACGTAGACCAGGCCGTCCTGCGTCTCGCCCATGCGGATGATGTGGCAGACGTTGGGATGCGCGAGGCGCATGCCGAGACTCGCCTCGCGCTTCAGGCGCTGCATGGCGTTCTGGTCGTTCGAGAGCGCCTGCGAGAGCACCTTGATGGCGTAGCGGTCCTTCGTGGCCGTGTCGTCGGCAAGGTAGACGAACGACATGCCGCCCTCGCCGACCTTGCGCACGATGTGGTAGCGGCCGTCGAGCACCTGGTCCACGAGGTCCATGGGGCTCGCGGGCGCGGCGCGCTCGCCGCGGCCGATGGCCGTGCTGCGCGCCGGCGTCGGGTGCGCGGGCGCCGTTGCGCCGGCGGCCGGCATCGGGATCAACTTGGACCCATCCTTCGTGCAGAAGCGGGCGTCGTCGGCGTACTGCGTGCCGCAGGCGGGACAGCGGTTCATGTCGGCTCGGCTGAGAGAAGTGATACGAGACCGTCCCACTCGATGTTGCCGCCGCTCAGCACGGCGACGGTGCGGCCCGCTGGCGTGACGATTCCTTCCAGCAGCGCCGCGAGCGTGATCGCGCCACTCGGCTCCGCGACCAGCTTCATGCGGTCGAGCAGCAGGCGCATCGCGCGGCGGAGCGCCGCGTCGTCCACCTGCACCACGTCGTCCACGTATTCTGCATGATGGGCGAAGGTAATGCCGCCCACCTCGACGGCGAGCAGCCCGTCGGCGAGGCCGCCGGTGGACGGAATGCGCACCGGGCGGCCCGCCGCGCGTGCGCGCGAGAGCTTCGGGGCGTTGGCGGGCTCCACGCCGATCACGCGCGCCGCTGGCGCACGCAGCTTGATGGCGGTGGCCACGCCCGCGCTCAGCCCGCCGCCGCCGACGGGCACCAGCACGGTGCCCACGTCGGCCATGTCGTCCACGATCTCGAGGCCGGCCGTACCCTGGCCGGCGATGATCCACGGGTGGTCGTACGGTGGCACCATCGTGAAGCCTTCCGTCGCGACGAGTTCCTGCGCGCGCTCGTAGCGATCCTGCGTCGTGGTACCCGCAAGCTCGATGCGCGCACCGAGCCGCTCGGCGCCGGCGCGCTTGGCTGTGGTCACGGTGGTGGGCATCACGACCACGGCCCTGCAGCCGAAGAGCGTAGCCGCGAGCGCCACGGCCTGCGCGTGGTTGCCCGACGACGGCGCGACCACGCCGCGCGCCCGCTCGGCCGGTGACAGCTGCGCGAGGAAGTTGTAGGCGCCGCGGAACTTGAAGGCGCCGCCACGCTGGAGCATTTCCGGCTTCACCCAGACGCCGACGCCGAGTTGCTGCGACAGGTCATCAACGGGAAGCAGTGGCGTGCGGACCGCCACCGGCGCGATGCGCGCGGCGGCGGCCTGCAGGTCGGTGAGGGAGATGAGGGAGACGGCGGACGCGAGGTCGGTCACGGAGCCCTGGTTCAGGCGAAGATACGGTTGCGGCCACCACTCTTCGCCTTGTAGAGCGACTTGTCGGCCTCCTGCATGAGCATTTCGGGCGAGAGGGGATCAGTGCCACGCGCGACCGCAACGCCGACGGAGATCGTCACGCGCATGGGCGAGTTCGGCGCGCCGAACTCGAACTCGTCCGCGCGGAGCCGAAGCCGCTCGGCAAAGGTGAGCGCGCCCTGCCATCCGGTGTCGGGGAGCACGATGACGAACTCGTCGCCGCCGAGGCGGGCGACCGCATCGGTGTCGCGCGCCGTGGCCTTCATGATACCCGCGAGTTCGCGGAGCACGATGTCCCCAAGGGGATGGCCGTGGTTGTCGTTGATTTCCTTGAAGTGATCGATGTCGATGGCGAGGAGCGCGACGGTGGTGCTGCGCCGCTTGGCGGACCGCCATTCGGTGCGCAGCCGGCTCTCGAGCGCACGGCGGTTGAGGCAACCCGTGAGCGGATCGGTGCCCACCTGCTCTGCGAGGCGGGAGCGCATCGACTCGAAGCTGCGGGCGAGCAGGGTGAGGTCGTCGGGCCGGCGGTCAACGCCCAGTACGAGCGTGGGCGCGAGGTCGCCCTCCTCGACGAGCTTGCAGAAGAGACGCAGCTGGTTCATCCGCGTGCGGAAGCTGCCGTACGCCGTGATGAGCACCCCGCACACGAGCCCGAACACGCCGAGGCTGAAGAGCAGGTGCGGAAGCGCCGGGGGCACCGACGCGGGCGTGCTGGGGAAGACGCGCGTGACGAGCAGGTACGCGAGCGCGGCCAACATCGCGGCGTAGCTCCCGAGGAGCCGGCCGAAGTAGAACACGGCGAGCTGCACCACAAGGAGCGCGCCCATGAGGATGCGCCCCATCTCCGCGGGCGTTCCGCTGAGCCAGATGAGGAACGACAAGGCGACGATGTCGGCCGTGACGAGCAGCACCGGCAGCCGGTGCTCGTGCACCACCTCGGCGCGCCGGATGACTGCGGCCGAGAGGGCGACGCAGAGCACGTAGACGAGCGACGTGAGCGCCAGCGGGCCGAGCATCGCGAGGCGGGATCCGTTGCCGAAGGCCAGCGCGAGCAGGACCACCGCCAGGAGGGCCACGTAGCGCACCCACCGCTGCCAGAGCAGGGCCTCGCGGACGAGCACCTCGCGATCGTGGCGCAGCGCATCCTCGAGTTCCGGCGTCGCCGAGGGCAGCTCGAGCGTGGTGCCGATGAGCGTGGTATTCAGCAGGGATTCGTCGTTGGCGGCAGACCAGCTCACGGGGGCGATACCACGGGGTTGCGGGAGGCGGCAAAGGTAGCGCCCGGCGAGGGGGGCGGAAAGACACGTACGCCTTCAGAGGGACGCTTCGTGCCACACAAAGGTCAGCCTTCAGGCGTTCAGGGGGCAGCCGTAACTACTGATGTAACGGTGCCGCGGAAAGTCAGCCTTCAGGCGTTCAGGAGGCAGCTGCAGCTGCAGCATTCAGTGGTGTGGCGTCCAAGGTTCACGGACCGTGGACGCCACACCCCTGGTGGCTGAAGCTGCAGCTGACCCCTGGACGACTTTCAGCTGAGAGCCGAGCCGTTACTCCGCGCCTTCCTCTCCGCCGTTATCCGTCTCGTCGCCATCGTCGGTGCCGTCGCCCTCTCCCTCCTCCTCGGGCACCACGCGCGCGACCGCCATCACCAGGTCCTTCTCGTCCAGGTTGACCAGCTTCACGCCCTGCGTGTTGCGGCCGGCCACCCGGATGCCCTTCACCGGCATGCGGATGAGGATGCCCTGCTTCGTCATGAGCATCAGCTCGTCTTCCGGGAGCACTTCCATGATCGAGACCGCATCGCCCGTCTTGTCCGTGCGGTGGATCGTGATGATCCCCTTGCCGCCGCGCTTCTGCACGCGGTAGTCGTCGATGGGCGAGCACTTGCCGATGCCCTTCTCGGCGACGACGAGCAGCGTGGCTTCGCGCTTGATGACGACCATGCCGATGACCACATCGCGCGCGCCGAGCTGGATGCCCTTCACGCCGGTGGTGTCGCGGCCCATCTCGCGCACGTCCTGCTCGTGGAAGCGGATGGACAGGCCGTGACGCGTGGCGAGCACGATGTCGTTCGTGCCGCTGGTGATCTGCACGTCCATCAGCTCGTCGCCATCCTCGATCTTGATGGCCTTGATGCCGTTGGAGCGCGGGTTGGAGTACGCCGAGAGCGCGGTCTTCTTCACCGTGCCCTTCTTGGTGGAGAAGAGGAGGAACTGGTCCGCGCTGAACTCGCTCACCGGCACGATGGACTGGACCTTCGTGTCCGGCGTGACGTTGATGAGGTTCACCACCGGCTTGCCCTTGGCGGCACGGCCGGCCTGCGGGATCTCGTGCACCTTGAGCCAGAAGCACCGCCCATCGTCGATGAAGACGAGCAGGTACTTGTGCGTGCTGGCAATGAACAGGTGCTCGATGAAGTCCTCGTCCTTCACGGTCTGGCCGCTGAGTCCCCGGCCGCCGCGGCGCTGCTTCTTGTAGGTCGAGACGGAGGTGCGCTTGATGTAGCCGGTGTGCGAGATGGTGACGACCATCTCCTCGTCGGCGATCAGGTCCTCGATGGTGAACTCGCCCTCGTCGCTCGTGATCTCGCTGCGGCGTGCGTCGCCGTACTTGGCAGCGATGGCGAGCAGCTCGGTCTTGAGCAGCGACATCCGCTTGTCCTTCGACGCCAGCAGCGCGCGCACCTCGGCGATGAACGCCTGCACTTCCGTCAGCTCCTCCTCGAGCTTCTCGATCTCCAGGCCGGTGAGCTTGGCGAGGCGCATGTTGAGGATCGCTTCCGTCTGCCGGTCGCTCAGCTTGAAGCGCGCCTGGAGCTGCTCGTTCGCCTGCGGCGTGTCGGCGGCACCGCGGATGATCTTGATCACCTCGTCGATGTTGTCGACGGCGATCTTGAGGCCTTCGAGGATGTGCTCGCGCTCGAGCGCCTTGTCGAGCTCGAACTGCGCACGGCGCACGATGACCTCGTGGCGGTGCGTGATGTAGTGCTCGAGCACTTCCTTCAGCGGCATGATCTTCGGCACGAGGCGCCGCGTGATCGGATCCGGCACGAGCGCGAGCATGATGACGCCGAACGTCGTCTGGAGCTGCGTGTGCTTGTAGAGCTGGTTGAGCACGACGCGCGGAATGGCGTCGCGCTTCAGCTCGATCACCATGCGCAGGCCGTCGCGATCGCTCTCGTTGCGCAGGTCGCTGATGCCCTCGAGCTTCTTGTCGCGCACGAGGTCCGCGATGTTCTCGAGCAGCTTGGCCGAGTTCACCTGGTAGGGGATCTCGGTGACGACGATCTGCGACTTGTTGGAGCTCTCCTTCTCCTCGATGACGGCGCGCGCGCGGATGACGATGCGGCCGCGGCCCGTCTCCTGGTAGTCCTTGATGCCCTCTCGGCCGTAGATGTAGCCGGCCGTTGGGAAGTCGGGGCCCTTGATGAACTTGCGCACCTCGGACTTGTCCATGTCCGGGTGGTCGATCAGGTGGATGAGGCAGTCGATCGTCTCGCGCAGGTTGTGCGGCGGGATGTTCGTCGCCATGCCGACCGCGATGCCCGAGGAGCCGTTGACGACGAGGTTCGGAATGCCGGCTGGCATGACGCTCGGCTCGGTGAGGCGGTCGTCGAAATTGGGGACGTAGTCGACGGTGTTCTTGTCGATGTCCGAGAGCAGCTCCATCGCAATGGGCGCGAGCTTCGCCTCGGTGTAGCGATAGGCGGCCGCCGGATCGCCCTCGATGGAGCCGAAGTTTCCCTGTCCGTCGATGAGCGGATAGCGCAGCGAGAATTCCTGCACCATGCGCACGAGCGCGTCGTACACGCTCTGGTCGCCGTGCGGGTGATACTTGCCGAGCACGTCGCCGACGACGGTCGCGCACTTCTTGTACGGACGGCCCGGCACGAGGCCGAGCTGGTCCATCGCGTAGAGCACGCGGCGGTGCACCGGCTTGAGTCCGTCGCGCACGTCGGGCAGTGCACGTGACACGATGACGCTCATCGAATAGTTGATGAACGACTCGCGGATCTCGTCGTCGATGAGACGCGGAAGGATGCGCTCGCGGTTGTTCGGAGCAGTCATGAAGCGCCGTTTTGGTGGGGCGGTAAGGGCAGGGACTACAGACTGTTAAACGTAGCGCGGCGGAGGGGGGAAATCAAGCCGGATTGCTGTCGCTATCTCGTTGATTTGCAATGGCTTAGCGGCTGCCGCTTCGCGGGTTGCACCGGCCTGCGGGCGCAGGGTGGAACACGGCCCCGGAAAGCCCTGAACCACCGGGGACGCGGGGGCTCGGCGAGTCCGGCACGACTGACCTGCAGTACTCGGTGTTCCTGTGCGGCCTCGGCGGTTATTCCCTATTCAAAAGCAATGAACCGCAGAGGACGCGAGGGTCGCGGAGGACTGCGGAATAACTCGCCTGCAGTCCTCCGTGTGCCTCTGCGTCCTCTGCGGTAATTGCTGTTGTTGTTCTTGCCGTTGGATGCTCACAACGGCAAGGACCAGCGGAGATGTCCGAGTGCCGGGGTGTGAGTCCTTTTCAAGGCAATGAACCGCAGAGGACGCGGAGGGTCGCGGAGGAGTGCGGCACGATTCGCCGTGCAGTCCTCCGTGTGCCTCTGCGTCCTCTGCGGTGATTGCTGTTGTTGTTCCGATCGCGTCGTGACGGCAACCGAGCAGATCCCTCGCTTCGCTCGGGATGACAACGCGAGCGCGGGATGACAGGAACGCTACTCGCGCCCCTCGGCGTCCGTGGGCGGCGACTCGGGATACTCCGTCGCCATCTCGCGGTCTTCGCGCTCCTCGAGCTCCCGCTCGCGGCGCAGCGCGTCGTCCCGCTCGGTGCGGTACTGCGTGTACCACTCGCGAGTGACCTCGCCGGCCAGCTCGCGGTTGCCGAGGCCGAATGCCAGCGCCATGGCCAGCGCGATGGCGCCGAACAGAATGGCGAACGCCGTCGTCACGATGTCGGTGGCGATGCCGAGTTCCTGCAGCGCCATGAAGATCGCGAGGAGGATGACGCCGCCGCGACCCACGCGCGCCAATGCGCGTCCGCCGTGCAGCGCGCCCGCGGACGCCGAGATCAGCCCGCCCACGAAGCCGCCGAGCACGATGCCGACGAGGATGATCACGATGGCCGCGATCACGCTCGGGATGTAGCTCACCAGCTCGGAGAACATGTTCGCCAGCGACTCGAGGCCCAGCGCATTGGCGGCCACGAGGATGACGGCGAACATCACGAGCCAGAACACCAGGTTCGCGAGGACACGCGTGGGGTTGAGGTGCGACCCCGAGCGCTCCACGGCCTGCATCACGCCGCCGCGCTCCAGCATCTTGTTCAGGCGGATGCGGCGGAGGAAGCGCTCCACCAGCTTCTCGAGCACCTTCGCCAGGAGGTAGCCGGCGAAGAGGATGACCAGCGCGCCGAGCAGCGCGGGCACGATGTCGCCAAAGACCTGTGCGAAGCTCGTCTGCAGGCGGTCGCCGAAGTTCAAGGGAAGTCCGTAGTGGGTGAAGGGGCCGAGACTGAAAAGCTAGTCTGCCGACACGACGGCGCCAGTCACGGACAGCGGCTCAGTTCCGCGTGCCGCGCTTGCTGTCGAAGATCACGCTCCGCCTGCACGTGGGGCAGATCAGCCACTCCCGCCGCCGCGCATAGCCGAGCCCGAATGAGCCGCCGCCGATCGCGCGGCTGGTCATGGCGGTGCCGTCGCGCGGGCAGGTGGGCTTCTCGCCCGCCGTGACCTGCGCGATGATCGCCTTCTGCTCTGCCGCCTCGTACTGGGCGTGCGCGTCGGGCATCATCAGCGGTCCGGCTCGGGCACCACGGCCGTCGCCTCGATCTCAACCAGGGCGCGCGGCTCCACCAGGCCCGCCACCACCACGACCGACATGGGAGGAAAGGTGCGTCCAAGCGCGGCGCGATACGCCTCGCCGAGGGCGCGGGTGCCGTTCAGGTACGCAGCGCGATCGGTGATGTACCAGGTGAGCCGCACCAGGTGCGCGGGCTCGGCGCCTGCCTCCCGCAGCAGCACGGCGATGTTGTCGAGCGCCTGGCGCGCCTGTTCGACGAAGTCGTCCGACTCGAATGCGCCGGTGACTGGATTCCAGCCCACCTGGCCGGCGAGCGTGACGACGTGTCCGGTGGCCACGACGCCATTCGCGTAGCCGCGTGGCGCAGGCCAGTTGGACGGTTCCACGAAGCGGTGGGTCATGGCGACGTCTCGCGCAGGCGAAAGCGCTGGAGCTTGCCGGTGGTGGTGCGGGGTAGCTGGGTCACGATGTCCACGGCGCGGGGATACTTGTATGGCGCGATGCGGGCCTTCACGAAGTCCTGAAGCTCCTTCACGAACACCGCCGGGTCGCCCACGTCCTCGCGGACGACGACGAACGCCTTCACGATCTGGCCGCGCTCCTCATCGGGCGCGCCGACGACGGCGCACTCCAGCACGGCGGGATGTTCGAGCACCACGTACTCCACCTCCGGACCGGCGATGTTGTAGCCCGACGAGATGATGATGTCGTCCGTGCGGGCCTGGTACCAGAAGTAGCCGTCGGCGTCGCGGAGGTACGAGTCGCCGGTGAAGTTCCAGCCGTGCTGCACGTACTCGCGCTGCCGCTCCTCGTTCGCGAGGTATCGGCAGCCCGTGGGTCCGCGCACGGCAAGGTGTCCCACCGTGCCGTCAGGCAGTGTGGCGCCCGCTTCGTCCACGATGCGTGCTTCGTATCCCGGCACCACGCGGCCCGTGGCGCCCGGTCGGATGTCGTCATCCGCCGCGCTGATGAAGACGTGCAGCATCTCCGTGGCGCCGATGCCGTCGATGATCCGGATGCCGGTGGCCTCGCGCCACGCCTCGTACACGCTCGGCGGCAGTGTCTCGCCGGCGGACACGCACTGGCGCAGGCTCGAGACGTCGTGCTCCGCGAGCATTCCGCACATGGCGCGGTACGCGGTGGGCGCCGTGAAGCAGATCGTCGGCCGGAATTCCGCGATGGCCTTCACGAGGTGCGGCGGAGAGGCCTGCTCGAGCAGCAGCGTGCACGCGCCGATACGCAACGGAAAGAGGAGCAGGCCGCCGAGAGCGTACGTGAAGGCGAGCGGCGGCGAGCCGCAGAAGAGGTCGTCGGGCGACGGACGCAGCACGTAGCGCGGAAAGCAGTCGGTGATGGCGAGGATGTCGCGATGCGCGTGCATCGTGCCCTTTCCCTGCCCCGTCGTCCCCGAGGTGAAGGCAATGATGGCGATGTCCTCTGCTGCTGTGTTACACGCGGTGAAGGTGGCGGGCTTGCCGCGCATGAGGGTGTCGAGCGAGCCTGGTGCGTCGTCTCCGAAGCGGACGACGCGAACAAGCAGATCCTTCGCTTCGCTCAGGATGACAGCGGGGGGTTCGCTCAGGATGACAAGGGGGGGGTCGCTCAGGATGACAGAGGCGGCTGCGCTGATAGGGGGGGCTCCGCTCAGGATGACAGGTGTTGCGCCGGCCGGATGTCCAGCCAGCGCGGCCTCGCAGTCCTCCGCGACGCGCGCATCGGTGAGCGCGATGGTCACGCGCGCCTTCTCGGCGATGGAGTGCAGCTCGCGCTCGCGCAGCAGCGCCATCGTGCACACAGCCACGCCGCCCGCCTTCAGTACCGCGAGCCAGCACGCGGCGAGCATCGGGGTATTCGCGCCGCGCAGCAGCACGCGATTGCCGGGCACCATGCCGAGGTCGTCCACCAGCACGTGCGCGATGCGGTTCACTGTCGCGAGAAGCTCGGCGTAGGTCCACATGCCGCCGGGAAACCGGATGGCCGGCCTGTCGCCGAGGCCCGCGGCCACCTGCGCGTCGAGCAGGCTGGCGGCGGCATTGAGGCGCGGCGGATACGCAAGCTCCGGCACGCCGGTCCATGTCCGCGTGGGCTGCATCACCTCCGGCGGAAGGTGATCGGCGCAGAACGTGTCCACGTGACCGGTGCGCTCACTCGGCTCAGTCATCGGCGTCGCCTCTGTCCGCGTGTGCGGCAAGCACCTGCGCCGCGATGACGAGCTTCTGTACTTCTGTTGTCCCCTCGTAGATGCGCAGTGCGCGGATCTCGCGATACAGTCGCTCCACGGGATGGCCGGCCACGACACCGAGCCCGCCGAGCAGCTGGACGGCATCGTCGATGACGCGCTGCGCTGCCTCGGTGGCGTACATCTTCGCCATCGCCGCCTCACGCGTGATGCGCTCGGCGCCCGCGTCACGCGTCCACGCGGCGCGATACACGAGCAACGCGCTCGCGTCGATGGCCGTGGCCATGTCGGCGATGCGGGCCTGTGTGAGCTGGTGGTCCATCAGCAGGCCGCCGGATACGAGGCGCGTCGTCACGTGGGCGAGCGTCTCGTCGAGCGCGCGCCGCGCCATGCCGAGCGCCGCAGCGCCCACGGTGGAGCGGAACACGTCGAGCGTGCCGAGTGCCACGCGCAGTCCCTTGCCCGGCGCGCCCACGGTGCGCGTGGCGGGCACGCGACAGTTGTCGAAGCGGATGGTGGCGAGCGGATGTGGCGCGATGGTCTCGATGCGCGCCGTCACCGAGAAGCCGTGGTCGCCGGGCTCCACGACGAGCGCGATGAAGTCGCGGTCCGCGCCGCCCAGGCGGCAGAACACGACGTACTGGTCGGCAATGCCGCCATTGGAGATCCAGGTCTTCTCGCCGTCGATGACGTAGGCGTCGCCATCGCGCCGCGCCGACGTCCGCATCGCGACGACGTCCGAACCCGCCTCAGCCTCGGAGATCGCGAACGCGGCGATGGCGTGCCCGCTCGCGATGCGCGGGAGGTACCGCGCCTTCAACGCGTCGGATCCGTACAGCGAGATGGGGCCGGCGCCGAGTCCCTGCATGGCGAAGGCGAAGTCGGCGAGGCCGGACACGCGGGCGAGCGTCTCGCGGGCGAGGCACAGCGTGCGCACGTCGAGCCGTTCGTGCGCGCCACCGTGGCTCGCGGGCACGGTGTAGCGGAGCCATCCCGCGGCGCCGAGTGCGGAGACGAGGGCACGGCAGTCTCCGTCGGTGTCCGCGCCATGCCCGGCTGCCAACTCCGACGTGGCCCAGCGCCGGAGGTCGCGCGCGAAGGTGCGATGTGCGTCGGCGAAGAAGGGCCACGCGGTGTCGGAGGTCATCACTGGCCGTGGTAGATGTGGCCAGCGATCAGGGTACAACTGGCCATGCGCGGATTGTGGAACACTGCGCCGGCCACCGACGCGCTGCTCACGGCGAGTGCGCCAATGGGGTCGTACGAAGGGCTCACCTGGGGCACCACGTTAAGCGGGCGCTCGATCAGGTCAACGAGGGACCGCTCGGCCGGCGAGTGCGCCAGGGTACGACGTGCGTCGTCGAATGCGCGGAGAACCTCGGCGCGCGGGCCGAACAACAGCTCACGCACGTTCGTGCAGGAGGACACGGAGAGCGCGTGCAGGGTCTCGTACCGTTCACCCGGACGCGCCGAGGGATTGCCCGCGAGGGCGATGAGGCGGGCGCGTTCGGCATCCACGTTCAGAACTGCAGCTCGCGTTCCTCCCCGCGGGTCGAGTCGAGGAAGAGGCGCCACCGCCGGCGAACCGGCGCGGGGATCGTGCGTGATGGTGTAGAAGCGGCCGAGCGCATCACGGCCATTGCCGACGATGATGGTGCCGATCAACTCGTCGAGTACCGAGGTGCCGTTGTCCACGAGCGCGAACCCGAACGACACGATGGAGCGCAGCACCGTCTCCGCGGAATCGCGCTGGCCGATGGCCATGTGGTACGCGGCACGCGACACAGCGGCGAACGCCAGCTCCTTTATCGCCTTGTAGTTGCTGATTGGCAGGTTGTAGCGATCCGCGTGCGTCAGGAATGGCGTGCGCAACCGGCCGCCGAGAATGTCCACCGCCGGCGCACGCGCCACGCGATCGAAATCCTGCCACACGGGTGCAGTGGCGAGCGTGCGCAGGTACGCCATCTCGGCCGGCGTGAATCCCTTCGCCACCGCTTCGAGGATGGTGCGGGTCGAAGGCCCGTGATACATGTCCGGCTGCGCGCTCGCGAACATGCCGGGCGTCAGCGTCGCCTTCTCCCACGTTCGCGCTGGTCGCACGACGGGCTCGATGACCGGGAAGTCGGGATACTCGCCGGGCTTCGGCGCCGGCTGGAGCGCATTGAACGCGAGCCCCGCCGCAAGCGGTGTGATGGACGGATCGCGCGGCAGCGCGAGCGGACGTGCCGCTTCCGACTGGTTCACCCGCGCCGTCGTGTTCGCGGCGAAGCCGCCCTGCCAGACGCGATTCCCGTTGAACGCGACGATGCCGATGGGCACCGTGGCCATGAGCGCGACCGCGATGAATGCGTCACGCAGGATGCGGGCGACGATACCGCCTCCAGACCGGCGGCGACGCGCCTGCTCCTCGGCGAGTGGCGCCGCGTGCGCGTCGATCGGCGAGAGCGGGTATGCCGCCGCGGGCGGGCCGAACACGCCCGCCGAAAGTCCCTCCCGTGAGTCCACGCGTTGACGGGTCATGCGCTACACCGGTGTGGGTTCCGCCTCGCGTGGAAAGCGGAGACGCTCCTCCACTTCCTCGCGCGCGGCGATCATCCGTTCGACTTCCGCAGACACTTCCACTGCCAGCCCGATGTGCGTCGTGAGCCCTTCCACCGTGGCGGAGCCGGCGTGCAGCCGCAGGAGGTTGAGGCGAATGGTCTCCAACGCTCCTACCGCCTCGCCAAGCTTGCCGTGCACGAGGTCGCGCTCCGTGCGCAGCGACTCGTAGTCGTCCTCTGCCCCGACGGGACCCTGCTGGCCCAGCGCCTCATTCAGGTCGTCGTAGCGCGAGCGCAGCACCTGCGCATCGCGCTGGAGCCGGTGCAGCAGCGACGGCAGGTCGCCAATGGCGTGCCGCGCATCCTTCGGCAGGCTTTCGAACAGTTGCTCGGCGGCCATGCCGAGCGAGAGTTCCGTGGCCCGATGGGTCATCGCCGCGCCGAGCGGCTGGCTGCCGCGCAGCTTGCGCGCGATGGCGAAGGCGAGCGTGCCAAGACGCCCGTTCCACGCCGCCGACCAGAATTCCGTATCGACGTCGCGGCGCAGCTGCAGCAGCGCCAGGTAGGTCACGCCGTTCATCACCGCCGCGCCTGATGCTAACACGACGACCCTAGCCGCCGAGTCGGCTACCTCACGGGTGCCCGCATTCATCCACAACGCGATCTCGACGGGGATGGCCACGATCGCAAAGGACCCGCAGATTCTCGCGACTTTGGCCAGGAATCCCTCGATGAACGACCGCCCTCGCCCGTGCTCGATCGCGCGTTCCTCGCGCGAGCTCTCGAGCTCCGCGCGGAACGCCGGCGCGAGGTCGGCGTGCGCGAAGCCCAGTCTGGTGAGTCGGCGCGCGGCCTGCACCGCAAACCCGATGGGCGCGAGCGTGGTACCCAGCACGAGCGTCGTGAACCCCTGCGTCATCCCGAGTGTCGCGGACACCGCCGTGGAGGCGACCAGCACCGCGCCGGCGTAGAGCAGCGTGCCACCACCGTCCATGCGTCCGTTGCGCCGCACGAACGCGCGCAGCGCCACGGGCAGCTCGCGTCGTTGCTCCATCGCCACGCCAAGCTGCTCGGCGAGTTGCTCGGCGCTGGCCGGCCGCTGCGCGGGATCCTTCGCGAGACAGCGGTCCACGAGCGCCGCGAGCTTCCGCGGCACGGACATCCCGAGCGAGGCGAGCGGTGGCGGTACCTCTGTCACCTGCTTCGCGAGCACTTCAGTTGCCGTACTTCCCTCGAAGGGGAAGCGCCCAGTAAAAGCGTAGAACGCTGTCGCGCCGAGCCCGTACAAGTCGGAGCGTGCGTCGATCTCGCCGCCAAGGGCCTGCTCGGGACTCATGAACTCGGGGGTTCCACTCACGCCGTCGCCCGCGGCATCACCGACGGCCGCGGCGATGCCGAAGTCCGCCACGAGCGCGCGACCCGTGGACGCCTCGATGAGGATGTTGTCCGGCTTCACGTCGCGATGGACGAGCCCCTGCGCGTGCGCGTGCGCGAGCGCCCACGCCACTTCGCGGAGGATGCGTGCGCCGTCCGACGACGACACGGGGCCACGGCTGCGCACACGCTGGTGCAGCGTCTCACCATCGACGAACGACATCACGTAGAAGACGAAACCATCCACCTCGTCCACGGCGTGGATCGGGATGATGTGCGGGTGCGAAAGCTTGGCGGCCAGCCGCGCCTCGCGCAGGAAGCGGTCGCGCAGTCCGGCGAGTCCGGCCTTCTCCGGCGGCAGCAGCTTGATGGCCACGAGCCGGTCGAGATGCACCTCGCGCGCGAGGTACACCACGCCCATGCCGCCGCGCCCGAGCTCGCGGTCGATGGAGTAGCGGCCGGCGACGGCGAGCTGGAACGTCAGGAAGAGCGGATCGGGCGCCGCGGATGGCCGTGTCATGGGCGGCCTGACCTTTCATGCGAATCGATGTGCATGGCTAATTGCCCTCGAACACGGGCGTCCGCTTCTCGACGAACGCGCGGTACGCGCGCTCGAAGTCCTCGCCCCGCATGCACTCGGCCTGGCGTGCGGCCTCGAAGTCGATCGCGTCGTCCACGCTCATCGACCACTCCTCGTGCAGGCATCGCTTGGTGACGGCGTGCGATGCCGACGGGCCGTGCGCGAGGGTCCGCGCGATCTCCGTCGCCTCGCCGAGCACGGACTCCGGCTCGGCCAGTCGGTTGTAGAAGCCCCAGCGCTCGGCCACCTCGCCATCGATCGAGCGGCCAAGGAAGAGCAGTTCGCTGGCGCGTCCCTGGCCGATGATGCGCGGGAGGATGGCGCACGCGCCCATGTCCGCCCCCGACAGCCCGACGCGGACGAAGAGGAACGCCACCTTGCTGCGCGCCGTGCCGATGCGGAGGTCGCTCGCCATGGCGAGGATCGCACCGGCGCCCATGCAGATGCCGTCCACCGCGGCGACGATCGGCTGCGGACAGGCGCGCATCGCCTTCACGAGATCGCCCGTCATCTGCGTGAACGCGAGCAGGCCGTCGTGATCGCCCGCGTTCTTCATCTGCACCAGCGGACCGATGATGTCGTGGACGTCGCCGCCGCTGCAGAAGTTGCCGCCGGCGCCGGTGAGCACCACGGCGCGCACGTCCGGCACGCGCTGGAGGGCGAGGAAGGTGTCCGTCAGTTCGCGGTACGACTCGAGCGTGAGCGGGTTCTTCCGCTCCGGCCTGTTCAGCGTGATGGTGGCGACGCGGTCGTCCACGCGCCACGCGAAGTGCTGCGGCGCGATGCCCGGAAGGGGAATAGCATCGGTCATGGCTGGTCGGCTCCCGCGGGCGCGTGACGGATGGAATCGCGGAGCTTGCCGAGCAGCTGGCCAAGCTGGTCCAGCTCGTCGGCGGACAGGTCCTGGAACATGCCGTCGATCCACTCCTCGTGGGCCGGCGTCATGGTCTGGAGCGCGCGTCGTCCCGCCGCACTGAGTCGCACCATCTGCATGCGACGATCGCCCTCCGCGGCAGCGCGCGTCACGAGTCCCTCCTGCGCCAGCCGCTCGACCAGCCCGGTGAGGTTGCCGTTCGTCACCATGAGGCGTCGCGAGAGCTCACTCATCGTGAGCCCCTGCACGGAATCGCGCGCCGCGGCGTCCAGCTGCGCGAGCACGTCGAACCGCGGCAGCGTGGTGTCGAATTCGTCGCGCAGGCGCCGACGCACCGCGCGCTCGACGAGACTCGAGCAGGTGAGCAGCCGGAGCCAGGTGCGCAGCGGGGCGTGCGACGCGGCGGCGGCTCGCGGTGACGGGACCGCCGTCGTGCGGGGCGCGCTCATCCCACCTCCCCTCCGGCAACGGGCAGCGCGATACCGGTGATGGCGCGCGACTCGGGCGCGCACAGCCACGCGACAGCCGTCGCGACTTCCGCGGGCGTGGTCATCACGCCGCGCGGGATGATGCGCACGAGCATCGCGCGCGCCTCCTCGGGGGTCTTGTCGAGCGCGCTCATCACGTTGGCGATCGCCGTGTCGGTAAGGTCGGTGTCCGTGTATCCGGGACAGACGGCATTCACCGTGATGCCGTGCTTCGCGGTTTCCTGGGCCAGCGCGCGCGTGAGCCCGATCACGCCATGCTTCGATGCGCAGTAGGCCGCCATCGTCTTGTAGCCGCGCAGCCCCGCCGTGGACGCCACGTTCACGATACGCCCGGCGCGCGCCTCGAGCATGTCCGGCAACACCTGTCGCGTGCAGAGGAACGTACCGGTGAGGTTCACCCCGATCATCGCGTCCCACACCTCCCGAGTGGTCTCCATGTACGACGCGCTCTTCGCGGTGCCGGCATTGTTGACGAGGATGGCCGCCGGCCCGAGCTTATCCGCCGCGAGCGTGAACGCTCTCGCCACGCTGTCCTCATCCTCCACACGACACTCGATGGCCTGCACCACGCCGCCGAACCGCTCGACTTCCACGGCGTGCGCGCGGAGGTCGCCCAGGGTGCGGGACATGAGCGTGATGCTCGCGCCGCGCTGCGCGAGCGCCGTGGCGATCGCCGCGCCGATGCCGCGGCTGCCCCCGGTAACGATGGCATGCATGCCCTGCAGGTAGCGGTCCGTCGTCATCGGGTCTCCGGTGGTGGTTCGCGTCGCTTCTCCAACTCGCGCTCGAGCTGGATCCTTCCCAGATGATACTGCCTCGGCCACGCCATCCCGCGGTAGCCCAGCTGCGCGGCGGCGTGCAGGGTCCAGTGCGGGTCGCTGAGGTGCGGGCGCCCGATGGCGACGAGATCCGCCCGTCCCGCCGCGATGATGCCGTTCACCTGGTCCGCCTCGGTGACGTTGCCCACCGCGATGGTGGGAACGTTCGCTTCGTTGCGGATGCGGTCGCTGTGCGGCGTCTGGTAGAGGCGGCCGTACACGGGCTGGGCGTCGGTCGTGGTCTGGCCGGTGGACACGTGGATGATGTCCGCGCCCGCGGCGATGAACGCCTGGCCGAGGGCGACTGATTCTTCCGGCGTGATGCCGTCGTCCACCCAGTCCGTGGCGGAGATGCGCACCGACATCGGGTGAGACGCCGGCCACGCCGCGCGCATCGCGCGAAAGACCTCGAGCGGATAGCGCAGCCGGTTCGCCAGCGAGCCACCATACTCGTCCGTGCGCTGGTTGCTCACCGGCGTGAGGAAGCTCGACAGCAGGTAGCCGTGCGCGCAGTGCAGCTCGAGCATGTCGAATCCTGCGCCCGCCGCCATGTGCGTCGCGCGTATGAATGCGTCGCGGACGGCGTCCATGTCGGCGCGGCTCATCGCGCGCGGCGGCGAGAGAGCCGGCGCGTACGACAGCGCCGACGGCCCCATCGTCGCCCACGCGTGCTCGTCGAGGGGGACATCCTGCCCTTCCCACGGCAGGCGCGTGGCGCCCTTGCGACCCGAGTGGCCCAGCTGGAGGCAGATCTTCGCCGGCGACCAGGCGTGCACGAACTCGACGACCCTGCGCCAGTGCGACTCGTGCTCCGGCGCGTACATGCCCGTGCAGCCGAGCGTGATGCGGGCCTCGGGCGAGACGCACACCATCTCGGTCATCAGCAGCGCCGCCCCTCCCAGCGCGCGCGCACCGAGGTGCACGAGATGGAAGTCGTTCGGCGTGCCGTCGCGCGCGCTGTACATGTCCATGGGGGCCAGCACGACGCGGTTGGCGAGCGTCATGTCGCGCAGGCGGAAGGGCGTGAACATGGGCGGCACGGCGTCGGCGTCGCCGTGCGAGGCTCGGCTCGCGAACCATCGCTCCACACCGGCGACGTATTGCGCATCACGCAAGCGGAGGTTCTCGTGGCTCACGCGCTGACTCCGCGTGAGCAGGCTGTACGCGAACTGCTCCGGTGGCAGGGCGATGTAGCGCTTCACGTGCTCGAACCACTCCATCGAGTTGCGCGCCGCGTTCTGGAGGCGGAGCGATTCCGGCAGCCGTTCCCGTTCGTATCGCTCGAAGGCGACGGGCGCGCTCGGCTCTTCAGCGAGCGCGCCGGCGAGGCTGATGGCGTCCTCCATGGCGAGCTTGGTGCCCGAGCCGATGGAGAAGTGCGCCGTGTGCGCCGCGTCGCCGACGAGGACGACGTTGTCGTGCCACCAGCGTGCGTTGCGCACGCGCGTGAACTGCGCCCATGGCGACTGCGCACGGTGCGCGGCATTGCTCATCAGTCGGTGCGGACGGAGCCACTCGGCGAACATGACCTCGCACGCGGCGATGGTGGCGTCGGTGTCGATGCGATCGAAGCCCGCCGACCGCCACGACGCCTCATCGCACTCGACGATGAACGTCGAGGTCGCGTCGTCGAAGCGGTAGCAATGCGCCTGAAAGACGCCGTGCTCATTCTCCCCGAAGAAGAACGTGAAGGCGTCGAGCGGCAGCGTGGTGCCGAGCCACACGAAGCGCGCCGTGCGCACGTCGAGGTCAGGCTCGAAATGGCAGGCGAGTTCGCCGCGGATGGTGCTGTTGACGCCGTCCGCGGCCACGATCACGTCGGCGCCGGCGAGGCCGAGGGCCTCGAGGTCCGCCAGCGACTGCACGGCGGTGCTGAAGTGCAGCGCGACGCCCACCTCGCGCGCGCGCTCCTGGAGGATGCGCAGCAGCGTGCGGCGCGCGATGCCGCTGAAGCCGTGACCGCCCGAGGTGATCCGGCGGCCGCGCACTACGACGTCGATGTCGTCCCAGTGCGCGAAGTGGTCGGTGATGGCGCGGAACGACGGCTCGTCCGCGGCGCGGAAGTTCTCGAGCGTCTGGTCCGAGAACACGACGCCCCAGCCGAACGTGTCATCGCTCCCGTTGCGCTCGACCACGGCGACGTCGCACGACGGGCGCGCGCGCTTGAGCAGCAGCGCGGTGTAGAGTCCCGCCGGTCCGCCCCCGATGACCACGACGCGCTTCATCTTCCAGATACTATAGGCTTCAACCATTGCCGCAAGACGGCATCGGCCGCGCGGCCTAGGCAATCTCCAGCACGATCTTCCCGAACTGCTCACCGGCGGCGAGGCGCTCGAACGCCGCGCGTCCGTCGGCGAGGGGATAGACGCGGTCCACCGGCGGCGTGAGACGACCAGCGACAAACATCCCCACCACCGCATCGAACTCGGCATCGTTGCCCATCGTGGAGCCGAGAATGCTCCACTGGTTCCAGAAGAGCTTCCGCACGTCGGTCGTCACCATCGGCCCCGAGGTGGCGCCACACGTGACCAGGCGACCCGCGCGGCCGAGCGCGCCGAGCGACTGTGTCCACGTCGCCTCGCCAACGGAGTCCACGACGACGTCCACGCCCTTCTTGCCGGTGCGCGCGCGCATCTCGCGGCCGACGTCGACGCCGTGATGGTTGATGGTGTCGTGTGCGCCGAGGGCGCGTGCGTGCGCGAGCTTGTCGTCGCTGCCGGAGGTGACGGTGACGTGCGCGCCGATCTGCACCGCGAGTTGCAGGCACGCGATGGCGACGCCGCCCCCGATGCCCCAGATCAGCACGCGCTCTCCAGGCTGCAGCCGCGCGCGCGTGACGAGCATGCGATACGCGGTGAGCGTGGCCAGCGTGAATGCCGCGGCCTGTGCAACGTTTGCCGTGGGAGGAATACGTCGTACATTCGCCGCGGGGAGCACGACGTACTCCGCCATGGTGCCGGGCCGGTGCTCGCCCAGCAGGCCGAAGCGCGGGCACAGTGGCTGCTCGCCGGCGAGGCAGTACTCGCAGGTGCGGTCGCTGATGCCCGGGTTGATGACCACGGCATCGCCCACGGCCACTGACGTCACCTCCGTGCCCACCGACTCGATGATGCCCGTGCCGTCGGCGCCGAGAATCCAGTGCGGCGTGATGGTGACGCCGGGCAGGCCGGCGAGGAGGAAGAGGTCGAGGTGGTTGAGCGCGGCGGCGCGCATGCGCACGCGCACGTCCGACGCGGCATGCCGGGCGGGCATTGGGAGGTCGTCGTGATACTCGATCCGGTCCGGCCCGCCGTGAGCGGAGATGGTGAGTCCTCGCATGCCTCTGCGCTGGGGTTATATTTGTCGCGGAATGCTATGCGACGGTGTGCGGGCGCGAAAGTCGCCGGCGGTCGTCGCGGTTTTTTTCCGGGACGGCGCACTCATGATTGCAATCAAGGTTCCTCCCCTCGGCGAATCCATCGTCGAGGCGACCGTGTCCCGCTGGCTCAAGAACGAGGGCGACGCCGTGGCGTCCGGCGACACGCTCGTCGAGCTCGAGACGGACAAGATCACCGTCGAAGTGCCGGCGATGAGCGCGGGCGTGCTGACGAAGCACGCGGTGAAGGAGGGCGACGTCGTGAAGGTGGACGACGTGCTGGCCGAGATGGAAGAAGGTGCGACGGCCGCACTACCAGCGGCGACTGCGCCAGTCGCAGCTGCACCGGCCGTTGCCGCCGCGGCACCAGTCGCTCCGTCGCCCGTCGAGGTGCGTGCGTCGCCCGCCGCGCAGCGCGTGGCGGCGGAGCAGAATGTGGACCTCGCTGCCGTCGCCGGCACGGGCCGCGGCGGCGTGGTGAGCAAGCCCGACGTCATCGAGCATGTGGCGGCCGGCAAGGTCGCCGCAGTGCCCGCGACGCCCGCTCCGTCAGCGCCCGTCGCGCCCGTCGCGCCCGTCGCGCCCGTCGCGCCCGTCGCGCCCGTCGCGCCCGTCGCGCCCGTCGCGCCCGTCGCGCCGACGGCCCCGCCAACGGCCGCTCCGCGCGGCGCGCCGGCCTCGGGTGAGCGCGAGACGCGCGAGAAGATGACCACGCGCCGGAAGCGGATCGCCGAGAACCTGCTGCAGGCCCAGCACTCGACGGCGCACCTGACGACCTTCAACGAGATCGACATGTCTGCCGTGATCGCGTTGCGCGAGCGGATGAAGGAGAAGATCGAGAAGGAGCACGGCGTGAAGGTGAGCTTCATGCCGTTCTTCGTGAAGGCGGCCTGCCAGGCGCTCAAGGCGTACCCCATCGTGAATGCCCAGATCGATGGCGACGCCATCCTCTACAAGCACTACGTGAACATGGGCATCGCCGTCGCCTCCGAGGCCGGTCTCGTGGTGCCCAACGTGAAGGACGCCGACCGCAAGGGCATGCTCGACGTGACGCGTGACATCGGCGCGCTGGCGAAGAAGGCGCGCGAGGGCAAGCTCGCAATGGACGACCTCACCGGCGGCACCTTCACGATCACGAACGGTGGCGTCTTCGGCTCGCTGCTCTCCACGCCGATCATCAACTACCCCCAGGTCGCCATCCTCGGCCTCCACAAGACGCAGGACCGGCCCGTCGCGGCGAACGGCGAGGTGGTCATCCGGCCGATGATGTACGTCGCCCTGTCGTACGACCACCGGGTGATCGACGGCCAGCAGGCGGTGCTGTTCCTGGTGCGCGTGAAGGAGCTGATGGAAGACCCGGCGTCCATGCTGGTGGATTGACGGCTGGCAGTGGCGTGTGCGGTTACCGCAAGAGCAATAACCGCAGAGGCCGCAGAGGTACGCGGAGGACTGCAGGCGGGTCGTGCCGCAGTCCTCTGCGATCCTCCGCGTCCTCCGCGGTTCATTGCCCTTGAAAAGGGGATGACACCCGATACTCGGCGGGTTTGGGCGATTCGGTGCTTCCAGCAGCAAGGATCCAACGCGGGGAAGCAGATCCTTCGCTGCGCTCAGGATGACAAGAGCAGATCCTTCCCTTCGGCTACGCTCAGGGCAGGCGCTGCGCTCAGGATGACAACGGGGGGGGAGCTCCGCGTCGTTTTCGGGAGGGTGACCGGCGGATGACTGGCAACTGACCCTGCTTTCGCAGTTTCCTGGCAACCTCTCACCGGAGTTCCGGATGTCCATTCGCCCACTGTACCGCGCCTCGATTGCCATCGCCCTCTTCGGACTCGCCGCCTGCGGCGCAGACGGCGCCACCGCCGCACCGTCCGTCGTCGGCAGCTTCACGCTCCAGACGATCGACGGCCAGCCACTGCCCTTCACCGTCATGGATCAATCGGACAGCACCGGCGTGTTCAAGATCGACGTGCTCTCGCCGAGTTCCATCTCGATCGATCCGAACGGGAGCTTCCGTTTCATCATCACGAGCCGCCTGACGGCAACCGGCACGCCAACCACGGTAGCCGCCGACACGGCGTCGGGCACTTACGTGCTCTCAGCGCGACATCTCGCCCTCACGTCCAACGGCACCACACTCGGCGCCGACTGGGATGGCGCCGGCACGCTCACGATGGTTGATGCGCCGCACACGCTCGTCTTCCGGCGCTGATGGCCTTGGGCAACTTGCTAAATTCCCGGGGAGATTTCACTACCTCGTCCCATCGCCTCTCCCATGGCTGATTCACTTTCCGCAGACGTCGTCGTGCTTGGCGGCGGACCCGGCGGCTACGTCGCCGCGATCCGCGCCGCCCAGCTCGGCCTGACTACCATATGTGTCGAGATGGACCGCACCCTCGGCGGCACGTGCGTGAACGTCGGATGCATCCCGTCGAAGGCGCTGCTGAGCTCCAGTGAGCATTTCGAGTTCATGCGCGACCATGCCGCCGAGCATGGCATCGGCGTCGACGGCATCCGGCTCGACCTCGCAACGATGATGAAACGCAAGGACGAGGTAGTCGGGCAGAACACGAAGGGCATCGAGTTCCTCTTCCGGAAGAACAAGGTGACGTGGGCGAAGGGGCGCGGCACGCTGCGCGCGGGTAATGTCGTCGATGTGACGGCTGCCGACGGAACGGTGACGAGCTACAAGGCGGCACACGTCATCATCGCCACCGGCTCCGTGCCGATCGAGCTTCCGTTCCTGAAGTTCGACGAGGAGCGCGTGCTCTCCAACGTGGGTGCGCTGAAGATTCCCGTGGTGCCGAAGCACCTGATCGTGATCGGCGGTGGCGTGATCGGGCTCGAGCTCGGGAGCGTGTGGCGCCGCCTCGGTGCGAAGGTCACCGTCGTCGAGTTCATGCCCACCATCCTGCCCGGGATGGACGAGGACGTCGTGAAGGAAGCGGAGCGCGTGTTCAGGAAGCAGGGACTCACCCTCCGCACCGGCTCGAAGGTCACCGGCGCGCGTCGCGCGGGTAACACGATGTTCGTGGACGTGGAGAAGGGCGGTGCGACGGAGACCCTCGAGGCGGACTACGTGCTGGTCTCGGTGGGGCGCAAGCCGTCACTCACCGGCGTGGATGCCGCGGCGCTCGGCCTGAAGGTGGGGCAGCGCGGGGAAGTCATCGTGGATGACCAGATGCGCACCAACCTGCCGAACGTGTTCGCCATCGGCGACTGCGTGGGCGGCAAGCTGCTCGCGCACAAGGCCGAGGAAGAAGGCGTCGTCGCGGTGGAAGTGATCGCCGGCAAGCGCGTGCACATGCACTATCGCTCCATGCCGTCCGTCGTGTACACGTGGCCGGAGATCGCGTCCGTCGGGCTCGCGGAACACGAGCTCAAGGCCGAAGGCCGGGCATACAAGGTGGGCAAGTTTCCCTTCTCGGCCAACGGACGCGCGCGCACCGCGGGTGAGACTGCCGGTTTCGTGAAGTTCCTCGCGGACGCCACCACCGACGAATTGCTCGGTGCGCACCTGATTGGCCCGAACGTCTCGGAGCTGATCGCCGAGGTGGTGCTGGCGTTCGAGTATCGGGGGTCGTCGGAGGACATCGGGGTCACCGTGCACGCGCATCCCACGCTGAGCGAGACCACGAAGGAGGCGGCGCTCGCGGTGCTGGGCCGGGCGATTCACATCTGACCGGTCGCGCGTGAGCGAGCTCCTGGTGCGCGCCGTGGTGCCGGGTGATGCGGAGCCGGCGCGCGCACTGGTGCTGCGGCAGTTCGGAGGGACGCGGTATGAGGCGCGCCTGCTGGAGCTGCTGGCATCGGCGCTGGTGGGGGCGGACGACCGCGGCGTGCTGGCGCTGGCGTCGGGGTCGCCCGTGGGCATCGCTTTGTACGGCGATGTGGCCGGTACCGCTGGAACGCTGAAGATCCACCTGGTTTCCGCCGTGCAGCCTGGGGCACTGCGCGTCCTGCTCGCGAAGGCGCTACGGACTCCGGCGCGGCTCGTCGTTGCGGAGGTCCCGGAGGACGATCACTTCGCGCCGATGGATGCGATACTCGCCGCGGCAGGCTTTCGGGTGGACGGCCGCGTGGACGATTGGGTCGCCGACGGCGTGGGGATGCGGCTGCTGTCGTTGCGGACGCGATGACAACAGCGCCCGCAGGCATCGCGGGCGCTGTTGTCGCGGCGCATCAGAATGGCGGCGGTGGCGACCCGGGCCTCTGCGGATCACCGGGGCCATTCGCTGGCCACAGTTTATCCTGAACCGCGCCCATCCAGTCATACAGTCCCACGTCGGGCGGCGCTCGGTGGTTGACCCACACGAGGAGCTTCTGGAGCTTGTCGCGCGTCGCCGCGTGGTCCGTCTCCACCTTGGTGACACGCGTCTCGAGCGCAGCGACACGGGTTTCGAGCGTCGTGACATCGGCTTTCGATGCACAGCCGGTGGTGCAAAGTCCAGCGACGACGACCGCCAATAGGGCTCGCTTCATCACACGTCCTCCGGAAAGGGGAAGGGGCGTCAGCGGCGCGCCACGGTCGCCGCTTCGAGTGTGCGCAGGCGCGCCCTATTCTGCTCCGCCTCTGACGGCTTGTCCAGCTTGCCCCATGCCCGTGCCCTGAGCTCGAGGCTCAAGGGGAGAAATGGCAGATAGATGGCTGGCTGCGAGTGCTCCAGCTGGGCCGCCGTCGCAATGGCATCCGCATACGCGCCGCGCGCGAATTGCAGTAACGCGAGCTGCGCCCGTTCCACGGCGAGCGGTTCGAACATCTCGAAGGTGAGGGAATCCCGCCGGGCGTTCGGTTGCAGATTGCGCAACGCTGCGATGGCACCGGTGGAATCGCCACGGGCGAGCAACGCGTGCGCCCGCATCGCGGCCGCAAAGAGGCGCTCGCGCCGGCCTCCGGCGCGCCCGACGGAGTCACTCACCCGTACCATGCTCGCAAGGCGCGTGGTGTCGCCCTCGAGCTCGTGCCAGAGCGCCAGTACCCAGCGTGTCTGTGGCGTGGCACGCTCATATGCGTGTCCATATGCGTTCTCCGCGAACCGTACGGCTTCCTCCGCCTTCGGGCGCATCAGCGCGCGGTCCACGCCGGCAGCGGCGTCCACGATATAGAGCGCGCGCGCCTGTGACGTACCGGCCGCCACCGCGGAATCGAGTAGCGCGCGGAGCTCGATGCTGCGTCGCGATGCGGCAAGCAATCCCTGGAGCCGGAGGAGCGCGGACCAGCGGACTCCCGCGCTCGCCGACGGCGATCGCAGCACGGCGCCCAGCGCCGCCTCGGCGCACCGCGGCTGGGCGAGGTGGGCGAGCAATTCGCTCGCGGCGAGCAATACACTCTCCGCATCCACGCTGGCGGTCAGCACCCACTTCGCATCGTTGCCCGCGACGCAGGCACGCATGAGCAGCAGAGGGCGCACGAGTGCCTGGTCGGCGCGGTGCGCCTGCAGCGCGCCGATGAGTGCGTCAGCACGGGCAATGTCTCCGCGTCGCAACGAGATCTCCGCAAGATGGTACAGCGGCGGAGTAAACGACGAGTCGCGTCGTGCGGCTTCGTTCAGCCAGCGCTCCACTGCGGAGTCCGGCGGAGCGGAAGGGCCGGCGAGCAGGTGCTGATGCACCTCGGCGAGCGCCATCGGTGCCTCCACGCCGTCGACGTCGAACGCGAGCACACGTTCGAAGGTCATGCGCGCCGAATCCGCGTTCCCGCGCAGGTAGTGCCGCAGGCCCTCGGCGAAGAGCGCATGCCGACGCGGGAGCGTGTTCCGTCGCGCGATCGCCAGTGCGGCGAGACTGTCTGCCTCCTCGAGCCGCGATTCCCAGCTCGCCGCCTGCGCACCCCGCACGGCGGCGATGGCCAGCGCGCTGTCCTCTCGCACGGCGCGGCGGAACAGGTCGAGCGCACCGGCGAAATGCGACTGCCGGTACTCCCGCTCCCCCTGGATCCACAGTGCCACCGCACTGGGCGCACGGGACTCGAGATCGAACCCATCCACACGCTGCGCAGGATCGATGAGTCGCGGCAGCAGCCGCGCAATCGCGCGGAGGCCGAGCGTCGCGCGGGGCACGGAGACAACGTCCGACGCGCTCTCCTGCGCGACGACCGAATCGCCGAGGGCGTCGTGCAGCCGGAGAACGACCGTGCCGCTGTCGCCGCGCGAGACGATGGCGCCGTCCACATAGTATCGCGCACCCCGTGCGTGGCTGATCTGCCGCGCAGTTTCATCCGTGAGCAGCCGGATGTCCTTGCGTGAGTCGGCACTCAGGTGCGTGTAGCCGTCGATCACGCGCAGCGGCTCGGCGTGTTCGAGCGACGCACTGATCGCGATGGCCACGTCCCAGCCGGCGCCAGCGCCGGCGGCAGTGTCCGATGGGAACGTGAGCGGGAAGACGACCACCCGGTGGTCATCGAGAACACCGTTGTGGTTCGACCAGTACCAGCCGGCCGCGACCGCCAGCGGCAGCGCCGCCAAGGCAATCCACGCGACAGTGCGGCGTCGACGACGTGAGACCGCGGTGGCCACGGGTGTCGATCCCGAGACGTCCAACGCCGCGGAGAATTCGTCAGCCGTCGCGAAGCGATCGGCGGGCACCTTTTCCAGCGCCCGCTCGAGCGCGGCGACCACGTTTGGAGGTACCGACTGCCGGGACGCCTCGATGCGCGGCGGCCGTTCGTGCATGTGCCGCGAGATCACGACGCGCGGCGTCGCGCTGCCGAACGGCGGATCACCGGCGAGCATCTCGTAGAGCACGCAGCCGAGCGCGTAGATGTCGCTGCGCGCATCGACGTTGGAGTCGCCGGCGGCCTGTTCGGGACTCATGTACGATACGGTGCCCACCGCGAAGCCGGTCTCCGTGATGCTTTCCCCCGTGGCCAGGCCGATCACGCGCGCCACACCGAAGTCCGTGATCATCGCGTGACCCGACGACAGCAGGATGTTCTCCGGCTTCACGTCGCGGTGGACGACGCCTTGCTGGTGCGCATAGGCCAGGGCACTCGCGACCTCGCGCGCGATGCGAACGGCATCGGCGATGGGAAGCTGCCGTTCGCGTGCCAGCCGCGCACGGAGGGACTCTCCCTCCACGAGCGGCATCACGCAGAAGATCATGTCGTCCTTCACGCCCCACTCGTGCACGGGCACGATGTTGGGATGCTGCAGCCGCGCCTCGATCCGGATCTCGCGATGGAAGCGAGCCGCGTTGATGCCCGAACCGATCTCGTCGCGCAGCACCTTGATGGCAACCGTACGCTCGTACCGGGCATCGTGCGCGCGATACACGACGCCCATTCCCCCGCGGCCGATCTCCCGCTCGAGGGTGTAGTCGGTGCCGAGGGAACGCTGGAGTTGCTCGAACGTGTCCCCGGTGTTCATGGGGCGCGCGACAATGAGTCCAGGAGGATGCGCACATCCGCGCGGAAGAAGTGCACCCTCGCCGAATCGTTCGCGATGAGCTTTGCCCGCAGGATCGCTCCGGCCCCCATCGGATCGATCGCACGCAGCCCAAGGGCGGCGCGTATCTGGTAGACAGAGCGGAAATTCTCCACGTTGCGCGCCACGTACGCCGCCGAATCGTGCAGCGGCCTCAGGAGGCGCTCACTTGCGGCAAGCGTGAGCCAGTATCGGCGCGCGCGCGCGAACGATGCGGCGCTCGACGCGGTGATATTCGCATTCACGCTCGGCGACGGGCCGACGACGGCCTCCGTGAGCGCCGGAATCGCGGCCGCACCCAGCACCCGCAACCGCGCAAGCTCACCATTCACGCACTCCTCGCAGGTGAGCCAGCGCTCGACGATTGGCGCCGTGTCATCAGCGTGTGCGCTGCAGCCGATCGTCACCACGCTTACCGCCAGCACCGCGCGCCGCGCGCTCCGGTTCATGGGCACGGCGCCCCCGCCGCCGGCAACGGCACGAGCAGCGGCCGAAGGTCCGCGGAGAGCGCCGGGCAGACCTTCGTGGAATAGGGATCGCACGAGCACGTGAACGGCCCGTCGGTCAGGTCGGAATTCCGCCGCAACCACGAGCGGCCATCCACGTGCATCCGGAAGAGTTGGCCGAGCGACAAGCGGTGGCGATCGTCCTGCCCCGTCGCGGCGTCCGTGGACATCACGTTGTCACGGATGAAGCCGGATACCCCATCGATGTGTCCGAAATAGGGCGAGATCAGGCCGAGTGCGTGGCCAAGCTCGTGCGCGAACGTATTGTCGAGTGCCATGCCGTGCGCGACGAGTATCACGTTCGGAGTGCAGAAGTAGCCGCGCTGGATGGTGCCGTCGACGTCGACCACTGACGTCACGTGATAGATATTGAGCTTCGTCGGATCGGGGGTCACGGTGGAGGGAAGCGTCGCGACGTCGGCGCACCGCATCACGGTTGCCAGTTTCTCGCGAATCCTTGTCTGGGCGCTGGTGGGGATCGCGATGCCGCTGCGACTGAAACGATAGGTATCGCCGGCCGTGAGGAGGAAGTTGTCCTCGTCCACGTTCGCCTGGGGGACGGCCGCGTCCTCGACCCCGATGACCACCATGGTGGGAATGATGATGGGGCCGCCGTTACCGCTGGCATCGATGATGTCCTGCAACGAGGTCCAGCCGGCGGGCCGCACGATCTTCGGCGCCCCGCCCTCGGAGAAGATCGCAGCATCCGCGCGGTCACACGACGCGCTGGTGTTCTGCGCCCCGATAGGCGCGGATCCGTTGAAGGCCGCGACTCGATCATACGCGCAGGTGCCGCCCATGTCCCCGGACGTCAGGATCACGGACGGGTTCCCACCGTCCACGAGATCGTCCCGCGCTTCATCCGAGGCGCCCGTCGCCAGCATGCGGAACATCGCCATCGACGTGGCCGCTCGCGTTCCGTTTGTCGCGGTGATGACGATGCTCGAGCCGGCAGGGAGCACGGGAAGCGTGACCTGCGCCGTTCCATGGGCGTGGTCGGGAACGATGACCACGCCTGGGTCACTCGCGGTCCAGACGAGGGGCTCGGGGTCGGTGGGGTTGCCGACGACGCCGCGGGACACCACCTCGAGCCGGAACGACGACGCGCCGCCCACGACAGCGGGCTGCACGGCGACGATGGACGGGAGGAGCACGAACTCTTCTCCGTTCGCCAGGGTCCCGGGCGACGGGCAGGATGCGATGGGCGCCAGCAGCGCGACGTGCGCGAGTACGCGCAGCGCGCGCACTGCGGAGCTGAGCCGTTCAGCGGGCCGCTGGAGATTCATCGCGATTGGGCGGGTGAAGGAGCCGGCGTGCACCCATGTTCACGTCTGCCCCGAACATGGGTGCGCGCCTTGAGGTGCGCCAGAGTTCGGCGCGAGCGTTCCCCCCGAATCTGTCGCGGCCGCGGACCCGCTCCTATCTTCGGCATTGCCGCGCTCTCCAACACCGCCGCGCCTCGAGGCTCTCCTGGACACCGATCTCACTGAGCAGCTGCAGAAGGCCCTCGGCTCGAACTTCGCGATCATTCGCGAGCTGGGCGGGGGCGGCATGTCGCGCGTGTTCCTCGCGGACGACACGGCCCTGCGCCGCGCGGTCGTGATCAAGGTGCTCCACCCCGAGCTGGCAGCGGGAGTGAACGCGGAGCGGTTCAACCGCGAAGTCCTGCTGTCGGCGCGGCTTCAGCACCCGCACATCGTGCCCGTCCTCTCGGCGGGCCAGATCGACGGGCTGCCGTACTACGTGATGCCGTTCGTGAAGGGCGAGTCGCTGCGCGAGCGCATCGCCTCGGGACCGCTGAGCATCTCGGAGACCGTCGGCATCATGGGCGACGTCGCGAAGGCGCTTGGCTACGCGCACGCGGAAGGCATCGTCCACCGGGACATCAAGCCCGACAACATCCTGCTTTCCGGCGGCGCGGCCACCGTCGCCGACTTCGGCATCGCGAAGGCGCTGTCATCGTCGCGGCAGCAGGAATCCGGCGAGGCGCTCACGTCGCTCGGCATGTCGCTCGGTACGCCGGCCTACATGGCGCCGGAGCAGGTGGCCGGCGACCCGAACACCGATCACCGCGTTGACATCTATTCGCTCGGCTGCGTGACGTACGAGATGCTCACGGGCCGCACGCCGTTTGCCGGTCGGTCCGCGCAGCAGGTGCTGGCGGCGCAGGTGATGGAGGCGCCCGTGGCGGTTGGCGAGCTACGGCCGGGCATTCCACCGGCGTTCGCCGCGCTGGTGATGCGCTGCCTCGAGAAGGAACCTGCGGCGCGACCGCAGTCCGCGTCGGAGATCGCGTCGGCGCTGGAGACCACCGGCACGTTCGAGGCGCTGACGTCCCGCGGTGGAGGCCTCGCGCGACGCAGGGTGTGGACGGTGGCCGCAGCGGTCGTCGTGCTCACCGTCGCGGTGCTTGTCCTTCGCCGGTCGCACGCCGTCACGGAGCCGGTCGGCACGCTCAATGTCGCCGTCGCTCCGTTCGAGGTACTGGATCCGCAGCTCGCGCTCTGGAAGGAAGGCATTGTCGACGTGCTCTCGCGCAACCTCGACGGCGCGGGTCCCATCCGCACGCTGTCGCCGAGCGTGACGATCAAGAAGTGGGAGGGCCATGCGGAACGCGGGGCGGCGATTGCATTCGGCAAGCGCGTGGGCGCACAGCTCGTCGTGTACGGGCAGCTGCAGTCGTCGGGCAAGGACCTCGTGAGCGCGCACCTTTGGATCGTCGATGCGGAACGCGACGGCCAGCCCGTGGAGATCGAGGTGCGCGACTCCACGGTGCGGATGGACCGCGTGAACGACTCGCTGAGCATCCGCGCCCTCGCCGCGATCGGGCGCATGCGCACCATCGGCGCGGCGCAGCGCGCGTCGCTCGGCTCCAACTCGCTGCCCGCCATCCGTGCGTTCCTCCACGGCGCGCAGTTCTTCCGCCGCGCGCAGTGGGATTCGGCCGCCGCGTCGCTGCGCGAGGCCGTGTCCATCGACTCGACGTTCGGCATCGCCTACGCAATGCTCGGCGAGGCGTACGGATGGACCGGCGAGAACGGGAACGGGCCCGAATGGCAGGCATTCGAGCGCGCGGGCGCGTCCATCCGGCCGGGTCTCTCACCGCACGACTCGCTCACCCTCGCCGCCATCCATCACTACGCGCAATGGAACAAACGCGGGCCGGGAAGCGCGCAGGAGATTCGTCTCGCCTTCGCGGCGGCCGCCGCCGTCACGGAGCGCTATCCGGACGACGCATCCGCATGGTACCTGCTCGGCGACATGCGCTTCCATCACGACAAGGACATCACCGAGCGCCAGGCGCTCGCGTATTTCGACCGCGCCATCCGCGCCGATTCGGACTTCGCGCCGGCATACATTCACGCCATCGAGCTGGCGTATCGCAACGGCACCGAGTCGGGCCAGCGCTACGCGAACGCGTACCTGGCGCACAGTGCGCCGAGCGCCGCTCGCAACGCGGTGGCGTTCGCGGCGCAGCTCACCAGCGGCCGGCTGCGTGGCGACGCGTTGCGCGCGGCGCTCGATACGCTGAACCCGAACGTCGGCGGCAACGCCTTCGCCGCCATCCGGCGCCTGCCGGATTCGTCCGAGTCGGCGCTCGCGATCCTGCGTGCCGCCGAGCGGCGGAGTCCCGGTGGCAACGTGCAGCCCTTTCGCGCGCGGCTGGCTGAAGGACTCGCCTTCCGCGGTCACGTCAGCGAGGCGTGGAGCCTCGCGATCCAGAGCGACAGCTACACGGCCGCCGAGATCGCGTGGCTCGGGCTCGTGCCGGCCGACAGCGCGGCGAAGGTGCTAGCGCCGTGGGTGCAGCGCCATAGCGACGCATCGTTCTACGCGCTGCCCGCGCTCGGCGCTGCGCGCGACACGGCGACGCTGAAGCGCCTCGCGCTCGGCGCGGTTCAGTTCGCGAAGACGGACACCAGCGCGCGCACGCGCGCGGCGGTCAGTTACTTCACCGCGTCCGCGCGCGCCTACGCCGCGCTCGCGTCGGGCGACACCACGACGGCCACGCGGTTGTTCGATGCGTTGTCCGATACGCTGTTCTCGCTGCCCATCGACCAGTTCGTGCGCGCGCGGCTCGTGGCGCGGACTGATCCGCGCAAGGCGCTGGCGATGCTCAGCCGGTTGCGGCAGTCGGTGGACCTGCTCGAGGTTGCGCGCGAGCTGGAGCGTGGGCGGCTCGCGGAACGCCTGGGCGAGCGCGAGCAGGCCGTGGATGCGTACGCGTACGTGGCGGACGCATGGAGCACCACGGACGCACCGCCCCTGCGCGACGCGGTGAAGGAAGCGACGACCGCGCTCCGCCGACTCGACGCCGATGGTCGCATGCGCGCCGCACTCGGCGCGGGAGGCCGCGAGTGAGCGCGCCGCGCCGCTACGGCTTGTGGCGCACTCCCGCCAGCGACCGGTAGTACCC
>JBBRZK010000008.1:0-91264 GCA_038236775.1 Gemmatimonadales bacterium
CTCCGGTCAGGGCGACGAGACGCGCACGAAACCGGAGAAGGTGACCAGTGCGATGATGAAGGAGCAGACGACGGACTCAGCGCATCATGACGCTGGGCCTGAGGCGGGTACGCAAGCAGCCCAGGGCGCAGTCACGGAACGTGACTTCGACACTATTCGCACTATGGTAAGGAACTCGCGAACCTTCATTGTGATCAAAGCGCTGGCACTTGCCGTTGCGATTATCGGCCTCGGTGTCGTGTACGTGCCCAGAAAGACGGGTGGAAGCTCATGAACGCGAATTCATCCGAGAGCTCATGGACGTTGGACGACCTCAATTACGACGTTCCCGGGCATGCGTTGCGCTTCGGCTACACCGTGGGCGGCGTGACGGTGGTTGGGTTCACCCTTCTCGCTATTACGGGCATTATTCTCGCGCTCTTCTACACTCCGTCAGTGGATGCAGCACGGACGAGCGTGCTGAACCTGAGCTCCGCACCACTTGGTATGTGGCTGCGTTCGTTCCATCGTTGGACTGCAGAGACAGTGACATTCCTGGCCATTCTGCACATGACGCGCGTGGTGTTCACGGGAGCGTACCGTGGAAGCCGCAGGCTCAATTGGCTGTATGGTGTCGGCCTCTTGTTCATTACGTTCGGTTTCCTGTTCTCCGGTGCGGTGCTCAAGTGGGACCAGGAAGGGTACGAAGCGTACCAACACGCACTGGAGTCGATGGCGCTTGTCCCGTTTGGCGGAGGCGTGTCGGCGTTTCTTCAGGGCACAACCGCAGTGATGCGGATGTTCACGACGCACGTGTTGGTTCTGCCACTCCTTCTGATCCTGTGTATCGTTCCCCATCTGGCGCTCATCAAGTTGAATGGTCTGTCGACTCTGCCGGGCTCCAGCGCCGAGCGGACGGTGACATTTTTTGACCATGTGAAGCGTATCGTCTGGTACAGTGGTGTCGTATATGGCGTTGTCGGATTCCTGGCAGCGCAATTTCCTGCAGCGCTGTACCCCGGCCCCTATGCTGGCGTCGAAATGACCAAGCCACCGTGGATGTTTCTCGGACTCTATGCCCTGGAAGACTGGTTTGGCATCATTGCATTGGTCGTGGCACCGATCGCGATTCTGATCGGGCTGGTTCTCATCCCGTATATCGACAGGAAGGAGAACATTCATTCGACCATGCGCAAAGCCATCGTGTGGGGATACATCGGTGGGGTAACAGTGATGATCATGCTGATCATCCATGTCGGAGTCACACCGCCTGTCAAACATCTGTGATGGCCACAAACGCATGCATGTGATGGAAGCCGGGACGTGCGATGTGGGGGGCACGTACATCTTCCTGCGCGACGCGAACAGCGGTGAGTGTTGGTCGGCCGGCTACAACGACGGACAGGCCCATCGAGTCCACGTCGTTGCTGGGAAGGCATGACCGCGCAGGGAAAAGACGCCGTGACGCGCCGCGAGAACGTCCCCGGGGGCGACGGCGACCCCGGCGTGCAAGCGGTCGTCGCGCAGGCGCTCGAGCTGATCGAGGACGGCGCCCGAGTCGGGCTCGGCTCGGGGCGCGCTGCCGCGGCGTTCATCACGGCGCTCGGCGCGCGGGTGCAACAAGGCCTCCGTGTCGCCGCCGTGCCGACGTCGCGCGACTCGGCGCGCCTGGCCCGCGAGGTCGGCATTCCCCTCATCGACCTTCGCGAGGACGTGCTGCTCGACCTGATCGTGGACGGAGCCGACGAGGTCGCCCCTAACCTCGATCTCGTGAAGGGATGGGGTGGCGCGCTGGTGCAGGAGCGCATCGTGGCCGCGGCCTCCAAGCGGCAGATCATCCTCGTGGGGCGAGAGAAGCTGGTCGCCGCGCTCGGCGAGCGGGGCCGCATCCCGGTCGAAGTGATTCCTCTGGCGCGCGGCCCGGTGACGCGCCAGCTCAAGGCGCTCGGCCTCGTTGCCGCGGTGCGGCCCGACGCAGGCGGCATTCACCCGCTTCTCAGCGAGAACAGCAACCTGACGCTCGACTGCGCGATGACTCGGCCGATCGCCGACGAGCGCGCCGCGCGCGCGCTCGAGACGGCCGTGCTCTCCATGGCCGGCGTGGTGGACACCGGCCTCTTTCTCGGCACGGCCGAGCGCGTGCTCGTGGGCCACCCGGATGGCCGGGTGGAGACGTTCGTCCGGAACGGTCCCTGACGGCAGTGCATGCTACGGTCGCGTTCAGCCTGCCTTCATGGAATCTTCAGGAAGCACTGGCAGTTTCCATGATGCGCTGGATGATCCTGATGGTCCCACCGAGCAGACGTGAGGACAGCCTTTCCATGCGGGTACAGATACTCCCTCAACAGATGTATGGCCGCGCTGGTCGTCCACGCCGCATCTTGGCGTCCACCTGCGGGAGCAAGACTCGATGATTGGCGCGACAGGTGCCGCCGTGAGTCGCTTCGTCAATTCAGGAGCGCGATGACCCAGCCTTCGTCTTCCACGAATACGCCGCTCGAACCCCCGAATGCCGTAGCGGTCGTCGGACGGCGACGCTTCCTCAGGATGGCGAGCGCGATTTCGGCCGCGATCAGCGGGATTCTCGTCGCGGTACCAACGGCGCGCGTATTCTTCGCACCCGTCTTCCGACGTCGCATCGCGAGTGCCTGGACGAAAGTGGCGCAGGCGGATCTCGTGGACATCGATGTGCCGGTCAAGGTGGACTTCGTCGTGCCGGCGAACGATGCCTGGATCCAGACGCGAACGCTTCGCACCGTGTGGCTGCGCACCGACGACGGCGAGACCTTCACGGCGATGAGCGGCACGTGCCCGCATCTCGGCTGCAGTGTGATGTTCGACAAGCAGCGCGACAAGTTCGTGTGCCCATGTCATCACGGCGTGTTCGACAGCAAGACGGGTGCGGTGCTCGACGGGCCGCCGCCACGCGGACTCGATCCGCTTCCGGTGCGCATCGTCGACGGGAGTGTCCTGGTGATGCTCAAGCAGTTCCGGACGGGCATCGCCGACCGCATCGAGGTCTGACATGAGCGCCGTGAGCCGGTGGTTCAACGAGCGCATGGATCTCGCGGCGCTCAGGCGCGCCTTGCTCGATCGCGAGGTGCCGGATCGCTTGACGTGGTGGCACACACTGGGCAGCGCGACGTTTGCCGTGTTCATGGTCCAGATCGTGACCGGTGTCGTGCTCGCGACGTATTACTCCGCGTCGCCGGACCACGCGTATGACAGCATTCAGTTTCTCCAGCGTGCGGTCGCCGGCGGCTCGCTGCTCCGCGCCATACACCACTGGGGGTCGAGCTTCATGGTGGTGCTGGTCGCGGCGCACATGATTCGTGTCTTCAGCATGGGCGCCTACAAGTATCCGCGCGAGGCCAACTGGGTCATCGGCGTAATCATGTTCGTGCTGGTGATGGGATTCGGGTTCACGGGGTACCTGTTGCCGTGGGACCAGCGCGCCTACTGGGCGACGCAGGTCGGCACGAACATGGCGGGCACTGCGCCGATCATCGGCGGTCCGCTCACCGCGCTGCTTCGCGGCGGCGCGCAACTTGGCGCGGCGACGCTGACGCGATTCTACGCGTTCCACGTCCTGTGGCTGCCGTTGCTGCTCGGCCTCTTCGTGCTCGTCCATCTGGCAATGGTGATCCGGCAGGGGATCGCGCCGCGCACCGACGCGCTCGAGACGGACGCACCGGCGCACACGAGCGACGCCGCATATCCCGCCTACTATCGAGAGCGATACGCGGCGACGAAGCGCAGCGGGGTCCGCTTCTGGCCCGATGTTGTCGGCAAGGACATGATCGTCGCCTGTCTGGTCATCATCCTGATCGTTGTGCTTGCGCTCGCGGTCGGCGCGCCGTTGGAGGCACCTGCGGATCCGGCCGACAATTCGTACGTGCCACTCCCCGAGTGGTATTTCCTGCCGCTGTTTCAAATGCTGAAACTGTTTCCGGGATCGCTCGAGAGCCTGGGAGCGATCGGCGTGCCGGGACTGCTGATGCTCGTGTTGATCACGTTGCCGTTCTTCGACCGCGGCAGCCGCCGAAGCCTTCGCCACCGCCCGGTGGCGCTCGCTGGCATCGCCGTCGTGCTTGGCGGTTCTGCGTTGCTGATGGGCGCCTCCTTTCGCGGCAGGCCACCCTCGATCGTCGCCGAGGTCGGGCGCCCGCTCACGTCGGCCGAGCGGGCGGGGCGCGCGCTGTTCAAGCGCCAATGCGCGGGCTGCCATGTGGTGGCGGGCCTGACCGATCCGAAACGCGAGAAGAATGCGAACGAAGGCCCGAAGCTCAGCGACATCGGGCTACGGCATACCGTGGGCTGGTTGCACAGCTTCATCGAGGATCCGACGCGGTTCCGCGGCGACACCGCGAGTATGGCGAAGTTCGGGCCGCCGGTGCTCACGCATCAGGACATCGAAGAAGTCGCGTCGTATCTGAGCAGTCTGCAAGGTCCCCCTGGAGGGCATCCCAAGGTGGACATTCAGGACACCTTTCCCGAGCCAGCCGCGGTGGACAAGAAGGGGGCCAAGCCATGAGGGGCAGCACATAGGACCATGCAGGTTCGGAGTGCGATCGAATCCGGCCTCGGCGATCGCATCGGCAGTTCACGCGCGGCCACGCACCTGAGAGGATACTGTATGCGCATCACGATGCTCAGCATCGTCGGACCGCTGGCACTCGCCTCCGCCATGTTGGCGCCGCGCGAGGCGCACGCGATTCCGGCGTGGGCGAGAAAATACAATATGAACTGCTCGGGCTGTCATTCGCCGGCAGTGCCGCGCCTCAACGCGAAAGGCTTCGCGTTCAAGTGGGCGGGATACCGCATGCCTGAGGAGATCGGCGAGAACCAGGAGGTCAAGCAGATCTCCGATTATCTGGCAGCACGAGTGAACTTGCTGTACAACTATGCGAAGACGCAAACCCAGTCCGCGGACGTGAACTCGTTTGCGCTCGGCGAAGCGACGATCTTCGCTGGCGGTAGCTTCGGGAAGAACTATGGCGGCTTCGTGGAGTACGCCCACTCGGCGGAGGGCGTGGAAATCGTCACCAACCTCTATGGCGTGTGGGGCAAGGAGAAGGAGTACGGCGGGGTCCGCGTTGGCCAGTTTCACTGGCTGTTCGAAGGCGGCGTGGCTGGGTTCGATCGTGCGACGGGTATCAATGGACCCACGCCGCTCGAGAATCCCCTGACGACCGCCAACCCGTTTTCCTTCGGAGCGCATCAGGTCGGCGGAGAGGTGTTCTACGTCAAGGACAAGAACCGCTTGTCGGTCGATGTGTTCAACGGCGTCAATGCGGCGGGGATGGGAGATGGGGCGGGATCGCCCGACCACAAGGACTTTGCCGCCATCGATCAGTTCATCTATGACGCCAACGGATCCGGGATCTTCGCCATGGCGTATTTCGGCTCGATCGACAGCCTGGATGCGGCAATCCCGATAAGGTCGCACTTCAATCGCTTCGCCGTGTCGGCCAACAAGATCGTCAATGGCTTCGAGGTGATGGGCGGCTATGCGTACGCCAAGGACAGCGATCTTCCTGTCGGCGCGCTGTTCACGACCAGCTCGGTCACCGGCAACGGGTACTGGGGCTACGGGGGCTACACGTTCCCGAGTTCGTCGCTGACCACCTTTGGGCGCTACGAGGTCGTCAATTCCGACAGGGACATCGCGAACTCGGGGAACACGCGCTATGTGCTTGGAGGCGTGCTACCGTTCAACATTCCCGAGTATTTCCGGCTGGCCACGGAATACACGCTCGATGTCCCGCGCGAGTCCGGCGGGCTCAAGCGGCACGGGCTCACGCTCGAGGTGGCGCTCGCCTTCTAGGCCTGCGGCGAATCGAACACACGCGAGTGGGGTACCATCGCGTATCACCTGAAGAGGGATCCAACAATGAATCTGTTCATTTATCCTGTTGCCATCGCCGCCATCGCCGCCTTGGCGTGCGCGTCCTCCGGCTCGGCGAGCCTGGCGCCGTCTGGGTTGCGCCCCGCCGACCTGGCAGTGGTGCAAGGTACCGATGGCCGAATGCTGTACCTGAAGAACTGCCGGCAGTGTCATAGCGCGAGCGGTGCGCCCTCGTCGGAGACGAAGGCGAAATACCCAAAGATCAAGTCGCTGAACGATTCGGCGTTCCTCGCGTCGCTGCCCGATGATTCGATCCTCACCGTGATCAGGAAGGGTGCGGGGAAAGACATGAAATCGTTCAGCGATCGGATGAACGGCGAGGAAATGCTCGCGGTAGTGAAGTACGTTCGGACGCTGCCGTCGAAGAAGTAGAGCCGTTGTAGAAAGATCACGCGTGGCGGCATTCTCGAATGGATGCCGCCACGTCACGCAATTGGGGTGGCAAGGCGCCGCGAAGGGATCCGCGTGGCGGAGCACGATGCCGAAAATGAGGCCGCGCGCAACATCCCAGTCGCATCGGCCCCCGTGGCCTCGTGTCCTTCAGCCTGGACTCCGGGAATCCTCAGGTAGCGCGCCTTCCTTTCCTGTGTCCGAGGCGAACCGACGTGTCCGAGCGACGCTCGCGGTGCGAGCTCGGATCACTCAGCGGTCCACCGTGTGAGAAGGGTCAGGGATTCTCCTGACGCGAGTGGCGTGCTTCGCCGGGCGTCGTCGGCGCTCGAGCGAGCACACATTATTACGTAGCACCAGCCGGCCGCGGAGACGACCGGGGATCTCATGCATGACCTCGCCCATATGCCCACCATTCGTCGTTTCATCGCTGCGACATTCACGGCTGCTGCCATTGCGCTGCAAGGGGCGATGGCGCCCGCGTTGGCGTGTGAACCGACGACGATGGACATGCAGCACCAGCATCACGCGCCGGCGACGCATGCTGACCAGGTGCACCAGACGACCGCAGGAGAGTGTGCGGCGATATCCCCCCTCGCTCCTCATCACGGGGATCACGCGCCGTGCCCGACGCCGATTAGCGACGGGTGCCTCTCTGGCCTGCTGTGGACGCCTCCGGTTGCCGCGGCATCCGGTGATGCTGCTCTCCAGCCGAACCGACAGTCACGCATTGGCACCGCCATCGTGGCGCTCATGTCGGCATCGCCCCGTCGCCCGGTCGCACCACCACCGCGCGCGTAAGCGACTGATCGCCGTCCCGTACAACGGGCGGGTTCGCTTGCACCCGTGCGCGGCGCCATCGCGCCCGCGGGATGACCCACACTGCACGCCAGGTCCATCGAGACCACGCGACATGACCCAACAAGAAGTGCGCTTCGAGCGCGTCAGCGTTGACGAGTGGCCCCATCGACGGCCCCGCCGGACTGCCAAAGGCCTCATCGCGGCGCTGATACTGGCGATCGCCCCAAGGGTCTCGGCCCAGTCGCATGCTCCGGAGGCACCGCCGGACCTTCGTCTCGGAGGGCTGTACGATCGACTGGCGCGCTCGAGTCCCCGCATCGGCGCCGCCGCGGCACTGGCACAGGCCGCCGAAGCACGAGTACCGGGCGCGTCGCTACTGCCCGACCCGCAGCTCCAGCTCGGGTTCATGAACCGCGAGCTGCCGTCGCTCAGGCCGATGCCGTCACTCGGCATGACTCAGCTCCAGCTCATGCAGATGATCCCGACGGCCGGAAAGCTATCGCTCGCCGGGCGCGTTGCCGGCGCCCAGGCGGGGGCCGCGCGCGCGCGCGCCGACGAGGTGCGGTGGGAGCAGCGAAGCCGCGTCGCCATGGCGTTCTACGATTTCTATCAGGCTGACCGCAATGCCGCCATCGCGGCCGAGACGAAACGTCTGCTCCAGGATGTTGCGAAGACCGCGCAGACGATGTACGAGGTGGGTGGCGGACGGCAGGCAGACGTACTGCGCTCCCAGGTGGAAATCGCGCGCATGACTGCGGATGTCGTGCGAATGGGGAGCATGCGCACGGCGATGTCGGCCCGTCTCGCGGCTGCGCTCGATCTCCCGCTCGACTCCGCACCGGTGGCGCGTCCGGCGTTGCCTGCACTCCCGGACTCACTCCCGT
Source organism: Gemmatimonadales bacterium (assembly GCA_038236775.1). GTDB lineage: Bacteria > Gemmatimonadota > Gemmatimonadetes > Gemmatimonadales > Gemmatimonadaceae > AG11. Next base: position 7,963 of record JBBRZK010000008.1, read on the forward strand.
CGCTCGATTCGCTCGTGCAACTCGCGGAGTCCTTCCGTCCGATGATTCGCGCTGGCGAACTGGACCTCCGCGCCGCGGAGGCGACGGCGAGACGGTTGGCCAGGGAGATCTGGCCCGACCTTCAGGTGGCTGTGCAATACGCGCAGCGGGGCGGCGCGATGGGCACGGAACGGATGGGCAGCCTGATGATCGGCGCAACTGTGCCGATCTATGCGAAGCGCCGACAACTCAAGATGCGCGACGAAGGCGCGGCCATGCAGGCGATGGCGACGTCTGATCTCCTTGCCATGCGCGCTGACACGCGCGGACGTGTGCTGGAGCTCCATGCGGACTTCGTCCGGGCACGCGATCTTCGCGCGCTCTACCGCGCCACGGTCCTTCCGCAGGCGCGCGCCTCTGTGACGTCGTCGCTCGCGGCGTATCGCGTGGGCGACGTGGATTTCTTGACGCTGCTCGACAATCAGATGACGGTCAATCGCTACCGGCAGGAACTCTTCACGCTCGAAGCGGAACAGGGCAAGGCCCTGGCCGAGCTCGAGATGCTGGTCGGCCGCACGCTTTTCGACGCCAACGCCGTTGCCCAGGGCGCGGCAGGAGAAGGACGATGATCAACAACGTTGACGCGCCGCCTCGCCAACCGGTCAGGCCCGCGCCCGCACCAGCTCCGGACATGGTGACATCGATGCCACCTGAACAGAACCCGTTCGAGGGGCCAGCAGGCACTCGCAGTCCCTCACGTCGCCGCATCGTGCTTCTGGCGTCGGTCGGCGTGCTCGTGGCGGCCATCGTCGTCGCCTGGATGCTCACGCGACGCGCAGACGTGCCGCCCGGCAAGACCGCGACGGCGGGCACGTCCACTGCGCAACCCGTGACGCTGACGCCTGAAAACGCCCGGCGCATCGGCGTGACGTACGCCACCGCCTCGCTTCAGGCGCTCGCCGGTTCGATCCGCACTGTTGCCCAGGTCAGTTTTGATGAGACGCGCGTGAAGATCATCGCCCCGAAGATTGACGGGTGGGTCGAGCGGCTCTATGTGAACGCAACGGGACAATACGTCGCCGCCGGCGATCCGCTGTTGGCCATCTACTCGCCAGTACTGGTATCGGCGCAACAGGAGTTGTTGCTCGCGGCGCAACTCGGGAAGGAGGTCGCCCAGGGAGGAGACGTCGCGCGCAGCGGCGCGAGCGACCTGCGCGACGCGGCGCGGCGCCGCCTGCTGTACTGGGATATCGGAAGGGCGCAGATCGCCGAGCTCGAGAAAACGGGTACGGTCCAGAAGACGCTCGTCCTGCGCTCGCCGGTGAGTGGCTTCGTGGTGGAGAAAAACGTCCTCGGTGGGCAGAAGACGATGGCGGGCGAGGCGCTTTACAAGATCGCGGACTTGAGCGCCGTGTGGCTCGAAGGCGAGGTGTTCGAGCGAGACCTGGCCCGCGTCCGCATCGGCGCATCCGTGCGGATGGAGTTCGAGTCACTTCCCAATGAACATCCGGTGGGCCGCATCAACTACATCTATCCCACGCTGAATGCCGAGACGCGAACCGCGCGCGTCCGTGTCGTGCTCGCCAATCCGGGTATGCGGTTCAAGCCCGGGATGTACGCCACGATGTATATCGCGAGCGCACCATCTGCGGAGGCTGTCACCGTGCCGCGCGGCGCAGTGCTCGCCACGGGTGGACGGTCGCTGGTCTTCGTCCGCAGCAAGAGCGGCAGTCTGGAGCCTCGCCCCGTCACCCTCGGCGCCTCGACTGAAGATCGCACGCAGATCCTTTCGGGATTGAATGCGGGGGAAGTCGTTGTCGCCTCCGCCACCTTTCTCGTCGATGCCGAGTCGAATCTCGGCTCCGCATTGGGCGGGATGGCGAACATGCCTGGCATGGATGCCGGCACGCCCGCAAAGACCAAGGCGCCCAGTGCGCCGGTCGCGGCCGTACCGGCGGCCGGGACGCCGGGCGTGAAGGATGGAGCGGCAACGGTCGCGATTCCTGCGCGGCCGTAGGCGAGGACACGCCCATGCTCAAGCGTCTCATCGCCTGGTCCGCGGCGAATGTTCTGATAATCGTGCTCTTCACGATTGCCGTCATTCTGGGCGGGGTGTACGCCGTCGGGCGTACGCCACTCGAAGCGCTGCCCGATCTCAGCGACGTACAGGTCATCATTCAGACGGACTACAACGAACAGGCTCCACGAATCGTCGAGGATCAGGTCACCTATCCGATCGCCGCGGAAATGCTCAAGGTGCCGGGCGCGCGCACCGTCCGCGGATACTCCTTCTTCGGCGTGTCGTTCGTCTACATCATCTTCGACGACAGGACGAACCTGTACTGGGCGCGGAGTCGCGTGCTCGAGTACATGAACGGCCTCAAGGGCAAGCTGCCGGCGACGGTGACACCAACGCTCGGCCCCGACGCCACGGGGCTCGGGTGGGTCTATCAATACGCGCTCGAGGACACGACGGGCCGACTGAATCTCGCGCAGCTCCGGTCCCTGCAGGACTGGTATCTCCGCTACGCCCTCACCGCGGTGCCGGGTGTCGCCGAAGTGGCAACGATCGGCGGATTCGAAAAGCAGTACCAGGTGGACCTCGACCCGGCGAAGCTGCTGGCGTTCGGCATCCCGGTAACCCGGGTCTCGAGCGCTCTCCAGAATGCCAACGCCGATGTCGGCGCCATGGTCATGGAGCTCTCGGAACGCGAGTACATGGTGCGTGGACTCGGCTACCTCAAGTCGGTGACCGACATCGAGAACGTGGTCGTGGGCGCCAGCGCGAATGGCATACCGATCCGGGTCGCCGATCTTGGCCGGGTGGCGATCGGCCCGGCCGTGCGACGCGGAGTGGCGGAGCTCGACGGACGCGGCGACGCCGTCGGTGGAATCGTCGTGATGCGTTTCGGCGAGAACGCACTGGCGACGATCCGCCGTGTGAAGGACAAGCTCGCGGTCGTCAAGAAGGGGCTGCCTCCGGGCGTTGTCGTGACCCCTGTCTATGACCGGAGCAACCTGATCGACCAGGCGATCGAAAACCTGCGCGGCAAGCTGCTCGAGGAAAGCATCATCGTCGCGCTCGTCTGCGTGTTGTTCCTGCTCCACGTCCAATCGGCGCTGGTCGCGATCATCACGCTGCCGATCGGCATCCTCATGGCGTTCATCGCGATGCGGGTCATCGGCGTGGGCGCCGACATGATGTCGCTCGGCGGTATCGCGATCGCCATCGGCGCGATGATCGACGGCGCCATCGTGATGATCGAGAACATGCACAAGCATCTCGAGCACGCGATCGTCGCGAAGGAGCGCGCCGCCGGGATCGAGAGTACGAGTGCGTCGCTGCAAACAGGCTCGCTCACGACGGCCGAGCGCTGGCGCGTCGTCGTCGAATCAGCGCAGGAGGTCGGACCGGCGCTCTTCTTCTCGCTGTTGATCATCACGGTGTCCTTTCTCCCCGTCTTCACGCTCGAGGGGCAGGAAGGCCGACTATTCAAGCCGCTCGCGTTCACGAAGACGTTCTCGATGGCGGCGGCGAGCCTGCTCTCCGTGACGCTCGTTCCGGTGGCCATGGGACTCTTCGTTCGCGGGAAGATCTTTCGCGAGCGCGCGAACCCGGTGAACCGCGTATTGATCCGCCTGTATCGCCCATTCATCACGCACGTGCTGCGGAACCGCTGGCCAGTCATCGTCGCGGCCGGCGCTGTCGTGATTCTCACCTGGATTCCATGGAGCCGGCTTGGCAGCGAGTTCATGCCGCCCCTCGAGGAAGGCTCGATGCTGTTCATGCCGACGACCCTGCCCGGCGTGAGTGTGGCGCGGGCGCGTGAGATTCTTCGTGCACAGGACATCGTCCTCAAGAGCTTCCCCGAAGTGGAGCACGTGTGGGGAAAGGCGGGGCGCGCCACCACCGCCACCGATCCCGCCGGGCTCGACATGTTCGAGACGACGATCACGCTCAAGCCGCGCGATCAGTGGCGAGCCGGTATGACGTACGATCGACTCGTCGCCGCGATGGACTCGGCGGTCAAGCTCCCCGGTACGACGAACGCGTGGACGATGCCGATCAAGGCGCGCATCGACATGCTCGCCACTGGTATCCGTACGCCGGTCGGCATCAAGGTCTTCGGTCCTGACTTGAGGGAGCTCGAACGTATCGGGCGCGAGGTCGAGCGGGTGGTGCAGCAGGTGCCTGGCACGCGAAGCGCGTTCGCCGAGCGCGCGGTGTCGGGTTACTACGTGGACATCGACATCGACCGCGTCGCCGCGGCGCGCTATGGACTGAACGTGGGCGACATTCAAGCCGTGATTGCGACAGCCATCGGCGGTATGACCATCACGCAGACCGTCGAGGGGCGCGAGCGGTACGGCGTGCGGATCCGCTATCCACAAGAGCTGCGCACAAGTCCCGAGCAGCTCGCGGCGGTCCTGGTTCCGGTGAGCACGGGCGTCGCGAGCGCCGCCGCCGGCGGGATGGGAGGCGGCGCGGGAGGCGCAGCGTCATCGGCCGGTGCGGCAGCGCAGATTCCGCTGGGTCAGGTGGCGACGATTCGGCAGGTCGATGGACCAATGGTCGTGCGCACCGAAGGCGCGCAGCCGACGGCGTGGGTCTATGTGGACGTGGCCGGCCGCGACATTGGCGGCTATGTGACGGAGGCGCAGCAACGGGTTGACCGTGAGGTGAAGCTGCCACCCGGTTACACGTTGAGCTGGAGCGGTCAGTACGAGTACATGCAGCGCGCGAAGGCGACAATGCGGCTCGTGATTCCCACCACACTGGCACTCATCTTCCTGCTGCTGTACTTCAATTTCAAGAGCGTTCCGGAGACGATGATCGTGATGTTGTCGCTTCCCTTCGCGCTCGTCGGCGGCATCTGGTTCATCTGGGCACTCGGATACAACTGGTCGGTCGCGGTGGCGATTGGCTTCATCGCCCTCTCCGGCGTCGCGGCCGAGACGGGGGTGGTGATGCTCATCTATCTCGATCAAGCGTGGGCTGCGCAGCATGCGGAAGGCCGGATACCGACGCTACGCGATCTCTACGAGTCGGTGATGGAGGGTGCGGTGGACCGCGTGCGGCCGAAGATGATGACGGTCACGGCGATCATGGCCGGCTTGTTGCCCATCATGTGGGGCAGCGGGGCGGGAGAAAGCGTGATGAAGCGCATCGCCGCACCGATGATCGGGGGCATGGTCTCCAGCACGGTGCTCACTCTCCTCGTCATTCCGGCGATTTACTCGCTCTGGAAAGAACGAGAAGTGCGCATGGAGGCGCCGCACCTCGTAGAGGCGGTGCCAGGTTCGGCACGTGGCATGCCATCGGGCGGTCTAGCGCGGCCGGAGCGCGCAAGGTGATGGTCGCGCCATCGGTAGCACGCGTTCGGCACCGCCGGCGTGTAGAGTTCGATCACCGAATCTGTGCGAATCCAATCGCGCCAGTCCGGTACAGAGGCTTCTTGCGGTGGAGGCGACGATGGAACGTCCGACCAGCCCGTTCTACCAATGGCTCGACCATGAACGAATCAGGGCCGTCATCCACGACGTGGCTGCGTTGCGGCCGGGCGAGCGACTGGTTCTGCTGAAAGGTCTGGTGCCCGGACTTGTCGATGCACTGGGCGCCGAAGAGACGGAATCATTCCTCTCCGAACTGGCCACGAAGGCCCGCCGCTACGAGGAGGCGCGAAGGCACCCCGGCGAAGGGCGTCTTCATCGGGAAACGCCGGGTGAGCAATTGGGCGGTCCGATTCCGGCCGGCCACCGGCATGTGGCCGAGACGCGGAACGCCGACCGAGATGGCGGGCGTGAGGCGGAGCGCACCTTGGAGGCGGGAGTGTGGGCACGCGACGTCGACGAGGCGCTGGCGGTGCGGTACCGGGAGCAGGCGGAGACGATCCGCGACACGTACGTCGCACAGGGCATGCTGCCGGGTGAAGCAGAGGCGGCCGCGTGGGAAGCCGTCGCACTCCTGCACGGACTCACGCAGCGGACGGCTTTCTCAACGCAGCGGACCGAGCCCGACGACGTACGCATCCAGGGCGACAGATCGCGTCGTAGCTGAAGTCCCGAGAAGACAAGCAACGATGCGCACTGCCTCGCGCCCCTGACGTGCTCCGGTAAATGTGGGCGCGATGCCCATGAGCGGCTCGTATTGTGCACCGCAGGGGCATTGGACACGAGCGCGCAGGCTGCAGCCAGGATTCAGGTTGGTGTGGACTGGCCGCGTGCTATTCCGTCCAGAACATCCGTGGTGGCCCTCGCGAACGCCGAGACGGTGCCCACTGTCGGCGACGAGCATTTCTCCGAGGTTTCGATGCAACAATTGACCATGGCCATCAACGGCATGAGCTGCGGCGGCTGCGTGACCAATGTGCGGAAGGCGCTGGGCGCCCTGTCGGGCACACGCGTCGATGCGGTCACCGTCGGATCGGCGACCGTCACGTACGATGAGTCTAAAACCACTCCGGCGGCGATTGCCCAGGCGGTGACAGATGCCGGCTATCAGCCTGTTGACTCACCGGCGATGGCAGGCGCGGCGATGGGCGCTGGCAAGACAGGGACGGGAGGCGGTTGCTGTTGCGGCTGATCGCCCGCGCAACCAGGACGCATCCGAAGGGACAGCTGGTCCAGTCCTCACTCATCCTCGAAGGAGCCGTACCGTGAAGACCGTCACTGTGATGTCCTTGTTGTCGTCTGCTGCCGCGCTCGCCGCCACACTCGCCGCGTGCACGCCGGCCGGTGACAAGGCGAGCGCGGGCGATTCAGTTGCGAGCGCCAACGCCGGGTCGCTCGAAGGGACTGCACGGGGTGACGGAAGCGCGATGATGGGGGGCACGGGCGGAATGGCGAGCACGGCTGGCATGCCTGGCGCGGGCGCCTCGGACTCCATGGAGACGAGCCTCCGCACGATGGACAAGATGAGCGCGGCACAGATCGCGGCGGCGTTTCCGGCGCACCGCCAGGCCGCCGGGGCCTTGCTGTCCAGGATGAGCGCCGATGTACAAGGCATGCCGATGTCGCCGAACATGAACTGGGGCGCCACGAGCGACTCGATTCGCCAGGACCTCACGCACATGGCGGGGCTGACTGGTGCACAGATGAACGCTGCGATGCCAGCGTATCATGCGCGCATGACGAGGTTGATGGGCATGCACGGCCAGATGATGGCGACGACGACGACGCGAATGCACCAGTAAAGCGGTTGCGCGCAGTCCCGCATGCGCCACGAGCGGGCTGAGGGTGTCACCCCTGGCCGCTCGAGTGGACCAGGCGATGGCTGAGGATCGGTCGCCGGCAGATTGGACACGGCATGTCTTGCGGCTCGACTCCGTACGTAACACTCGCCGGTCCCTTCACGACGATCGCGTGTTGCACCGTATCGTTCACCGTCACGGTCACGACGACGGTCGAACCCTGCAGGCGACCGACGAAACGCGCCGGAACCGTGGGACCCACGGCGATCGGGTATGCGCGAAGCCTGTAGCTTCCGGCGACGTCGAATTGCCCGTTCCGATCGAGCGCAATGCGGCCGGATACGTCGCCATACGTGCAGCCGATGTGCAGATGCGTGGCGGTATCGCCGACGATCATTCCCGCGCCGTTGCCACCGAAGTTGCCGAGTGGAAGCAGGCCATCGGCCCACGCGAGAGTCTCCGTAGAGGCGCATGCCGAGAGCACCAGGACAATCGCCAGGCAGGTCGTACGACACGATGTCGGCATACGTCTCCACTGCAAAGGGTTGCTTCCAGCTCAACCCGCCGATGTCTCATTCGGTCACCCGTCCTGCCTGCCTGATCCGACGATGCGCCGGCGTACCGCGTGGTGGCGCTCATGATGCCGCGCACCCCGCGCCCGATCATTCACGCATTCCCACTCGCAGGTGCCGTCGATCGCAGCGGGAGCGGTTCTTGCCCCTTCGCGTGCCGGCGCCGCGTACCTGACTGGAGGGATTCGCCGTGAGCCCACGAAGACTCGCTCGATCGGGCTGGCCCCTCGCGCAGGCGACGCAATTGCTCCGACGGGTCCTCACGGCTGCGACAGTGGGTGCGTGTCTATGCGCGGCCGCGTTGCCGGCGCAGGACACGACGTCGAACGCCGCGCGGTCCAATGGCAGCGCGGCATCCCCTGACCTCTCGCTCGCGCAGACGAAGGTCGACGTGAACCCGGTGGCGCGGGACGAGGAGATTCGCCGACGCCTCCAGAGCGTCCTCGATGCCACTGGCTGGTTCGCGGCTCCGCACGTGCGCGTCCAGTCGGGCGTGGTGTTCCTCGAGGGGACAGCCTCGACTGAAAAATTGCGCACATGGGCAGGCGATCTCGCGCGCAACACCCAGGATGTGGTGGCCGTGGTCAATCGGATCACGGTACCCGGCCCGTCCATATGGGACTTTCGCCCCGCATCGCGCGGCGTCGCGGTGTTGTGGCGCGACATGATCGGCGCACTGCCCTCGGTCGCATTCGGCGCCATCGTGTTCGTGGTGTCGCTCGGCGCGGCCGTCGTTGCGGCGCGGGTAACGCGTCGCGTCCTGCTGCACCGTGTCCCGGTGAAGCTGCTTCGCACGGTGGCGGCTCGCGCCGCGGGGGTGCTGGTCCTCCTGCTCGGCATCTATGTGATCCTGCGCGTCATGGGACTCACGCAGCTGGCGTTGACCATCGTCGGCGGAACGGGGCTCATCGGACTCGCCGTCGGAATCGCCTTCCGCGACATCACCGAGAACTTTCTCGCGAGCATCTTCCTCAGCATTCAGCGTCCGTTCGAACCGGCGGACCTGATCGAGGTGGCTGGCGTGACGGGGTACGTGCAGCAACTGAACATGCGGACGACCGTGATGATGAATCTCGATGGCAACGTCGTGCAGATCCCGAATGCGACGGTCTACAAGAGCAACCTCAGGAATTACACGACGAATGGCAATCGCCGCGAGGTGTTCGACATCGGTATCGGGTACGACGACGCGATTGCGGAAGCCCAGGAGATCGCCCGCCGCGTGCTCGATGGACACCCGGCAGTGCTTCAGGATCCCGAGCCCTCGGTGCTCGTCGACAGCCTCGGCGCGTCGACGGTCAACCTGCGCGTGTATTTCTGGCTCGACGGCAGCAAGAACAGCTGGTTGAAGGTCAGGTCGTCGGTCATCCGGCTGGTGAAGCGCGAATTCCAGCAACATGGGATTTCGATGCCGGACGCGGCGCGAGAGATCATCTTTCCGCAGGGCGTTCCGATCGCCCACGATCTCTCCGAGGCCACGCCACCCGTGTCTGCACCGAGCGCGGTGCCGGACGCCGACGTCGTGTCGACGAAGGCCGAGGGCGGGCTCCACAGCGAGGCCAAGGTGATCGAAGAGCAGGCCCGCCGCGCGCGCAAGCCCGGCGAGCAGGACCTGCTCGAGCCCGCGACTTCGCCGACCGCCGCGGCGTCGGAGACGACGGGCGTGGGCTGAGCTGATTGCGAAATGAGGGTCGCCGCGAACGACGGCGCCAAAGGCGAACGAGGCCGGATCCCAGCTGCGGGAGCCGGCCTCCTTCGATTGCTCTGCCAAGACGCACGACGTGTCCGGGCACTCGCCCGGCGTCTCGGGACAGCGATCGGCAGAATCAGGGGCGCCCGGTCAACTCCGACAACGGGAGCGGTATGCACGTTTCGTTGTTGTACCGCACTCCCTTCTGGTCCACGCCGGTCGCGAAAGGAATGTTGAACCGCAGATGATCGCTGATCTGGTGTCCGTCGAGCCAGAGCGTGCGACGCCGCTCCTCGATGATCTGGGTCATGATCTCGGCCGGAGTCCCGCCCGTGTACTGCGGCAGGTTGTACTTGGTGCGCAGACGGTTGATCGCGTCGACCGCACCCTGGCCACCCTCCGCCTCGGCCATGATCAGCTGCGCTTCGTCCCACGTTGCCAAGGGCAGCGGCGAGTCGGGCGCAGTGTACTTGCCCTGGATCCACTCCGGCGTGACGGCATCGATGCCGACGCGCTTCGCATCACTCGCGATGACGCGGGGATCCGCGATTCCACCGACCGTCAGCCCGCGATATGCCGGCGCCACGGAGAGATGGAACTTGAGGTTGATGTCTTCCATCGTGGTGTTGCGTCGGCGCACGGGTGCCGTCGCGTACGTTGCGGTGTAGACGAAGCCCGCCGGAATCTGGATGGCGTCCGCGTCGGCGCCGGGCTTGTTGCCCAGCTCGATGCGGACGCGAGCGCGACCGACGAGCGCCGCGTTCAGAATGGCGGTGCCGCTACTGCCAGCCGCCTTCGCCGCCGTGATCGCGTCGGTGAACTGCTTTTCCGCCAGCGCAAGCCCCTGCACCGGCGTGAGCAGCGGACCGTTGTCGACGGCAACCTGGCAATAGCCTTCCGAGAGCATCACGTACGAGAAGCCGTCGTACAGAGCGGCGCGGGCGATCAGCAGGGACCGGCCGGGCACCTGCGCGTCGGTGAACGCGTTCAACTTCGTCAGCGCGAATTCGGCCTGCCCGCGCGCGACCTGCAGCGGAAGGTAGGGCGTGAACTGGCCGCGGTTGGAGGTGACGGTGGGGCACTGCGCGGTGCCGGCTTCAGGGCGCGTGAAGCGCGCACTCCAGCCGACCACCTCGGCGCCGCCGGACGCGTTCAGCACTTCGTTGGACCAGAGCGCCGTGCTCTCGACGTACTGCGTGAAGGCGCACTCGAAGTCGGCCTGTGTGCCGTCGACGAGGGTCGGAGCGAGAGAGGGAGCGTCGAGCGCGGAGGCGCTGACGTTGCCCGGCAGAGAGACGTCGAGCACGCCCTGACAGGCGGTGAGTAGTTGTGCCGCGAGGACGAGCCCGACGCGGGCACTCCTCGAGCGGAACAGCGAAGGGGTCGACATGACGGAAAGTCCTTGGTGGAGTGTGCGGATGCGCTGTGAATGGGAGGGCATGGTCAGTAGCTCATCCGGACGGTGAGCACGATCTGCGACGTGGGCGGAATCACGGTCTGGTAGGTGAAGCCGAGCTCGGAGCTGCCCGGCACGCGCGTCTCCGAATCGAAGATCCTGGTGCCCCAGATATCGTGCTGCGCCTGCCACAGCGTCATCACGTTGCGCCAGGCGGCGGTGACCGAGGCGGTCTGCGCACCGGTGCGGCCGGCCAGCGTCGATGGAAGCTGGTAGCTGGCGCTCAGCTCGCGCAGCTTGGCGAAGCCGGCGTCGAAGTACCCGAGGCCCAGACGCGGGATGACGGTCTGGTACGCGGCGAAGATCGGATCGGGGGCGCCGTAAACCTTGGCGCTGTTCTGGAACGTCGTGTGGCCGAATGCGACGTCGCCGTCGACCTGATGGAAGCCGCCCTGGAAGTCGATGTTCGCGCCGAGGCGCAGCTTCTCGAACAGCGTGACGGAGTTGGTGACGCTGCCCCACCACGTCGGGGTGGAGTTCCCCCAATAGACCTGCGGGGCGGTGGAACAGGACTGCGGCGGCGCGCCGCCCGCGCTCTCGCAGGTAACGTTGATCAGGCTGCCCGTCGGACTGAAGTCAGCCGTCGCGATCCTCTGGAAGAAGATGCCGCCGACCGGATAGCCGACGCGTGCCGACTGGAGGATGACACCGCCGAGATCGTCGACGACGTTGCCGGCAGTGGCGTAGTTGACCCCGAAATCCCAGCCGACGCGCTGGCCATTGAGCACGTTGACGTTGAGACCGAGCTCATTCCCCCAGTTGCGCACCTTGCCGAGGTTCTGCACGGTGGACCCGGGGAACCCGGTGGACGGACGGTTGGGCGCGAGCACGATCGCGTCTGTCGTCGTCTTGTTGTAGTGGGTGTAGGTCAGCGTCGTGCGGTCGTTGAAGAGGCCGAGGTCGAACCCGACCTCGAGCTCCTTGCCACGCTCCGGCCGGAGCGCGGGATTGCCGAATGAGCTGGGCGTGACGACGGGCACGCCGCCGGGTCCCGTCTGTGGCGCATAGAGCCGCAGTGCCGCGAACACATCGGGCTGCTGGCCCGCCTCGCCCCACGCACCGCGCAGCTTGAGCGAGTTGATGCGGCCGGTGTATGGTTGGAAGAAGGGCTCCTCGCTGACGACCCACGAGGCGCTCAGCTTGGGATAGTACGCTGCCTTGAAGTCGGATCCGAAGGCGCTGTTGGCGTCACCGCGCACGGCCCCGGTGATGAAGAGCCGATTGCTGAACCCGAGCACCTCCTGCACGTACATACCGAGCGTCTTGTTCTCGACGAAGGTCTCGCCCGAGCTGGTGGAGGCGGCGCCCCCGATGGTCGTGATGTCCGGCGTGGCAAAGTTGGAGCCGACGGCGGAGACCAGGCTGACCTGCTTCCGGTAGTACTGCGCGCCAGCGGACGTGGCGGTGCTGATCTTGTGGACCTCGGTCTTGGCGGTGGCGGCGTAATCGAGCGTGTTGAAGGTCGTGGTCACCGCCTCGAGCGTCTTCTCGCCGCCGGACCGCGCGCCGAAAAAGTTGACGTCGCCGAAGGGGACGCGTGGGAAGAGGACCTGGTTGGTGGTCTGCCCGTTGTCATCACCGACCTTGAGCTGCTGGGTAAGCCAGGACGTGGGTTGATACCGCAGATCGACGCCACCGGTGAAGCGGCTGACCTTTGAGCGCGAGTCGATCTGACCAGCGATGTCGGGATTGGCGTAGCGAAATCCCTTGGTTGGCGTGTTGAGGAGCGACGGCGAGCTCCACACAAGCATGTCCCAGATGCCGAAGCCGTCCGCCGCCTGGGCGAAGCGCGTTTCGTTCTGACTGTAGTTCAGGTACGTATCGAGCTTCCACTTGGCGCTCGGCAGCAGTGACAGATTGAGCCGCGTGCCCGCAGTGTTCTCCCAGTTGTAGTCGACAATGCCGTGATTCACGCCGTAGTTGGCGGACGCAAAGTACCGGGCCGCGTCGCTGCCGCCGCTCACGCTCCCGTCGACGTTGCCGAGCTGGCCGTTCGTGAAGATGGACTTGCCCGTCAACTGCTTGTAGTAGTCGAAGATGTTGAAGCTGTCGACCTGCGCCGTATTCGGGTTCTTGCCGTAGGTGTAGCGGAACCGCTCCTCGGGATCCTTCATGTAATTCGTGCCGGTTCGCAGCGTCACGTCGAGCCTGGGTGCGCCGCTCTTTCCGCGTTTGGTGAGGATCTGGATCACGCCATTGGAGGCTTCGGTCCCGTAGAGCGTGGCGGCCGCGGGGCCCTTGATGATCTCGATGGACTCGATGTCCTCGGGATTGAAGTCGTTCAGGCGTGACGCGGTGCGGCCCTGCCGAATGGCCGGTCCGGCGGAGGCGCTGTTGTCGATACGCACGCCGTCGACATAAATGATCGGCTGATTCGTGAGCGACAGGCTGGACGTTCCCCGGATGCGGATGGCGCTCCCCGCGCCCACCATGCCTGCGGCCGGCTGCACGATGACGCCAGGATCGCGCTGTCCGATCACCTGCTGCACGTTCACCGAGGGTGACGTCCTGGCGATCTCCGCCGCGTCGATGCGTCCGACGGCGTTGCCGATCTCACGCACCTGAGTGCCGCCTGGCGTGCCGGTGACCACCACTGCATCCAGCGCGAGCGGACTGGTGGAGAGGGTGAAGTTGACGACAGCCGGCGTGCCGTCCTGCACGGTCACGGTCCGCTCGACGAGTCCATAGCCCAGGAGGCGAACACGCAGCCGCACCGTCCCAGCGGGCACGCCAGGAATGCGATACTGGCCCTTGTCATCGGTCATCGCGCCGGTGGTCGTGCCGATGATGATGACCTGCGCTCCAGGGAGCGGCAACCCGCTGCGTTGATCCGTGACGGTGCCCGTGATGATCGTGGCCCAGGCGGCCGTTGCCGGACCACGTGCCGTCGCGTGGCTCTCAGCTCGCGCGTTCGTCGGCGCGGCAAGGAGTGATGCGGTCGCCAGCAGAATCGCTGTGGCCGCGATCGTACGAGAACGTGACATGGACATCTCCCTACGGATATGAGGTGCGTACGGGGAAGGCGAGCGGCGTACGGTGCCACGCACTACGAGTGGGAACGCAGTCCAGCGCAAAAGCGTTGGCGCCGGTTTTCGCGCGGCATGTGCGGTGGCGCGCACAAAGTGACGTGTGATGCGGGGGTCCGCCACCCATCGCCGATGACGTACGAGCGCATGATTCGATAGCGCACACAAGCGCAGCACGACGATGACCGATGGGCCTTGCGCACGTTTGGTTCGCCGCCCAACGTCGCGAGCACGGAGCACGTAGCGCTGATCGCAGCACGTGTCCACTGCAACGATCGCCCGTCAACTCATTCGAACGAGGAGAGTCGGAATGGTGCGCAATCTCGTCTCACGCCTGGCCCGCGCGGCTGCGCCTGCACTGCTCGTGGCAGCCGCCGCGTCGGCGTCACCCGCACAGCTTCCGCGCGCCGATACGCTGCGCTTCGCGGGGCTCACCCAGCCGGTCGAAGTGCTGCGCGACCGATGGGGGGTGTCCCATATATACGCGAAGAACGAGCACGACCTGTTCTTCGCGCAGGGCTACTCCGCGGCGCGCGATCGGCCATTCCAGTTCGAGATGTGGCGGCGCCAGGCGACGGGCACGATGGCGGAAGTGCTCGGGCCTCGCGAGCTCGCGCGCGATCAGGGCGCGCGGTTGTTCAAGTACCGCGGCAGCCTGAGCGCGGAGCTCGCGAACTATCATCCCCACGGCGCGGCCATCGTCGGCGCCTTCGTGGACGGGGTGAATGCCTTCGTCGATCAGTCCGCGCACGATCCGTCACTCATTCCGGCGGAGCTCAAGATGCTCGGCATCATGCCGGCCCGCTGGACGCCCAACGTGGTGATCTCACGGCACCAGGGGCTGCTCGGCAACATCGGCGAGGAGTTGACGTACGGCCGGTTCGTCGCCCACAACGGGTCGGCGCTGCTGAAGAAGATCGAGTGGTTCCATCCCGGATCGGGGCAACCGGACCTCGAGCTCGACCCGATGATCGACAAGAAAGGACTCGACGCGCCGATCCTCGCGCTGTACGAGGCCTTCCGCGCGCCGATGCGCTTTCAGACCTCCGATCTCAAGGTATCCTTCCGCGGCGACGCCGAGGCCGGCCGTCGGCTGGCGATGCTCGACTCGATCGCGGATGAGGACTGGCGCTGGAACCAGCGGCGCGACATCGGCAGCAACAACTGGGTGGTGAACGGGAAGCACACCCAGAGCGGCAACGCCCTGATGGCCAACGACCCGCACCGGCAGATCGCCGCGCCGTCGCTCCGGTATTTCGTGCACCTGAGCGCGCCCGGCTGGAACGTGATCGGGGGCGGCGAGCCGGTGATCCCCGGCGTGTCCATCGGGCACAACGACTACGGCGCGTGGGGGCTCACGGTCTTCGGCACGGACGGCGAAGACCTGTACGTCTACACGATCAACCCGGCCAACCCGTCGCAATACCTGTACAAGGGCGCGTGGGAGCCGATGCGCGCACTCCACGAGACGATCGCCGTGAAGGGACAGGGCGCGGTGCCGGTCACGCTCAAGTACACGCGGCATGGGCCGGTGGTGTACGAGGACAGCGCGCGACACCTGGCGTACGTGGTGCGGGCGGCGTGGCTCGAGCCGGGCGGCGCGCCGTACATGGCATCGCTGCGCATGGACCAGGCGAAGACCTGGGACGAATTCCGCGCCGCCTGCAACTTCAGCAACATCCCGGGCGAGAACATGGTGTGGGCCGACGTCGGCGGGAACATCGGGTGGCAGGCCGTTGGTATCGCGCCCATCCGACCGCATTCCAGTGGGCTGGTGCCCGTCCCTGGTGATGGCCGCTACGACTGGGCGGGCTACCTGCCCATCATCCAGAAGCCGCACGCGTACAATCCACCGGAAGGCTACATCGGCACGGCGAACAGCAATCTGACGCCCGACGACTATCCGTACCGCAACGCCATCGGGTGGAGCTGGGCCGACCCGTATCGGTGGGCGCGGATCAACGAGGTCCTTGGCTCCGGGCGCCGCGTGTCGATGATGGACATGGAGCGACTGCAGACGGATTTCACGTCCATCCCGGCCCGGTCGCTGGTCCCGATGCTCGCCGCGCTGCCGAGCACCGATCCGGCAACCGAACGCGCACGCCAGTCGCTGCTCGGCTGGAACGATGTGCTGGACAAGACGTCCGTTCCCGCCGGCATCTACGAAGCGTGGTACCGCGCGCTGTCGACGAATGTGGCGAACGTGTTCATTCCGCCGCGGGCGCGCGGCATGCTTCGCGGCATCTCGACGCATCGGCTCATCGAGTGGCTCGTCTCACCGGGCGGAGAGTTCGGTCCGAATCCCCTGGCCGCGCGCGACTCGATCCTGACGACGAGCCTCACCAGTGCCGTCGCTGAGCTCACGAAGCTGTACGGCGTGGACATGAGCGGCTGGGCGTGGGGCAGCTACCATCACGCGCTGCTGGCGCATCCGATGAGCGCGGCGCTCACTCCCGAGCTGAGGGCCAGGTTCGAAGTCGGTCCCTGGCCGCGGGGTGGGGATGGCAACACGGTGGGTGCGACCGGCGGGGGACCCAACCAGGTGTCGGGAGCGTCATTCCGGTACATCGTCGAGGCCAATGACTGGGATGCATCCGTCGGGGCGAACACGCCGGGACAGTCGGGCGACGTGAACAGCCCGCACTACCGCGACCTGTTCGAGCTGTGGAAAAACGACCGGTTCTTCCCCGTGAAATTTTCACGTCCCGCCGTGGAAGGCGTGACGGAAGCGCGCCTGATTCTCACGCCGGAGCAGCGGTAACATGCCGCACGAGTCACTCGATCCCCGGGACGCATGAGGCGTCGTCTCTACAGGAACCTGACCTTTCAGGTGCTCGTCGCCATCAGCCTGGGCGTGCTGCTCGGGCTGGTGGCGCCGGATGCCGGTCGCGCGATGCGACCGCTCGGCGACACCTTCGTGAATCTCGTGAAGATGGTGATCGCACCGGTCATCTTCCTCACGATCGTGCTCGGCATCGCGAACATGAGCGACCTGAAGAAGGTGGGCCGAGTGGGCGGGAAGGCGTTGCTCTACTTCGAGATCGTCAGCACCATCGCGCTCTGCATCGGGATCGCGGTCGTGAACATCACCAAGCCGGGCGTGGGTCTCGACGTGGGCGCGCTCGCCAAGGGGGACGTGAGCAAGTACGCCGCGCAGGGCAAGGAGATGAGCTATCTGGAGTTCTTCACCCACATCGTCCCCTCGAGCGCGGTCGACGCCTTCGCGAAGGGAGATGTGCTTCAGGTGGTCTTTTTCGCCGTGCTGTTCGGGATCGCGCTCGCCGCGCTCGGCGACCGCGGCGCGGTGCTCACGGAGCTGCTCGAGAAGCTGAGCCAGGTGATCTTCAAGATCGTCGACATGGTGATGAAGGTGGCGCCCATCGGCGCGTTCGGCGCGATGGCCTACACCATCGGTGCGTTCGGCGTGCGAGCGTTGCTGCCGCTGGGACGCCTGATGCTCGACGTCTATGTCACCATGGCGCTGTTCATCTTCGTCGTGCTCAATCTGATCCTCCGGGCGTACGGCTTCTCGCTCTGGCAGTACCTCAAGTTCATTCGCGAGGAGATCCTCATCGTGCTGGGCACGTCCTCCAGCGAGGCGGCGCTGCCGCTGATGCTGGAGAAGATGGAACGCTACGGATGTGCGCGCTCGGTCGTCGGACTCGTCATTCCGGCAGGCTATTCATTCAATCTGGACGGGACGTCGATCTATCTGTCGATGGCGACATTGTTCATCGCGCAGGCGTTCGGGGTGCACCTCTCGCTGGCGCAGCAGCTGAGCGTCCTGGCCGTGCTGATGCTGACGTCCAAGGGTGCCGCAGGCGTGACGGGCTCCGGATTCATCGTCCTGGCGAGCACACTGTCAGCCATGCGCGTGGTGCCGGTGGAGGGAGTGGCGATCGTGCTCGGCGTCGATCGATTCATGAGCGAGGCCCGCGCGATCACCAACCTGATCGGCAACGGCGCGGCGACGCTCGTGGTCGCGCGCAGCGAGCAGGCGTTCGACGAAGCCGCGCGGGTGCGTGCGGTGGAGGAGTTGCACGCGGAACGGTTGGCGGGCGTGGCGGTATAGCGTCCCACACGCGTCACGGGGTCACACCAGCAGATCGTTGGCCTCGTGCTCAGGCGCCGCGGATGCTGCCGAGCGATCGGCGCTGGCGCCCGGCGGCATCGAAGTTGTCCTCGGACAGCCAGCTCTCGAAGGCTGCCTTCACACCGGGCCATGCCGAATCGATGATGGAGAACCACGCGGTGTCGCGGTTGCGGCCCTTGTAGACGACCACCTCCCGGAAGATGCCCTCGAAGGTGAAGCCGTACCGCTTGGCGGCGACGATGGATCGCTCATTCCGGCTGTCGCACTTCCACTCGTAGCGCCGATAGCCAAGGTCGTCGAACGCATGACGCATCAGCAGGTACATGGCTTCCGTTCCCGCGCGATTCTTCTGGAGGCGGCGCGAGTACGTGATGCCGCCGATCTCGATCACGCCGTGCTGGGGATCGATGCGCATGAGCGCTGCAATGCCCAGCGCCTTGCGTGATGCGGTGTCCACGATGGCGAACTGCAGCGGATCGACCACGTTCGACACCATCGACACCCATTCGCCATACGCACCAGGGTCGGTTGGCTTGTTCGTGAACAGGTAGGTCCAGTCCCGGTCGTCCGGAGCCTCCGCATAGGCCGCGTAGAGGTCGTCGGCATGGAGCGCGACGTCGAGCGGCTCGACGCGGCAGTAGCGGCCCGGCAGGTGCACGCGAACGGGCAGCGGACGCGGCGTCCATCCCGGTATTGGCGCGCCGATGGGCTGTCCGTAGGTATTCACGGTATCTGTCATTCACTACACATCCGTTGGGGCGGTGTCGTCATGATTCGAGTCGTCGGACTCGCGGGTGCAAGTTGGGCCAAGTGCACTGCGGCGGCTAGTCCAGAGAACCTCTGCACAAATCGTGAGTCGGTTCCAGAAGAATGTTGATGTCTCGCAGGGCGAGTATCGGTGGCTCACCGTCTCTTCTCCGGAAGAACCCGGTGCTCGATGACACGTGCGGCACCCTGATTCAGCTCGTGCAGATGGCCTCGTAGCACGCGCGAAACGCACAGGCGCCATAAGCCGGCCCTGGCCGCGACAGGGCACATCGTGCCGAGCGTTGGTGCGGTGCTGCGGGACGCCATCGATGTCGCGGTGATCCTCAACGCGCTTAGCACGAGCCGCTGAGGTCGCGGGGGGCTCCGGTGTGTAGAACCGCAGTGGCCTCGCCCGCGCTACGCGGATGGCACGGGCGGCGTCGGTGCGCCGATCGACGATGCCGGAATCTCCGGAATGCCGGTACCGCTCGTGAGTCCACCGCCGCTCGGACGCAGTGCGACCAGGCCGGCGATCAAATCCATTGGGAGCGGGAAGATGATCGTGGTGTTCTTCTCGACGCCGATCTCGATGAGCGTCTGCAAATACCGAAGCGTGATTGCCGCCGGCTCGCGACTCAACACCGCCGCGGCCTCGGCCAGCTTGGCGGCCGCCTGGAATTCGCCCTGCGCCGCGATGATCTTGGCGCGCCGCTCCCGCTCGGCCTCGGCCTGCGCCGCGATGGCGCGCTGCATGTCCTGCGGCAGGTCGACCTGTTTCACCTGCACCTGCGTCACCTTGATCCCCCATGGCTCGGTGTGTTCGTCGAGAATTGTCTGGAGCCGTGCGTTGAGCTTCTCGCGCTGGGAGAGCAGATCATCGAGCTCGACCTCGCCGAGGACCGTGCGAAGACCGGTCTGCGCCGCCTGCTCGACGGCGAAGCGGTAATTCTCGACGGCGACCACGGACTTGGTTGCATCGACCACGCGAAAGTAGACGACGGCGTTCACCTTGAGCGACACGTTGTCGCGGGTGATGATGTCCTGTGGCGGAACTTCCCACGTCACGACCCGCAGCGACATCCGCACCATCTTGTCGATCGGCCACAGGATGAGCACGAGTCCGGGCCCCTTGTCGTGCGGGAGAAGCCGTCCCAGACGAAAGACCACCGCGCGCTCGTACTCGCGCAGGATGTTGAGACACATCGCCAGCCAGAGAATGGCGATCACGAGCGCGATCAGCGCGGTCGGGAGCATCGAAAGGCTGGACACGGAACCTCGCGGCGGGAGTATCGCGTACGGGACGCAATTGCGTGCAAGAGTGCAGCCATCTACAGCTCTGCCCGACGTTGTAGCGCAGATCCCCTCAAAGCCACCGTGATGAAAACGACCTGTCTGCGTGGCGCGCGCATCGTGTCGACAAGGTCGTGCATGCTAAATGCGAGGACAGTGTCAACACGAAGCGCAGATTCCCCGCTGGAATACGTCGGAGCTGACGATGATGATCTCATGGTTGTGGTTGTGGCTGGTGTTCCTGTTCGTGTTTCTTTTCTCGTCCGTTGGCTACGGCTGGGGCTACCGCGGGTGGGGCCCGCCCTACCCGCGCTATGTCCAGCGCCGCCGGAGCGCGCGCGCGACCCGCAGCGGCGACAATGCGTCGGTCGACCACCATGCCTGGGGATGGGGCGGCGACTTCGTCTGGATCATGCTGGTCATCTGGATCCTCTGGTTCGGCGCCGGCTTCTGGCATCGCTGAGTGGGATCCGCTGACATCACGAACCGGCGTGCCGCTTCCGCATCATCGAACGGCGCAGCGTTCCTGGTGCCCGGTGCCCGCCGACGACAAGGACAATGCCCGAGTGATCATATCGCGGATCGTCCTCGATGCGCTCGGCGGGCTGAGCATGAGCGTCCCGATGTCGACGGCACGACGTTGGCCGAGTAGCGAACGTATGCACCAACGCGGCGCACTTCGCGCCAATCGGCCGAGTCCGATCACCGCAACAGGAGAAGCACGTGCAGATCCAGATCAATACCGGACACAATATCGATGGAAACGAGACCATGGTGGGCGCGACCACCGACATCGTGGCGCATGCCCTGCGGCGCGTCAGCGATCACATCACGCGGGTGGAATTGCATCTCGCTGACGAAAACGGCCCCAAGGGAGGTGACGACGACATCCGTTGCACGCTGGAGGCTCGCCTCGAGGGTCGTCAACCGATCGCGGTGACGCATAACGCTGGCACCATTCCGCTCGCCGTGCAGGGTGCAGCCACCAGCCTCGTGTCGCTGATCGAGAGCACGCTTGGGCGCGCGGAGGCGCTCCAGCGCGCCGAACGAGCATGATGCGATTCGTCAGCTTCGCAGGCAAGTGATCGCCCGTGCGGGACGGCTGCTGCAGCTCTACCTCGTTCGACACGGCCAGACTGCATGGTCACTGTCCGGCCAGCACACGGGTCGCACGGACATTCCCATGACCGAGCGTGGTGAGGATGAGGCGCGCGCACTCGAATCGCTACTTGGAGCGATCACGTTCACTCGTGTGCTGACGAGCCCATGGCAACGCGCGTGGCGCACATGCGAGCTGGCTGGATTGGGAACGGCATCCGACATAGAACCTGACCTTTCGGAGTGGGATTACGGCGCATACGACGGGCGCCGCACAATCGACATTCAGAAGGAACGACCGGACTGGAATGTGTTTCGGGACGGCTGTCCCGGCGGCGAGATGCCCGCGCAGGTTTCCGACCGCGCCGATCGGCTCATCGCACGTCTCGCCGAGATGGACGGCAACGTCGCGCTCTTTTCGCACGGCCAGTTCGGGTGTGTGCTGGCTGCGCGATGGATCGGCATGCCTGTGGTCGACGCGCAACATTTCGCGCTCGGCGCTGGCTCGCTCGGCATTCTCGGCCACGAACCGCATCACCCCACGGTGCGGGTGATCTCGCTGTGGAATGCCACGCCAGCCGTGGAGACTCCGCCAACGACGGACCCATGCGACCGCTGATCGCCGGAAACTGGAAGATGCACGGCTTGGCGCTACAGCTGCGTGAGATCGAGGTCATCGCTGCCTCTGTGGCGGCAACGCCGCCGGCGGCCGACGTGATGATCTGCCCGCCGACGACGCTGCTCGCACGCGCGGTGCAGACGGCGGCAGGACGCATCGCCATCGGCGGGCAGGACTGCCATGCCGACATCGCCGGCGCGTTCACGGGAGATGTCAGCGCGGAAATGTTGAGAGACGCTGGCGCTTCCGCCGTCATTGTTGGCCACTCCGAACGCCGGCAGCATCACGGCGAAACCGATGCCATGGTGGCAGCGAAGGCGAGCGCCGCGCGGCGCGCGGGCCTGATGGCCATCATCTGCATCGGCGAGACGGACCAGCAGCGCAAGGAGGGCAAGGCCTTGTCCGTGTGCGGCGATCAGATCGCTGGCAGCGTGCCCTCAGGCATCGTCTCCGTCGCAGTTGCCTATGAGCCGCTCTGGGCAATCGGCAGCGGAAAGACGCCGACCCCGGGGCAGATCGTGGAGATGCATGCGCACATCCGCGAGCGCCTTGCGGCGCGGCTCGGAGCCGGCGGCCGATCGGTGCGCATCCTCTACGGCGGATCGGTCAACCCATCCAACGCGTGCGAGATCCTCTCGCTGCCGGAGGTGGGCGGCGCACTCGTCGGTGGCGCCAGTCTGAAGGCTGCCGACTTCGCAGGGATTCTCAGGGCGGTCGCAGCACCGGAGCAACGATGATCCGCGTGGGCTTCGCGTCGGATCATGGCGGGGTCGCAGACCGGAAGCAACTCACCGCGTGAAGGGAGACACGACACCACATGCGCATCAGTCCATTGGCGGGAAAACCAGCGGATCCTGCAACGCTGGTGAACGTTCCACGGCTCATCACCGCGTACTACACCGACGTACCCGACCCCTCGGTTGCGGCGCAACGCGTGGCGTTCGGCACGTCGGGGCATCGCGGGTCGTCGTTCGACAGGGCGTTCAATGCGTGGCACATCCTGGCCATTACGCAGGCGATCTGCCTGTACCGGAAGCAGCACCAGATCGACGGACCGCTGTTCCTGGGCATCGACACGCATGCGCTCTCGGTGGCAGCGCTCGCGAGTGCGCTGGAAGTCCTGGCGGCCAACCGCGTGGAGGTCATGCCCGCCGAGCGGGATGCGTACACGCCGACGCCCGCCATTTCACACGCGATTCTCGGATACAACCGAGGGCGCAAGACCGGGCTCGCCGACGGCATCGTCATCACACCGTCGCACAACCCGCCGCATGACGGCGGCTTCAAATACAATCCGCCCAACGGCGGTCCGGCGGAGTCCAGCGTTACGGATTGGATTGGAGCCAAGGCCAACGACTTTCTCACCGCTGGACTCAAGAACGTAAAGCGAATCTCGTACGAGAGGGCTCTAAACGCGAGCACGACACATCGGCACGACTACCAGACGGCCTACATCGCCGACCTCGCCGCACGTCGAGCTGCCATCGTCCACCATCGGATTCGGGAACATCGACAAGGCCATTGCGCGGGCACGGACGTGCCTCGCACCCGGCGCCGCCGCGCCGTGCAACTTTCCTCCGCATCTTCCGGCGAACCTGAGCCATCCGCTCGTGCAATGACGTGACATGAATACACCGCGTCGTCGCGGTGGAACAACCCGTGACGACCGGTGACCGAGGCGCAGCGCATTGCCGATTACCGACAGCGAACTGAAGGGTGCATCGGGCTCGTGTAGATGACGTCGTCACCACCTGCCGCGGTCGCGGGCGGCGCGTCCGGATGCCGGTTCAACTACGCCCGCTCAGGATAGCGAGTCGGGTCGGCCTTGAGCGTCTCGAGCATCATGTCGTCGCCGCGCGGTACTCCGGCTGCGCCTCGTCGGCGTGTCCATCGCTTCCCCAGTAGACCGGACGGCCGTAGTAGTCGTACAGCTGGTGCTCGAGCTCGCGATTGACCGGCGCCTCCGGGTTCCACTCCGGGCTGTTCTGGACGACAGCGCGCGAGAGATCGAGATGAATGGTACGGTCATCCCAACTGACGCTGTCGGCCCAGCGCGGGGCAATCAACACCTTCTTGCCGAACCACCAGGCGCTCGTGTCGATCACGAGGAAGCGAACCGCCCAGCGCTCGTCGTCCAGAATGAAGTCGTCGACGTGACCGATTGCGCCGTCACTTCCGTGAATGTGATAGCCGCGGAGCTCGTCCGCGCTCCGCAGGTGCGCGTCACCGGCCGGCGCTGCTGCCGATGTGGGCGGCGCATCGTACGGCCTGCTGCCGGCAAGCAACCCCGGATAGACTCCCATCCCCCAGAGCGCATTCTGGCCCCAGTAGGGCGCGTACCCGTAGTAGCCGAGGAATTCGCGTTCACGCTGACGGGACACCGGCTTGTCCGTGTCGATGCCCGGACTGCTCCTGATCTGGTCGAGTGTCAACGCCAGGTGGAAGCGGTGCGTCGCCCAATCAGCGCGGCCAAAGGAGATCGGTGAGATGAGCACGCGGCGTCGATCAAGCAGGCCCCCCGTCTCGACGACCAGATAGCGGACGGCCCACTGTTCGTCATCGATGAGAAAGTCACCGACATGTCCCAGCTCGCCGTCAGTCGCGCTGACCGCATACTTGTCGAATGCTTTAAGGCTGCGCAGCATGGTCGTGCCTCCGCGCCATCAGCTGAAGGAAGTGCACCGACGGTGCGAAACGAGAGGCGTGCATGATGGGTGCCGTGTTTGACTCGCATTGCATGCATGCCGTTCATAGCCTTCCCACCGGTCCGGCAGGAAGCCGTCCTCGGGCGTTACCGCGAAGCGACGGCAGAAGAGGTGATCACCCGTTGCGTCATTCAGCTTGCTGCCGGGCGAGAACCGCCCGCGCCGCGGCAACGACGTGCTCCGGCGTGAATCCGAACGTTTCCATCACGACAGGACCGGGTGCGGACGCACCAAAACTCCTGACGGCGATGATCTCGCCCTCCAGACCCGTGTACCGGTCCCATCCAAGAGGCGACGCGGCCTCCACGCTCACGCGCGCGCGCACCCGCGGCGGCAGCACCGACTCGCGATAGTCCTGCGGTTGCGCTTCGAACAATTCCCACGACGGCATGGACACGAGCCGGCTGTGCACGCCTTCGGCCGTCAGTTGTTGATGCGCCTTCAACGCGAGCGACACCTCGGAACCCGTGGCGATCAGGATCACGCTCGGCGACTCAGCGGTCGTATCGCTCAACACGTAGGCCCCTCGCGCAACGCCCGATGCGAGGGCAAGTGCCGTGCGATCCAGCACGGGCAGTGCCTGGCGCGTGAGCACCAGTCCCACCGGACCCGCTGTGTGCAACAGCGCGATGCGCCACGCCTCGACGGTTTCATTCGCGTCGGCGGGCCGCAGGACCAGCATGTTCGGCATGGCGCGGAGGCTTGCCAGTTGTTCCACCGGCTGGTGCGTTGGTCCGTCCTCGCCGAGCGCAATGCTGTCGTGTGTCCAGACATAGATCACGTGCGCGCCGCTCAGCGCGGCGAGCCGAATACTCGGCCGCATGTAGTCCGAGAACGTGAGAAACGTCGCGCCATATGGGAGCACGCCGCCGTGGAGCGCCATGCCCGTGAGCGCGGCGGTCATCGCGTGCTCACGAATCCCGAAATGAATGTTGCGTCCCGCGTACCCCCACACGCCTCCTGCCTGTCCCTGCATGGGCGGCGTGGCGCCGGCCTGCTGTGCCAGCGGACTCTCGAAGTCGCCCTTCTCCTTCATGGCCGTCTTCGTCGAGGGATCGAGGTCAGCTGAACCGCCGACGAGATTGGGCACGACGTCGCAGAGCGCAGCGATGACTTTGCCGCCGGCATCGCGCGTCGCCATCGTCCCATCCGCGGCGGTGAACGTGGGCAATGACCTCTCCCATCCGTCCGGAAGGTGTCCCGCGACGCCGCGATCGAATGCCGCGGCGGTATCGGCGTGCGCGGCGCGGAACGCGTTCATCCGATGCTCCCACGACGTCTCGAGTGCGGCGCCACTCGCCCCCGCCTTGCGAAACTCGGCCAGCGCCTCGTCCGGGATCAGAAACGCGGCATCCCGGGGCCAGCCGTACGCCTGCTTCGTGAGCTTGACCTCATCCACGCCCAGCGGTTCGCCGTGGGCGTGAAAGGTGTCCTGCTTGTTGGGACTCCCGAATCCGATGTGCGTGCTCGCGACGATGAGTGACGGGCGGTCGTCGTCGGCGCGCGCGGCCGTCAACGCGGCGTCCACCGCGTCGACGTCGAGTCCGTCGACGTGCTGCACGTGCCATCCGTATGCGGCAAACCGCGCCCCGACGTCTTCCCTGAACGTGATGTCGGTCGTGGCGGACAGCGTCACGCGATTGGAGTCGTACAGCACGATCAATCGTCCGAGGCGCAAGTCGCCCGCCAATGACGCGGCCTCTGCCGACACGCCTTCCATCAGGTCGCCGTCGCTCGCCATCACGTACGTGAAATGATCCACGATCGTGTGATCGGGCCGATTGAACGAGGCCGCGAGCCACCGTTCCGCCATCGCGAGTCCCACACCGTTTCCGAATCCCTGTCCAAGCGGGCCGGTCGTCACCTCGACGCCGGCGGTATGGCTGCGCTCGGGATGTCCCGGCGTGCGGCTTCCCCATTGCCGGAACTGCTTGATGTCGTCGAGCGTGACATCGTAGCCCGTCAAGTGCAGCATGCTGTAAAGCAGCATGCTCGCGTGCCCCGCGGACAGCACGAAGCGATCGCGGTCCGGCCACGCCGGATTCGCAGGGTTGTAGCGGAGATGACGGGTCCACAGCACGTAGGCCATCGTCGCCGCACCCATCGGCATCCCCGGGTGCCCGGAGTTGGCCTTTTGAACACCATCGATGGACAGCGTGCGAATGGTATTGATGCAGAGGGTCGCGAGTGGGCTCGCGGGTTTCATGGCACTGCCCATACGCGTCGCTGTCATCGTGTATCCTTATGACCCGTGTGTGGCGACGTGATCAGGTTGCGTCAGGGTTGCACGCTTGTTCGCGAGACAGGCGAGCAGATCCTTCCACGACGCGTCGAAGGAATCAGCGCCCTCTCGCTGCAGCTGTGCCGCGAGCGTCGCGTCGTTCACACCGGCTCGCGTGAATTCCGCGAGCACCTCCTCGGCGTCGCCACCGTGTACGGGCAACACGCCGGACAGCCGGCCATGATCGGCGAACGCGGCGAGCGTCTTCCCCGGCATGGTGTTGATGGTGTCGGCAGCCGCCAGCGCCTCGACGTAGAGCGTGTCGGGCGCGTTGGGATCCTTGGTGCTGGTGCTGGCCCACAGCAGGCGCTGCGGCTGGGCGCCGGCCGCCTCGAGCGTGCGCCACCGGGGTGATGCGAGTACGGTGCGATACGCACGATAGGTGCGCTTGGCAATCGCGATGCCCAGCCGATTGCGGAGGGCCGGCGGAACCGTGTCCTTCACCGCCACGTCCCAGCGACTCACGAAGATCGAGGCGACGGATCCGATGCGCGGGTCGCGTCCGGCAGCGATCCGTCGCTCGATGCCACGCATGTAGGCGTCAGCTGCGGCCACGTACTGCTCGGCGGAGAACAGCAGCGTCACGTTGACCGGCACGCCGGCAAAGATCGACGCTTCGATGGCGGCGGCGCCTTCGGCGGTGCCGGGGATCTTGATGAAGAGATTGGGGCGTTGCGCCCGGCCGTGAAGTTCAGCCGCCGCGTCGATGGTGCCGGCGGTGTCGTACGCGAGCAGCGGGGACACCTCGAGCGACACCCAGCCGTCCACGCCATTGGTGCGGTCGTGGACCGGCCGGAAAAGATCCGCCGCGCGTTGAAGGTCTTCGATCGCGAGGTCAAAGAAGAGCGACTCGCCGGACTTGCCTGCTGCCGACTCCCGCCGGATGGCCGCGTCGTAAGCGTCACCGCTCTTGAACGCGTGGTCGAAGATCGAGGGGTTCGACGTGAGACCCGTCACGGACCATTCGCGGATGTAGCGCTCCAAAGTACCGTCGTCGAGTATGCCGCGTGTGATGTTGTCGAGCCAGATGCTCTGTCCGAGATCATGCAGCTGACGGGTTACTGTCATACGCGTTGCTCCTGTTGTTGCTGTGATCGCGGCCTTGAAGCGCTTGCTGGGGCCGGCATGACCTCGGCGACGGCCTTGCGAGCGTGTGACCTGCTCACCCTCACGCCACTGTCTCGCATTTAGCGTGCGCGAGATGGGCGATGCGCACTCGACGCGACAGTCGTGTCTTTCACCGCCGCGATAGCGCGAAGTCACGTCCTCGCGTGATAGCAGAACAGTGCCAGCGAATGGCTGCACTCTTGCACGCCACGTTGGCCGCTACGCGATACTCCCGCCGCGAGGTTCCATGGCCCCCCGGACATCTCCGCCCGAAGCCGACCCCGCTCCAGCCGAGCCGGTCGTGCGCCGCTACGCGACGGCGATGACGCCCGAGCCGCGCGTCGCACTCCTCGGCTCGACGCGGTACGGCGTGCTCGTCACCAACGCGGGCGCTGGGTACAGTCGCGCCGAGGGCATGGCGGTCACGCGCTGGCGCGCTGACGCGACGCGTGACGACACCGGTCAATGGATCTATCTCTCCGACGTCATGACGGGTCGAGTGTGGTCCGCGGCGCACCAGCCCACCACCGTCGAGGCCGACGCGTATGAGGTGACGTTTGCGACCGACCGCGCCGTCTTCGACCGCCGCGACGGCAACATCGCGACACGCCTCGAGATCATCGCCGTTCCGCGCGACCGCGCCGAGGTGCGGACGATCACGATCACGAACCGATCGGCGGAGCGGCGCGACATCGAGGTGACGAGCTACGGCGAGATCGTGCTCACCGACTCCAAAGCCGATCGCGCGCATCCGGCGTTCGAGAATTTGTTCATCGAGACCGAATGGGTTGGCGCCTCCTCGACGCTTCTCGCCAGCCGTCGGCCGCGCGAAGCGACAGACGCGCCCACGTGGTGCGCGCACGTCGTCGCCACGGGACCGGAGCGCATCGGCGAGCCGTCGTACGAAACGGACCGCGCCAGCTTCATTGGACGCGGGCGATCGCCGCGCCGCCCTCGCGCGCTCGACCGTGACCAGGCCCTCGGCGGGTCCATCGGTGCCGTGCTCGATCCGATCGTGTCGATTCGCGTGCGACTGCGCCTCGAACCAGGTGGATCGGCGCAGGCGGCGTTCACGACGCTCGTCGGCGACGACCGCTCCGGAGCGCTCGACTGCGCGGGACGGTACGGCGAGCTCCGCGCCTGCGAGCGTGCGACCACGCTGGCGGGCTCGGAAGCGCTCATTGAGCTGCGCGACCGGAACATCGCGCCCGCTGACGCCGCGACCTTCCAGCAGTTGGCCGGCGCTCTGCTCTTTCCCAGCGACGACTTACGAAGTTCTGCTCACGAGCGCGCGTCGAACCGCGGCGGACAGCAAGCACTGTGGGCGCACGGCCTCTCCGGCGACTGGCCGATCCTGCTCGCCACCGTCGACGGCGCCGCGGGGTGTGAGACGCTCCGCCAGTTGCTCACGGCGCACGAGTACTGGCGGACCAAAGGTTTCACCACCGACCTCGTGATTCTCGATACCACGTCGCCGAGCAACGGACAGGAGTTCGAGGATCGGCTGTTGACGAGCGTCATGTCGTCGACGGAGGGCTCGGGCATCGACAAGCCCGGCGGCGTGTTCATTCGGCGCCGCGATGACATGGGCGACGACGGCGTCCTCATGCTCCGCGCCACCGCCCGGGTGACGATCGAGTGCGAGGGCGCCGACTTGCAGAGCCACGCGTCGCTGCTCCACGCGCAGGACGCACTGGTGTCCGCCGGCGCGGCCGGTCGCTTTCTGACCGAGGCCGCGCTACGCCTGCCCGCGCCCGCGCCGAGGCCAGGCAACGGCTTTGGCAGCCTTGCCGCGGACGGGGCATATGAGATTCATGTAAACGGCAGGACGGTTCCGCCGGCGCCGTGGATCAACGTCATCGCGAACCCGCAGGCGGGATTTTGCGTCACCGAACGCGGCGGCGGATTCTCGTGGGTGGAGAACAGTTTCTTCTTCCGCCTCACGCCCTGGCACAACGACCCGGTGTCCGACCCACTCGGCGAGGTGCTCTACCTCCAGGAGCACGACGACGGTGGACTCGGTGCGCCGTGGACTCCGACGCCGGGCCCGATCGATGAGGCACCCGGCGAATACCTCGTGCGACATGCACCGGGACGCACGACGTTCACGCACGAACACGACGACATCGTGAGTGAACTCGCGCTCGGCGTGCCGGCTGACGATCCGGTGAAGATCGCGCGGCTTCGACTCACCAACCGCAGCGCGCGTCCCCGCCGGGTGCGACTCACAAGCTACGTCGAATGGACGTTGGGCGAACAGCGCGAACGCACGCGCGACCAGATTCACACGTGGCGCGACCCAGCGACGGGCGCCGTCTTCGCGTCGAACTTCTTCGCCGACGACTTCTCCAACCGCGTCGCATTCTCGTGGGTCAGCGAACCCATCGTCGGGTTCACCGCCAGCCGCGAAGAGTTCATTGGGCGCAACGGGAGTCTCGCCGCGCCGGCTGGTCTCGGCGCCTCGCACCTCTCGGAGTCGACGGGCGCGGGCGTCGATCCCTGTGCCGCAATTCGTGCCATGGTGACGCTCGCGCCAGGCGAGACGCGCGATGTCGTCGTCCTGCTTGGCGCCGCCACGAGCGAAGAGGATGCGCGAGTGCTCATCGAGCGCAATGGGGCAGCTGCTCGCGCTACCACGGCGCTCGACGGCGCGGTGGACGCGTGGAATCGCCGGCTGTCGACGATCGTCGTGCACACCCCAGCCCCCGAGTTCGACACAATGGCCAACGGGTGGTCGTTGTACCAGGCGCTCTCATGCCGGATGTGGGCGCGCTCCGCCTTCTATCAGTCGGGCGGCGCCTACGGGTTCCGCGACCAGCTTCAGGACTGCATGGCGTTCGTCTACGCCGAGCCCGGCGTCGCACGCGCGCATCTGGTGCGAGCTGCGGGCCGACAATTCCGCGAGGGCGACGTCCAGCATTGGTGGCACGTGCCGAGTGGACGCGGCGTGCGCACGCGCTCATCGGACGATCTCGTCTGGCTCGCCTTCGCCGCCGACCACTACGTCCGCGTAACCGGCGACGCGGGCGTATTCGACGAGCGCATCGCGTTTCTCGACCAGCCGCCGCTCGCGCCGGGCGAGAAGGACGCCTACGCTTTGCCGACGGTGAGCGACGACTCGGATACGCTCTTGGTGCACTGCGTCCGCGCGCTCGACCGCGCATGCACCGCCGGAGCGCACGGACTCCCGCTGATCGGCGACGGCGACTGGAACGACGGCATGAATCGCGTCGGCGTGAACGGCCGCGGCGAGAGCGTGTGGCTCGCCTGGTTTCTCATTCTCGCATTGCGACGCACGGCGGACCACGCCGACGCGCGGCGCGAGGCGGCCACGGCGGAGCGATTGCGGAAGCGCGCTGACGCGTATGCCGCTGCCGTGGATCGCGAGGCGTGGGATGGCGCATGGTACCTGCGCGCCTTCTTCGACGACGGCACTCCGCTCGGCGCAGCGGCGTCCGAGGAATGTCAGATCGACGCCATCGCTCAGAGTTGGTCGGTCATTTCCGGTGCCGGTGATCCGGATCGCGCCCGACGCGCCATGCAGGCGGTCAACGAATGCCTCGTTGACGGCGATGCGCGTGTGATCAAGCTGCTCACGCCACCCTTCGACCGGATGACCCACGATCCGGGCTACATCAAGGGCTACGTGCCCGGCGTTCGCGAGAACGGTGCGCAATACACGCACGCCGCACTCTGGACCGTGCTCGCCACCGCGCTCCTGGGCGACGGCGATCGGGCGTTTGCGCAATTCGAGATGCTCAATCCGCTGTCACACAGCCGAACCGCCGGCGACGTCGCGCGATACAAGGTCGAGCCGTACGCAGTGTGCGCTGACGTTTACACGGCGCAGGACCATGTCGGCCGCGGCGGCTGGACCTGGTACACCGGTTCAGCCGGGTGGTCGTACCGCGTGGCCATCGAGACGATCCTCGGCTTCACCAAACGCGGGACCAGGCTGACGATCGACCCGCGCGTGCCACGCGCCTGGCCCGGGTTCCGAATCGACTACCGCTACATGAACACGACCTATGAGATCACGGTCAGGAATCCGTGCGGCGTTTGCAGTGGTGTGACACACGTCGAGGTCGACGAACGCGACGTGGCGAGCGGAACGATTGACCTGGTGGACGACGCACAGCCGCATCGCGTCATCGTGACGATGGGGTCGTGCTGATGGCACCGTGACCATACACGATAAGGCCGCGCCCGCCGGTGAATGTCGCGTGGCTTTCGATCTCTCGTCCTAGGACGCCACCCAAAGGTACAGATATATTGTGTTGTTGTCCGAGGCGCTGCGAGCTCCCGCCATGCCGTACGACGTGGATGAGCCGTTGAAGCTGTTATACGACACGTACTGCAGCCCTACCCGCGTGTTCTCCCAAGGATTGGCGAGTCGTGAGCAGATGAAGGGCAAGGTGCCCGCCCACCGCCAGAGGACCGCGAACATGCTGCAGAAATGAAGAAGATGAACATGAGGATGTGAGCACCCGATGATTCCCAACCGTGTTACCGCGGCCAGCGCCGCCCTGCTCGTCATGCAGATCGCATGCGGCCGTGACTCCCAGGACCGACGCGCCGACACGGTGGCGTCGGACGCGAAGGGCAAGTCGTTTCCGGTCGTGAATCCGGAGCTCTCCGCCGTGCCCGCGCGCGACTCGGTCAGCTTGTTCCCGGTGACGTGGACCGTCGACTTCCTGCTCGAGCGGCTCGCGAGCGCCGGCCTCTCACCGACGCTCGCCGGGCCTGTCCAGCAAAAGCACATGGCGGTGCCCGGTACGCGTGTCCTCATCCCGGGTGCGGAACTGGAGGTGTACCTCTACGGCGACGCCAACGCGACCGCGCAGGACGTTGACCGGTTCGACCGGCTCATGCGAATGCCTGACGGGGCGCTGATGTGGAAGAAACCGCCCGCGCTCGTCACGGCGAACAACATGGTGATTGTTGTGATGACCGCTGATGTGGCGCTCCGCGAGCGGGTTCGCAAGGTGCTGCATCTGTCACACATTCACACGCCCCCGAGTGCGGCCCCATAGTCATGTCATCCCGTGCTTCCACCCGATCGCTACCAGCCACCAGTTCATGGGATACGTGACGATGAACCCGACCATCAGGCCCAGCGCACCGATACCCCAGAACGCCGCCGTGTCCGGGGTCGGCGGGGACCCGACGATGCCCGGTGTCACAAATCTCATGACCAGGCCCATTCCCACCATCACCGTCGCCATCGAGAAGAACTCAGCGCGGCCGCCTTTCCAGGCCGCCGCCCGCCAGGAATGGCCCATGTGACGCATGGCCGGAATCTGGAATACAAACCACCCGAAGGCGAATCCAACGACATACTCCGTCCAGAACTCCGGCCAGAACCGGAAGCCGAGCATACGCGTGATGACCATCGCGCTCATGATCCCCAATCCGTCTCCCCCGACGCAATGAATGTCGGAGCCGACGACTTTCTTCCATGTATCGGAAGCGAACTCGTGGTGCACTCGCTTGGCTTCCGCATCTCCCTCTCGCTTCCGTATCGAGCCGATGTGCCTGGGCCGACAACTGGCGAGGTACACGGCGAGGCCAACAACAGAGAAGAACAGCACGATGATCGGCCACGCCGCTTTCAACGCCGGCCCGACGTCCCTGTTGGCGGTGAACATGTCGTACCGAACCCAGATGCCCAGGGCCGCGCCGACGCCA
The DNA here is from genome assembly GCA_038236775.1 of Gemmatimonadales bacterium. Classification (GTDB taxonomy): domain Bacteria; phylum Gemmatimonadota; class Gemmatimonadetes; order Gemmatimonadales; family Gemmatimonadaceae; genus AG11. Next base: position 41,504 of record JBBRZK010000008.1, read on the forward strand.
TACCACGGTATGACGAACGCAGGGTGCGCGAGGAAGAGAAGAGACTCGACGTTCATGTCATGAGCTGCAATGGATCGGTGGATTGCGCCTTCCCGACTGGCGTACAGATGAACGCCGCGCTGCCAGCGTATCATGCGCGAATGACGAAGTTGATGGGCATGCACCGCCAGATGATGGCGAAGGCGAGGACATGAATGAACGCGTCGTCGCGGGGAACAACCCGTGACGGGGCGACGGCGATGCCCCGGGCGGACCCACGACGTTCACGGCTGCTGTCGCTCGAAGATCGACGCCCATTCCTGATAGCGCCCCGCAATGCGCGAGACCGCCTGCTCACGCGTGGCACGATTCGCCAGGAAATCCGCGACCGCGTCCCAGAACGTCGTACGTCCCACCGCGAAGCCGATGAACCCCGGCACCGAGGCGGCGGTCTCGAGCCACGCCACCACCTTCTGCTCGTCGGCGCCGCGGCCGAGGACGATGCAGCCAACGCCGCTCCGGTCACCGCGCCGCGCCATGGCGACGATCGCCGCACAATCCTCGCGGCGGTCGAGTCCCTCGATCTTCCACACGTCAGGCTCGACGCCGGCGTCCTGGAGTGTCCGAATGGTCTCGAGCATCAGCCCAGGGCGAACGTCGAGGTCGTAGGTCGCCTGCACGCCATGCACGCCATCGAGCTGCGCCTTCGTCGCCGGGACGAGCAGCTCGAACATGAACGCCTGCTTCGCGCCGTGACAGTAGTGGGACAGGCGTACGAGTCGCGCGGTCTGTCGCGCATTGAGCGCGGTGTCGCCTTCGGGGTTGTATCGCACCAGCACCTTCGCGAACGTCGGTGCAATGGACGCGATGTGCGCGGCGAAGTCATCGCCGAACTCGAACTCGAACTCGTCCGAGCCGCTCAGCTCGGTCGAGACCGCGGTGACATACCCGTGTCGCACGGCATCGCGCAGGATGTCGGCGCCGAACTCCTCGTCGACGAGGATGCCGGCCCGTTCCTTCGGCAGTCCGTTGGCGACGGCCTCGCAGAAGCCATCGTAGATGACGCGCTTGCTCGCCGTCACGGCGGCGTGCTGCTCCGCCGTGAGCGGCGGAATGAAATGGCACATGCCGGAGATGTACGAGTGCCGATGATCGAACGGCAGTATGTAGAGTGGTGCGTTGCTCATGTCGACGCCGGCTTCTCGGCGTGGCCGCCGAACTCCGAGCGCATGGCGGACAAGAGACGATTCTGGAAATCGGCTTGCCCGCGCGAAGTGAAGCGCGCAAAGAGCGCCGCGGACAGTACGCTTGCCGGCACCGCCTCATCGATCGCTGCCTCGAGTGTCCATCGACCCTCGCCGGAATCAGACACGCGGCCCTGGAAGTCGTCGAGCCCCGGGCTGGCGGCGAGTGCCGCGGCGGTGAGGTCGAGCAGCCATGACGCGATCACGCTCCCTCGACGCCACACTTCCGCGACGTCGGCCAGGTCGAGGTCGTACTCATACGCGGCAGGATCGCGGAGCGGCGTCGTCTCCGCGTCCGCGGCCGCGGCCGCCGCCTTCCCGATATTGGCGTGTTTCAGGATGTTCAATCCTTCCGCGTCGGCGCCCATCATGCCGTACTCGATGCCGTTGTGCACCATCTTCACGAAGTGACCGGCGCCATTCGGACCGCAGTGCAGGTAGCCGTGCTCCGCGGTCGGATTGCGTCCCTCGCGACCGGGCGTCTTCGCCGACGAGCCGGCGCCGGGAGCGAGCGTGGCGAAGAGTGGATCGAGCCGGTGCACGATGTCGGGCTCACCGCCGATCATGAGACAATAGCCGCGCTCGAGCCCGACGACGCCCCCGCTCGTACCACAATCGACGTGGTGAACGTTGGCCGAGGTGAGCCGCTTCGCTCGTGTCAGGTCGTCGCGATAGTAGGAGTTGCCACCGTCCACGACGACGTCGTCAGCACTGAGCCGCGGAAGCAGGGCGTCAAGCGTCTCGTCGGCGACCGCCGCCGGAACCATCATCCACACGACGCGCGGCGTGGCAAGCTTCGCGACGAAGTCGTCTAGGGTGGCGGCGCCAGTGGCGCCTTCGGCCGCGAGGGCCGTCACCGCCTTGGGTTATACGTCGAACACGACGCACGAGTGACCGCCTTGCATGAGACGACGCACCATGTTCGCACCCATGCGGCCGAGCCCAACCATCCCTACCTGCATTGCGTTTCTCCGTGGCCTGTCTGCGGTATGACTCCAACCACGCGTCAGGCCGATGTCTCCCAATGGTTGGAGCAAAGACTGGGACCGGCGACGACCGTCGGGATGCGCACCTGACGACGTGCGGATGCCGTCGCGGGCGACTACCTCCCGCTGGGAGACGATGGCGGCGAGCGGTGAACACCACGCCGCGTCGCGAGATTCCCGGTCAGCACGAAGACGATCATCGCCAGCGCCATGAGCAAGGCGGCGGCGCGGACGCGCCAATCCCGATGTGCACGCTTCCAGTATGGGCCATCCGCCGTGCCACTCATCGCGGTGCCCCGGTGGGGATACGGAACTGATCGAAACCTTCAACGTGTTGCCGCATGGCATGTGCCTCCCTGCCGCGGCCGAGTGATTTCGAACGACGGTTGCGCTCTGCGGCGTGCAGGATCGGTGCCGATGCTGGGGCGCGCGGGAAAGAAACACTGTGCGGCGACTGTTGCGAGTTGGCGCGATCGATGCATGCCCAGGAGCGCGTAACTCAGCGCGAGCGCGCGATATCGCCGCCGATGAAGCGGCGTCAACCAGCATCAGGGGGCCACATGCCACGCCGAGATCGCAAGTCGGGGACGCCGAAGGAAGACGCCGCGAAGAAGCAGTCGAATACGAAGGGAGCAGCCGAGGAATCGTCGGATGCCATTGCACCGAATCCCCCGCGCACGACAACGGGTGGCTGGTTCACCGCCCCGAAATTCGGCTCCGCCGGCAGCGGCGGCGCGGAACTCGAGCCGGGTCCAGAGCGCGACTAGATAGTCTCGTCGTCCCTTCCCGTCGAGCGCCTCCCGTCCAGGACTTCTTCACCTGACGTAGCGGGCGCGCGCAGCAAGCGCGACGCTCGCTCTCGTGTCAGGAAGGTCCGGACAGCGATCGGGCAATAGCTCCGACGCAGCCCGTGTCACGCTCCGCATATCGTGCAATGGTCGCGACGCACATCCGCGCCGACATGGAGCAGGCAGGAGGCACGATGGACACGCGAGGCGCCGAGGCTCGATCCGACTGGCGATCGCTGCTGCCGATACCGGCGGCAGCCGGCGCAAGCCTCGTAGTGGGCGCCGTGGCATACGTGCTCGGCCACGGCCAGGCCGCCACGGCGATCTGGACTGTCGCGCTGATCGTCAGCGGTGCGCCACTCGTGTGGCGCACCATGCGGCAGCTCGTCCACGGTCACTTCGCCACGGACGTGGTCGCGATGCTGGCCATTCTCGTTGCCGTGCTGGTGGGCCAGCACGTGGCGGGACTGGTCATCGTGCTGATGCAGAGCGGTGGCGAGGCGCTGGAGCGCTATGCCGAAGGCCGCGCGTCTGCCGCAGTCCGCGCACTGGAGCAGGATGCGCCGCGCGTCGCCCATCGCGTATCGGGAGATCAGTCGGTTGCCGAGGACGTGGATGTGGACACGATCGCCGTCGGCGATCGCCTGCTCGTGCGTCCGGGCGAGATGGTGCCGTGCGACGGCGTCGTCGAAGACGGAGCGTCGCACGTGGACACCGCCCGCATCACGGGCGAGCCGCTGCCAGAGCGGGCAATCGTCGGCACCCGTCTCGCCAGTGGAAGCATCAACGTGGACGGACCGTTGACGGTCCGTGCGACGGCGACTGCCGGCGAGAGCCAGTACGCCCGGATCGTCGAGCTGGTGCGATCGGCACAGGGAAGCAAGGCGCCCATTCAGCGCCTGGCGGCCCGGTACGCGGTGTGGTTCACGCCCATCACGATCGTCGTCTGCGTCATCGCGTACGCTGTGAGCAGGGACTGGCAACGGGTGCTGGCGGTGCTGGTCGTGGCGACGCCGTGCCCACTCATTCTCGCGACGCCGGTGGCGATCATCGGCGGCGTGAACAAGGCAGCACGGGCGCACGTCATCGTGCGAACGGGTGGCGCGCTGGAGCAGCTTGCCGAGGTCACGACCGCCGTCTTCGACAAGACGGGCACGCTCACCGTCGGCACCCCGGAGGTGAGCCGTATCGTGGCCACGAACGGAATGCCGGAAGGCGAGCTGCTGCGGCTCGTCGCGGCACTCGAGCACCGCTCGGGACACCTGCTGGCGCGATCCATCGAGCGGGCCGCGACCGCCGCGGGTGTCGCGGTGTCCGAGGCCAGCGACGTCTCCGAGGATCCGGGGCGCGGTGTGAGCGGCATGGTCGATGGACGCCGCGTCTGCGTCGGGGCGCGCGGCTACGCCGACGAGTGCGTGACCGGCGACGCGCGGCCGCAGTCGTCGCCGGCTGATGCGCCGGGGCTTCGTGCCCACGTCGTGGTCGACGGGCAGAAGCGGGGAACCATCGAGTTCGCCGACCAGATGCGCCCGGGCCTGCCCGCCTTCTTCGCCGACCTGGAACGGCTCGGCATTCGTCGGACGATCCTCCTGTCCGGCGACAGCGTCGCGCACACGCTGGCCGTGGCGCACTCGGTGGGGATCCAGGATGCGCGCGGGGACCTGTTGCCGGGCGACAAGGTGACAGTAATCAACGACCTCGTCCGCGACGGAGAGCATGTGCTGATGGTGGGCGACGGGACCAACGACGCCCCCGCGCTGAGTGCCGCGCACGTAGGCATCGCGCTGGCGGGCCACGGTGGGGGCATCACGGCGGAGGCGGCCGGCATCGTGATTCTCTCTGACGAGCTCGTGCGCGTTGCAGACGTGATCCGCATCAGCCAGCGAACCCTGCGCATCGCGCGCCAGAGCATCCGCGTCGGCCTCGGACTGAGCGGAGCCGCGATGCTGGTGGCCGCTATGGGGCACATCGTGCCCGTGGCCGGTGCGGTCCTGCAGGAAGCCATCGATGTCGCCGTGATCCTGAACGCGCTGCGGACGAGCCGCTGATGGCGCGCGCGAGACGATCGCGTGCAGGTCGGATCGCCCAGCGGGCGCCGGGCAACTGGGGAGACGTCGCGGGGCGCGACTTGCGTCACACGCCGCACTCAATATATTCGTATATAGATATATAGTTAAGCAACTGTACTTCTGACTCCGTTGTGACCATGACGCGAAACCACCGTGCCCTCCTCCTGCTCGTCACGTGCACCACCGTGACCCAGCAAGCGCGTGCCCAGCTCACCCTCGGCGCCGCCATGCGGCAGGCGGATCGATCGGCCTTCGCCAACCGGATCGCCGGCGGCGCCTTGGCTGAACGACGCGCGCAGGCGCTCGTGCCGCTCAAGGGCATTTTGCCGAGCATCCATCTCGAGGCGGGCTACGTGCGCACCACGGATCCCATCGGCGCGTTCGGCTCCACGCTGCGCCAGCGCACCATCACGCAGGCTGACTTCGCCCCGAGCCGCCTCAACTACCCGGACGCGATCGGCAACTACCAGGGCGGCATCGTCGTCGAGCAGCCGCTGGTGAACGCGGATGCATGGCTGGGCCGCCGCGCCGCGCTCCAGGCCGCCGACGCCACGCGCGCATCGGAAAGCTGGACCCGGTCGTCCATCCGCGTCGACGTCGTGCGCGCCTACTACGGCAGCGTGCTGGCCACCGAGCGGGCGACCATGCTCCAGACGGCAGCGCACGCCGCACACGCCCACCAGACGCAGGCCGAGGCGATGGTGCGGCAGGGCATGGTGACGAAGTCGGACGCGCTGCTGGCCGCGGTGCGCGCCGGCGAAATCGATGCGCAGCTGGCCGAGGCGGAGGGCACGGCGCTGACCGCGCGTCGGCAGCTCGGCGTGCTGCTTGGACGTGATGGCGCCGCTGACGCGGCCGATGTCGTCGCACCGGGAACGTTGCCGTCTGCCGCTCGCATTCGCGCTGTCGTCGAGGCGGACACCTTCGTCGGCCAGGGCCAGCCGCGGGCGGACGTCGATGCGTCGCAGCGTGGGCTGAACGCCGCGCGCGCGGATGCCGTCCGCGCACGATCCACGTATCTCCCGCGCATCAACTCGTTCGCGCGCTACGACTGGAATTCGCCCGACCGCGTGTATGCGGGTGACCGGAACTGGACGGTGGGCGTGATGGCGACATGGAGCCCGTTCGCCGGCGCCAGCGAGATCGCCGACGTCCAGGCGACATCCGCTCGCGAGACCGGTGCGCGTGCCCAGGCAGAGGCCGCCGTCGCGAACGGCCGCCTGCAGGACGAGCAGACGCGGACCGCGCTCATGGTGGCGCTCACGCGCCTCGCGATCGCGGAGCGCGCCGTTGCGCAGAGCGCCGAGGCGCATCGCATCGTGGCGCGGAAGTACGAGGGCGGACTGGCGTCCGTGACCGAGCTGCTCGACGCGCAGACGGTGGATACCCAGAGTGCCCTCGCGTTTGCCCAGGCGCGCTACGTGGTCATCGTCGACGCCGCAGAGCGCCGCCTGGCCACCGGACGCGATCCCGCAACGCTGGCCGCGCTCGATGACAGCGCGAGTATCGCCGACCGCGGCGCAGTGACCCCGCCGGGACGCGAACAGTGACGCAAACAATAATGACTGCCGCACCACACACCCCGAGGACTTTCGTCATGACGTTCCGACTTCTCGCCGGCGCAACGGCGCTCACGCTCGCGGCGGCCTGCTCCACGCCGACGCCCGACATCGCGTCGGCCGCGCCGCCCCGAGCCGGCGCGACGTATACGGTGAAGGACACCATCATCAGTGCCACCTTCGACGCATCGGGCATCGCCGAGCCGCTCCGGCAGGCAACCTTGAGCAGCAAGCTGATGGGCACTGTGCTCACCGTGTCGGTGCACGAAGGCGATGCGGTGGCCGCCGGAACGCCGCTCGTCCGTCTCGACGCGCGTGATCTCGCGGCGCGGGAGGGGCAGGTGTCGGCGTCGATCGCCGGCGCGGAGGCGTCGCATCGTGACGCAGTATTGCAGGCCGGACGGATACGGGCGCTCTACGCCGACAGCGCCGCGACGAAGTCGCAGCTCGATGCCGCGGAGACGGGTCTCACCCGCGCGGAGGCGGGTGTCCGTGCCGCGCGAGCGGCGGCCGCCGAACTGGGCGCCGTGAGCGCCTACGCCGTCATCCGCGCGCCGTTCGCCGGGACCATCACCCACCGGTTCGTCGATCCCGGTGCGTTCGCGTCACCCGGTGCGCCGCTCATCACGATCCAGGACGGCAGCCAGCTTCGCATCACCGCGAACGCGACCCCCGACGTGGCGCGGGGCATTCATCGCGGCCAGCACGTGGACGCGCTCGTGGAGGGCCGAACGGTGAACGCGGTCGTGGAGGGCGTTGTCCCGGCCACCGCCGGCAACCTGTACACCATCAACGCACTCGTGGCGAATCCAGCCGGCATGCTCCTGCCGGGCAGCACCGCCACCATTCGCCTCGCGCTCGGCACGCGGCCCGGCATACTCGTGCCCACGCGGGCGCTCGTGCATGAGGGCGACCTGGTCGGCGTGATCCTGCGGACCCCCGACGGCGATCACACGAGGTGGATCCGCGCCGGCGGCACGTACGACACGATGACGGAAGTGAGCGCGGGCCTGCGACCCGGCGACGTCGTCGCCTTGCCTGCAACCGCCGCGAGGAACTGACCATGGGCATCTCCGGACGCGTAGCGCGGGCCTTCCTGCGGTCCAAGCTCACCCCGCTCGTGACGATCGCCTCGCTCGCCGTGGGCCTGCTCGGCATTCTCGCCACGCCGCGTGAGGAGGAGCCGCAGATTTCGGTGCCCATGATCGACGTGATTGCGGCGCTGCCCGGCGCGTCGCCCAGTGAGGCGGAGAACCTGCTGGCGCGGCCGATCGAGCAGCGCATGCTCGAGATTCCCGGCGTCGATCATGTGTACAGCATGTCCGGCGACGGCTACGCGATGACCACCGTGCGCTTCAAGGTGGGCGAGGACCAGGAGCGCAGCGTGACGAGGGTGCAGGCGAAGCTCGCGGGCGCGATGGACCAGATGCCCGCCGGCGCGCTGCCCCCGCTGGTGAAGGCGCACTCGATCGACGACGTGCCCGTCCTCACGCTCACGCTGCACTCGCCCCTGTACGACGCGAACGCCCTCCGCCAGGTGGCCGTGCATCTCGAGGACGAGATCCGCACGATTCCCGACGTCGCCGAGACGTTCGTGGTGGGCGGGCAGGCAAGGCAGCTTCGCGTGACGCTCGACCCCGCACGACTCGCGGCAAGCGGCGTCACGCCCGGCGAAGTGGCGCAGGCACTGCGTGCCGCCAACGCGCGCCTGCAGGCCGGCGCGCTCACGGCGTCGAACGAGGTGTACCTGATCGACGTGGGGGCGACCCTCGCGACGGCGGCCGACGTTAGCGCCGTCGTGGTGGCGCAGCGTGGCGGAATGCCCGTGCCGCTGCGGAACGTGGCGGACGTCGTCGATGACTTCGGCGAGACGACCACCTACGTGTCGCACACCGGTCGCTCAGGGCACTCCGAGAGCGCCGTCACGATCGCGGTGGCCAAGCGCAAGGGCGCCAATGCCACGCAGGTGACGAAGGCGATCATGCAGCGCGTGAACGAGGCGAAGGGACGGCTGCTCCCGCGCGAGATCGCGCTCGACGTCACGCGTGACTACGGCGAGACCGCTGGCGACAAGGCGAGCGAGCTGATCCTGCACCTCGTGATCGCGACGCTCTCCGTGACCGTCCTGATCTGGATCTTCCTCGGCTGGCGCGAGGCCGCGGTGGTGCTGGTGGCCGTGCCCGTCACCCTCGCGCTCACGCTGTTCGCCTACTACGCACTCGGCTACACGCTCAACCGCATCACGCTCTTCGCGCTCATCTTCTCCATCGGCATCCTGGTGGACGATGCGATCGTGGTGGTGGAGAACATCTACCGGCATCTCAAGATGGGCGATCGCTCGCCCGAGGACGCGGCGGTGGAGGCGGTCGATGAAGTCGGCAACCCGACGATCCTCGCGACCTTCGCGGTGATCGCCGCCATCCTGCCCATGGCCTTCGTCTCGGGCATGATGGGTCCGTACATGCGTCCGATCCCCGTGGGGGCATCGGTCGCGATGCTGGCGTCGCTGGCGGTGGCGTTCATTGTCACGCCGTATCTGGCGTATCGACTGCTCAGGGGACACGTGACGCCAGTGGGTCATGTGCACGATCGTGCGCTCGAGGAGGAGGAGACCTCGCGCTTCGGACGATTCTACGCCCGTGTCATGACACGCCTGATGGATCGTGCGCCGTTGCGTCACGCCTTCTACGGCGGCGTCGTGGCGCTGTTGTTCCTCTCGGTCGGGTTGCTCGCCGTGAAGGCCGTGAAGGTGAAGATGCTGCCCTTCGACAACAAGAGCGAGTTCCAGGTGATCCTGGACCTGCCCGAGGGCACCACGCTCGAGACCACGAATGCGTTGGGTCAGGAGGTGGCCGGCTACCTGAGCCATGTCCCGGAAGTGACGAGCACGGAGGTGTACGCGGGCACGGCGGCGCCGTTCAACTTCAATGGACTCGTGCGCCACTACTTCATGCGCACGGGGCCGAACGTCGGCGACGTGCAGGTGAACCTGCTGGCCAAGGGCGATCGCTCGCGCCAGAGTCACGCCATTGCCGTCGCGGTGCGCCCCGGCATCGACTCCATCGCGGTCCGATACCATGCGTCGGCGAAGGTGGCGGAGATTCCGCCCGGACCTCCCGTCCTCTCGACACTCGTGGCTGAGGTCTACGCGGCCGACGATTCCACGCGGCTCGAGGCGGCGCGGCAAGTGAAGCAGGTGTTCGAGTCGACCCCCGGCGTGGTGGACATCGACTGGACCGTCGAGGCGCCGCAGCAGAAGCGCACCTTCCGCATTGACCGTGTGCGCGCGACGGAAGCCGGGGCGAGCGTGGAGCAGATCACGCAGACGCTCTATCTCGCGCTGTCCGGTGCTCCCACGGGCATCATGAGTTCGCCGACCGCACGCGAGGGCCGGGCGATCGTCCCGCGCCTTCCGCTCAACGAGCGCTCGTCGGTGGACGCGTTGCTCGCGCTGCCCATCGCGACGGCGACGGGGCCGCAGCCGCTCGCGCGCTTCGTTACCGTGGTCTCCGGTACGCGAGAGGGGAGCCGGGTGCGAAAGGACCTGCGCCCCGCCATTTACGTCACCGGTGACGTCGCCGGCGTGATCGAGTCGCCCGTGTATGCGATCATGGCCATGAACGCCAAGCTGGACCAGGTGCGCGTGAATGGTGCGCACATCGCGCGGTACAATGCGGTCCAGCCGGACCGGCTCGCCGAAACGGCCATCAAGTGGGACGGCGAGTGGCAGGTGACCATCGAGGTATTCCGCGACCTCGGCCTCGCGTTCGCCATCGTCCTGTTGCTGATCTACGTGCTCGTCGTGGGCTGGTTCCAGTCGTTCACGGTGCCCCTCGTGATCATGGCGCCCATCCCGCTCACGCTCATCGGCATTCTTCCGGGACACGCCATCACGGGCGCCTTCTTCACGGCGACGTCGATGATCGGCATGATCGCGCTCGCCGGCATCATCGTGCGCAACTCGATCCTCCTGGTGGATTTCATCCAGCTGGCCGAGGCGCGCGGGTGCTCGCTGCGCGGCGCGGTGCTCGAGGCGGGCGCCGTGCGCTTCCGGCCCATCGCGCTCACCGCGGCGGCCGTCGTGGTGGGTGGGCTCGTCATGGTGCTCGATCCGATCTTCCAGGGGCTGGCGGTCGCCCTGATGAGCGGCGCGATCGTCGCCACGGTGCTCACCATGGTGGTGGTGCCGATTCTCTACTGGGAGCTTCGCCGGCATGCGCCGGTGGTGATCCCGCAACCCGCGCACGCGCAGTGCGACCCTGCCGACCGAGCTCGGCTCGTACCGTCGGCGCCGGATCACGTCGCGGCATAGTACGAATGCGAAGGGGAAATCCCGATGGACCGCAGTGGCTCGATTCCTTCAACTGGAGCACTCATGTGCCTGGATAACATCATCCGCCGCTTCGCCGGCGTCTTCATCCTCACCTCGCTGGCGCTGGGATACTGGGTGAATCCCGCCTGGTACCTCTTCACGGCCTTCGTCGGATTCAACCTGCTGCAGTCGAGCTTCACCAACTTCTGTCCGCTCGAACGCATCCTGGGTGCAGTGGGATTTCCCGGCTGCGGACCACGGTCGGCCGGACATCGGTGAACGACTGCTGCACCATACGCGCGTCGGCAGCGAACGCTGACCGGCGCCCAACGCAACACGACGACCGGCGGCCATCCGCCGGACGTCGACACAACTCACCACGAGGGCTGGAATGAGCAACGGATCCAGGGCGTTCGCACGGTTCATGGCTTCATCCGCAGGCCGTGCCATCCGCATCGTCGCGGGAGTGGTACTGATCGCGTGGGGCTGGTCGAATCATCAGTCCATGACCGGCGTCGTCGTCATGGTGGTCGGACTGGCGCCCCTGCTCGCGGGGGTATTCAATGTGTGTCTCATTGCGCCCCTCATCGGTGCGCCGTTTTCCGGCAAGGCGGCACGCGAGGACGCCGGCCATGACACTGCGCGCTGACCGAGGGCTGCGATTACGATGAAGATGCCACCAGCGCACTCGCTGACACCGGCGCTCCTCGAGACGCTCGCGGACCGGTTCAAGGCACTCGCCGAACCGGCGCGACTCTCGATCCTGAACTGCCTCCGCACCGGCGAGATGTCCGTCGGCGACCTGGTGGAAAGGACCGGGCTCGGCCAGGCCAACGCGTCGAGGCACCTTCAGGTGCTCAACACGATGGGGTTCGTGCGGCGACGCAAGGAAGGGTTGTTCGTGTATTACGCGCTTTCGGACAAGAGCGTCTTCCGGCTGTGCGACATCATGTGCAGCCGGATCGAGGCCGAGACGAAGGCGCGCGCGAAGGTCATCGCGGTCTAGTGCGCAATGACGACCACCGGAAGCTCACGTTCGCGCGCGGGGCCACGCGCCCGGATCCGACGGGGCCGTTCAATTCCAGTCTCGAGGGCAAGGTGCGCCGTGCGATCGACATCCACAAAGGACGCGAGCGGCGATGACCGATAGCGTCACCGTGCCGCTCGGCGTCGCCTTCCTTGCCGGGCTCGTGTCGTTCATCTCGCCGTGCGTGCTGCCGCTGGTGCCGAGTTATGTCACGTTCGTCACCGGCATGACGCTGGACGAGCTCACCACCAATGGACGCGTGGCGGCGCGCCGCCATGCGGCGATCCAGGCCACGCTGTTCGTGCTCGGATTCACGCTGGTGTTCGTCGCTCTGGGCGCGACGGCCACCGCGCTGGGCGCGTCACTTCGCCGCTCGCTGCCGCTGATCCAGCAGGTCGGGGGCATCGTGATCGTGCTCTTCGGACTGTTCATGCTGGGGGTACTGCGGCTGCCCGCGTTGATGCGTGAGCGCCGCGTGCATCTTGCGGCCAAGCCGGCGGGGCACCTGGGCACGGTACTCGTGGGCATCGCCTTCGGCGCAGGCTGGACGCCGTGCGTCGGACCGGTACTGGCCACGATCCTGCTCTACGCCGGCACGCGCGCATCCATGCTGCGCGGCATGCTGCTCCTCGGCGCGTATGCGATGGGCCTCGGCCTGCCCTTCTGGATTGCCGCGGTGGGGCTCAACTGGTACCTCGCTGGCGCGCGCCGCATCACGCGATGGCTGCGTCCCATCGAACTCGTCTCTGGTGGTCTGCTGGTGGTGATCGGCGTGCTGCTGTTCACGGGCCGCTTCGCGCTCGTGTCGAACTATCTCGCTGGCCTCGGCCAGCTCTTCAACGTGGAGCTCTGACACATGCGATTTCCGCACACGGCCATTGGCGCGACTGCGCTGGTGCTCAGCCTCGTCTCGTGCACGGCCGACACCGGGCGACGTCCCGCGACGGATACCGCCGGCGCGGCAGCGCAGGTGTCCGTCGCACCTGTGCGTGGCGACACCGGATCAGTACGTGGCGGTGCAGACACCGCGACTCATGCGGTAGCGGGTGCCGCCACGCCGGCTCCGCGGACCACTGGCCCCTCGAGGCAGGCACCCGGCAGCGCTGCCGCGTCGCCCGCCACCGCCGCGCCGCGGCGGGTGCTGCTCGGCGATGTGGACCTCACCGGGGTCGGATACGATCGCGGCAGCCCCACCGCACGAGTCGTCATGATCGACTTCAGTGACTTCGGCTGCCCTTACTGCGGCGAGTTCACGCGCGAGACCTATCCTGGCATCGAGCGGGAGTACGTGAACACTGGCAAGGTGTTCTTCAAGTACGTGCCGTTCGTCGTCGGCATGTTCCCGCACGCGGCAGAGGCGGCGCGCGCGGCCGAGTGCGCAGCGGATCAGGGCAAGTTCTGGCCGATGGCGGATCGCGTGTACGGCGCGCAGAAGGCGTGGAAGAGTGCCGACGATCCGCGCCAGATCCTCACCACCCTCGCGGCCGCGGCGGGCGCCGACACGACTGCGCTGTCGCGCTGCTACACGGACCGGCACACGGACCCGCGGACGGCGCGCGCCACGCAGGTGGCGAACGGCATCGGCGTTCGCGTGACGCCGTCGTTCGTGGTGGACGGTCGGCCCATCGAGGGCGCGCTGCCCCTTGCCGAGTTCCGCAAGGTGCTCGCCGCCGCGCTGCTCGTGCGAAAGGCCAATCAGTGAAGTCGAGCACCTCGGGATGCTCGTCGCCGGACGAGCGGGAGTTGTGCGCGACCGCGGTGCCATGCACGACGACGGGGCGGCCGTCCATCGGCCGCCCCGTCGCGCGCGCATCAGCCGTTGCGGATGCGCCTAATACACTTCGCCATTTGCGTCGTCGGCGTCCTGCCGGCTGTCGCGCACGTCGTCCGTTCGGCTGCTGTGTTTCGCGTCGGACGCAGTGTCGCTGCCGGAATCGCCAGATGAGCGGCTGATCGCCGAAAGACGCTCGCTTTCGTTGACGCGTGACTGGTCGCCGGATGCTGCGCTTCTGGCGGCGCGCTGTTCCTGCTTGTCCTGGTCCATGTGCTCCTCCATCGCCACGGGGATACTGGGTTCGTTCGCAATTCACGGACCCGCGACGTCGTGGCGAGCAGATCCTTCGCTGCGCTCAGGATGACAGGCGTCCGCCCCGCGGAAAGTGCGTCACTTGCCGAGGCTCGGATCGAGGGCCATGGCTCTCGCGCGATAGACCGCCGCGCTGTCGTGCGCGCCGAGCCCGTCGAAGGCGACGCCGAGAAAATAGTAGCCGACGGCGAACCGCGGATTGCGCCGCGTGAGCTCGCGGTACCACGCCACCGCGGCCGGATAATCCTGCGCCGCAAGGTACGCGTCGCCGATGCCCATGTGCGGCTCCGGATACGTGGGATACAGCGCGATGGCGCGGCGGAACTCGGCCATCGCGGTGGCGTACACGGCCTGCGCCGAGTCGAGCGCGACGTGTCGCGCCTTGAGCTCCTGCACGAGGTGGTTGCCGCGCAGGAAGTGCACGCGCGCACTGTTCGGCGCGTGCCGCGCATCCGCCTCGAAGATGGTGGTGTCGTTCCGCCAATCGGGATTGCGCGTCCACGTACGCGCGGCACCCGCGAGGAGGAGCGCCATCACGACGCCGGCGAACGTGATGCGACCGAGCGCGCGGTGCAGCACGACGACCACGGCCATCACGACGCCCAGCGACGGCGCGTACAGGAACCGGTCCGCCATCGTGGAGTGCGTGAGGAACAGCACGTTGGCCACGAGCGCCATGCCCAGCAGGTAGAAGAGGATGCCATAACCGACTGTGTCGCGCTTCCATAGCCGCACGCTGCCCCACGCGAACAGCGCGACGTGCAGCACGAGCGAGCCGAGCGCCACCGGATTGTCGAAGCCGACGACGGGGACTTGTGGATACGAATAATCCGACGAGAGCACGAGCGGAAAGAAAAGCAGCCGCACGTACTGCGCACCGACGTAGAACGCGGTCGCCAGCCGGTGTGAGAGGTCGGGCGCGGCGACGAGCGAGTTGTCGATGAGCGCGATGGGCCCGCTGCCCGCGAGGCTCGTGAGCACGGTGCCGCGCACCACGAGGTAGCCTCCGGTCACCATCGCGATGGGCACCATGACGGCGGCGATGCGTCGCGCCGTGGCCGTCGTGAAGACGTACAGCGTCATGGGAATCACGGCGACGAGTACGATCGGGCTCTCCTTGGAGAGCAGTGCGAGCGCGTACCAGAGCGCCGCGGTCAGCAGCGGCCGTCGCCGCGGCTCCAGCGCATACCGCAGGCTCGCCTGGAGCGTGAGCAGCGAGAAGAGGAAGCCGAGCAGCTCGTCGCGGCTCTTGATGTTCGCCACGACTTCCGTGTGCGTCGGATGCGCGATCCACAGCAGGGCGATCGCGAGGGGAACGCGAATGTCCGTGTCACGGAACAGGCCGCGCAGCAGCCGGAAGAGCACGAAGCCGGTGAGGGCGTAGAGCGCGACGTTGACGGCGTGGCCGAGTGCCGGGGAGTGCGGCGCGACCTGCCACTCGAGCGCGAACGTGACGAGCGAGAGAGGGCGGTACAGCCAGTCATTCAGGCCGTCCAGTCCGTACCAGTACGCGGTGTGCAGGAGCGTGGGAATGCCGCGCACGCCGGCCATCGTGAAGCGGTTGCCGTAGATGGTCGGGTAGTCGTCGAGCGCGTAGCCGTGATGCAGCGTGTTGGCGTAGAGCAGGGCGGCGATACAGGCGCAGGCGAGTGCACGCCACGACCGCGGAGGCATGGATGCCACGCCGCGTGATGTCCGTTGCGCTGCGGCGGCGTCGCTCGGTGTCTGCTCAGTCACGCGTCGTCATCGGGGAAGTTCGTCCACGCTCCGGAGCCGCGCGATGCGCGGCGCTGCGGCGGAAAGGTGTCGTGCCGCGACGGCCATCGGTAGGCGGTACGACGGGGAAGCGCGCCGCCGGAAGCTACTTGAACCGGCGTGGCCGACGGTGTACCGTATAATATGGGTACCAATACAAATGACATGGTGCGCACCATGGACGCCAGCCGCCGCCTCGTGCGCGCGCTCTCCGCCTCCGCGCGCGCCGTGGAAGCGGGCACGGGCATCAGCGGCGCGCAGCTCTTCCTGCTCCGGCAACTCGCCGGCGCGGGCGCGCCGCTCAGTGTCAACGAACTGGCCGACCTGACACTTACGCACCAGAGCACCGTGTCCGGTGTGCTCGCGCGCCTGCTCGAGCGGCGGCTGGTCACGCGTCAGACCGATCCCGGCGATGCGCGCCGCGCGTCGATCGCACTCACCGCGCGCGGACGGTCGCTGCTGAACGACGCGCCGCCCACCGTGCAGAGCCAGCTCGTCGCCGGCCTGGCGCGCCTCGCGCCGGTGCAGCGGAAGGCCCTGGCGGACGCACTCGACGCGTGGCTTGCCGCCTCAGGGCTGGAAGGCGGCGCCGCGCCGCTGTTCTTCGAGCGGGAAGCCGGACGATGAGCGACCCCACGGCGGGGGCATTGCCCGTCTCGCCCGGTCTCGACCTCGAGCGCGAGGCGTTCATCACGGCCGAGCATCGCGTACCGGTCGACTATCTCCCCGTGGATCGGCGCACCGTGGTCATCTGCGGGCTCGCCGTGCTCATCGCCGCGGCGGCCGGGCTCATCGCACGCGTGCTCGTGATGCTCATCGGCCTCATCACGAACCTCGCGTTCTTCCAGCGCGCGAGCACCGCGTTCTCCTCGCCGGCCGACGCGCATGTTGGCGCCTGGGTGCTCGTCATTCCAGTCGCCGGCGCACTCGTTGTCGGCGTCATGGCGCGCTACGGGTCGGCGGCCATCCGCGGTCACGGCATACCGGAGGTGATGGAGAAGGTGCTGCACGGCGAGAGCCGCATTCCCGCGCGGGTCATGTTCCTCAAGCCCCTCTCGGCGGCCATCGCCATCGGCACCGGCGGCCCCTTCGGCGCGGAGGGCCCGATCATCGCGACGGGCGGGGCGATCGGGTCGCTCGTCGGGCAACACGTGCACGTGAGTGCGGACGAGCGCAAGACGCTGCTTGCCGCCGGCGCCGCGGCGGGCATGGCGGCCACCTTCGGCAGTCCGGTGAGCGCCGTGCTGCTCGCGGTGGAGCTGTTGCTGTTCGAGTACCGTCCGCGCTCGCTCATTCCCGTGGCGCTCGCGGCGGCCGTGGCGGCCGCGGTCCGCGTCGCGTTCGAGGGGACGGCACCGGTGTTCGCCGTCCCTCCCTTTGCGCAGCCGGGCGCCGAGGCGCTCTTCCTCTACGGCGTGCTGGGTGCGGTGATCGGCGCGTTCGCCGTGGGTGTGAGCCGATTCACCTACCTCGTCGAGGATGCATTCGAGCGGCTGCCGATCCACTGGATGTGGTGGCCAGCGGTCGGCGCCATCGCCGTGGGGATCTGCGGCTACCTCGAGCCCCGCATCCTCGGGGTGGGCTACAGCAACATCGACGGCATCCTCGGCGGCACGATCGTGGGCCGCGCGCTCCTCGTGCTCGTGGTGCTGAAGCTCGTGGCCTGGGCGGTGTATCTCGGTAGCGGGACGAGCGGCGGCACGCTGGCGCCGCTGTTCACCATCGGCGGAGGAGCGGGCGCGCTCGCCGGCGCCGGCATCGCGTCCGTCGCGCCCGGTCTCGGCGTGGACGCTCGCGTGGCCGCGCTCGTCGGCATGGCGGCCACGTTCGCCGGCGCCTCGCATGCGCTGCTCACCTCGATCGTGTTCGCGTTCGAGACTACGCGCCAGCCCGTGGGCCTGCTGCCCTTGCTCGCCGGCTGCACGGCGGCGTACCTCTCCGCGCTACTCATCAGTCGGCATTCCATCATGACGGAGAAGCTGGCGCGGCGCGGCGCGCCGGTGCGCACGGAATACGAGGCCGACCACCTGGCGCATGTCGTGGCGCGCGAGGCCGCGACCATGGATGTCGTCTGCCTGGCTGGCGATGATGCGCTCGCCGAGGTGCGCGAGTGGCTCGATTCGGCCGCGGCGGCGTCGCACCAGGGATTTCCGGTGCTCGACGCGGAGGGCCTGCTCGTGGGCGTCGTCACGCGTCGCGACCTCCTCGCCGGCGCCGACGTCGGCCTCGACGGCCTGCGCCTCGTGCGTGACGTCGTGCGGCGCGCGCCGGCGGTCGTCTACGGTGACAGCACCCTGCGCGATGCGGCAGACCTGATGGTCACGCAGGGCGTCGGCCGGTTGCCCGTCGTGGAGCGCGCGAATCCGCGGCGCGTGGTCGGCATCCTGTCACGCAGCGATCTGCTCGCGGCGCACGCGCCGCGGCTCGCCGCCGGCCGGCGCGCGCGACCCGAGCCCGTGCCCGTGATGGAGGACGACAGCGACACCGCGGCGTGACGCGCGCCGGACTCAGGATGACACGCGTCGTTGTCGTCCTGAGCGACGCGAACGACCTGCTTTCCGCGGATGTCCGTGCGCACCGCGTCCGCACGCGCCACGCGGCGCCGCACGCCCGATACCTTTGCTCCATGCTCCTGCCGTTCCTCACTGCATTCCAGCTCGCCGCGTCGCTGCCGGCGCCCGTCTTCAATGGCCGCGCCGGCCAGGTCAACGTCGCACCGCCGCGCATCGAAGCCACCGTCACCATCGACGGCGTGCTCGACGAGCCTGTCTGGTCACGCGCCGCCGTGCTCACCGGCTTTTCGCTCTACGCACCGGTGGACGGTCGCCCCGCCCCCGACTCCACGGAGGTGCGTGTCTGGTACTCGGCCGACGCGATGTACTTCGGCATTCGCGCCTTTGCCGAGCGGGGCACGGTGGCCGCGACGCTGGCGGATCGGGACCGCATCGGGAGCGACGACAACGTCGAGCTGCACCTGGACACCTTCCACGAGCGCAACCGCGCCTTCGTGTTCATCGTCAATCCACTCGGCATCCAGGCCGACGGGACGAAAAGCGAAGGTGGCGGCTTCATTCCGGGCTCAAACGTGGGGCCTGGCCAGAACGACCTGAGCGCCGACTTCAACTGGCAGTCGCGCGGACACGTGACGGACTGGGGTTACGAGGTGGAAGTCCGCATCCCGTTCAGCAGCCTGCGATACCCCGCGCTCGCCGTGCAGGAGTGGGGCTTCCAGGTCGACCGCCACGTGCAGCGCAACGGCTACGAGGAGACGTGGACACCGGCGCGGAAGGCGTCGGCCTCCTTCATCGCGCAGTCGGGCACGCTCGGCGGCCTCACCGGCATGCGGCACGGCCAGATCGTCGAACTCAACCCCGAGCTCACCAACACCACGCGCGGCTCGGCATGCTGTGCACCGGCGCTCGACCGCTGGCAGTATGCGTCGCACCCGCAGGTCGGTGGCAACGTGCGCTGGGCGATGGGCAGCAACTTCGTGCTCAATGGCACGGTGAAGCCGGACTTCTCGCAGGTGGAGGCCGACGCCACGCAGATCGCGGCGGACGAGCGGTTCGCGCTGTTCTACCCGGAGAAGCGCCCCTTCTTCGTCGAGGCACTGGACCAGTTCAACGTGCCCAACCAGCTGGTGTACACGCGCACCATCGTGCAGCCGGATGGTGCAGTGAAGCTCACCGGCAAGCTCGATCGCATGGACGTCGCCGTGCTGTCCGCGCTCGACGCACGGAGCACCAGCGCCACCGGTGACCGTCCCCTCGTGGACATCGTCCGGCTGCGCAGCGGCATCGGTGCGCAGTCGCAGGCGGGGCTCGTCTACAGCGACCGCGTGGGCAGCGGCCGCTCCAACCGCATCGCCGGCGGCGACGCGAA
Organism: Gemmatimonadales bacterium; assembly: GCA_038236775.1. Classification (GTDB taxonomy): domain Bacteria; phylum Gemmatimonadota; class Gemmatimonadetes; order Gemmatimonadales; family Gemmatimonadaceae; genus AG11. The sequence continues at coordinate 61,191 of JBBRZK010000008.1, forward strand.
AGTCGTATTCGGCGGCATCTACTACGCGCAGCTCCAGGCAGTGCAGAGCTTCACCACCGTGAACGGTGCGTCCACCTCCGGTCCCATGTGGGAAGCGGTGGTGGACGCAACGAACCGCGCCTGGGGCTTCCACTACAACGTGCTTGGCATCCATCCCGACTTCCGCGCGGACAACGGGTTCGTCCCGCGCACGGGCTTCGTGAAGCCCGGCATTTCCAACCGCGGCACGCTGTACGGAAAGCCCGGCGCGCTGGTGGAGCGGTTCAACGTGTTCGCCACCGTGAACGGCCTGTGGCAGTACGACCACTTCTTCCACGCGAAGTCGCTGCTCGAGGATGCCGCGTCCACCCAACTCCAGCTGACGCTGCGCGGCGGCTGGAGCGTGGGCGCTACGCCGAAGGTGTCGAGCTTCGCGTTCGACCCGGCGGACTATCGCGGCTACGTCGGCTTCACGCCGTCCGACCGCATCGCGACGGCCACGAGCGCGTTCAGCATCGCCACGCCGCAGTTCCGGAAGTTCGCCGCGTCGGCCTCCACGACGGTGGGCAACGACGTGGATTTCCTCGAGACCGCGCGCGTACGACGCGTGGACTACAGCGCGTCCCTCGACCTCCGCCCGAGTGAGCGGCTGCGCGCGAGTGCGACCTATGCGGCGACGTCGTTCTCCCGGCGCGCCACGGGCGAGCAGTCGGCGCTCGCGCGCATTCCGCGCCTCAAGGTCGAGTATCAGCTCGCGCGGCCGTTGTTCGTGCGCGTCGTGTCGCAGTATACCGCCACCCGTCGCGCGGCGCTCCTCGATCCGCGCACTGGCGCGGTGATCGTGCTGGCGGGTGGTCCGTCGCAGCCGACGTCGTCCAATTCGCTGCGCACGGACCTGCTTCTCTCGTACCGGCCCGCGCCCGGCACCGTGGTGTTCGTGGGCTACGGCGGCAGCCTCAGCGAGGAGGATCCGCTCGCGTTCCGCCGGTTACGGCGCACGAGCGACGCGTTCTTCGTGAAGGGAAGCTACGTGTTTCGGGCGGTGCTCTGAAAGCGCCTGCCCTGAGCGTCGCCGAAGGGAGGGACCTGCCTGGTGTCATCCTGAGCGCAGCGAAGGATCTGCTTTCTCCCCATCCCGCGCATAAGGATCTGCTTTCTCCCCATCCCGCGCATTTGGACGCGCAGGAACGTTCAGGATGACCGTGGCGCGCGTTCCGTGATTCAGCCCGGCGTGGCAGCGCCGGGACCCGAATTTGCCTCTTTCACTCGCAGTTGCGGTGCACCATCCCGCAGCCGCCAGAGGCTCCACCCCTCGGCGAAGCGACCAGATCCCTGCCTGCGGGCAGGGCGCGATGGTACGGGACGCCGCCATTCCGGTTCGCGTCCGCACGTCGCGGCCATTGCGAACTGGAGACGGACCTCATGAAGACAGGAATCATCGCTGCTGCCGTGCTGTTTCTCGCCGCTGCGGGCAGCGCGGGCGCGCAGGGACACAGCCAGGACCGTGGCCACAAGGGCGACAAGCAGGACCAGGGCCGGAAGGACGACAGGCAGGACCAGGACCGGAAGGGCGACAAGCACGCACAGGTGTCGAACGACGAGCGTGACCACCGCGTTGCGGCGGAGCAGCAGCGTGCGGCAGCGTATCGCCAGCAGCTCGATGCCCAGGTGGCTGCGACGCGCCAGCAGAACGCCGAGCTGCAGCAGCAGCGCCGCATGGCGCAGTACCGCGCGCAGGAGCAGTACGCGGCGCGCCTCCGCCAGCAGCAGGCGCAGCAGCGCGCCCGCGCGGCACGTGACTACGCGCGCGATCCGTACATGACCACGCCGCACTCGTACCGCTACACCGTGAGCGGCACGCAGCGCCAGACCAACCAGTACGGCGCGGCGGTATTGAAGCAGGCCGTGAACTACGGCTACCAGCAGGGACGGCGCACCGGCCAGGCCGACCGGCAGGATCGCAGTCCGGCGAACTACCAGAACACGTTCGCGTACCGCGACGCCAACTATGGCTACACGGGCAACTACGTGGAGCAGTCCGACTACAATTACTACTTCCGTGAAGGCTTTCGCCGTGGCTACGAGGACGGCTACGGCAGCCGCACGCAGTACGGCACGGCTACCAACGGCGGCTCGATCCTCAGCTCGCTCGTCTCGACCATCCTCGGCCTTCAGTCGATTCCCTGAGTCGGAGGCCGCGCCGACGGTCACGATCAAACGATCGTGACCGTGCGCGCGTAGGATGAGGTGATGCTGACGCTCGCACCACCATCGCGTCGGTGCCGGCGCAGGTCGCCGTGACGCCCACGCCGGCGGCACCAACCGCACCGCTGCCCCCTGCGGACACGGTCGCCACGCCGGCAGTCGACACCACACACGCCGGCCTTCGCGACGGGACCTGGTCCCGATGGGGCACGTCGCGCCACGGCGACATCCAGGCGAGCGTCGTGATCCACAACGGCCGCATCACGTCCGCGGAGATCACGGAGTGCCGCACCCGTTACTCGGCTGGGCGCCGCCGGGTGCGTGCGAGTCGGCGCGGCGCGCTCGCCGCGGGACGCCAGCCGGGCTAACAGCGCCCATGCGGCTGGCGCACTGGTCGCCTGCGGGCGTGGTGGGCCAGCGCCCCTCTAAAGCGGCTTGCTAGAGCGAGCGCTCGGGGGCACCGGTGGGGGCGATGGGGCTGGCGGCGAACATTATGAAAAAAAACGTGACGAATCGTTGTGCTTAGAATATCTTAAGTAGCCGCCGACATGTCCAGCCCGCTCGGAGGGATCTTCCTTCGTCGAGGACGCGTCCTCAGCGTCTCCTTCTTAGAACGAGAGATCATGATACCTGTTGAACTGAATCGCCTCGATTGCACGGATCCGGGCCGCGGTCCCTGGCGGGTGGTGCCGGACGTGCCGAACCGCTCGATCAACCTCAAGCACCGGAAGAGCGGCTACGTCCATCGCGTGTATTATGGCACGCGTACGGAGCGGACGCAGGAGGATGCGGAGGCACAGGCAGTGGCGCTGTGCGCCGTGCTCAATGCGCTGAAGGCGAAGCGCCCGTAGCCGACCCGTAACCGCCTCTACGCAATCACATCGGCCGCCGGTCTGTTTGCCGGCGGCCGCCCGGTCAATCCACGGGCGCTGCGTCGGTCGTCGCGGGTGAAGCCTCGCCTTGGCGCTCGCCGTCGAGGCGCGCGCGCCGTGCTGCGCGTGTCTCGGTGTTGCGCCGGATCGCGCGCACCGAGGCGAGCGCACCGCTGTCGGTGCGCGAGAACTTTTCCGCGATCGCGCGCGCCTTTGAGAGACGGGCATCGAAGCGCGACTGCGCCGCTTCGTCGGTCTGCGAGTCGCGGTGGGCCTCGAGCAGCGCGACCTCATCCTGGTAGCGTCCCATGCGACGGTATGCGGCCGCCAGGCGCCCGCACACGAAGCCCGGCATCTCCGCTCGCTCCGCGCGCGCCACGGCGATCGCCTCCTCGTAGAGGCGCACCGCTCCGTCGCGATCACCTGCGGCTTCGAGCGACGACGCCTCACGCGCGAGGTCGGCCGCGACCCCCGAGAGGGCATCAGGGACTGATCGATATCCCGGCATGACGTCCAGTTGTGGCGAGGAACACGCACCATCACGCGCGCCTCGTCCAGACGAAGCGCCGTTCGGCTGATTCGCGTGCCGCCCCATGCGGGCGGCACCTCTTCATCGGGTCGGCCGAGGGATCCGGCGGCCGTCGCGGCGTGGTGGAGACGCTGCGCCGTGCAGGGAGGGAGGATTCACCGGCGGGCGCCGAACACGCGTCGTTGCAATCCCTGATCCGGTTCGGTCGATGGCGGAAAGCTACCGCGCGAAACACCTGAGTACAGCGGTGGAAAAGTGCGGGGCGGCATTGTTACAAAGTCACCTCCGCAACTGAGTGGGGAAGCGAACAAGATACGAAGCCTTCGGTCGTTCAGGGGACAGCTACAGCTTCAGCCATCAGGGGCGTGACGTCCAGGGTCCCGGGACCGGTTACGCCACACCCCTGAAAGCTGCGGCTGCGGCTGCCTCCTGAACGACTGTCAGCTGTAGCTGGCCGAACGATGGAGGCGGATTTCGCGCACCGTCCTGCGCGGTGCGCTCAGGGCAGCAGGCGATCGAATTGGTCGCGCACGACGCCGTAGCATTCGCACGAGGCACCGATCAATCTCTCGCGGTCCACGATGCGGATGATGCCGCGTCGGTAGCGGATCAGTCCGCGGTCCTGCAGCGCGCCCGCCGCCGTGGTCACACCCGCTCGGCGCACGCCCAGCATGAGGGCGAGGAACTCGTGCTTGAGGGGAAAGGTGTCCACGTCGACCACGCGATCGTGCATCATGAGCAGCCAGCGCGCGCAGCGCTGCTCGATGTCGTGCAGGCGGTTGCACGCCACGCTCTGCGACACCAGCGACAAGTACGCTTGCACGTAGCGATTGAGCAGGCGCCGGATGCCGGGTCGCTCGGCCGCGGCCGCGATGAGCGCCGTGACCGGCAGCCGCAGCGACACGCCGCCCACTTGGCAGAAGGTGTCGCTCTCGCTCGCCTCGGCTTCGAGGTAGGCGGCGAGGCCGGCCATCCCCTCGTTACCGATGGTGCCCGCCTCCACGCCGCCTCCGTCCTCCATCCGGTTGACGAGGGAGAAGACGCAGGATTCAGGGAAGTACGCGTGCGTGAAGGCTTCGCCGCGCTTCGCGATCTCCTGGAGGACGACGACGTGCACGCGCTCGAGATGCGGCACGAGTCGCTCGAAGTCGTCCGGCGCGAGTGCGGTGAGCAGCCGGTTCGTGGTCGTCGGAGCGTCCGCCGAGAAACGCGGCAGCGACCCGGGGCCATCGCCCCGTGGTGGTGTCTTGGTTTTCATGAGGCGGGGTGCTCCTCTCGGAGCGGCAGTGGACGTCGTTCACCCAGCTGCCGACAGCGACTTCGCGCGCGAAGGAGCGCAGCGAACGATGACGAGATGCGGATAGAGGCACGCGATGAATCGCGCGGAGGCGTACCAACGCCGCACGAACCGCCCCTGCGCGCTTTCATGACGTCATCGTGTTGTACAGCGTGTGCGCTGCCGTACACGAAGGTGGTCCGCGCATCTCGGCTGAACGGCTGCGCCACGCAGTGACCTGAATCGCTTCGTGCCGTGTCATCGGGTCATTCCTCCTCGTGCGTGCGTGTGTGTGTCGCGCGCCGACGTGACCATTGTTGCGCGTGCCGTGCACGGCGGCGCTGCTAGCGCCGCCCCTTCGCGCCGCCCCACCGCTTCTTCTCGAGCAGCAGATCCGCCACGATGTGCTTCAACTCCTGGTTCTCGTCGCGCAGCTGGCGGACTTCACGTCCCGCGTCCGTTGTTTCGGCACTGTGCTTCTTGCGCCAGCGATAGAACGTCGTCTCCGTGATGCTGAGGGACCGGCACACATCCACCGCCGGCGTTCCCTTCGCCACGCGACTCAGCGCCTGCGCGATCTCCTCATCCGTGAACCTGCTTGGTCGCATGCCATTCTCCGTCCTCGTGCGCTCAATGACCGGGGCACCGGCGGGCGCGATGTGCTGCGCCCGGCGGTGCCCCGTTGGCTGCGGCGCAGCCAGGACGGTCGTTACGGCTTCCGCACCGCATCAGGGGCGATGAGCAGGCGGAAGATGGCGCGCCGATTGGGTGCCTCACCCGCCGCGCCGGCGGTGTTCGGGAGCTGGCGCCGCTCGCCACGCGAAATGATCTCCACGCGGTCGGCCGCGATGCCGTGCGCCACGATGTAGTCCTTCGCGGCCTGCGCGCGACGCTCGCCGAGGGCCATGTTGTACTTGTCCGTGCCCACGACGTCCGTGAAGCCGACCATCGCGATGCCCATTGTCGGGTTGGCGCGGAAGACCGCGATCTTCTCGTCGAGCAGCACCTTGGCGGAATCAGTGATGACCGACTTGTCGAAGGCGAAGTGGATCGTGGCTTCCATGATCTCCACGTCCGCGCGCGACACCGGCTTCGGCGCGTTGGCGAGCGAATCGCGCAGCGCACGCAGGGCTGCATCGCGCTCACGCAGGCGACGGGTCTCCGCCGCACTTACCGAATCCTCGTGCATCATCACCATGGGCGCCGGTGCCGGCATCATCTCGGTGATCACGCGGGTGCGCTGGGCCGGATGGCGATAGAGGCTGAGGCCGAGCCGCACGCTGCGGTATGACTTCCAGTCCTGGTTCGCGAGCCAGTCCCACACGCCGTCCACGCGGATGGCGGCGTTGTCCGTGATGGCGAACTTGGCGCCGACGAGTGCATCGACGCCGTAGGTGTGCATGAAGTTCGTCTCCGTGGAGACGCCGGCCCCGCCGCCGATGAGCAGCGAGAGCGCACCCGATTGCACGGGCGTGAGCACGAGACGACCGGACAGGAGGCCGACGTTCACGCTCTTCAGGCCGTTGGGCCGCGTCGCGCGCATCTCGGCGTCCTCGAACTCGGCCGAGATGCCGTGGTCGAAGTACATCCCGATGCGGCCGCCGCCGCCGTAGCCGGTCTTGAGGCTGAGGGCGTTGTCGAACGACGCGGCGCTGCCGAAGGCGCCGAATTCCATGGTCCCGCGTTCCTGCGCGGCCGCTGGCGCAGCCCACGCCAGTACTGCGACCGCAACTGCGTATGCTCTCATCGACATGGTGTGGACTCTCCAATTGGACTGCGTGGCGTGCCGGCCGCCGAGGCGACCGAGGCCGCTCCCGGAGCGCATCGCGAGCGATGCGCGGGGAGCTGGCGGGAACGGGAAGCGGACGGTCGTCCGCTCCCCGCCCCACCCGCGGTTATGGCAGCGTGATGACGTTGTTGGTGCCCAGCGACACGGCGCCGTTCCGCGCCAGGGCGCGGCCGATCAGGTTGGCGTTGTCCACGAGCGTGATGCTCGTGAGGGCAACGATGTTCCCCTTGAACTGCGAGGCCGTGCCGATCGTGGCCGAGGTGCCGACCTGGAAGTACACGTTCTTCGCCTGCGCCCCATTGATCAGGACGATGCTGCCGGCAGTGGTGAGGCCCGTGCCTGCCTGGAAGACGAAGTTCGCGTTCGGGTCACCGCCACCATCGAGGGTCAGGATCCCCGTGATGCCGATGCCGCTCGCCGTGCAGTAGACGCCAGCCGTCTTGGTGGTGCCGCCGAGGTTGGCGACGATGGCGTTGGCCGGCGGGCAGGGAAGCCCTGCGAGCTGGTTGTACGCCGTGGTCAGGTCGATCTGCGCCTGTGCCGCCACGGCATCCGCGAGATGCTGCACGCCCGTGATGACGCACGGCCCGAAGCCCGTGATCGTATTGCCGGGACTGATGCTCACGTCCGCGTTGATGATGCCACCGGTGACGCAGGTGACAGCCGTGCCGGCCATGATGCCGTTCGGGGCCGCGGTGCCGAAGTTGATCAGCGGGGCCGGACCGACGGCGGTGACGATCACCGTGGCCGTGCCGGAGATGCTGCCGCTGGTCGCCTGCACCGTGTTGTTGAACGTGCCCGCCACATTGCCGGCGGTGAAGAAGCCTGACGCGTTGATCGAGCCGCCGCCGTTCACCACGCTCCAGACGGGGGCGATGGCGACGACGTTGCCCTGCGCATCACTCCCGATGGCGGTGAACTGCTGCGTGTTGTTCGTGGTGACCGTGGCCGGGTTCGGCGATACGACGATCGTCGCCAGCGGACCAGGGATCACGTTGACCGTGGCCGAACCGGTCGTCGCGCCACTGGTGGCCTGGACGGTATTCGCGTAGGGACCCGACACCGTGCCGGCCGTGAACAGGCCCGACGCGGTGATCGAGCCGCCGCCATTGACCACGGCCCAGGTGGGCGTGATGGCGAGGACGTTTCCGCTGGCATCCTTGCCGACGGCGGTGAACTGCTGCGTGCCGTTGACCACGATGCTCGCCGGATTCGGCGTGACCGTGATCGTCGCGAGCGGGCCGAGGGTGGAGACGGTGACTGTCGCCACGCCGGAGATCGTACCGCTCGTCGCCTTGACGGTACCGACGAACGTGCCTGCCGTTGCGCCGGCGGTGAAGATGCCGGTCGCGGCCCCAATGGTGCCGCCCCCGTTCACGACCGACCAGGCCGGCGTGATCGCGACGACGTTGCCGCTCGCATCCTTGCCGACGGCGGTGAACTGCTGCGTCGCACCCGCGAGGAGCGAGACAGGATTCGGCGTGACCGTGATGGTCGCGAGCGGGCCCGCGCTGACGTTCACGGTGGCCGTCGCGGCGATGCCGCCGCTGCTCACCTGTACGGTGTTCGCGTAGGCGCCCGGAACGTTACCGGCGGTGAAGAGGCCGGAGGCATTCACGCTGCCGCCGCCGTTGATCACCGCCCACGTGGGAGCGATGGTGACCACGTTCCCGCTGGCATCCTTGCCGACCGCGGTGAACTGCTGCGTGGCGCCGACGGCCAGCGAGGCCGGGTTCGGCGTGAGCGTGATGGTGGCGAGCGGTCCGACGGTGACGATGACGGTCGCGTTGGCAGACACGCCGCCACTGGTGGCGACGACGGTGTTGGTGAAGGTGCCCGGCGTGGTGCCGGCGGTGAACACGCCCGCCGCCGTGATGGAGCCGCCGCCGCTGGCGACGCTCCAGGTGGGCGTGGTCACGGTGGTGGCGCCAGAGGCATCCTTGCCGATGGCCGAGAACTGCTGCGTGCCTCCGATCGCGAGCGTCTGCGGGTTCGGCGTGACGGTCAGCGAAAACAGCGTGCCGGGCTCGGTGATGCCGTGCACATCGCAGGCGACCGCGAGCAACCCGACAGATGTCACCGCCGCGAGGACGCGAACGAGGCGCATGCGTGGAGCGAGGGCTCCCGCGATACGCCGTCTCATGAAGCTTTTCATCGAACTCCTGGTGACCTGATGCGGTAGAGTGCGAACCGCGGCGGACGCGCCCCGTTCGCGACGTGCCTCATCAGTTGCGTGATGAGTGTGGCTTACAGCCGTCATCGGCGAGCCGATCTCGTCGCGACCTTCGCGGTTCACGGGGAGATACACTGACGTTAGTGCACGTCATTTCGCGTTCGTATCACACGAACGGGGCACGTGCGCCGTACCCCATTCGTGCGCGGCGCGCGTCCACCGCACGGCGCTCGCGCACGCGACGCCCGGGCGACGTCGTCGCACGGTACGTCTCATCCCTGAGTGCGAATGCGTACCGGACGCTACCGTGTGCGAACTAAATGCGACGACGGCTGCGGCGGGAATCAGGACGAGAGACTGTCCTGCTGGTGTGCGTACGCGGCGATCTGCAACCGCGAGTGCAGCGCGAGCTTCTCCATCACGTTGCGGACGTGGCTCTTCACCGTCTCCGACGCAACGTTGAGACGGAGCGCGATCTCCTTGTTGCTCATGCCTTCGGCGATGAGCGCGATTACCTCGCGCTCGCGCTGCGTCATGCGCACGGCCTCCAGCGCGGCGGCCTCGTCCCGCTGCACCGCCGCGAGCGCGATCTGCGAGAACAGCGTGGCGGTCATGCGCGAGGGCAGCACGCGCGTGCCGGCCGCCACCGACCGCACCGTGGCCACGAAGTCATCCATCGAGGCATCCTTGAGGATGAACCCGGCGACGCCGGCGTTCACGAACTGTACGACTTCCTCGTGCGCGGGCAGCAGGTCCATCACGATCACGTGCGTGTCCGGCATCTCCTTCCGGATCTGCTCGGCCAGGCGCAGGCAGTGCTGGTCCTCGAGGCCAACGTCGAGCAGCACGACGTGTGGCACCGCGCGGCGGAGCCGGCCCGTCTCCACGCTCGTGAGGGCGAGCACGACCTCGAAACCGTGCTGCATGTTGAGCATCTCCGTCATCCCCTCGCGCACGAGCCGGTTGTCCTCGATGATGGCGATGGCGATATGGCCCGCGCCGATGGCGCGCGCGGCGGGGAAAGATGTGGCGGACGTCGTCATGCGGGTGCGGCGGATGGAGGTGGCGGGGCGGGCACGCGCGGCAGGGTGAGGCTGAAGCGCGCGCCCTCGCCGAGCGTGCTCTCCACGGTGAGGTCGCCCTGCATGTCGCGCGCGAGCCTGCGGCTGATGGAGAGGCCGAGCCCGACACCCGCTTCCGTTGATGGCGCGGCGCCCTTCACCTGGATGAACGGCTCGAAGATCGCCTCGAGCTTGTCGGCCGCGATGCCGATGCCGGTGTCGCACACGCGAAGGTGAAGGACATCGCCCTCTTCCGTGCAGTCGACGACGAGCGTGCCGCCCCGCGGGGTGAACTTGATCGCGTTCGAGAAGAGGTTCACGAGCACCTGGATCGCCTTCTCCCGGTCGGCGCGGATGATCATGCCGTCGCCGCACTTGGTGCCGTTGAACGCGAGGCCCCTCTGCGTGATGAGGGGCTCGACGAGCTGCACGGCGCTCACCAGGAGCTCGCGCACGTCCACGTCCACGATGTCGTAGACGAGGTGGCCGCTGTCCACGCGGGTGAGGTTCAGCAGGTCGTTGATGAGCCCCATGAGGTAGCGCTGGTTCACCTTGATGCGCGCGAGGTCCACATGCTGGGCTTCGGTGACGGGCCCGTGCAGCTCGAGTGCGATGAGGTCCGCGTACCCGCCGATCGCGTTCAGTGGCGTGCGGAGCTCGTGACTCATCATCCCCAGGAACGCGCTCTTCGCCACGCTCGCGGACTCCGCGCGGATCCGCAGCGCGATGGCTTCGCCGAACATGCGCGCCCGCTCGATGGCCGCCGCGCTGCGGCTCGCGAGCGACTCGGCAATGTCGACGTCGCGCGTGTCGACCGGCACGGCGCCGCTGGGCAGGACGAAGGTGACAGCACCGATGAGGTGTCCGCCGATGAGGAGGGGGACGGTGAGCAGCGCGCCAACGTCGATGTCGACGAGAATGCCTTCCAGCTCCCGGTCTCCTGCCGCCGAGGCGAGGACGGCAGGTGCACCGTCCTCCACCGTCGTGGTGTGCGCGCGCCGCAGCGCCGCGGGCAGGCCAAACGCGTCACCGTCGTGCGGCACCCAGCGGCCCTCGAGGCGCGCAAGGAGGGCCTGCTGTCGCGCATCCGGGTGCACGATCGCGAGACGGTGCATGGCGTCGTCGGCGTCGATCAGGTCCACGATGCACCACGCGCCCTCGCGCGGCAATGCCATCTGCTCCACGGCCATGAGCGTCGCAGCTTCGTCGAGAGACGCGTCGAGGCGGCCCGCCTCCGCAGTGACGAAGTTCAGCTCCCGCCACGACTCCTCGGCCGTGTCGGCCGCCTCCTTCTCGCGCAGGGCGCTCATGAGGAGGCGGTCGGCGACCTCGCGCTGGAGGGCGACGGTGATCTCGTTCTGCGTCGCGTGGCGGAGCTCGATGACCATGTGCCGCACCTGGCCCGCCGGGCTCACGTCCGGCCAGATGCTGCAACAGAGCGGCATCATGCCCTCGAGCGCCGGGCCGACGCGCTGGTTGCGCGCCACGACGGCGGTGCGGAACGCGCGGTCGAGCACCTTCACGAGATCCTCCCGATTCGCGAGGCCGAGTGCGTCGACGAGCGAGTGCCCCACGAGCTCGGCTTCCGTCGCGCCGGCGAGCGCGCGGAAGGCGGCGTTCGCGTACGTGATGAAGTGCCGCGCCTCCGCCGTGACGGCGAACGGCGCGGCGAGGTGCTCGACGAACCGCTCGAACGAGCCTTCGGCGGAGAAGGTGCCGTCATGCGTCATGACAAAGGACCTTCCCGCCGCGTGCGGATCATGGCGCGCGCCGCAGATGGCTAACTGCCATGTTGCGCCACCGCGCGGAACGACCCCTCGGGCGTGCGCGTTGCATACCCCAGCGTCTCGAGGCGTACCAACATGACGTCAAGGTCGAGCGGAGGGATGCCGAGTCGCGCCGCCAACGACGGCGGCGCAACGAGCCCCATCGCGATGAGCGTGCCGAGCACGAGCGATTCGCGCTGACTCAACCCGTGGTACTCCGCGCGGGGATTGCGCGCCTCGAGCACCGGCACGCCCGTGATGATGCCGCGATAGTTGCGCAGGGGCCCACCGATCACGGCGCCCGCGGACGTCACCTCGTAGGTGACGAAGTCGTGGCTATGCGCGCTGCCACGCATCTTGTGGATGGCGAGCACGGAGCGCAGCCCCCCGTCCACCTCGACGAACCGCTGCACGAGGATGTCGTCGGTGATGAAGGACACCTTGCCCGTGGTGAACCGCACTTCCGGATAACCGCCGATCACCTCGGTGGTCATGTAGATCGTGACGCCGGTGGCCGTGAGCGCGCCCACGAGCCGGTAGAGCGACTCGCGGAAGTCCTCGCGGAAGGCCGGTGCGAGCGCGACCTCGAACCCCGAGAGCGAATCGATCACCACGCGCGTGGCGTCGATCGATGCCACGGCTTCCAGGATCTCCGCGAGCGTCTCGTCCACCGAGAGATCGAGGGGACGCAGGTAGATCAGCCGGAACTTCTCACTCGCGTAGCTCTCGGCCATGTCCTGGTTCCGCGACTTCGCGCGCGCGAGGTACTCCTCCGGGTACTCCTCGAACACGACGATCACTACCGCCTCGCCCTGCCGCAGCCCCTCGGCGGCGAACTGCGTGGCGAAGGTCGTCTTGCCGCTGCCGGCCGGGCCGGCGAGCATCACGGCGTCGCCGGCAGGAATCCCGCCGCCCATGAGGTCGTCGAGCCCGGGCACGCCGGTCGCGAGACGGCGCATGGACTGCGGGCGCCGCTGGGACTGCTGCTCCGGAATGCGAGGAAAGATCTGGAGGCCCGCATCGGTGATGCGGAACGTGTGCAATCCGGGCATCGGTGCGCGGCCACGCACCTTGATCGCCTGAAACTTCCGCACGACGGAGTTGCGGTCCGTCACCTGCGACAGCCAGAAGACGCCATCGGCCACGGTAAACACGGGCCCGCGCTGCTCCCGCTCCATGTACTCGCCGAGCAGGAACGACGTCGCCTCCCAGGTGGTGAGGTGGAGGGCGAGGCGCTGCACGAAGTGGTCGACCGTCATCGCGCCAACGCGCGGCGACGTCTCCGCTCGGCCGAGGAAGGTGCGGAACGAGTCCACGACCACGATGACTGGCCTGGCCCGCTCCACCTCGCTCACGATGCGATCGAGGACGACCTGCAGGTCCTGCTCGAGGGCTTCCTCGCTCAGGTTGATGTACTGCACGGCCGAGCCCACTTTTTCCGGATCGAAGAAGGTGAACTCGCGCTGGTAGCGCAGCATCTTGAGCGTCGGCTCACCGAGGACGGTGAAGTACAGCGCGGGTCGCTCGACCGTGGCGTTGGCGAACACGATCTGCTGCACCAGCGTCGTCTTGCCGCTGCCCGGGCTTCCGGCGATGAGGTTGAACGAGGAGGTCGGCAGCCCGCCGCCGACCACCGCGTCGAAGCCCGGCACTCCCGTCGGCATGCTCTCGATCCGGCTGGCGCGCCGAACACTGTGGGCCCTCACAGGCGTCTCTCGTTCCGTCATGTCGCGTTCCTGTCGTCGTGGGTGCCAACGCGCGTCGCCTGTGCGAGCAGTCGCGCGACCATGTCGTCTCCGATCAGACGGCCGAGGAGGCCGAGCATCTCCTCGAGCGCGGCTTCGAGCGCGGCGGCGACGGCCACCGGCCCATGCTCGGCGAGCAGCTCCGATATGCCGTCCAGTACGGGGTCTCCCTCGGAGCGGACGCGTACGCCGCGCAGCAGCGGGTGCCGCAGCTCCGCCTGCCGGAGGGCACGCGTGAGAAGCGCCTTGAAGCCGCTCATGCCGAGGCTGCGCGACAGGTCGCGGCAGGCTCCTTCACTCGCGGCGTGCGCCGCGAGCGCCGCGCCGTCGACGGAGGCCGCGACAGGTGCATACGCTGCCCGCGTCACAAGCTCGCGCGTGAGCTCGCGCGCCGTCACAGGTTGTCCCGATGGATCATGCAGCGCTCCTGCGGACATGAACGCGCGTGGCACTGACAGAATCGCGGTCTTCGACGGTCGGCAAACCCTTGTGGGCGCCTGGAGACCAAGGGAGAGGGCGGCTGAGTCAGCCGGATTGAACGGAAACAGGCCCGCGTACCATAGCGGACACAGTTGCAAGGTAACACAAGGCGGGTGAGAGGAGGACGGGAACCTTTGAATTTGCGCCACCAGGGGCCGACGCACGGCATCGCACGGCAGTCGGGATCTGGAGGTGTGACCCAACCCCAATGCACGATGTGTGCGACTGTCGTGGTGGCACCAGGAATGCGAGTCTGGCGCGACACTCATTCACACCCTGTCGAAGGACACCCCATGCGCCCGCGCGTCGCTCTCCTCGGACTTGCCCTCGCCCTGCCATCCCTCTCGTCGACCGCCTGCCGGTCCGGTGGGGCCTACGAGGCCGATAGCGTCCCGGACGCCATCGGCCTGGTGGTGCGCAACGACAATTCCTACGACATGGACGTGTACGCGGTGGCGGATGGCCTCGCCACGCGCGTCGGCGACGTGAACGGCAATGCGACGAAGCGGTTCGCGCTGAGCAGCTCGATGTACGGTGCGTCGGATTTTCGCGTCGTGGCCACGCCGATCGGCGGCAACGGGCGTGCGTCCACGGGACCGATCGTCGTCTCGCGTGGCAGCACGGTGTACTTCACCGTCAGCCCCAGCCTGCGGCAGAGTACCGTGAGTATCCGGTAGGGAGATCCGCCACGCGGGCGCATCCGTCGGCACCAGTCCTGCCAGATCACGCGGCGACTTGCGGAGGTCCATGGAGGAACAGCGCACGTTCGTCGACGTCTTCGGCACCAAATGGCAGGTCTGGGAGGTGTATCCCCGGCTTGTGGAGCGTCGCGCGCTGCGTGAGCGACGGATCGAGACGCGCGACGGCGCGGAGCGGCGCCACGTGCCGGTGGGGCGACCGACGCTCCCGCGCCAGATCCTGGGTGGATGGCTCGCGTTCCAGAGCCAGTTCGAGCGGCGCCGCGTGCTTCCCGTGCCGGACGACTGGGAACAGCTGAGCGACCGTGACCTCGTCGCGCTGCTGGCGCACTCGAAGGCCACGAGCCGCCCGCGGTCCGGCGGGCGCTGATTCGGCGCCCCGGCGGTCTGCCTGCGCGAAGGGCGCAAGCAGATCCTTCGCTTTCCTCAGAATGACAAAAGCAGATCCTTCGCTGCGCTCAGGATGACAAGGGTCCGGGACCGTAGCGCCACACCCCTGAAAGCTGTTCAAACGCGCAGCTGGAAGCTGGACGACTGAATGCTGACCGCTGTGCCATACCTGGCGTCGGTGCCGCGCTCCGCACAAAGCGCCAGCTCGAGGGCCTTCAGTCGTCCACCCGTCAGCCGGGGCTGAACAGTCTTCAGGGGTGTGGCGTCCTGAGCGCCGCGAACGATTTGCTCGGACCGGCGGCACAAGCAGATCCTTCGCTGCGCTCAGGATGACAAAAGCAGCTCCTTCGCTGCGCTCAGGATGACAACGGGGCTGCGCTCAGGATGACAAAGCAGATGCTCGGGAGATATGTTAGCCGACCCCTCCCAGGAGCGCGCATGAGCCCCGTCCACCAGTACGAAACCCCGTATGCCACTACCACCTTCGAGCTTCCCGGCTACCGGGTCGTGCGCACGCTCGGCGTGGTGCGCGGCATCACGGTGCGGTCGCGCTCCGTGGTCGGGCGCATCGGCGTTGGCCTTCAGGCCTTTTTCGGCGGCAACATCACCCTGCTGGTGAACCTGTGCGAGCAGGCGCGCGCGGATGCCTTCCAGATCATGATCGCGCACGGCGCCGAGCTGGGGGGCAACGCCATCGTGGGCATGCGGTACGACGCGACGGAGCTGATGCCCGGCATCACTGAAGTGCTGTGCTACGGCACGGCGGTGTTCGTCGAGCCGCTCTGACGCGGCGCACCCTCACGCGTGTCACGGGGCTCGCGCCGATCGCGCCACCCCTCACCCCTTCCCACCGGCATTCCCCATGACCGACCAGTTCACCTCGGGCAGCCTCTACGAGAACGAGCCCGCCCCGCCTGCGCCCACCGCGAGCCCGACCGCGCGATGGGAAGACTACATGGACATCTTCTACGCACCGGCCAGCGTATTCGCGCGCCGCGCCACGTCCGGATTCGGGCTGCCCATGCTCGTGGTGACGGTGCTGCTCGCCGCGCTCTTCTTCGCGAACCGGGGCGTGCTGCAGCCGGTGATGGACGGCGAGTTCGCGCGCCAGAGCGCCGCCATGATGCGCAAGAACCCGGCGATCACGGCCGAGCAGCTAGCGAAGGGCCGCGATATTGGCGAGAAGTTCGGGGCGATCTTCATCGTGCTGGGTACGCCGGTGGCCATCTTCTTCACCGGCATTGCGCTGTGGCTTGTCGGCAAGATCTTCGAGGCGCGACAGACGCTGGCTGCGGCACTGATGGTGGCGTCGTATGCATTCCTCCCCAAGGTCCTCGCGTCGATCGCGGCCGGCGTGCAGGGGATGTTCATGGATTCGGCGTCGATGAACGGCGCCTACCGCGTCTCGCTGGGCGTCGGCCGGTTCTTCGATCCGGACGTCGCGTCCGCAATGCTTCTGGCCATCGTGGGGCGGCTCGACGTGTTCACGATCTGGATCACGGTCCTGCTGGCCATCGGCCTGTCGGTCACCGGCGGGATCTCGCGCGGCAAGGCGGCCCTGGCCGCGGCGATCGTGTGGTGCCTGGGCGCGTTACCGGGGGTACTCGGCGCGTTGAGCCGCTAGGCTACGCGCCGGTGGTCGGGGGAGGCGCATCCGGCGCGCCCTCGACACGCGGGCACGCGCGCCGGTGCACCACCCGCTGCACGTGAACGCGGATGTCCGCATCCTCGATGCGCGCAATACGCTCCCCACAGCGATGACAATGCGGAAAGAGCGCGAACGTGTCCCGCGCGATCTGGTCGAGGATCGGGTCGTCGTGCCGGCTGGAGAGTGGCATCTGGAGTGGGCGGCGGGGACTGCGAACGGCTGACGACCGAGGGCAGGGCCGGGGAACAGCCGCCGTGGTCCCGCGCGACTCTCGCGCGCATCCGCGAACCGTCCTACCTTAACGCGACGCAGTTCCCTCCGCACTGGCCGACGTGGGCCTACGGAACCCCTGCTGGTTCCTGTCTTGTAATCTACCGATGGGCGACGCCGGACCGCGCGGCGCTCCCATCTCATTCCCTGCCGATGGCGTTGTACACCGTTCTCTCCGTCGCCGGATTGTTCGCGCAATCCGGGGTGGCGATCCTCATTGCGTTCGTCCTGGGTGGGCTGCTGCGGCGCTACTGGCGTCCGTTCCTGCGGCACTGGACCTGGAGCTGGGTCGCGCTCGCGATCCATGCCGGCGCAGGGGCCAGCGCGATCGTGCTCGCGCAGTGGCGCCCCATCGACGACCCGATCCGGCTCACGCTCGCCGTGGCCGCCGGCATCGGTGGCTACCTCCAGATCGCGTGGCTGCTGCTCGGCACCGCCGAGCTCACGTCGGGGCGCACGTATCCGGTGCGCACCACGCGGTGGATAATCGCGGCGGTGACCGTCGTGGGCGCCGTGCTCGTGCTGCTGTACTCGTGGGACCCGGGGCGCACGGAGCTCCTCTTTGCGCTGCGCGTGACCGTGCGACGGGTGGCCGCCGCGCTCGCGTTCCTCATCGGGGGCATCGCCATCACGCGCGCACCGCGCATCGCGCGCGGCATCGGGCGGCGCGTCGTCATGTTCGCGTTCTTCGGCCTGAGCGCGCAGCAGGTGCACTTCCTCGTCCTCACGATGTCGCCCGCCACGCGCACGCGGTACGGCGCGTACCTCTCGACGCTCGGCTTCGTGGACGTGATGCTCTACGTGGCGCTCGCGATGGGGCTCGTGATCTGGCTGCTCGAGGAGGAACGCCAGGCCACCATGGACGCCGCCGAGCGCATCGAGCAGATCGCCTACCACGATTCGCTCACGGGGCTGCCCAACCGCCAGCTGTTCCTCAACCAGCTCGGCATGGCGCTGCACCACGCTCGGCGCAACGACACGCTGTGCGCCGTGCTGTTCCTCGACCTCGACCGGTTCAAGGTGGTGAACGACTCCCTCGGTCACGCCGCGGGTGATGTCGTGCTCCAGACCGTGGCGGACCGCATCCGCGCGACCATCCGCGGCGAGGACAGCGTGACGCGCCTGGGCGGCGACGAGTTCGCGGTGCAGACCAGCCAGATCTTCGTGCCCGAGGATGCCGTCCTGCTCGCGGACCGGATCATCGCCGCCGTGAAGGAACCGATCGTGGTGGACGGGCAGGAACTGTTCGTGACGACCAGCCTGGGCATCAGCCTCTTTCCCGGCGATGCCGACGACCCGGAAGGCCTGCTCAAGACGGCGGACGCCGCGATGTATCGCGCCAAGGGACAGGGCCGCGACCTCGTCGAGCGGTACGTGCCGGAGATCGGGCTGGCTCCCCTGGAACGGCTGGGCCTCGAGACCAATCTCCAGCGCGCCCTCGCGCTCGACCAGCTCATCGTGCACTACCAGCCCATCGTGCAGTCGCACACCGGGCAGGTGACGGCGGTGGAAGCGCTGCTGCGCTGGAACCATCCCACGCGCGGCCTCCTCGCGCCCGCCGACTTCATCTCGCTGGCCGAGGCCACGGGCGCCATCATCCCGATGGGCGAGTGGGTGCTGCGGACCGCGTGCGTGCAGGTGCAGCAATGGCGCGACCGCGGCCTGCCGCAGATCCGCGCCGCCGTGAACCTCTCGGTGAGGCAACTCCAGCATCCCGACCTCGTGGCGCGCGTGCGGCAGATCCTCGAGGAGACAGGACTCCCAGCGGACCATCTCGAGCTCGAGATCACGGAGAGCATCGCCATGCGGTCGAGCGGGCGTGCGGTGGACAACGTGCGCGCGCTGAAGGCCAGCGGCGTGCGCATCTCCATCGACGACCTCGGTACGGGCTATTCGTCGCTCAGCGCGCTGCGACTGTTCCCCATCGACTCGCTCAAGATCGACCGGAGCTTCGTGCAGGGAGTGCCGCACAACATGGACGACAGCGCCATCGCCGCCGCCGTCATCACGCTCGGCCTCTCGCTCGGCGTGAACGTCATTGCCGAGGGCATCGAGCGCGCCGAGCAACTCGCGTTCTTCATCGAGCAGCAGTGCGCGGAATGGCAGGGCTACTTCCTTGTGCGTCCGGTCACAGCGGCCGAGTGCGAGGCGGTGCTATTTGCCGAGGGCCGCGTCGGCGTCGTGCCGGGCGCGCTCGCCGGTGCGCCCTTCCGTTGACGTCCCGCCGGGGGCCGCTCGCTGGTATTATACCGGGAACCGGGTACGGTCGTCCTTGTGTGTCAGGTTCGGGCGGCGCCTGGCGACTCGCAGGGCCGCCCATCCATCTCGCGCACACAACCCAGGCTCCCCGACGCATGTCGTTCCGCCTTTCCCGTCTTGCCGCGACGTGCGGCGCACTGGCCCTCGGATTCGCGGCCGCGTGTTCCTCGGACCCCGTGGCGCCGGTCGATTCCACCGGCGCGATCCCGAACCCGCGCGGGGCACTCGCCCTCGGCCAGCTCGTCTCGCTGAATGTGAACGGCGAAGTGTCGTGTACGTCGCCGGTGTACCACACGGCGCAGGTCGTGGCCATCGGCACGCACGCGATCGTGCTCAACGACACGTTGAACCCGAAGGGAGGCTTCACCACGGCCGACTACCAGCGCTATGCCGCGCGGTTCGACACGCTCGTCTATCCGATCGACGTGAGCAACTTCGGCGAGCCAACGGACATCGACAAGAACGGCCACATCGCCATCCTGTTCACACGGGCCGTGAACGAGCTCACGCCGGCGCGGTCCGCGCAGTACGTCGGCGGCTTCGCGTTCTCGCGCGACCTCTTTCCCACGACGGCCACGGCGCGGGCGCAGGCGTGCGCCGGCAGCAACGAGGGCGAGTTCTTCTACATGCTCACCCCCGATCCGTTCGGCACCATCAACGGCAACGTCCGCTCGGCCGGCTTCGTGGATTCTGCGACGACTGCCGTGCTCGCGCACGAGTTGCAGCACATCATCAACTCGTCGCGGCGCCTGTACGTGAACAACACGCCGGCGTTCGAGGAGAAGTGGCTGGACGAAGGCCTGGCGCACATGGCCGAGGAGCTGCTGTTCTATCGCGAGTCGGGGCTGGTGCCGCGCTCGAACCTCGACCTCGCGGCGGTTCGCGCGACGACGGCGATCCGGCAGGACTACAACAGCGACATGTCGGGCAACGGCGGACGGTACAAGGCGTACCTGCTCGCCCCGTCCACGAGCTCCCCGTATTCGCCCAACGACTCGCTGTCCACGCGCGGTGCGGTGTGGAATTTCCTGCGGTATGCAGTGGACCGGACGAATGCGACGGACGGCTTCGCGGCGGGCAACGGCCAGGTGGTGTCCGGTGCCGGCGACGTGGTGCTCTCGCCCGGCATCACACAGGGCGAATACTCGCTGACGGTGGTGAACACGGCGCTCACGGGGGGCACGCAGGGGACGTATTCGTTGCGTGGCGTGCCGGCACCCGGTGCCGCCGCCATCGCCGCGTCCACGTTCCAGGCGCCGCGGTTCAACATGCTGGCTGCGCCGGCTGCGCCGGGCCTCCAGCGCGACGAGCAGTTCGAGTCGCGACTGCGCGACCGCGAGCGCACCGAGCTCACGCCGCTGATGGGCGTGGCGCGCCGGTGGTATGCGTCGCAGCCCATCGCGCCGCCGTCCGCACTGCGCAGCCGCGCGTCGCTCGCCGCGAGTCCGCAGGGCGACGCCGACGCGGCGATCTTCTACAAGCTGGTGAACAGCACCCCGGTGGGGATGACGAACCTCCAGGCCGCGATCACGGACGTGCCGGGCATGCTCCGCGACTGGTCCGTCTCGCACGCGGTGGACGACGTGGCCGCGCCGGCGACGCAGTACCAGCAGCGCAGCTGGAACTGGCACAGCATCTATCCGGGCCTCACCGTGACCACCTCCATCTATCCGCTCGCCGTGACGACGATCCCGACGAATGCGACGGTGACGAGTGCGACGGTGGTGGCGGGCGGCGCCGGGTTCTACAAGGTCGTCGTGCCGGCGAACGGGTCCACGACCTTCACGCTGAGCAGCGGCACCACGTCGAACGTCAACCTCCAGTTGGTGGCGGTCCGGACAAAGTGATGCGCATGCGGCGGCGCGGCGTGGGCCTCGTGGCAGCGGCGTTGCTTGCCGCCGCAACCGGTTGCGGCGGCGACGGCACCGGCGGGTCCGGTCCCACCATCGGTCCGCCGGCGTCCGTGGTGATTTCCACCACGCCGCCTGCCACTGCAGTCGTGGCGGCGAGCGCCGGCACCTTCTCGGTGAAGGTGGTGGATGCAGGCGGGAACGCGGTGTCCGGCGTCGTGGTCACGTTCACCACCTCGGGCCAGCTGACGGCCAGCCCGCTCTCCGCCGTCACGGATGCGGCAGGCCTGGCATCGACACAGCTCACCATGGGCACGCTGGCCGGCCCCGTGACGGTGACGGCGCGCGCCGCCGGGGTGAGCTCGGGCGCCGTAGCCACCATCACGGCGCAAGCCGGCCCGACGGCCAAGGTCACCGCCACACCGCACGCGCTGCGCTTCGTGGTGGTGGGCGACACCGCTCGCGTGAGTGCCACGGTGCAGGACGCGTTCGGCAATGCCGCGGGTTCCGGCACGGTGACGTATTCCGTGGTGGACGGCACGCTCGTGAGCGTGGACGCGGCGGGACTCGTGCGTGCGCTCCGCGCGGACGGCACCACGCTCCTGATCACCACGTCGGGCGCCAAGGCGGACACCACCAGCGTGAACGTGCTGCCGGCGGGGAGTTCGTACTGCACCGGCCTCGTCACGGCGACGCCCATGGCGGTGGGCGACGTGCAGACCTTCAGCGGCTCGATGTACGCCTGCGTGTCCGGCACGGCGGCCGGAGCCGAGTTCGCCATGGTGGCGTTCAACGGATCCCAGGACCAGACCTTTCCGCTCAGCGTGAGCGTCACGGGCAACGGCCTCGCCACCGCGCCCACGGCGTTCCGCGCCGCGACAGCCGGGCCAGCGCTGCGGTCGGTGAGCGGCAGTCGCGCCGTCGCGGCGCCGCTGCTCGACGAACGGTTCCACCTCGCGCTGCTCGGCCAGGCGAAGGCCGAGCATCGCGACTTTGCCGCGGGACGAGCAGCGCTGCGCACGACGACGGCATCGCGGTCGATCATCGCCAGCGGCGCGGGCACGTCGATCCGGGCGAACGGCATTCCGTCGACGGTGGCGGTGGGCGACCTCGTCACGCTCAACGTGAGCGCGAACTTCTGCGCGAGTCCCACCTACCATGCCCTGCGGGTCACGGCGGTCGGCAGCAAGTCCATCATCCTCGCCGATACGCTGAACCCCGCGGGCGGGTTCGTGGCGTCGGATTACGACCGCATCGCGGCGCGCTTCGACGCGCTCGTCTATCCCCTCGATGTCGGCGCGTTCGGCGCGCCGTCGGACATCGACGGCAACGGCCGCGTGGCGATCATCTTCACGCGCACGGTGAACGAGCTCGTGGACTCCACGTCGGGATACTTCGTGGGCGGCTTCTTCAACCCGCGCGACCTGTTCCCGAAGACGGCGTCGAACCCCGCGAACGCCTGTGCCGGCAGCAACGAGGGCGAGATGTTCTACATGCTCGTGCCGGCGCCCAACGGCATCCGCGGCGTCACGCACACCACCGGCTTCGTGGACAGCCTCACCACGGGCATCGTCGCGCACGAGTTCCAGCACCTCATCAACGGCAGCCGGCGCTTCTACATCAACACCGCGGCGACGGACTTCGAGCAGGTGTGGCTCAACGAGGGGCTGAGCCACATCGCGGAGGAACTGCTCTACTACCGGGAGAGCGGGCTCGCGCCGCGACAGAACCTGGACGACAACACGATCCGCATCGTGAACCGCGCCACGTACGGACTGTGGAAGAGCGATGCCGCGTCGAACTTCTCGCGGCTGCTCAGCTACCTGCGCGCGCCGGCGGACAACTCGCCCTACGCGGATAACGACGTGCTGGCGACGCGGGGCGCGACCTGGTCGTTCCTCCGCTACGCCGCCGACCGTCTGGGCACCACCGACGGCACCATCTGGCAGCGGTTCGACGACGCGACCACGGTGGGACTCGGCACCCTGCAGCAGGTGTACGGTGCCGACCCGCTGCCACTCGTGCGCGACTGGACCGTCGCGAACTACATGGACGACCTCGGCCTCACCGCCGACCCGCGGTACGCGCACAAGAGCTGGAACTTCCGCGACATCTACACGAAGACCTTCCTGAACATCCCGACCTACCCGCTGGCCCTCCTGCGCATGACGGACGGCGCGGCGACGAACCTGTCCGTGCGCGGTGGCTCCGCGGCGTACCTGCGCCTCGCGGTGCCGGCGGGCCGCGAAGGGTTGCTCACCTTCGGCACGGGCGGCGGTGCACCGAGCGCGTCGTTCCAGTTCGTGGTGATCCGGACGAAGTAGGCGCCGTGGCTCCACTGGGCGCCGAGCGCGAGCCAGATCGCCGCCGCCCGCGTATGGCACAAAATGCGGGTCGACAGTACGATAGTCCCCATCGCACTTGTTGATCGGGCCAGAAATCCGTTGCAGCAGACGGAATCCTACCTTCCGGAGTGTCGTCGTATGCCCCATCAGTACATCTCTGCTCGCCGCATGATCGGCCGACTGGCCGTGCTGTCGGTACTGCCCGCGGCGCTTGCCGCGCAAGCGGCCACGGGAACCGTGACTGGACGTGTGAGCACGGCCGGTGAAGCGATCGTGGCAGGCACGGTGGTCGCCACCGGCACGGGCCGCGGCACGCAGACGCGCGCCGACGGGTCGTATCGACTCACCCTCACCGTTGGACGCTACGAGCTTCGTGCGCGCGCCGTGGGCTTCGCATCGGGCCGCGATTCCGTCACGATCACGGCGGGCGGTACGGCGACAGTGAACTTCGTGCTCGAGAAGCGCGCGGCGACGCTCGAGGCGGTGACGACGCTCGGCACCCGTGGCGAGGCGCGGACGGTCATCGATGCGCCGGCCCCCATTGACGTGCTGTCCGCTGCCGACATCAAGGCAACCGGGCGCACGGAAACCGCGCAGATGATCCAGGCTATTGCGCCGAGCTTCAACTTTCCGCGTACGTCCATCGGGGATGGGACTGATGCCGTGCGCCCCGCTACACTCCGCAGCCTGGCGCCCGACCAGACCCTCGTGCTCGTCAACGGCAAGCGACGGCACAACAGCGCCCTCGTGAACGTGAACGGCTTCGTCGGGCGCGGGTCCGCCCCAGTGGACCTGAACGCGATTCCGTCCAGCATGATCGATCACATCGAAATCCTCCGCGACGGCGCCGCAGCGCAGTACGGCTCCGACGCCATTGCCGGCGTCATCAACATCGTCCTGAAGTCCGGTTCGTCGGGCGAGAGTGTGACGACAGTGGGTGAAGACTTCACCACCTACAACCGGCCTGACAACCTGACGCCGTTCCCGATCCAGGTTGGTGACGTGTCGGCGCGCGATGGCAAGGTGTTCCACACCGCGCTGGACTACGGTTGGACGGGCACCCAGAACAGTTTCCTGCACCTCGCCGGCGAATTCCGGAACCGCGGCTATACCAACCGCTCGCTCAACGACCCCCGTATCCAGTACGCAGCCGGTGATCCGAGGGAATCCAACCCCGCGCTGCCGAGTCCCGAAGGGCGCGTGGATCACCGTCAGGGCGATGCGGCCACGCACGATCTGCAGGGGTTCTGGAACGCGGGCCGGTCATTCGGCTCGGGGGATTTCTACTCGTTTGGTGGCGCGTCGAAGCGCCATTCGGAAGCCGCTGGATTCTGGCGTCGCCCGAGCGACGACCGTACGCTGAAGACGCTCTATCCAAACGGCTTCCTTCCTATCATCGCGTCGGACATCGTGGATGGATCGGGCGCGGCCGGCTACAAGGGGTCCGCCTCCGGATGGAATTACGATCTCGGCACGGTGCTCGGGAGCGATCAGTTCGGCTTCACCATCAAGAACACGAACAACGCATCGCTCGGCCCCACATCCACGCAGACCCAGTTCGATGCCGGCAAGCTGCGCTTTACGCAGAGCACCACCAGCCTCGACCTCGATCGCGACCTGAAGGACATGCTTCCTTTCCAGGTGAACCTCGCGGCGGGTGCCGAGTTCCGGTACGACAGGTACCAGATCGTGGCGGGCGAGGTGGACTCGTGGCGCAACGGCGGCGCCAAGGTCGTGGACATCAACGGCAACGTCACCACGCGCGCTGCGGCGCCTGGCTCGCAGGTGTTCCCGGGCTTCAAGGGAGACAGCGGGTCAAAGACGGGCGATGCCGGTGTGCACTCGCGCAACAACACGGCGCTGTATGCCGATGTGTCGTCCGACCTCACGAAGTCACTGCTGGTGGACATCGCGGGGCGCTTCGAGAATTACAGTGATTTCGGGTCGACCACCACCGGCAAGGTCTCCACGCGCTACCAGCTCGTGCCGGGCCTGGCACTCCGGGGATCGGCCAGTACTGGATTCCGGGCCCCGTCGCTGATGCAGGAATACTTCTCCTCGACGGCCACGAATTTCGTGGGTGGCGTGCCATTCGACATCAAGACCTTCCCCGCCAATTCCCCCGAGGCTGGCGCACTGGGCGCGCGGCCGCTGACGGCGGAGAAGTCGCACAATTACGGCATCGGACTCGCCGCGGAACCAATCAGGAGCCTGTCATTCACGGCAGACTACTACTACATCGAGATCGGAAACCGCATCGTGCTCTCGAACAATTTCACCGGCGCGGCGGCATCGGCCGCGCTGGCGAGTATCGGCATCACGGGCATCCAGGGCGGCCGCTACTTCACCAATGCGATCGACACCAAGACGCATGGCTACGACCTGATCGCGAACTACGGATTCTCGCTCAGCAGCAACAGCCTGCTCAAGCTGTCGGCGGCGTACAACCACAACACTACGCGCGTCACTCGCGTTGACACGCTGCCCACCAACCTGTCCGGACTCAAGGCGTCGCTGTTCGACCGTGTCGAGCAGGCGCGCATCGAGCTGGGCAACCCCGAGAACAACCTGATCCTCTCCGGCAACTACACAATCGACAAGCTGGGCATTCTGCTGCGCTCGCAGCGCTTCGGCCAGGTGACGTCCTATGGATCGACGCCGACGAATGCTGCCGGTCCGCTCGACCAGACGTTCTCACCGAAGTGGATCACCGACCTGAGCGGCTCGTATGGCTACATGCGGTTCACGATTACCGCGGGGGCGGACAACATTTTCGACGTGTACCCCGATCGGAACAACAGCAACGGAACGCTCACGCCGGAGAATGGCGGCACGTCGAACTACGGCATCTTTCCGTATGCCGGCATCACGCCATTCGGGTTCAACGGTCGATTCATCTATACCAAGCTGTCGGTGGGTTTCTAGCTGCTGATTCCGGGCGTTGTTTCGCGGGCGGCCACCCGGTTTCGGTGGCCGCTCGTGCATCCGGGCGACGCATCCACTGGATGGGCCCACCCCCGCGGTCCAGATTGTCCGTGTGACTGACACCCCTCCCATCTGGACGCCAAGCACCGAACAGGTCGCGCGCGCACGCGTGATGCAGTTCATCCGCGATGCCGTGCAGCCCCTCGGCGGTCGTGCGGCTGCGGTGGTGGACACGACGTCGCTCCACGACTGGTCCATTGCGGAGCCGGACGCCTTCTGGCCGGCGGTGTGGCGCTGGTGCGGCGTGATCGCCGAGGAGCGCGTGGGCACCGAGCCATGGGACGATGTGCTCGTCGGCGGCGATCGCATGGCTCCCCCGGATCCAGCATTGGGGCCACGCTGGTTCACGGGCGCACGGCTGAACTTCGCCGAGAACCTGCTGCGTCGCCGCGATGATGCCGAGGCGCTCGTGCTGTGGAACGAGACCGGTCGCGCGCGCACGCTGACGTTCGCCCAGCTCGCCGACAACGTCGCACGATTCGCGGCCTTCCTCCGTTCGGCGGGCGTCGTCACGGGCGATCGCGTCGCCGCGTTCGTGCCCAACATCCCGGAGGCCGTCGTCGCCATGCTGGCCACGGCATCGCTCGGCGCAGTGTGGTCGTCGTGCTCGCCGGACTTCGGGCCCAGCGGCGTGGTGGACCGTTTCGGGCAGATCGCGCCGAAGGTGCTCGTCGTCGCGGATGGATATCGCTACGGCGGCAAGGTGATCGACTCGCTCGAGCGCGTGCGACAGTTCCTGCCGTCGCTGCCGAGCGTGGAGCGCGTCGTCGTGATCCCGAACATGGCCACGAGCGGAACTCCGGAGGCCGCACCAGGACTGGACGGTGCCGTGTCGTGGCAGGAGGCGATGCGCGAGGATGCGCCGCCGCCGCCGCTCACGTTCGTGCGCCTGCCGTTCGACCATCCGCTCTACGTGATGTATTCGTCCGGCACGACGGGCCTGCCCAAGTGCATGGTGCACGGCGCCGGCGGCACGCTGCTGCAGCACCTGAAGGAGCTCGTGCTGCACACGGACCTCTCGGCGAGCGACCGCATCTTCTACTTCACCACCTGCGGGTGGATGATGTGGAACTGGCTGGTGTCGTCACTGGCGGTGGGCAGCACCGTGGTGCTGTACGATGGCGCGGCGCTGTTGCGCGGACGGCCCGTGCTATGGAACCTCGTGCAGCAGGAGCGGGTGAACGTCTTCGGCACGAGCGCGAAGTGGCTCGCGCTCACCGAGAAGGAAGGCGCGGTGCCGATGACGACGCACGACCTGGGCGCGCTGCGCGCGATCCTGTCCACGGGCAGCCCGCTCACGGAGGGCAGCTTCGAGTACGTGTACGGGAGCGTGAAGGCGGACGTACGCCTCAGCAGCATCAGCGGCGGCACCGACATCATCTCCTGCTTCGCACTCGGCGATCCCACGCGACCGGTGTACCGGGGCGAGCTGCAGATCCGCGGCTTCGGCATGCGTGTGGAAGTGTGGAATGATGCGGGCGAGCCGGTGGTGGGCGAGGCGGGCGAGCTGGTGTGCACGGCGCCGTTCCCGAGCATGCCTGTTTCCTTCTGGAACGATGCGGACGGCAGCACTTATCGCGAGGCCTATTTCGCGCGGTGGCCTGGCGTGTGGCGGCATGGCGACTGGGCGGAGGTGACGCCGCGCGGCGGGCTGGTGATTCATGGTCGCAGCGATGCCACGCTCAATCCGGGTGGCGTACGCATCGGCACGGCGGAGATCTACCGGCAGGTGGAGCAGTTGCCCGAGGTGCTGGAGAGCGTGGTGATCGGCCAGGACTTCACGGGCAAGCGGGGGCCGGACGTGCGCGTCGTGTTGTTCGTGCGGCTGCGCGACGGCCTCGAGCTCGACGACGCGCTCGCGGACCGTATCCGGCGGCGGATCCGCGAGCACGTGACGCCGCATCACGTGCCGAAGAAGATCCTGCAGGTGGCGGACATTCCGCGCACGATCAGCGGCAAGATCACGGAGCTGGCGGTGCGCGACGTGGTGCATGGCCGGCCCGTGAAGAACGTGGAGGCGCTGGCCAACCCGGCCGCGCTGGCGCTGTACCGGGACCTCGCGGAGCTGCAGGGCTGAGGCGGGCGGGGTGGCGGGCCGGCGGTGGATGCTGCGGGGGACTCCCGGGATTAGTTTTCTTTTGGACCAACAGAAGCAGATCCTTCGCTGCGCTCAGGATGACAAGAAGCAGATCCTTCGCTGCGCTCAGGATGACAAGAAGCAGATCCTTCGCTGCGCTCAGGATGACAAGAAGCAGATCCTTCGCTGCGCTCAGGATGACAAGGAGCAGATCCTTCGCTGCGCTCAGGATGACAAGAAAGCAGATCCTTCGCTGCGCTCAGGATGACCAGGGCTGCGCTCAGGATGACAAGGGCTGCGCTCAGGATGACAAGGGCTGCGCTCAGGATGACAAGGTTGCGCTCAGGATGACTCCGAAGGAGGACCCCAATGGCAACATCGACGCTGGATGTTGAAGCGCCCGTGCACGACACCTTCCCGATCAACGGGACGGATTACATCGAGTTCTACGTCGGCAACGCGAAGCAGGCGTCGGTCTTCTACCGCGCGGCGTTCGGGTTCCAGCTCGTCGCGTACCGCGGGCCGGAGACGGGCACCCGCGACCGCGCGAGCTACCTGCTGCAGCAGGACAAGATTCGTTTCGTGCTGACGACGGCCATCCGGCCCGAGCTGAGCGACGACGCGAAGCGCATCGCCGCGCACGTGGAGACACATGGCGACGGTGTGCGCGACATCGCGCTCTGGGTGGACGACGCACGCGATGCATTCGCCAAGGCCGTGGAGCGCGGCGCCGTGCCGGTGCAGGACCCCACGGTGCTGCGCGACGACGACGGCGAGGTGGTGATCGCGTCCTTCCGGATCTACGGCGAGACGATACACTCGCTGGTGGAGCGGAAGAACTACCGTGGACTGTTCATGCCGGGTTACACGGCGGTCCATCCGCACTATGCCCCGCCCGACGTCGGCCTCAAGTACGTGGACCACTGCGTGGGCAACGTCGAGCTGGGCAAGATGAACCACTGGGTGGAGTTCTACTCCCACGTGATGGGATTCCGGAATCTGCTCACGTTCGACGACAAGACCATCAGCACGGAGTACTCGTCGCTGATGTCGAAGGTGATGGCGAACGGGAACGACCGCATCAAGTTCCCCATCAACGAGCCGGCGCAGGGGAAGCGGAAGTCGCAGATCGACGAGTACCTCGACGCGTACAAGGGGCCCGGCGTGCAGCACATGGCGCTGGCGACGGACGACATCATCCGCACGGTGACGACGCTGCGCGACCGGGGTGTGGAGTTCCTCTCCGTGCCGACGACGTACTACGACGAGCTGCAGGGGCGGCTGGGCAAGATTGACGAGCCGGTGGCGGAGCTCGCGAAGCTGGGGATCCTGGTGGACCGCGATCCCGACGGTTACCTGCTGCAGATCTTCACCAAGCCGGTGCAGGACCGCCCGACGGTGTTCTACGAGATCATCCAGCGGAAGGGTGCGAAGAGCTTCGGGGCGGGAAACTTCAAGGCGCTGTTCGAGGCGATCGAGCGCGAGCAGGGGCTGCGCGGAAATCTGTAACCCTGTCATCCTGAGCGAACAGCTGTCATCCTGAGCGAAGCGAAGGATCTGCTTTTCGCGCCGCCAACAAGCAGATCCTTCGCTGCGCTCAGGATGACAAAGGGGCTGCGCTCAGGATGACAAAGGGGCTGCGCTCAGGATGACAAAGGGGCTGCGCTCAGGATGACA
>JBBRZK010000009.1:0-90547 GCA_038236775.1 Gemmatimonadales bacterium
GCGCGAGGCACCTTACGGCGGGGCCGGCCGCGCAGCGGTAAGTGCGTCGTCGGTGGCCGCTTTCCGCGATGCCACGTCCCGTCGCGTGCCGGCGGCGGCCGCGTCCTCCTCACGGCGCGATGGCAGGGAAAAGCCGAACACGCTGCCCCCGCCGTCAGGGAATTCCGTCCAGACCCGCCCGCCGAGCGACTCGATGGTCTCCCGGACGATGCTCAGCCCCAGGCCGGTGCCCTCGACCCCGGTGACGGTCTCCCCGTGGGCACGATAGAACTCCTCGAACAGCCGCGCGCGCGCGCCAGCCGGCACGCCGATCCCGTTGTCGGCCACGCGCACGAGCAGCTCGCCCGCGCGCGCCGGAGTGGACACGACGAGCTCCCCGGTGATGCGCACCCACCGCTCCCGCTTGCCCTTGTCGGCGTACTTGATGGCGTTCGAGAGATAGTTGGCGAGGCACAGCTCCACCGCGGCGGCATCGACCTCCACCGCGGGGATATCCTCATCGAGCTCGACGCGCACGCCGTTCAACTTGGCCGAGTCACGGAGTTGACGCACGACCTCCGCCGCCGCCTGTGGCAGCAGCACGTTGCGCTGCTGGCGCGAGTCGCTGTCGATGCGCGAGAGGGCCACGAGGTTCTCGATCACGCGCTGGAGCCCTTCCGCATTCTGCGCGATGATGCGGTGGAACTGGGCCACCTGCGCCTCGTCGAGCCACGGCTCCAGCAGCAGGACGGACGATCCGCGGATGGCGCCCACGCGGTTTTTCAGCTCGTGCGACACCATGCGGTTGAACCGCCGCAGCCGTTCCTCGCGCAGCCGCACCTGCTCGGCCGAGATGCGCAGGAAGTGCGTCATCGTGGCCTGGCGGATGTGCTCCGTGACCTCGGCGACGCGCTGCCAGCTCTGCGCGACATCGTCGGGCGTCGCGGGCTCGAGCTCGGGCAGTACCTCGCGCATGAACGCGTAGAGGATGTCGGCGAGGAGCTCGTGCTCCTTGAGGATCTCGTACGCATCGAACCCCTGCGAGTGGCGCAGCGCGCCGAGCTCCATCGCCTTTGCGTCGAGTGGCACCTTGCCCTCGGTCGCCGTCTCACCCGTCTCGAGGTAGTCCGCAATGCCGTCCACGAGGATGGGCACGTGGTTCAGCAGCTCGTCGGTCGGGAACACGCGCGCGGGCTCGATGGACACCCGCGCGATGATGCGGTCGAGCCACCGGCCGACGATCTGTGAGCGCGCGGCGCGCAGGCGGTGGGCGAGACGGACGTTGAGTGGCACGGAGGGCATGAGCGGAACGCGGAAGCCAGGTTGGTCGCCGTGCGCAGCGGCGGCGGCATCGTCCGTCGCGTGCGCTTCGATGACCGCTTATCTTGCACGGACGTGCAGGGGCGTGGAATGGCCCGGCAGCGGGCCCACTCCGACCGGATAGCTCAGTTGGTAGAGCAGGAGACTTTTAATCTTCAGGTCGTGGGTTCGATCCCCACTCCGGTCATTCGATGAATCTATCACGGCCACCAGTACACCGGTGGCGGCGCCGCGAGCCGTGCGACCTTGCGCCGGCATGCACGGCCCTCTCTCGCCCAGCTCCCGCCATGACGCCACGCCGACATGCCCTGCTCTCCACGCTGCTGTTCGCCGGCGCCTGCGCATCGGCCGGTGGCGGCTTGGAGCCCCCGCCCGACCGCGTGGTGGTGACGGACAACGGCACGCCCATCCGCCAGATGGTCAACGATGACGCACGTCTCGCCGTCAACGCGCCGCGCGCCAAGGTCTGGCGCGCGCTCATCGGCGCCTACAGCGACCTCGGCATCGTGCCGACCGTCGCCGACGAGGCGAGCGGCACGTATGGCAACCGGGGCTTCACCTTCCCGTCCCGGCTGCATGACCGGCCCAGCGACGACTACTTCTCCTGCGGGTCCAGCCTCTCCAACATCGGATCGTCCGGCAGGCTGGTCGCTTCCGTCGAATCGCAGGTGACCGCGGTATCCGACAGCGAGAGCATGGTCGTCACGCGCATCAGTGCGCGCTACCGGTCCAACGCCGGCACCAGCAGCAACGCACTCGAGTGCTCCACGCGCGGCGCGCTGGAGCGGTACCTCCAGATCGACATCAAGCGACGGCTGGCGATGGCGGGCTGAAGCCGGTCGCGCGCTGGCGCTTGCACGAAGGGCTCGCGAGCACTGCTCGCGAGCCCTTCGTGGGTCAGGCACCTGCCCCGACAATCACGGGGCGCGATCCAGGCACGCCTTGTACTGCGGGTTGTTCGTCTCCTCGAACGGAATCGGGAGGTTCACATCGGTGCCATACGTGCCGCCCTTGACCGGGTTGTACGCACCCGTCGGGAAGACCGTCTCCGATCCGCGCGAGTAGTACTTGATCAGGCGGCGCAGGTCGCCGAGGCGGTGCGACGAGAGGAAGAGGTCCAGCGCACGCTCCTGGAAGAGGAGGTCCTGCTTGCCGGTCGGGGTCAGCGCCGCAACGGCCGCGGCGGTGATCGGAGCGGGCGACGCGGGGACAGCCGCGCCGGCCGCCGCATACGTCTTCGCATTCGCGCGGGCGTCGTTCAGCTTTGCCAGGAACGTCGCGTCGTCACCTGCACGCAATGCCGCCTCGGCCTCGATGAGGCGTGCCTCGGTGCCGAGCGCCAGCGGCGTCGGTGACGACCGCGTGGTGAACTTCTGCGGCTGGTAGAACGGCGTCGCGTTGTCGAACCCGTTGCCCGTGCGCACCACGGGAGCGCGCGGATCATTGAGCGTGACGAACGGAAGCCCGTTCACGCCCTCACGGTCGCCGACCGTGAACCGCTTCGACG
This sequence comes from Gemmatimonadales bacterium, assembly GCA_038236775.1. Lineage (GTDB taxonomy): Bacteria > Gemmatimonadota > Gemmatimonadetes > Gemmatimonadales > Gemmatimonadaceae > AG11. Next base: position 2,807 of record JBBRZK010000009.1, read on the forward strand.
TGACCGTATACGAGTACACGGCGTTGTACTGACGCGATGTGTTCTCGTCCGCGAGGATGTTGTAGGCATACGTCGACGGTACGGCTGCCGCCGTCACTGCGGCGGCGGCGTACTGGTTCTGATCGAGCTGCGCGCGCGCCTTGCCGATGCGGGCGAGGTTCAGCGCGTTGGCGCCGCTCGCACCGGCCGCCGTGGCCACCGTGATGGCCGAGTCGAATTTCGCGATGGCAGTGGTGAGCAGTTGGGTGCCCGTCTGCGGGTCGCCGTACGAGAAGGTGCCGTCGGCGTTCACCTTGCTGGTGGGCACGCCGTTGCAGTAGTTCTCCGCGAACAGCACGTACACGAAGCCGGCGAGCGCCTGCACCTCGGCGCGGTTCGGGTTCGCCGGGTCGTACTGGCCGAAGCTGGCCGACACGAGCTCCGCCGTCGCACGCGCCCGCTGTGCGTTCTGGAAGATCGGCAGCAGCGAACCGTTGATCGGGTTCGTGGTGCGCCGGTCGACCTCGATGCGCGTAGGAAACGTCTCGGCGTTCATGAACTCGTCCGAGAGCAGTCCGGAGTAGATGACCTGTCCCTCGCTGCCGCTGCTGCCGGCGTACGCGACCTGGAAGTCGCCGATGGCGGCCGCGTACGCGCTGCCCAGCGCGGCGGGCCCGGTGAGGTCGCTTGGCAGCACCACGTCGGGCGTGCCGACGGTGAGGAGCTTGTCCTGGTTGCATCCGGCGCTCGTGGCGAGCGCCCCGACGGTGAGCGCCATGACGCCGGCCCGTACGATGTGGCTTCTATTCTTCATTGGATTCGACATGAGTTGGGATCGGATCAGAAGCTGAGCGCGAGGCGCGCCGTGAACATCCGCACCTGCGGCGCCGTGAGGAACTCGGCGGTCGTGAAGTTGGCCTGGGCGCCCGCGTTCGACTCCGGGTCCAGTCCCGTGTAGTTCGTCCACGTGTGCAGGTTACGGCCGGCCAGCGTGAGATTGGCCGAGCCGGCGTGGAGCTGGCTCGCGAAGCGCTGCGGTAGGGTAAGTGTCACGGCAACTTCGCGCAGCTTCGTGAACGTCGCGTTCTCGAAGTAGCCGGCGTAGGTGTTGTACGGGGCGGCGAGCGTCGTCGCGACCGCCGCAGCCTGCGCCGCGAGGTTCGACGACGACGGCGTTTGTGCAGCACTGCCGTTCTGGATGAGCTGGTTGCGATAGTTCGACGTGTAGTTGAACAGCTTCTGCCCGCTGCGATGATCGAGCGTCGCGGTGACGCGGAAGAACCGGCCGAGCGACAGCGACGGCGCGACGACGATTTCCGCCGATGGGAAGGGCGAGCCCTGGTACGACGCGGAGTCGGCAATCGTCACTTCGCAGTCGGCACTGCCACGGCCGTTCGGGCATCCGATCAGCCCGTCGCCGTTCGCATCGTTGTACGTCAACGCGCGCTGGTAGTACGCGCCGAGCGGCAGGCCGGTCTTGATGATCTGCGTGCTGCTGAAGCCGGCGGTGATGTCCGGGATCCGGTTGCCGAGGGCATCCTTACCGAGGTCGTCGAGGTGGTTCGTGGTCCACGACCCGTTCAGCGTGAGGTCGAACTTCACGAGCTGGCCGTCGTACAAGGTCGCGCGCAGCAGGGCCTCGTCGCCGTAGTTGCGCACGCGGCCGAGGTTCTGGAAGCGCGTGGCGCTGGTGCCGAGCGACGGCGCCAGGTTCACGTTCACCAGGGCGTCCTTGGTGATCTTGTTGTAGTGCGTGTACTCGAAGTTGACGCGATCGTTGAGGAGGCCGAGGTCGAAGCCGCCTTCCACTTCCGTCGACTTCTCGGGCCGCAGGCTGGTGTTGCCCGCGCCGCCGATGGTGAAGCCCGGCACGTCCACGCCGTTCACCACCACCGCCACCGGTGAGTAGTACTGCTCGGCCGCCAGGTAGCCGGGGTTCTGTCCGGCCGCACCGGCCGCGGCGCGCAGGCGCAGCGACGAGATGGCCTGCACCTTCGGGAAGAAGTTCTCCTCGCTCACGACCCACGATCCCGAGAGCGACGGGTAGAAGACGCGGGAATAGTTCTGGCCGAAGGCGCTGTTCTTGTCGGAGCGGATGCCGGCCGTGAGGAAGACGCGGTCGCGCCACGCCAGTTGCTCGCGGCCGAGGAAGCCGAGCGTGCGGACGTCATTCGTGCTTTCGCCGACGGAGAACCGTGCGTTGGTGCCGGCCAGCGAGTTCGAGCCGCCAAGCAGCTTGGCGCCGAACGCGTCCGTGCGGGTGAAGTAGACGTCGGTGTACTGCGTGCCTACCGCGGTGGTGAACTTGAGGGTGGGCGACCGCTCGTACGTGGCCGTGGCGTTCAGCGACGACGTGTAGTTGGCCACGAAGGCACGGTCGACGGTGCGATAGCCGTCGAGGGTGTTCTGGCTGTACGCGAGCAGGTTCGGCTGCAGCGTCTCGTTGTCGTTGCGGTTGTCCAAGTCGCCGCCGAACGTGCCGTTCACGGCGAGCCACGACAGCGGCGTCCAGTTGCTCGTGAGGCTGCCGGTGAGGCGCTGCACGCCCTGCCGGGTATTGATGTTGTAGAAGGCCTTCGGCGGGAGGCCCGCGTTGTAGTAGCCGCGACTGACGGTATCGGTGGCGCTGCAGAGGTTCGGGTGCTGCAGGTTGAGGCCGTTGGGGCCGCAGTCCGCCGCCTTGCCGAGTTGCGAACCGGAGACGACGCCGAATGCGTTGTTGTCGTCCTGGGGACGACGCAGGTCGCTGTTCGTGAAGCCGATGCTGATCTGCGCATCGAGGCTCTTCGCGAGCTGGCCACGCACGTTCGTGCGGATGCTCATGCGTTGGCTGTTGTTGACCAGGATGACGTTCTGCTCCTTCTGGTACTCGCCGGACAGGAAGTACGTGGCGACGTCCGATCCGCCCGCCGCGCTGACGCCGGCGAGCCGACGGTTTCCGTCGCTCTCCATGCCCGCGACCTGGAGCGGGTTGTTGGAGATCGTCGAATCGACCGCGACGCACTTGGTGGCGGCGAGCGACACGCGCGAGTAGAGGCTGCAGTTGCTGACGAGCGTGCCCGCCGCCGTCTTGCCATACGAGCGGAAGTTTGGCTCGTAGTTGTTCACGTCGGTGAGGCGGCCGGTCTCCGTGAAGACGTCCCACTTCGTCTGGCCGGCGCGGCCCTTCTTGGTCGTGATCTGGATGACGCCGTTCGCGGCGGCCGTCCCGTACAGGGCAGCGGCAGCGGGACCCTTGATGATCTCGACGTTCTCGATGTCTTCCGGGTTGATGTCGTTCAGCCGCGAGGGGCTCTGTCCGCCGGTGCCGATGGCGGTTGACGACGGGCTGTTGTCCACGCGCGTGCCGTCGACGATGATGAGCGGCTCGTTCGAAAGCGAGATGGAGTTGGAACCGCGGATGCGGACGCGTGATCCGGCACCCGTCTCACCGGCGGCGGTCATGACGACCACGCCCGGCGCGCGGGAGCTCAGCGCGTCAGCGAAGGTGCTGATCGCCGCCTTGTTCAGGGCGGAGCTGTCGATGGTCGCGGTGACCGCGCCATTCTCGCGCTTTCGCTCCGTGGTGCCGGTGGCGTTCACGACCACCACGTCGAGCTGGGCCGCCGACACGGCGAGGCTGAAGTCGACGGTGACGATGCCGCCGGCCGGGACCGTGACGCTCCGCGACAGCGGACCGTAGCCAATGCGCTGCACGGCGATCTGCACGGATCCCTCACGCACGCCGATGATCCGGTACGAGCCAGTTTCGTCCGTGGACGTCCCGCGGGTGGTGCCGACCACACGCACCTGCGCGCCGACGAGGGGCTGCTGCGTCGTGCGGTCAATCACCCGACCGGCGACCGTACCGACGGCGCCCTGGGCGACCGCCTGTGACGAGACGGCGAGCACGATCGCGACCGCGGCGAGAAGCCGGCGGAAGGTATTCTCCATGTGTATGGCTCCGAACTGTTGTGCGTGGAGTGACACGCGAGTATGCGTGCCGATGAACGATTGGTGCTGCACCCGTGGATGTGTGAGTACGACTCGACGACGCCTGTCTCGCGTCACATATTGGAGCGGGACGAAATATTGCCGGCGGACCGCACGCAATGTGAACAATGGAAGATTGGCCTGCACATGACCGCCCGGTACCTCGCGCGGTCCTTCGGTCAGCGGCATCAGCCGCCTCCCTACCCGCAGGCCCCCATGCGCCGTCTGCTGTTCTGGTTCAGCCTCATCCTGATACCATCGTCCGCCGCGAACGCGCAGGTGAGGCCGTCAGTTCCCGCGGCCGCGATTTTCGCCGGAATGGTCACCTCGGAGATCGGACGCGAACTGCTCGCGGGCGCCACGGTCACGCTGGTGGAACCAAAACGCGTGGCCACGACGGACCAGCGGGGCGCCTTCCGCTTCGACGGGATGGCGTCGGGAGACGTCCATCTCGTGGCGCAGAAAATCGGGTACCGCCCGCTGCGTACGGTCGTGCACATGGACTCGACCCGTCGCCTGGATGTCGAGCTGGAACTCGAGCGGCTGCTTCCCTCCGAGCTCGCGCCCGTCGTCGTGGAGGCGGCGCCGGATCGGCAGACGATCGACATCCTCCGCCGGCGGGCATCCGGCCAGGGCACTTTCTTCCTCCGCGACGTCCTCGATTCACTGCAGGGCGTCTCCGTTGGCGAGCTGCTGCGGGAAAAGGGTCGCGGCGCGAAGATGATCCGGTACCCCCGCACCGGCGCGCTGCTCCTGAGCTCCGGACGCGGCTTCGGCACCATCTCGCTGCTGCCCCTCGCCGACCCGTACGACTCGCGCAGCCCGCGGGCGTGCTACGTGCAGGTCATCGTGGACGGTATCCGCGTATACGCGCCCGACGCCGTCAACCGGTTCGCCCCACCCGATCTCGACCAGTTCGACTCCGCCCGACTGGAGGCCGTGGAGTTCTACGCCGGCCCCGCCAGCACGCCCGCGGAGTTCGCGGGCGTGGGCGCCCAGTGCGGCACCCTCGTCCTGTGGACCCGGCGCAGTCCCTGATGCGCCGTACCGCCTGTCGCTACGCCGGCGAGACCTGCGGCTTGGCGAGCCACTCGCCGCCATCCACCACCATGATCGCGCCGGTGATCCACGCGCCGCCCGGCGACGCCAGGAACGCGACCATGTTCGCGATGTCCGCCGGCGAGCCCCAGCGCTGGAGCGGGATCATCTTCTTCGCGTAGCTGTCGAGCGCCTTCTCCACCGCGAACACGTCGGGCACGCCCTCCTCCGCCGACGGCGGCGGCGTGAACGCCTTCCGTACCCCCTCGGTGGGAATGGGACCCGGCGCCACCGCGTTCATGCGCACGCCGTACTTCGCCCACTCCACGGCCAGCGTCTTCGTCAGTGCATCGATGCCCGCCTTCGCCGCCGTCGCATGCGCCATGAGGGGCCAGCCGCGATAGTGCAGCGTCATCGAGATGTTGACGATGCATCCCCCGCCCTGCGCCTTCATCACGGGCATCACGGCCTGCGCGCAGAAGAACGTCCCGTACAGGTCGATCTCGAGCACGCTCTTCCACGCGTTCTCGGACAGCGTCTCCGACGGCGCGTAGAAGTTGCCCGCGGCATTGTTCACCAGCAGGTCGATGCGCCCGCGCTCCGCGTGCACCTCGGCGATGAGCGCCTTCACGCGCGCGGAGTCGCGCACGTCCACCGCCTTCGCGCTGGCCTGTCCACCCGCCGCGACGATCTCCGCCGCTGCAGCCTCGACGCGCTCGAGCTTGCGGCTCGCGAGCACCACGTGCGCCCCCAGCGCCGCGAGCAGGTCGGCAATGCCCCGCCCGATGCCGCTGCCGCCCCCGGTCACGAGCGCCACCTGTCCGTCGAACAGGCCCGGCCGGAACACCGATGCGCTCGTGCTGTCCGTCATGTGCGAAGCTCCTGGCGTGGGGCGGAATCGTCGGTGCAGAACAGCAGGGACGTGTCGGACGACGCGGCGGCATCGGCCAGCGCGTCGAAGAGGGCGTCGGCGAGTGTCTCCGCTTCGTCGGCGGGAGCGAACGACAGCGCGAGCGACAGCTGGCTCACGGGCCCGAACGAGCGTCGATGATGCGGCGTGAGGCCGTGCGCCGCCAGCCCAGCCTGATGATCGCGCGTGCCGTACCCCACGTTGGTATCCCAGCGGTAGTGCGGATGCCGCTGCGCCAGCGCGTGCATCAGCCGGTCGCGCGTGACCTTGGCGATGATCGACGCACAGGCGATGGAGTGGCAGCGCGCGTCGCCGCCCACCACGGCGGTGTGCTCGATGCCGAGGGTGCGGATGCGCAGGCCGTCGATGACGACGTGGTCCGGCGTGACGCGGAGCCGCGTGATCGCGCGGCGGATGGCGAGCACCGACGCGTGGTAGATGTTGAGCCGGTCGATCTCGCGCACGCTGGCTGCGCCGACCGACACGGCCAGCGCCCGCTCGCGGATCCGCGTGGCGAGCCGGCCGCGGTCTGCGGCGCTCAGCGTCTTGGAATCGTCGATGCCGCGGATGGCGCGCGCGGCGGCGGGCATGACGACGGCGCATGCGACGACGGGGCCCGCGAGCGGGCCCCGTCCGACTTCATCCACACCGGCGAGCAGGGGACCGCGTGCGGTCCGCAGGTCGCGCTCGATCGCACTCCACTTCCGCATGGAGTCTCGCGACCGCGATGCTTACTTCGCCGCGGTGGCCTGCGGCGTCTTGGCCTTCATTTCCTTGATGCGGGTCGCCTTGCCCGTGAGGCTGCGCAGGTAGTACAGCTTCGCACGACGGACCCGGCCACGACGCACGACGATGATGTCGGCGAGCATGGGGCTGTGCAGCGGGAAGATGCGCTCGACGCCGATGCCGTTGGAGATCTTCCGGACGGTGAACGTCTGGCTGACACCGACGCCGCGACGGGCGATGCACACTCCCTCGAACGCCTGGATGCGCTCCTTTTCCCCTTCCTTCACTCGGACGTTCACGCGAACGGTGTCACCGGCGCGGAACGCTGGGAGGTCGCGGAGCCACTCTTTCTGGGTTTCGATGAAGACATGCATGGGACGGCTGGTTCGGGGCTTAACTGGAATAGACTTGGGAACTTAGCGGAGTCCCACGGCGGAGTCTAGGGGTGTCCCTAGTGCTCCTCGGCCCGGCCGAACAGCAATTCCACGTCGGACCGATGCTGTGGCGGGGCAATGACATAGATGTAGTCGCCCGGCTCGATGCGCGTTGCCCCGGAGGGCGCAATGAGGGCGCCCGCGCGCTCGAGCATGCTCACGGCCGCGCCCGGAGGAAAGGGAATCTCCGACAGCAGGGCACCCGACACCGCGAGGTGCGACGAGATGAAGTACGACCGAAGCTCGTCCCCGAGCGGCGCGCGGGCGTCGACCTCGATGGACGCCTTCGGCGGCGGCGGGGCGGCGGACTCGACCCGCAGCAAGCGGGTGACCCACGGCACCGTCGTGCCGGGGACAATCGCCCCGACCACCACGATCACGAACACGATGTCGAACAGCTCGCGACCGCCCGACACGTCGGCCATCACGGGAATGGTGGCGAGCACGATGGGCACGGCACCCCGTAACCCCACCCACCCCACGTAGGCCGACTCGCGCCAGCGGTAACGGAACGGCGCCAGGCACACGAGCGTCACGAGCGGTCGCGCCACCACCGCCAGGAACAGGGCGAGCCCAAGGCCGATCCCCGCCACCTGCAGGACGCGCGTGGGATACACGAGGAGGCCCAGCAGCAGGAACATCAGCACCTGGCTCAGCCACCCGAGCGCATCATGCACCCTGCGCACGCCCACCGCATGCGGGAGCGCTCCACTGCCCAGCACCACGCCGGTCACGTACACCGCGAGAAAGCCGCTGCCGTGCAGGAGCGTCGTGAGTCCGAAGGACAGGCAGGCGATCGCAAGGGTGAACGCGGGATACAGGCCGGCCGCCGGCAGGCGGATGCGCAGGATGACCCACCGCCCCGCGTACGCGATGACCGCTCCCGACACGGCGCCGACGACCATCTCCAGCACGACCTCGCGCGCGAGCGCCAACGGCTGCACCACGTGGCCGCTGGCCAGTGCGGCGGTGAGGCCGGTGGTCAAGATCACCGCCATCGGGTCGTTCAACCCCGACTCGACCTCGAGGGTGAGTCCCACGCGCTGCCGCAGTCTCGTGCCCGTGGCCGTGAGCACTGAGAAGACAGCCGCGGCGTCCGTTGACGAGACGATCGCGCCGAGGAGCAGCGCCATGGGCCACGCGATGCCGATGGCGTGTGCGGCGGCGGCGACGAGGCCGGCAGTAGCCACCACTCCGACAGTGGCCAGCGCCGCCGCCGGCAGGAGCACCGCACGCGCCGACGTGAGCGACGTGTTCAGGCCACCGTCGAACAGGATCATCACCAGCGCCGTGGTGCCGAGCCGGTAGGCGAAGGCGTAGTCGTCGAACGGGATGTGACCGATACCCTCGGAACCGGCGAGTATGCCCACGAACAGGAACAGCAGCGCCACCGGCAATCCCAGCCTGGCCGATGCACGGCTGAGCGCGACGCTCGACCCGAGGAGAACGCCGAACGCGGTGAGCAGCACGGCGGTGGCGACCGGCTCCGGCGCAATCATGGTGGTTCGCCGGGCCGCTCCTGCGTGAGGCGTTCACCTTCCCGCCGTCGCCACTCGGCGATCTTTGCGTGATCGCCGCTGAGCAGCACCTCAGGCACCGTGTGTCCCCGGAACTCCGGAGGCCGCGTATAGCTCGGCGCCGACAGGCCGCGCTCCCAGAAGGAATCGCCGTACGCACTCTCCGGGTCGCTCATTGCTCCGGGCAGCAGGCGAACGGTTGCGTCAATCACCGCGAGCGCTGCGGGCTCGCCGCCGCTGAGCACGAAGTCGCCGAGGGAAAGCTCCTCGGTGGCGAGGTGGTCGGCGACGCGCTGGTCCACGTCCTTGTAGTGGCCGCAGAGGATGGTGAGCTCCGCGCCCTCGGCGAAGCGCACGGCGTCGGCCTGCGTGAACCGCCGGCCGCGCGCGCTCATCAGCACGATGGGTGTCACGGCGCCAAGTGCCTCGACGGCCTCGAAGAACGGCGCCGGCTTCATCACCATGCCCGGGCCGCCGCCGTATGGCGTGTCGTCCACCGTGCGGTGACGGTCATGCGTGTAGTCGCGGAGGTCCACCACGTTGAACGTCACCGAGCCGGCAGCCGCCGCGCGCGACGGAATGCTGAGCGCGAGCGGCGTGGCGAAGAAGTCCGGGAAGATGGTGACGACGTTGACGATCACTCGAGCAGCCCGTCCGGCGGCGTGACGACGATCAGGCGCTGCGCCTTGTCCACCGAGGCGATGGTGTTGTCGTCATAGAGCAGCAGGACCGTCTCGCCATCGCGCGGCTCGGCACGACGCACGTCGAGCGCAAGGCCGTGCGGCAGCTCGTAGAGCTCCTCCACCGTGCCCACCGGTTCACCGCCGTGGAGCTCCACGCGCATGCCGATCAGGTCGTGCAGGTAGACCTCGTCGTCCGCGGGCGGCGGCACTTCGTCCGCCGGCAGCAGGAGGTAGCGGCCGCGCCACAGCTCGGCGGCATTGCGCTCCGGCACTTCGTCGAAGCCCACGAGCAGGCCTTCGTTGAACGGACGCACGGTGCGGACGTGCAGTTCCTGGCGCGCCGCGCCGATGTCGCCCGCGGGGGTGCCGCCGAAGATGCGGCGGCCGGGCACGTACACCTCGTCGGGTGCATCGGTGATGGCTTCGACGACGACTTCGCCGCGAATGCCGTGCGCCTTGCGGACCCGCCCGACGATGATGAACTCGGGAGCTGTCATGATGGATCTGGTCTGGGGGCCACGGCGATTTGTCGTCCTGAGCGCCGCACCGATTTGTCGTCCTGAGCGCCGCGCCGATTTGTCGTCCTGAGCGCCGCGCCGCTTTGTCGTCCTGAGCGCCGCACCGATTTGTCGTCCTGAGCGCCGCACCGATTTGTCGTCCTGAGCGCCGCGCCGATTTGTCGTCCTGAGCGCAGCGAAGGACCTGCTTTTCACGATGGAGAAGCAGGTCCTTCGCACCACCCGGGACTACGCTTCCTTACGCTTCGTCCTGCTTCTCACCCACCGGCACGGCCGAGGCCTGGAGCTTGGAGGCGAGGCGTGTCTCGTGGCGCTGCTTCAGGAGACCGGCCTTGCGGAGCAGCGAGCGCACGGTGTCCGTGGGCTGCGCGCCGACATTGAGCCAGTAGTGCACGCGCTCGGCATCGAGGTTGATGGCCTGTTCGCCCGTGCGGGGCTGGTACTGGCCGACGATCTCGATGAACTTGCCGTCGCGCGGGCTCTTCGAGTCGGCGACGACGATGCGGTACATGGGAGACTTCTTTCGTCCCACGCGGCGAAGGCGGATCTTGACGGCCATGGTGCTGATCTCCTGAGTGATGCAACGGCCCGGGCTCATCGCGTATCCGGCATTTCCGGACCGCACCCTGGGCACTGGTGGAACACTGAATGTAACCGGGCTGGGGTGCGGATTGCACCACGGAGCCATAATTGGCGGACCGGCTTGCCGGTCGCGGGGCTAGCGGCCCCCGAACATCCCGGGCGGCATGCGCATCTTGCCGCCCCCGGGTCCCTGCCCGCCCGCGACCTTCTTCATCATCTTCTGCATTTCGCGGAACTGCTCGAGCAGCTTGTTCACCTCGCTGATCGGGCGGCCGGCGCCCTTCGCCACGCGCGCGCGCCGCGACCCGTTCATCACGTCCGGCTTCTTGCGCTCCGCCTTCGTCATCGACAGCACGATGGCCTCGAGATGCTTCATCCGCTTCGGGTCGGCATCCTTTACCTGCTTGAGCATCTTCGAGTTCACGCCCGGCATCATCTTGAGGAGTCCCTCGAGGGGGCCGAGCTTCTCGATCTGGCGCATGGCGGTGAGGAAGTCCTCGAGATCCATGCCTTCCTTCCGGACCTTCCGCTCCATCTTCTTCGCTTCGTCGGCGTCGAAGGCGCCCTGCGCCTTCTCCACGAGCGAGAGGACGTCACCCTGCTGCAGGATGCGGCCAGCCATGCGGTCGGGATGGAAATCCTCGAGCGCGTCCGTCTTCTCGCCGACGCCGATGTACTTGATCGGCTTCTTGAGCACGCCGTAGATCGACAACGCAGCGCCGCCACGCGCGTCGCCGTCCATCTTCGTGAGGATCACGCCGGTGACGTTGAGCCGCGCGTCGAAGCCCTGCGCGATCTTTACCGCCTCCTGGCCGGTCATCCCGTCGGCGACGAGCAGGATCTCGTCAGGACGGATGGCGGCCTTGAGCCGCTCGAGTTCCGCCATCATGCTGTCGTCGATCTGCAGTCGGCCAGCGGTATCGACGAGCACCACGCGATCGCGCGCGCGGCGGGCGACGTCGATGCCCGCCTTCGCGATCTTCACGACGTCCTGCTCGCCACGCTCCGCATACACGGGGATGTCGAGCTGAGCCCCAAGCGTCTCGAGCTGGTCGATGGCAGCGGGGCGATAGACGTCGCACGCAATGAGGCGCGTCTGCCGGCCCTCGAGTTTGAGCTTGCGCGCGAGCTTCGCGGCCGAGGTCGTCTTGCCCGAGCCTTGGAGGCCGACCATCATCACGACGGTGGGCGGAACGGAGCTGAGCTTCAGTCCCTCGCGCCGCTCGCCGAGCATGGCGGTGAGCTCGTCGTAGACGATCTTGACGAGCTGTTGCGCGGGCGAGACCGTGCGCAGCTGCGACACGCCGACGGCCTTCTTCTCCACGCGCTCGAGGAACTCGCGGGTGAGCGCGAAGTTGACGTCGGCCTCGAGGAGCACGCGACGTACTTCGCGAAGCCCTTCCTTGATGTCGGCGTCGCTGAGGGTGCCGCGGCCGCGGAGGCGCGCGAAGGTGGCTTCGAGTTTTTCGGAGAGCTCGTCGAACATAGCCGAGGAATTTAGGCGCCGGGCAGGCCGCGGACAACGCGTCCTTCGTGAGCGAGCCAATCCGAGCGGGTTGAACCGCGCCCCTGGCGTCCTGAGCGAAGCGATGGACCTGCGACCCTGTCGTCCTGAGCGGAGCGATGGACCTGCTTGGCTGGCTTGACTCCCCTGGATGGTGCGCGTCGGGGCACCGCCGCAACAAGCAGGTCCTTCGCTCTGCTCAGGACGACAGGAGAGTCGGTACTGTCCCACCTTCCGACCGGAACGTAATTTCCCGCCATGGCCAAGCCCCAGCGCAAGGAAGAAATCCTCAAGAGCGAGCTCCCGCCGGCGCTGCCCCTGATGGCGCTGCGTTCGACGATCGTCTACCCGCTCGGCACCATCGCCGTGCAGATGGGCGCGCCGGAGAATCTCTCGCTGCTGCGCGCCTTCGACGAACCGGGCCTCGTCGTCGCGCTCGTTGTGGCCTCCGGCGATCACGACGACCCGATCGACTCGCAGCGGTTCATCGGGCGCGTGGGCGTGGCGGCACGCGTGCACGAGCGGATCAACCTGCCGGGCGACACCGTGCAGATCACGCTGCAGGGACTGCGACGCATCGTGATCGAAGGAATCGACCAGGAAGAGCCGTATCCGGTCGCCGCCATCCGGCCGGCGCGCGAGCTGCCCGCCGACCCCTCCGAGCTGGACGACCTCGTGGCGCGGGTCATCGCCGCCGCCGAGACACTCGCGGAGCTGGTCGATCGCATTCCGGATGAGGTGCCGGCCATCCTCAAGATGAACGTGTCGGACCCGGGCCGCTTCGCGGACCTTGCCGCCACGAACATGAACTTCCGCATCAGCGACAAGGACGAAGTGCTCCAGCGCCTCGACGTCGGGCAGCGGCTGCGCTTCATCCTCAACCGCCTGGAGCGGGAAGTCGCGCGGGCGCGCGTGATGGAAGACGTGAAGCGGCAGACGGAGATCAAGATCGAGCAGCACCAGCGCGAGTTCTACCTGCGCCAGCAGCTACGCGCCATTCAGGCGGAGCTCGGCGAAGTGGACCCCGGCGAGAAGGAGGCCATCGAGCTGTTGCGCAAGATCGACGAGGCGAAGCTGCCCGAGCGCGTGGGACAGGAAGCGCGCCGCGAAACGGAGCGCCTTCGACAGCTCAGCACTGCGTCGAGCGAATACCAGGTCATCCGCACGTACCTCGACTGGATCCTCGCGCTGCCGTGGAACGCGCGCAGCGGCGACGACGAGATCGCGCTGAAGAAGGTGGAGGAAGCGCTCGATGGGCGGCACTACGGCCTCAGCGAGGCGAAGGAGCGCATCATCGAGTACCTCGCCGTGCGCAAGCTGCGCGGCGGCGACCCGCACGGACCCATCCTTTGCTTCGTGGGTCCCCCAGGCACCGGCAAGACCTCGCTCGGCGAGGCCATCGCCACGTCGATCGGGCGCGAGTTCTATCGCATCTCGGTGGGCGGCGTGCGCGACGAGGCGGAGATCCGCGGTCACCGGCGGACGTACGTCGGCGCGATGCCGGGCCTGCTCATCCAGGCGCTCCGGCGCGTGCAGGTGCGCGACCCCGTCCTCATGATCGACGAGATCGACAAGATGTCCGGCGGCGGGCCGAGCGGCGATCCCACGGCCGCGATGCTCGAGGTGCTCGATCCGAGCCAGAACGACAAGTTCGTGGACCACTACCTGAACCTGCCCTTCGACCTGAGCGGGGCATTGTTCATCTGCACGGCGAACAACCTGTTCGACATCCCCGCACCGCTGCGCGATCGGATGGAGGTGATTCGCATCGTCGGGTACACGATCGAGGAGAAGGTCGAGATCGCGTGGCGGTACCTGCTGCCGCGCCTGCTCGAAGAGCACGGGATCAGCGACAAGGACATCCAGTTCACGGACGAATCGCTGTCGTTCATCTCCAACCGCTACTCGCGCGAGGCGGGCCTGCGCAACTTCGAGCGCAACCTCGCGGCGATCATGCGCAAGCGCGCGCGGCGGAAGGCGGAGGGCGAGGAAGGCGCGTGGGTGATCGACGTCGACAAGGTGGAAGAGGTCCTTGGCGTCCCGCGGTACGCAGTGGAGGAAGTGGACGTCGTGCCGGAGATCGGCGTGGTGACGGGCCTCGCGTGGACGGCCACCGGCGGTGACCTCATGGTGATCGAGGCGCTGCGCATGCCGGGCACGGGACGGCTCACGGTCACGGGGCAGCTCGGCGACGTGATGCGCGAGAGCGTGGATGCCGCGTACTCATACGTCCGCTCGCGCGCCGCGCAGATCGGCATTCCGGACGAAGCGTTCCGGGAATACGACGTCCATGTCCACCTGCCCGCCGGCGCCATCCCGAAGGACGGACCGAGCGCGGGCATCTCGCTCACGCTGGCGATCGCGAGCGCGATCTCGCAGCGTCCGGTGCGCCGCGACGTCGCGATGACCGGCGAGGTGACACTCCGTGGCAAGGTGCTCGAGATCGGCGGGGTGAAGGAGAAGGTGCTGGCCGCCTACCGCGCCGGACTGCGGCAACTCATCATGCCGAAGTCGAACGAGAAGGACCTGCGCGACGTGCCGGACGAGGTCAAGCGCCAGGTCGCATTCACCTTCGTTGCCACGATGGACGAAGTGCTCCGCCTGGCCCTCTTGCCGGCGCCGAACGACGACCTGCCCGACGGCGACGACGAAGACGTGAGTGATGCGGAAACCAGTGTGCCCGTCACGAGCGAGACGGGCACCCTGATCAGCGTGGATCGACCTTGATCGCGCCGGGGTCGATCACGCCGGACATGCCCGACGGCAAATCGCTGTAGATCACCACCGCGCGTCCACTGATGATGCGCGGAAAGATCGTGATCGTGCGCCCCTTGGGACTGACCGTCGCCCCCCCGCCCGCGTCCGCGCGCTCCGCGACGCCCGTGCGCTTGGTGGTCGCGCGGATCAGCGCGTCGGAGAACGCCGCCGCCGCAATGGTGTTGTCCCACACGCTCGCCCACACGATGCCGCGACCGGCGGCGCTCTGCACCACCGCGTAGCGGTCACCGTCCCAGCCCACCACCGAGCGCGCCGCCACCTGCTCGTCCATCAGGTGCTGGTAGAGCAGCAGTCGCGCGCCGAACTCGCCCATATCGTCCGAGTACAGCAGCGTCGCGCCGCGCGGGGCCGGCAGCGTGATGACGCTGGGCTCGTCGGGCTTCGCCGCGAAGTAGGCGTCCGTGTGGAGGATCTGCTCCGTCGAGCGCGGTATGTCGAGCAGCGGGTTGGCCTTGCCCCGCTTCTCCTTGAACCGCTCCACGAAATCCGCACCGCTGAGATAGGGAAAGAGCAGCGACTCCTGGATCACCATCGGCGCCGTGGCGAACACCGGCATGCTGCTCTGGTTCTCGCGGATCATCTCGCGGATGCCGTCACGGCCGCCCACGCGAAGGGCGATGTTGCTCGCCCCGCCGACCATGATCGACAGCTGTTCGAGCTGCGCCTGTCCCTCGATCACCGCCTGCGCGGCGCTCAGGCGATCGTTGTCGGATGACCCCTTCTGGATCGAGTCGAGGTTCACGTACTGGTCCTGCAGCGCGTGCACCAACTCGTGCGTGATGGTGACGCCCACCATTTTCTCGTCGGCGCCCTTCACCACGTACAACACCTTCACGGCGGGATCGTAGTAGCCGATCACCTGCTCGGCGAGCACGGCGAGGAAGAACTTCCGCAGGTCGAGCGTGTCGGGGAGCAGCCCGAACAGCTTGTACGCCGCCTCCTCGCCGGCGATCTCCTTCGCCGGCGTGGCCTCGTCGAACTTCTTCAGCAGGAAGTCGCGCACCTGCGCCTTGTCGCGCGCCTCCACCCGCGGCGGCGTCTTGAACTTCATCCCGGTCGCTTCCTCGATCCGGGGCATCGCATCCGCCACTTCGCTGGCATACGGCCCGGTTCCCACGCCGCGCCGGCGTCCGAGGAACAGGCCCGCCCCGATCGCGACGACGATCACGATCGCGGCGACCCGCAGGTTCATTCTTCCCATTCAATTCTCCGTCCGGTCATCAATCCCACGACGCGCGCGACGTCGTGGCCACGCACAACGATACCATCGTCGAGAAGCTGGCGCTCGAGGGAGACGTCGAGCTCGGCGCGTTCCGCGCCCGAGCGCTCCTCCCGTGCGGGCGGAGGTGGCGGCGGGGGCGTCATGGGTGGCGGCGGCGGAGCACCCGGTCCGCTCGACCGCACGAAGGCCGCCTCCAGCTCGGCGCCGAACCGCTCGAGCGCCGCGAAGCCATCGCGCGCCATCCGGTTCATCGGCTCGCCCGCGCGGCGAGGTGCGGCCGCAGCGCCACGACGCTGCGCATCGCGCTGCCATTCACGCCGGCGCGAGATGAGCAGTTCGGCCGGCGCCGAGTAGGCCGCGATGGCCTGCGTATGTGCGCACGCCTCGTCAAGCGCATCGATCGCCTTGTCGGGACGGCGGCGGTCCGGCACCCAGAGGTCGGTGAGCTCGATCGCGGCGCGCACTGCGGCGTCCGTGATCACGACGTTGTGATGCCGTGCGAGCGACGGCACGCGCGTGCGGAGAATCTCGAGCGTCTCCGCCGGCGACAGCTCGCGCACGGCGATCTTCTGGAAGCGCCGTTCCAGCGCGGGATCGCCGAGGATCCACCGGTCATACTCTTCGTCTGTGGTGGCACCGAGCAGCCGGAACTCGCCGCGCGCGAGCGCGGGCTTGAGCATGTTCGCGGCGTCCATCGCCGAGCCGCTCGCGCTGCCCTGACCGATGAGATTGTGCATCTCGTCGACGAACAGCAGCACGTCACCAGCGCCACTGGTCTCCGCGACGAGCGCGCGCAGCCGTTCTTCGTACTGGCCGCGATACGTCGTGCCGGCGAGCAGGCCCACGGCGTCGAGCGAAAGGAGCCGCAGGTCGCGCAGCGCAATCGGCACGCGCCCTTCCGCGATGCGCGCGGCGAGGCCTTCGGCGATGGCCGTCTTGCCCACGCCGGCCTGTCCCACGAGCGCGGGATTGTTCTTGCCCTGCCGCAGCAGGATGTCGATGGTGCGCGCAATCTCCTCATCGCGGCAGCGCACGAGCTCGAGCCGGCCCGCGCGCGCGTCGGCGGTGAGGTCGCGGGTGAAGCGGTCGAGCGCTGGCGTGTCGATCGCGTGCTCGTCGGGCATGGGATTCGGTGCGAAGGAAGGGGGACGATGCGTACGTCCTGCTTCAGTCTACGCGATGGCGCCGCTGCCCGTTTCGTGCCGAATGGCGCCCTGCTTGTCATCCTGAGCGTAGCGAAGGATCTGCTTGTTGCACGCGGAGAACCAATTCCTCGCTGACACTCGGGCTCCAGGGAGCGGCAAGTCGATCGTCAGTCGTCACAAGTCGGTCGCCAATCATGCATTTGCTGGCGCCCGATCGCGATCGATTCGCGAAGGATGACAGATGCCGAGTGCCGATCACTGACGTCGGGACCGACGTGACACCGCCCGAGTGGAGTCGCGGTGCAAATCGCCCACCCGATCTTCGCGCTCCGAATCAGAGCACCGGAAAGACCTTCCCGAGGATCTGGTCGCCCCAGAGGAGCATGATCACTGCCGCCGGCGCGAGGAACACGCCGAACGGGACCAGAGGCAGTTCCACTGGCGTCGCCGCATGACCGCCGAGAGCCAACTCGGTCTGCGTCGCCGAGCGGCCGCGCCGCATCAGTGCGATCGGGTAGACCACGGCAAGGAACGCCACCGCGCCGATGGTCGCGCCGACGAACACCGTCGCGATCGAACGGGCAGGGCCGAGCGCGCCGCCCACGAATGCCATCAACGTCATGTCGCCCATGCCCATCGCCTCGCGCTTGAGTGCGGCTTCACCGAGCCAGCCGATCACCGCGATCAGGCCCGCGCCGGCGCAGGCGCCGACGATCGCGTCGTACGGGCCGGCGAAGAGCGGAGAATCACCGAGGAACGGCGCGAGGAGCGCGGTGCCGAGCGTCCAGAGGAGTCCCGTGATGGTGAAGCCGTCAGGGATGAGGTAGTACTTGACGTCGGTGAGTGCGACGCCGACGAGGATGGTGAGGAACACCGCGAGGCGGATGGCCGTGAACGTCGGGCCGAAGTACCACACGCACATCGCCCACAGCGCGCCGATGCCTACTTCCAGCAGCGGATAGATCGCGCTGATCGGCTCGTCGCAGCAGCGGCAGCGGGCGCGCAGCACGAGCCAGCTGAAGAGAGGAATGTTCTCGAACCACGCGAGCTGGTGACCGCAGTGCGGGCACCGGGACCGCGGCCGGACGACGCTCAGCTCCCGCGGCCAGCGCGCGACGCAGACGTTGAGGAACGAGCCGACGCACAGCCCGACCAGGAACGAGTAGACGGTGGCGAGAGAGGTCACGTGCGCAGCTGATAGAGGAAGATGCCCGTGGCGACGGCGACGTTGAGCGATTCCACGACGGCTCCGATGGGGAGGGCCGCGAGGACGTCCACGCGGCTGCGGGCTTCTTGTGAAAGTCCGGCCCCTTCGTTTCCGACGACGAGGGCGAGGCGGGACGGCGGGGCGAGGGTATCGAGCGGTGCGCCGGCGGCGTCGGTGCCCCAGAGGGCAATGCCGTGCCGATGGCGAAAGAGGTCGAGTTCAGCCCACGTGGCCGACAGCACCGGGAAGTGGAAGCTTGCCCCCATCGCACTACGGACGACTTTGGCGTTCCATAGGTCAACGGTTCCCGGCAAAGCCACCGCCGCGGTGGCACCCAGGGCCGCCGCGGTCCGGAGGATCGTGCCGACGTTGCCCGGGTCCTGCACGGCATCGAGCACCACGATGCGGGCTCGTTCGCCGACGATGAGGGTATCAAACGTGAGCTGGGGAATCTCCACCACCGCGAGCACTCCCTGCGGCGACTCCGTTTCCGCGGCGCTGGCGAAGTCGAGCGGCGGAATCTCCGCCAGCTCGAACCCCGCGGTGCGAAGCATGCCTAGAAGAGTTGAGCCGCGAGGGGCGTCGGCGAGCTGGGGCGCCACGAGCACCCCACGCACCACAAGGCGGGAGCGCAGCAACTCCTCCACGGTACGGACTCCTTCCGCAGCAAACAGCCGCTGCCGTTCGCGCGCCTTCCTGCGCCGGAGGTCGCGAGCTAAAGTGAGCAGCTTCAAGATGTTATGATTGCGCCGGACAGGAATGGGACTTGCGAGAAGGGCCGGCGTCCGCTTCGACGAGAGAGAGCAATGAAGAGAATTCTGGGTGGCGTAGCCCTCGCGGTAACGTTGACGGCCTGCGGGGTCTCGACGCAACAAGAAGTCGACATGGGCCAGCAGTACTCGGCACAGATCAACCAGCAGCTGCCCATCGTCCAGGATCCCGAGATCAACCGATACCTCAACTTGATCGGTGACTCGATCTCCCGGCTGACCTCGCGGACCGACCTCACGCAGGCCAATGCGTGGCACTTCTACATGGTCGACAGCAAGGAAGTGAACGCCTTCGCCCTCCCGGGCGGGGTGGTCTACGTGAACCGCGGCCTCATCGAGCGCACCCAGCGCATGGACCAGCTGGCCGGCGTGCTCGGCCACGAGATCGGCCACGTGGTGCGGCGGCACTCGATCAAGCAGATGCAGCAGCAGCAGGGCGCGAACTTCGGCGTCACCCTCGCCTGCGTGCTCACGAGCGTGTGCAACAGCCAGGCAGGACAGGCGGCGATCCAGGTGGGCGGCACCGCGTTGTTCGCGCGGTTCAGCCGCACCGACGAGGCCGAGGCCGATGAGGAAGGCGTGCGCAACACGGTACGCGCCGGCATCAGCCCGAACGGCATGCCCGAGATGTTCCAGATCCTGATCAACGAGCGGACAACCAACCCTTCCGCGGTGGAAGGCTGGTTCGCCACGCACCCGCTCGAGGAAGACCGTATCGCCGCGACGCGCGCCCTGATCGCGACGTACGACCCCGCGATCATCCGGTCGCTCCCCACGGATTCACGCAACTACCAGACGTTCAGGGCGCGGGTCCACGCGCTGCCCCCATCGCCGACGCCGCGCGCGCGATGACGGCGTAGCGTTGCCTGCCGACACAGATGCGCCGTGCTCCGCACGGCGCATCTTGCGTTGGTTCGCTGCACGTCTTGTTGTCATCCTGAGCGAAGCGAAGGATCTGCTTGTTGGCCAGGTCGGCCGCCCTGTGTTGGTCCCGCCCGCGCAGCGCACCACCGACCGCGGTCGCTACAGGTCCGCGACGAACCGCTCCACCAGCGCCTCGAACCTGGCCGCGACGTGCGTCGTCGTCTCGATGACTTCCGTGTGCGACAGCGCGTGCGGTGAGATGCCCGACGCGAGATTCGTCACGCAGCTGATGCCGGCGACGCGCATGCCCACCGCGCGTGCGACGATCACCTCCGGCACCGTGGACATCCCCACGGCATCGGCGCCGAGCGCGGCAAGCATGCGCACCTCGGCCGGCGTCTCGTACGTCGGGCCCAGCAGCCCGCAGTAGACGCCCTCCTGGAGCGGAATGCCAAGCGCCGCCGCATGATCGCGCAGCGCATCGGACAGCGCCTCGTCGTAGGGCGCGCTCATGTCCGGGAAGCGGTCGTCGCCCGCCTGCACGGCACCGGTGAGCGGACTGCGGAACATGAGGTTCAGGTGGTCGCGAATGAGCATCAGGTCGCCGGCACGGAAGGTCCGCCGGATGCCGCCCGCCGCGTTTGACACGAACAGGACCGGGACGCCGAGCGCGTGCAGCACGCGCACGGGAAAGCCGGCGAGTGCCGCGTCGTGTCCCTCGTACATGTGAAAGCGGCCGGCGAGGGCCACGACCCGTCGCCCGCCGAGGAGGCCGCCGATCAGCTGGCCGGCGTGGCCCACCACCGTCGCTCCCGGAAAGCCGGGCACGTTTGCGAAGGGGACGGCGACCGGGTGTGCAATGCGTGCCGCCAGTCCGCCCAAACCGGAACCGAGGATGATGCCGGCCACCGGCACACTGTCGCCGATGCGTGAGCGGACGGCGTCGGCTGCGCGTGCGGCGGCGGCGGTGCCATACGGGGTGGTGCTCATGATCCGCTGCTGCCACGAAGTGCGGCGATGTCGCGCTGCACCTCGGCGATGATCTGCACGCGCTCCTCGTACGGCAGGAAGCAGCTCTCGAAACCGTTCAGCGCCACGCGCGCGAGCTCGTCGAAATCGAACGCGAGGGATTCCGCGGCGTGAAGGTACTCATCGGTGAGCGTCACGTCGCTCATGAGCCGGTTGTCGGTGTTCAGCACCACGTTCAGGCCGCGATCATAGTACTCGCGAAATGGATGCGACGCGTACGACTCCGCCGCGTGCGTCTGCACGTTGCTCGTGAGGCAGATCTCCAGCGCGATGCGGCGGTCGTTGCAATAGTCCGTGAGCGACGTGTCCTCGATGAGCCGCGTCGCGTGCCCGATGCGATGCACGCCGCACACGTGCACGGCCTGGCGCACCGACTCCGCGCCGTCCCCTTCACCGGCGTGGCAGGTGCAGGCGAGGTCGTGGCTGCGCGCGTAGTCGAAGGCGTGGCGGTGGGCCTTGGCCGGGTTGCCGGCCTCACCGCCGGCCAGGTCGAAGCCGACCACACCGCGATGGCGATATGCGACCGCGAGCTCGGCGAGCTCCTGCGAAACGCTCGGCGCCATGTTCCGGATGGCTGTGACGATCACGCGTCCCTTCACGCCATGGTCGGCCTCGGCGCGCGCGAGGCCGCGCAGCGGGGCCTCGACCGCCTGTTCGAGGGAGAGGCCTTCGCGCACGTTGAGGACGGGTGCATACCGCACCTCGATATAACGCACGCCGTCGGCGGCCGCGTCTTCCGCGAGCTCGTACGCGATGCGCTCGAGCGCGGAATCCGTCTGCATCACGGAGAGGGTGATGGCGAAGCGTTCGAGGTAGTCCTCGAGATTGCGCGCGTCGTCCACCGTCATGTATTCGCGCAGCGATTCCGCATCGGGCGCCGGCATGGGCCGGTCGAGCTCGAGCCCGAGCTCGATCATGGTACCGGGGCGCAGCGAGCCATCGAGGTGGCAGTGCAGCTCCGCCTTCGGCAGCCGGCGGAGCAGCTCGCGGGTGATGGGCGGCATCAGCTGTCGAACTGCGTGGCCGGATCCGCGACGTCGCGCTCCCGGTTGGGGATCAGGCGGAAGAGTGCGCCGTTGAAGAGCGGGGTGTCGGCCGGAACCGGCAAGCCGCGGCTGTCGGTCACGAGGAGCGCGCCGCTGCGCACGGCAGTGGCGTCGGTCGGCGAATGGACGGCCACGGCGTCGATGGCGGTGCCGCCGGCCGGCGCGTCGAGGCCCTGGCCGTTCACGAAGACTCGGACGGTAGTGGTCATCTGGTTGGTGGCACCGCGATGATTCGGATATCGGTCGGCGCCTGCACGGGCTGCGGGCGCGACTGAAGGTATTCGACGAGCGCGTCGAGATCGACGATCGGCAGGATCTCCGTGCGGATGGCGCCCGTTGTCACGCCCAGGCCGTCGCCGCCCGTGGCCAGGAAGTCGTTGAGGATGATCGTGTATCGACCGTTGCTGGTGATGTCGCGGCCGTCGGCGAGGCGTGCACTGACCATGCGTGCGGCTCCGACGCGCGTGGAATCGTACGTGATGGTCACGCCGCTCACGTGCACGTTGGGCGACTTGGCAACGAGCTTCGCGAGGTAGTCGCGCAGCGCGGTGCCGGTGACGGTCACGCGATAGAGAATGTTCGCGAACGGCTGAATCTCGAACAGCGACCCGTAGGTCGCGACCCCGCCGCGGAGGTTCGCGCGGATGCCGCCGTTGTTCATGATCCCCACGTCGCCCTTCCCCACCACGCGCATGGCGTCGGCGATGAGGTTCCCGAGCGGGTACTGGTTGCCCGAGCGTACCAGAGCGGTGGCGATCGTGGCGACCGGCCGATTCACCAGCGTCGCGACGCGCGCGACGGCATCCGACACGATAGCCGCGATCGCGGGATCGGCGGAGAGTGAGTCGGGAAGCACGTCGCGCACGTGGTGCGTGCTGCCGTCCGGCCCGAGGTCGATGGTCTCCACGGCGGTGCCGCTCGACCGCGCCTGCACCACGGGGATGCCATTGATGGTGGCATTCACGAGCGAGTGCGTGTGCCCGCTGACGATCGCATCCACCGGCTCGTGCAGCGCCCGTGCGAGGTCCACCACTTCGCCGTTGCAGTTGGTAGCGCCGTCGCGGTCGCAGAACGCGCCGAGGTGCCCGATGACGATGACGTAATCGGCACCGCGAGCGCGAAGCTGTCGCGTGAGGCTGTCGACGATGGGTGCCGGCTCGAGGAAGCGGAGATCCGCGACATTGGACGCGCGCGTCGTCGATGGCGTGGACACCGTCGCGAGACCGATCACCCCGATCCTGAGTGCGCCCCGCACGATGAGCGTGTCGTCGCGGATCCACGGAACGTCTCGGCCATCGGCATAACGCACGTTCGCGCCGAAGATGCCGTAATGCGCTTCATGCATGCGGGCGCGCAGCGTGTCCTGCGTCCAGTCGAACTCGTGGTTGCCGAGTGCGCTCGCGGCGAGGCCGAGCTGGTTGAAGATGGTCACGACGGGCCGGCCGAACGCGAGGTTCGAGGCCGGCGTGCCCTGGAACTCGTCGCCCGCGTCGAGCAGCAGCGTCTCGCACGCCGGCGCGACGCAGCCCGCGGCAGCGTTGCGAATGGCCGTGGCGAGGTAGGCCGCCCCGCCGCGGCGCATGCCCGAGTTGTCGGGACGCGGCTCGAGTGCGCCGTGGAAATCGTTGGTGCCGATGATGCGCAGTCGTGTGGCGGGTCGTGCTCGGCGCGCGGGCGTCGCTGTCGTGCCCACGGCGCGCGCGTCCTCCCGGTTGTCGCGGCGGAGGTCCCGGTACAGCGACGCGACTGCGGACGCCGGCTCGATGCGCCAGTTGGGCGTGAAGTAGTCGGCGGGACTGATGGTGCCCTTCCGACGAACCTCGTCCACCAGCAACTGGCGGATCTCCTGCTGCTGGTCGAACACGACCGGCGCGCCGGCGAGCATCGCATAACCGCCGCCGCCTGTCTGGCGATAGTTGTTAAGCGCCAGCGTGAAGCTGTCCGTCGGCGTCACCGGGCGCCCGCGAAACTCGAGGCGCGTCACGCGCTGTCCCGCCGGGCGCGATACGTCGAGCGTGTAGTCAACGCCGGAGACGATGTCGAAGTTGAAGCCCGGAAACGCCGGATCCACGCTGGGCGCGCCACTGCCGGACGTCTGGTAGTACCGCGCACTCTGCTCGAGGTAGCTCCGCAGTTGCGCGCCGCTGATGCGAATGGCGCGAAGCGTGTTGTCGTACGGATAGAGCGCCTGCAGCCGCGCGAAGGTGATGGGTCCCGGCTCGAGCGATGCGTCGAGCGAGAAGGCGGCGGTCGACGCGAGGTCGGCCCCGGTGGCCCGGCGCTCCACGTCGAGGATGAAGTCGATGAGCGGCGTATCGGCGACGCGCGCAGAATCCGCGCGCCAGGCCACCGCCGTGCGGCCGATCGGCTCGTTCACCCACTGCATCGTGGCGGCATGCGCGGCCTGCGTGGCGGCGACGACCTCGGGCGCTTCCGCATGCCGCGCCGCCGGCACCACGCGCGAATGCTTCGCCACCACGTGCCACCGACCACCGTCCTGCGCCAGCGTGAGGTGTGCGATGCCGACGCTCGTCGCCCAGTTCTTCGGCTGCATCAGCAGCACGCCGTTGATCAGCGTGTCGCCCACTTCCTGGTGCGAGTGCCCGAAGACGATGAGGTCGATGCCGGGCACTTCCCGCGCGACACGCGCGGCGACGTTCTCGCTCGGTACGCCGGTACTCACCGTGTCGTAGCTGGAGCCGCCGTCGAGACCCGAGTGCATCGTCACCAGGACGACGTCCGCGCCCGCACCCCGCGCTTCGGCCACCGCGGCGCGCACTTCCGGTACGATGTCGCGAATGACGATGCGACCGCTCAGGTTGTCGCGATCCCACACCATGGAGCCCGGGGTCGTCGCGCCCACCACCGCGATCTTCGCGGTGCCGCGCGCCAGCATTGTCCAGCCTCGGAACGCATGGGAGCCATCCGGCCGGTAGGCGTTGGTGGCCAGGAACGGAAACGTCGCCTGCGCGATGGTGCGGTCGAGGAACGGCACACCGTAGTTGAACTCGTGATTCCCGACGGCCGATGCGTCGTAGTGCATGGCGTTCATCGCTGCCATGACCGGATGCGGCGTCCCTGCCGGCGTCACGCGCGCGGCCACGTACGTGAGCGAGTTCCCCTGCAGGAGGTCGCCGGCGTCGAGGAGGATCACGCAGCCGGGCGCGGCGGCGCGGACGGAGTCCACGATCGTCGCGGCGCGGGACAGGCCGCGACTGCTGTCCGGCCGGTTCGTTTCATAATTCCAGCCGCGCACGCGGCCATGCACGTCCGTCGTGGCCGCGACCACGAGGTCGTAGGACGCGACGGCGACGGGTGCCGGAGCGACGGGGACGCAACCAGCCGCGACGGTAAGCGCCGCGGCCGTGAGAGAAAGACGGATCCGCATGGAAAAAACCTAGTCGCCCGCGCTGGAGACGGGGAGGATACGTCGGTTGACGGCACCCTGCCGCTCCGTCACACTAGGGGAACGCCGCGCCGCCCGGTCCCCAGCCGAGTAATACATGACCGTGACAGTCCAGCCCCTGCGCCGAGCCCGGCATGCGGGTGATGTTTCGTGCACCACGCGGCAGCATGCCGCGGGGCGGGTCGCGTGAAGCCACTCGTCATCGGCGTGGCCGGCGGCACGGGATCCGGCAAGAGCACCGTCGCACGCAACGTCGCCGCGGCACTCGGCGATGCGTCGGTGGCGTTCATCGACATGGATGCGTACTACCTCGATCACGGACACCTTCCGTTCGAGGAGCGACGGAAGGTCAACTGGGATCACCCGAATGCGTTCGACTGGGATCACCTGGTCAGTCAGCTGGGCCGCCTCGCCGGCGGCGAGGCCATCGACAAGCCCGTGTACGACTTCGTCAATCACGCGCGCAGTGTCGACACGGTGCGGATTCCGCCGGCGGACGTCGTCGTGATCGACGGCATCCTGCTGTTCGTGGACGCGCGCGTGCGCGACCTGTGTGACGTGAAGGTGTTCGTGGACGCCGACGCGGACGTGCGCCTGATCCGGCGCATCAAGCGCGACATGGTGAAGCGCGGACGACCGCTGGCCGAGATCCTGGAGCAGTACCTGGCAACCGTGCAGCCGATGCACCTGGAGTTCGTGGAGCCGAGCAAGCGGTACGCGGACGTGATCGTGCCGCGTGGTGGCCACAATCCGGTCGCGATCGAGATGATCGTCGCGAAGATCGCGCGCCGCATCCAGGCCGCGACGCCGTGACCGCGCCCGCCCCCACCGGCGAGCGCATCCTCGTCGTCGACGACGAGGCCGACATCGTCGCGCTCGTGGCCTACCACCTCGCGAAGAGCGGCTACCAGGTGTCCACCGCGAGCTCGGGCACCGAGGCGCTGGAGACGGCGAGGCGCGACCGGCCCGCGCTCATCGTGCTCGACCTCATGCTGCCGGGGATGTCCGGCTACGATGTCCTGAAGGAGCTGCGCGGCAGCGCGCTCACACGCGACATCGCCGTCCTCATGCTCACCGCGCGGCGCGAGGAGCAGGATCGCATCCAGGGCCTCGTGCTGGGTGCCGACGACTACCTCACCAAGCCGTTCAGCCCGCAGGAGCTGGTGCTGCGCGTCGCGGCGATCCTGCGCCGCATCGGCGCGAGCGACACCGCCACGAGCGGGGACAAGATCCAGATCGGTCCCCTCGTGATCGACTGCGCGGCGCATCTGGTGCACGTCGATGCGCAGGCCGTGGAGCTGACGCCCACGGAATTCAAGCTCCTGCTCACGCTCGCGGAGCGGCGCGGCCGCGTGCAGGCGCGCGCCCACCTGCTCCAGACGGTGTGGGATGCGGCGCCGGACATCCAGACGCGCACCGTGGACATGCACGTCCAGCGGCTGCGCGCCAAGCTCGGCGTCGCAGGAGACCTCATCGAGACCGTCCGGGGCTTCGGCTACCGCATCCGGGCGCCGCTGAGCCGTCACGCGTGAGGCTCGCGAGCCGGCTGCTCGCGGGCTCGCTCATCGTCGTCACGGCACTCGTGGCGGCGATCGTGCTCATCGCCGGGAGCCGGCTCCGCGCCCGCCTGGTCGAGGAGAAGCTCGACGAGCTCACCCGCGACGCGCGGATCGTCGCGGGACAGTGGCGTGCCGGCGTGAATGCCGACTCGCTGGCCCACACCGACGGCGATGCACTCGGTTATCGCGTCACGCTCATCGATTCCACCGGCGTGGTGGTCGGGGATGCGGAGTTCGGGCCTGACGCGCGACAGCGCCTCCAGAATCACGCGACGCGACCCGAGGTCGTGGCCGCGCGAAAGTCCGGCGTGGGCACTGCCACGCGGGAAAGCGCCTCGGCGGGCGACCAGGAGCTGTACGTCGCCATCCGGCATCCGCTCGGATTCGTGCGCGTCTCCATCACGACGCAGCGCCTCGAGGACGTGGTGGGCGGAGCGCAGCGCGACGTGCTCGCCAGCGGGCTGGTGGCGCTCGCCGGCGCGTTCGTGCTCGCGTTCTTCTACGCCCGGAGCATCTCGCAGCCCGTCGTGGAGCTGCGCGACGTTGCCCGTGCGATCGCCGGCGGCGACCTCGGCCGCCGGCCGGCGCTGACCGCGCCCGGCGAGATCGGCGACCTCGCGACCGCGCTGCATCGGATGGCCGAACAGCTCGCGACTCGCGTCGCCTCGCTCCAGGCGGACGACCTGCTGATGACCGCCGTGATCGAGTCCCTCGAGGAGGGCGTGCTCGCGCTCGACGAACGCGGTACGGTGGTGCGGATCAACGAACGGGCGCGCGTGCTGCTCAACGTGGTCGCGCCCCTTCCCGTTGCGCTCGACCTCCTGCCGCGCGAGCATGCGCTGCGCGCGGCGATCAGGCACGCGCTGAGCGGACAGGCCACGACCAGCCAGGAAGCGACGCTGTTCGATCGCACCGTGACCATTTCGGCGCAGCCCCTCGCGACCGTCGGCGCGGTGGTCACGGTGCTCGACCTCACGGTCCTGCGCCGACTGGAGACGATCCGCCGCGACTTCGTCGCCAACGTGTCGCACGAGCTCAAGACCCCGCTCACCGCCGTGAGCGGCTACGCCGAGACGCTGCTCGACGACGCCATCCCACCCGCGCAGCGCCGACAATTCGTCGAGACCATCCGCGAGAACGCCACGCGCATGCAGCGCATCGTCGACGAACTGCTCGACCTCTCACGCATCGAGAGTGGCGGCTGGCGGCCGATGATCGGCACGGTGCATGTCGCCGGCGTCGTCTCGGATGTCTTCACGACCCTGCAGCCGAGCGCGCACGGCAAGGGGCTCGCGCTGGTCGCGGAGATCGCACCGGACGCGGCAGCGCTGAGCGCAGATCCGACGGCCTTCCGCCAGGTCCTCACGAACCTCGTGGAGAATGCGGTGCGCTACACGAGGGAAGGATCCGTCGTGCTCCAGACCCGCGCCGGCGACGGAGGCATCTGGGTGGACGTCCGGGACACGGGGGTCGGCATCGCGGCCGATCACCTGCCCCGCATCTTCGAGCGCTTTTACCGCGTCGACACCGGACGCTCGCGCGACGTGGGCGGCACGGGCCTCGGCCTGGCGATCGTCCGCCACCTCATGGAGGCGCACGGCGGCCGCGTGGAGGCCAGGAGCGTAGTGGGACGCGGTACGACGATCAGCGCGTTCTTCCCCGCGGCCCGTCCGGCGTAACGCTCAATCGGCCCGGTGATATCGGGCCGAGAGCCAGCGCGCCATCATGGTGAGGCGATCGGGCATGGATTCGCCCACCGCCGGTTCGCCCCGCGAAGACCCGTCCGGCATGGCGCGCAATGCGATGGCCCCGAGGGCGGCCAGCGCGCGATCTGGCGAGATGTCCCGCAGCCGCGCGTAGTCGGCAAACTCCTCCACGGAGGTCCGCAGCGAGCTGCGGGTGCCGCCGGTCCGCAGTACCGAGATCACCGCTGCCTCGAGCCGATCCTGGCGCGGCGTGAGCACCGGCGCCTGCGCGTACATCTCTGAATCCGTCATGCCCGGCCATTCCCTCGTGCAGGATGAGTTGAAGTGTGCAGGCGACGGCATGCGCACGCAACGGAATCGGCCGTTCCGGACATCACGGCCGTGTAACGAAACGGTAACCAGCGAACTGAGCAGCCCTGACGCGGCGCCACTCGCTGCGCCGCGTCAGGTAAAGCAGATCCTTCGCTACGCTCAGGATGACAGGGTCCTTCGCTACGCGCAGGATGACAGGGTCCCTCGCTACGCGCAGGATGACAGGGTCCCTCGCTACGCGCAGGATGACAGGGTCCCTCGCTACGCTCAGGACGACAGGCTTGTTACTTCGATGCGAGCGTCACGGTGTCGAGGCGCTTGAGCAGCTGCTTCACCATGCTTGCCGGCAGCGGAGCGTAGTCGAGCGTCGCGGCCGACTTCTCACCCTCGGTGAGTGCCCAGCGCGTGAACGCGAGCAGCTTCTTCGCCTTCTCGGCGTCCGGCTGGTGGGTGTACACCAGGAGCCAGGTGAACGACGAGATCGGATACGCGTCCTTGCCGGCAGCGTTCACGATCGATACGCGGTAGTCCGTCGTTGCGGGGAGCTTTGCTACTGCGCCGGCCGCAGCGGACGTGACCGCGGCGATGGTCGGCGTGACGTACGTGCCCGATGCGTTCTTGATGTCGGCATACGAGAGCTTGTTCTGCTTCGCGTACGCCAGCTCGACGTAGCCGATGGACCCGGGAATCTGTCGCACCTGGCCGGCCACGCCTTCATTGCCCTTTCCGCCGAGTCCCACGGGCCACTGCACTTCCTTGCCCTTGCCTGGCTTCGTGGCCCAGTCCGCGCTTACCGCCGACAGGTAGTCGGTGAACACGTAGCTCGTGCCCGACCCGTCGGAGCGGTGCACGACGAGGATGTCGCTGGCCGGCAGCTTCGCACCCTTGTTCAGCGCTGCGATGCGTGCGTCGTTCCACTTCGTGATGCGGCCGAGGAAGATGTTCGCGAGCGTGGTGCCATCGAGGCGCAGCGGCCTCGTGATTTCCGGCACGTTGTACGTGACGACGACGGCACCGAGCACGGTCGGGATGTGCAGGATCGGGCCGCCCTTCGCCTTGGCCAGCTCCTCGTCGGACATCGGTGCATCGCTCGCGCCGAAGTCCACCGTCTGCTCGGACAGCTGGCGAATGCCGCCACCAGAACCGATCGACTGGTAGTTGATCTTCACGCCGGTCTTCGTGGCATAGTCACTGAACCACTTGCTGTAGATCGGATACGGGAACGTGGCGCCGGCGCCGGTGAGGTCCTGCGCGGCGGCGGGAAGGGCGAATGCCACCACGCCGACGGCGATGTGGGCGATCCTGGAAACGAGACGCACGAAGATACTCCTCGAAGGGGGTATGGATTGGTGGATCAGAAATTCACGACGAAGTGCGCGAACACGGTCTTCGACTGCGTCGGCGGAGCGAGGGCGAGCCCGTTGGCCGAGTTGAGTGCTTCCTGGTAGTCGAGCGCGAGCTGGGCCTTCTGGGTCAGGTCGTAGAACAGGCCGCCAATGAAGATGTGGTAGGCGTTGTCGGTCGCCGGTGCGGCGGGTGCGACGTACCCCGACGTGCTCGACGCCGGCGTCACGCGGTCATAGCGCGCCACGAACCCGAACGGCGATTTCCCGCTGGCATTCGCGAAGGCGAACGGCCGGACGACGGTGTAGCCCGAGAGAAGGCGTCCGGTGATCTCGGTGCTCGTGCGCGGGCTGGCCGTCGTGTTGAGGCCCTGCTCGCCGCCGTCGTGGCGCTGCGCGAACTCGGCGCCCAGCACCAGCCGCGGGTCCTTCAGTCCGACGAAGATGCCCGCGCGGCTGCGGTCGAGCGCCTCGCCGATGGCGCTCACCTGGCCCGCGCCACCATTTACGAAGCCGCTCGCCGTCGCGCCCTTGTAGCCCCAGGCGCTGATCGTGAAGGTCTGCAGCAGCGGCATGTCCACGGAGCTCGCGAGCGGCGAGAGGGAGAGCCGGATCGCGTAGTCCTTGAACCGGTCGCGCTCGCGCGACGTGTAGCCGGGGCCGTTGACGATCGTGGCGTAGACCTCGCCCAGCTTGCTGGGCAGCGTAAGCTGCGCGGCGAGCCCCATGTCGGCGGAGGCGAAGAACCCGGCGCGCTCCACCGGCGTCTGACTGATGTAGCGCGGCCAGAACGTCTCGTCGTGGTCGATGACGACGTTGTGCAGGATGCCGATGCGGGCCAGGAACGACGCACCGTGGCTGAACTTGGGCTGGTCGTACTGGAGGTAC
Organism: Gemmatimonadales bacterium; assembly: GCA_038236775.1. Taxonomy (GTDB): domain Bacteria; phylum Gemmatimonadota; class Gemmatimonadetes; order Gemmatimonadales; family Gemmatimonadaceae; genus AG11. The sequence continues at coordinate 33,945 of JBBRZK010000009.1, forward strand.
GCGTACTTTGCGCGGATCGTGTAGGCGTTCGGCGAGCCTTCCGTCGTCTGGTAGACGTCGGTGGTGATGCGGATGCTCGTCCGGTCGCCGGCAGGCATCTTGAACGTGAGGTACGCACGATCGAGGATGAACTGGTTGTCGATCTGGCCGGGGAGCGGCGCCGGCGTGGTGGCGATCTGGTAGTTGTAGCTGCCGAAGATGATGCCGGAGAAGTTCAGCGGCGACGCGGCTGGTGCCGGTGCCGGCTGCGGGGCCGTGGTCTGTGCGAATGCCGGCGCGCCGGCCAGCAGGGCGATCAGCACGGACGGGAGCGATAGCGAACGAACTCGGTTCATGTGCGGTCGAATGGGAGAGAGGGACGCTCCGCTGGCAGGCCCGGAATGCAGAGCGGTGCAACGATGGGAACGTCGGATCGACCGGTCACGTCCAGCGCACGGAACCGTTGCGGTCTTGTAACGGCGCCTGTGGACCGGGGCGCCGTGACCCAACCGTTACACGACCAGCGGGCAGCCGAGACGCGGCGGCATGAGGTTTCTCTGTCAGATGTCGTCCCTCTCCCCGCATTCACCCGTGCCGATTTCGGAGCCTGCTCCGCTGCGGACCGCCGCTCCTGCCGCGCATCCGAAGGCAGTGCCAGGCGTACCGCGGCGGCTCCCATCCATTCAGGGCAGCGTCATCGCCGACAGCGTCTACCGCACCACACTGGTGCTGTTCGCCGTCTGCGTTCCGATCCTGCTGCTGCTGATCTTTGCCGAGGTCGGGCGCGCCGGCTGGCCTGCGCTCCGCCAGTTCGGTTTCGGGTTCCTGACGTCGAGTACCTGGGATCCCGTCAAGGGCGACTTCGGCGCGGCGCCCGCGATCGTCGGCACCATTCTCACGTCCGTCATCGCACTGGTCCTCGCGACGCCACTCGCCCTGGGCGGCGCGATCTTCCTCTCGGAATTCTCGCCGGGATGGCTGCGGCAACCGCTGTCCTTCTTCATCGACCTGCTCGCCGCCGTGCCGAGCGTCGTCTACGGGTTGTGGGGTGTGTTCTTCCTCTTGCCCCTGCTCCGCACGACCATCATGCCATTCCTCCGCGACACGCTGCACCTTGGCGCGACGCCGTTTTTCTCCGGGCCGGTCTACGGGCCCAGCGTGCTCGCGGCCGGTCTCATCCTGGCGATCATGGTGCTGCCGTACATCGCCGCCGTCTCGCGCGAGGTGCTCATGGCCGTGCCACGCTCGCAGCGGGAGGCGGCGCTGGCGCTCGGCGCCACGCGGTGGGAGGCGATCACCGGCGCCGTGGTGCCGTTCGCCCGTACCGGCATCTTCGGCGGCGTGATCCTGGGCCTGGGCCGCGCCCTCGGCGAGACGATGGCCGTCACGATGGTCATCGGGAACCGGCACGAGCTGTCGGCGTCGCTGCTGGCGCCGGGCTACACCATGGCCTCGCTGATCGCGAACGAGTTCTCGGAGGCGACGTCGGATGCGCACCTGTCCGCGCTGATGGCCGTCGGCTTCGTGCTGTTGGTCATCACGCTCATCGTCAACGGCATCGCGCGCTGGCTGGTATGGCGCATGAGCAGCGAGGTGCGCGCATGAGCGCCGTCGCCTCGACGCATGGCGCGCTTGCGCGGCCTCGCGCGCGCGGGCTGGCCCGCCGGCGCGGCGTGAGCATCGTCATGGTGTCGCTCACCTGCCTCGCGGCGGCGCTCGCCGTTGTGCCGCTCGTGGTCATCCTGGGCTACCTGCTGAAGCAGGGGGCGGGCGCACTCTCGCTCGACTTCTTCACGCACATGCCGAAACCGGTGGGCGAGACGGGCGGCGGCATGGCGAACGCGATCCTGGGGACGCTCATCCTCATCGGCATCGCGTCCATCGTCGGCCTGCCGATCGGTATCGGCGCCGGGCTCTATCTCGCCGAGCATCGGGGCGGACGTCTCGCCAGCGCGGTGCGCTTCCTGGCGGACGTCCTGAACGGACTGCCGTCCATCGTCATGGGCATCTTCGCGTGGCAGTTCCTCGTGCGGCCGTTCGGGCACTTCTCCGCGCTCGCCGGTGGCGCGGCGATCGGCGCGATGATGATCCCGCTCGTGACGCGTACCACCGAGGAGATGGTGCGGACGGTGCCGCAGTCGCTGCGCGAGGCCGCGCTGGCGCTCGGCTACCCTCGATGGCGCACCTCGCTGCAGATCGTGCTGCGCACCGCCCTCGGCGGCATCGTGACCGGCGTGCTGGTGGCCGTCGCGCGCGTGGCCGGGGAAACCGCCCCGCTCCTCTTCACTGCCTTCGGCAACCAGTTCTGGTCCACGAAAGTCACGCAACCCATCGCGGCGCTGCCCCTGCAGATCTTCACTTATGCCATCAGTCCGTACGACGACTGGCACGCGCAGGCGTGGGCCGGTGCACTCGTGCTCATCGCGCTCGTGCTCGTGATCAGCGTCATCGCACGCTTCGTCACGCGGCGGCAGCATGCGGGCGGCCATGACTGAGCCGGCCACGATGCTGCTGCCGTCGCCGGTCACCGGCGGGACATTCGCGATGCGCGCCCAGGACCTGTCCGCATGGTTCGGCAACACGCGCGCGGTGCACGAGGTGACGCTGGAGTTCCCGACGAACGAAGTCACGGCCATCATCGGGCCTTCGGGGTGCGGCAAGTCGACGTTCCTGCGCTGCCTCAACCGGATGCACGAGACGCTGCCGCGCACGCGCGTGGAGGGCACCGTCCTGTTCCACGGGCAGGACATCTACGCGGAAGACGTCGATCCGGTCACGCTGCGCCGGCACGTCGGCATGGTGTTCCAGCGGCCCACGCCCTTTCCCACGATGTCCATTCGCGACAACGTGGCGGCCGGTCTTCGGGTGCAACCCGGGCGCAAGCCGGCGCGCGCGGAGCTCGACGAGATCGTGGAGCGCGCCCTGCGCGGCGCGGCGCTGTGGGACGAAGTGAAGGACCGACTCTCGAGCGGCGCGACGAGCCTCTCGGGCGGACAGCAGCAGCGCGTGTGCATCGCTCGCGCGCTCGCCACGTCGCCGCACGTGCTCCTGCTCGACGAGCCGACGGCCTCGCTCGATCCCATCAGCACACAGAAAGTGGAGGAGCTCGTCTACGAGCTGCGGAAGACCATGACCGTGATCATCGTGACGCACAACATGCAGCAGGCAGCCCGCGTCTCCGACCGCACGGCCTTCCTGCTGTCGGGCGACCTGGTGGAGGTGGCGCCCACCGGCGTCATGTTCACCACGCCGTCCGATCCGCGCACCGAAGCGTACATCACGGGACGGTTCGGATGACCGCGGTACAGCCCGTCGCCGCCGCGCCAAACGAGGGTACCGGGCGGATCGATGTCGAAGGATTCAATTTCTGGTACGGCCGCACGCAAGCGCTGTTCGACATCGACATGGCGATCGCCCCGCGCGCCGTGACGGCGCTGATCGGCCCGTCGGGGTGCGGCAAGTCGACGTTCCTGCGATCGATCAACCGGCTCAACGAGCTGATTCCCGGTGCGAAGCGCAGTGGCGAGATCCGGCTGGACGGCGAGAACATCTACCAGGCCGGCATGGACGTCGTCACGCTGCGCCAGCGGGTGGGCATGGTATTCCAGCGCTGGAATCCGTTCCCGAAGAGCATCTACGACAACGTCGCGTACGGGCCACGGATCAACTCGAGCCCACGCCGCGCCGACCTGGACGTGATCGTGGAGTCCGCGCTGCGCCGCGCCGCACTGTGGGACGAAGTGAAGGACCGGCTGCGCCACAGCGCCCTGACGCTGTCCGGTGGGCAGCAGCAACGCCTCTGCATCGCCCGCGCGCTGGCGAACGATCCCGAGGTCCTGCTGCTCGACGAGCCGGCCTCGGCGCTCGATCCCTCCGCGACACAGAAGGTCGAAGAGCTCGTCTATGAATTGAAGCGCCAGCTCACCATCGTCATCGTCACGCACAACCTGCAGCAGGCCGCACGCATCTCGGATCGCACCGCGTTCTTCTACCTCGGCACACTGGTCGAGATGGGCGACACGCAACGGCTCTTCACGAGCCCGGGCGAGGCGCGCACGGAAGCCTACATCACCGGGAGATTCGGATGAGCCCAGAAGCACCATTTCGCCACTTTCACGACCAGCTCACGGCGCTCAACCGCCGCCTCCTCGCCATGTCGGAGAAGGCGGAGTCGCTCGTCGAGCTGTCCGTGGATGCCCTGCTGAGCCAGGACGCCGGCAAGGCCGAGGCCGTGATCGACGCAGACCGCGAGCTCGACTCGATGGAGGTCGAGATCGAGGCGGCGGCGCTCGAGCTGCTCGCGCTGCAGCAGCCCATGGCGCGCGACCTCCGCTTCATCGTGTCCACCATCAAGGTGACGAGCGACCTGGAGCGCGTCGGCGACCACGCGGTGAACATCGCGCAGGCGGCGCTGCGCCTCATCTCGCAGCGGACGCACATCACTCCCGATCCGGAGATCGAGGACATGGCGCGGCGCGCGCGCGCGATGCTGAGCGACGCCATCGACGCCTTCCTGCGCGCCGACGGCGTCCTCGGCCGCGACGTCTGTGCCCGCGACGACCAGGTCGACGCGCTGCACGAGTCGGTGTTCCGCATCCTGCTGACGCACATGATGGCCGACGCGAAGACAATCAACCCGTCGCTCGAATACCTGCTCGTGAGCCGCAACCTCGAACGGGTGGCGGACCTCGCCACGAACATCTCGGAAGACGCCGTCTTCCTCGCCGAGGGCAAGAACATCAAGCATGGCGGCGAGCACGCGCGCCTGGGCACGTTCACGACCTGAGCGGAGCGTCGGCGCAGCGACTGTCCGACGCTCGCGCCGGCTGTAGATTGCCGCCATGACCTGCGCCGCCCCGCCCCGGCTCGCCCTCACGTCGCGCCCCGCGCGCGGCGCGGGCGCGGTGCAGCGCATCGCCGCCATCGACGTGGGGTCGAATTCGGTGCGGCAGATTGTCGCGGACGTGACGGTGGAAGGCGTCATCACCGCAGTGGACGAGATGAAGGCCGCCCCACGCCTCGGCGCCGATCTCGACGAGACCGGCGTGCTCGGCACAGAGCGCATGCAGGCCGCCGCGGAGGCCATCGGGCGGATGGTGACGCTCGCACGCCAGCTCGGCGCCAACCGCATCGAGGCCGTGGCCACGAGCGCCGTACGCGACGCCGGCAATTCCGCGACGTTCGTCGCGCTCGTGCGGCAGGAAGCCGGCATCGTGCTGCGCATCATCGACGGCAAGGATGAAGCGCGCCTCTCGTACCTGAGCGCACTCGCGCACTTCGACCTCGGGCAGGGGCGCACCGTCGTGATGGACATCGGCGGCGGCTCCCTCGAGCTCGCGCTGGCGGCGGACGGCGTGATCGACAACCTCGTCACCCTGCCCTTCGGCGCGCTGCGGAGCACCGAGCGCTACCTCCGCGACGGCGCCACGGGCAAGGCGATCGCGCGGCTGCGCCGCGACGTGCGCCGCGAGCTGAAGGGGGTGCTTCCCCGCCGCGACTGGCGCGGCGCGCAGCTCATCGGTTCCGGCGGCACGTTCACCAACCTCGCGGGCATCCACCTGTCGCGCCGCGGCATCGTCACCGCGCGCAACGTGCACGCGACGCTCGTCCCGCGCGTGGACGTCGAGCACATCCTCGACGCGCTCGCCGCCATGCCGCCCGACGAACGGCGCGCGGTGCCCGGCCTCAATCCCGAGCGCTCCGACATCATCGTCGCGGGCCTGGCCGTCGCCGCCGAAGTGATGGCGAGGCTGGAGGCGCGCGATGTCGCCGTCTCGCGCTACGGCATCCGCGAGGGGCTGCTCCTCCAGGCGGCGCGCGTGGTGCCGCTGGTGGCCGATCCCGGCGCCGCGCGCGAGCGCTCCGTGCGCGAGTTCGCCGAGCGGTGCCACTTCGAGGAGCCGCATGCGCTCCAGGTGCAGCGGCTCGCACTGCGCCTGTTCGACGCGCTGGGCAGCCGCATCGGCTGCACGCCAGAAGATCGGGCGACGCTCAGCGACGCCGCGCTCCTGCACGACGTCGGCTATCACATCAGCTACGACCGGCACCACAAGCACGCGTACCACCTCATCGTGCACGCGGAACTGCTCGGGATCGACCCGGCCGAGCAGGTCGTGATCGCGAACGTCGCGCGGTATCACCGCGGCGCGGCGCCGCGTCGGAAGCACGGGAACTTCGGCATCCTCGACAAGCCCCTCCGCGAGCAGGTCCTCCGGCTTTCGGCACTGCTGCGCGTGGCGGACGGCCTCGATCGCGGACACATCGGCGCGGTGGAGTCGCTGAAGATCCGCTGGATGCCTCGCGCCATCCGGATCACGCCGGTGGCTGTCCGCGGCGCCGCGCCGTTACGCCTCGAGCTGTGGGGCGCGCACCGGAAATCACAGCTTCTCGCCGAGCTCGCCGGCGTCCCCGTGGAGATTGTCGGACCGGACGGCGCAGTCCTCTCCTCGAACGACGTGGACGGCCAGGACGAGTAGTAGGCCGGGGCTCAGTCGTCCGCGCTCGCCGGCTCCGCCGCGAGGCCAGCCGGCGCACGCGCGGCGCCATCTTCCTGGATCTCGCCCCACGAATGCGCCATGAGGCGCACGTGCGTGGAGCGCTCCACGCCATCCGGTACCCGCTGCGTCCAGCTGCCCACACCGTCCAGCTCCCACGCCTGCCGGTTGTCCTCGAGGCAGGTACGAAGCAGGCTTCGCAGCAGCGCCTGCAGTCGCGGCGCCTCGACCGGCGCGACCGCCTCCACACGTCGCTGGAAGTTGCGCGGCATCCAGTCGGCCGAGCCGATGTAGAACTCGTCCTCGCCCGCGTTGCCGAACTGCCAGATGCGTGAGTGCTCGAGGAATCGCCCGATGATGCTCAGCACGCGGATGTTCGCGCTCACCTCGGGCAGGCCGGGGCGCAGGCAGCAGATGCCGCGCACGATGAGGTCGATCTCCACCCCCGCGTCCGACGCGCGATACAGTGCGTCGATCACGGCGGCGTCCACGAGGGAGTTCATCTTCGCGACGATGCGGCCGCCGCGGCCCTCCCGCGCATGCTCCGTCTCGCGCTCGATGAGCTCGACGAAGCGTTCGTGCATGTTCGCCGGCGCCACGAGCAGCTTGCGGTACAGCCGCTGTCGCGAGATGCCCGTGAGCGAGTTGAACAGGTCGCTCACGTCCGCCCCGATGGAGGGACTGCACGTGAACAGCCCGACGTCGGTGTAGAGCCGCGCCGTACGCGAATTGTAGTTGCCGCTGCCGATGTGCACGTAACGGCGGATCCCGTCCGGCTCCCGGCGCACGATCAGCGCCGTCTTCGTGTGGGTCTTGAGCAGGGCCGAGCCGTAGGCCACGTGCACGCCGTAATCCTCGAGCGTGCGCGCCCACGAAATGTTGTTGGCTTCGTCGAACCGCGCCTTGAGCTCCACCAGCACCGCCACCTGCTTGCCCTGCTGGGCCGCCTCCGTGAGCGCGCGCACGATGGCCGTGTCGCCCGACGTCCGGTACAGGGTGAGCTTGATGGCGAGCACGTGCTCGTCCATCGCCGCGCTCTGCAGGAATCGCTCGACCGTGGCCGGAAAGGAATCGAACGGGTGGTGCACGAGCAGGTCGCGCTCGCGGATCAAGTCGAAAATGGAGCGCTCCGGATCGCGCAGCTCAGCGGGCACACAAGGCACGAACGGCGTGTCGCGCAGCTCGGGGATGTCCAGCTCGCTCAGCTCCATCAGGTCGGCGAGGTCCAGCAGCGGACCCGCTTCCTCGATGTCCGCCTCGCTGAGTGAGGTCTTCGCGGGGAAGTCGGCGTCGCGCAACTCCTCCAGCAGGAGCGCCCGGAGGTGCGGCGGCATGTCGTCCTGCACCTCGAGCCGGATGACCTCGCCGAAGCGCCGCTCGAACACGCGCTCCTCGATGGTCGCCAGGAGGTCCTCGGGATCCTCGAGGTTGGTGAACTCGAGGTCGGAGTAACGGGTCACCCGGAACGCGTAGCACCCGAGGACTTCCATGCCGGGGAAGAGCGCCTCGAGGTTCTCGCCGATCACCTGCTCGAGCGGCACGAACGCGTGCTCGCGTCCGGGCACGTGATGCCATCGCGGGAGCCGCTTCGGCACCTTCACGCGCGCGAAGTGCACGGTGCCGTGCTCCGGATGCCGCACTTCCACCGCGAGCGACAGCGAGAGGTTCGAGACGTTCGGGAACGGGTGGCCGGGGTCGACGGCCAGCGGCGTGAGCACCGGAAAGATCTGCGACTCGAAGTGCTCGTCGATGGCGCGCCGCTCGGCGGCCGTGAGGTCATCCATCCCGACGATGCACACATGGTGCGGCGCCAGTTCCTGCAGCAGCGTCGCGAAGCACCGGCGCCGCTCGGCGAGGAGGATCGCCACCCGGTCCCGGATGGCGAGCAACTGTTCGCCGGCCATCATGCCGTCCGGCGGCGCGTGCACCGTACCCGACTCGAGCTGCCGCCGCAGGCCGGCGACGCGCACCATGAAGAACTCGTCGAGGTTGCTGCTGAAGATCGCCAGAAACTTGAGGCGCTCCAGCAGCGGCGACCTCGGATCCGCGGCCTCGTGCAGCACGCGGGCGTTGAAGGCGAGCCAGCTCAGCTCGCGGTTCAGGTATAGCGTCGTTGGCTGCTGCGTGTCAGGCATGGCTGCCTGTATGCTACTTCACCGTGTCGAGCCTGGCTATCAACGCGGTGCGCATGGCGTCCGGCAGCGGGGCGTAGTCGAGCGGCGCTTCCATGGCCTGCCCGTCGGTGAACGCCCAGCGGAGGAAGTCCAGCACCTTCTTGCTCTTTACGGGATCCGCCTGTTTCTGGTACAGGATGATCCAGGTGAACGACGAGATGGGGTAGGCGCCCTTGCCGGATGCGTTGACGATCGAGACGCGGTAGTCGGTGGTCGCCGGCAGCTTCGCAGCGGCACCCGCCGCCGCCGCGGTGACCGCAGCGATCGAGGGCGCGACGTACTCGCCCGATGCGTTCTTCAGCACGGCCGCCGAGAGCTTGTTCTGGTTGGCGTACGCGAGCTCGACGTAGCCGATGGCGCCAGGAGTCTGCTTCACCTGGCCGGCTACGCCCTCGTTGCCCTTGGCGCCCAGTCCCACGGGCCACTGCACTTCCTTGCCCTTGCCCGGCTTGGTAGCCCACGCCGGGCTCACATTCGCGAGGTAGTCGGTGAACACGTAGCTGGTGCCCGACCCGTCGGAGCGGTGGACGACGAGGATGTCGGTGGCGGGGAGCTTCACGCCGGGATTGAGCGCCGCGATGCGCGCGTCGGCCCACTTCAGGATCTGACCCTGGTAGATGGCCGCGAGCACGTCACCGGTGAGCCGGAGCGGCGCCGTGATTTCCGGCACGTTGTAGATCACCGCCACGGCGCCGAGCGCCGTGGGGAAGTGGAGGATGACACCGCCCTTGGCCTTGCCCAGCTCCTCGTCGCTCATCGGCGCGTCGGTGGCGCCGAAGTCCACCGTCTGCTCGGAGAGCTGGCGGATGCCCCCGCCGGACCCGATCGACTGGTAGTTGATCTTCACGCCAGACTTCTCCGCGTACGCGCTGAACCACTTGGAGTAGAGCGGATACGGGAATGTCGCGCCCGCGCCGGTGATGTCTGCGCCGGACGTGGTGCTCGCGGCAGGTGCCGCGGCGGTATCGGTTTTCTTCGAGGCATCGCCACAAGCGGCAACGAGGGCCAGCGCGACGGCGGCAGCAAGTGTGCGGTGCATGGGTCTCCGGGATTCAGTCATGCCTGAAAGATCGCCGTCTCCCACGTTCGAGCCACGCACTTGGAGCCGATGTGACAGAACCGCGACATTGCCACGGCGCGCATGACCGGGTCACGTCGCGCGTACTGGCGGGCAGCCGCTGATGTCTGTCGGACGCGCCCGGATGGCCTACGTCAGGACGACGACGCGGGACAGGATGAGGTAGCTGATCGCGGCCATGATGCCGGCAGCCGGGATCGTGAGCACCCATGCCCAGACGATGCGTCCCGCGATGCCCCAGCGGACGGCGGACAGGCGCCTGGTGGCGCCGACACCCACGATGGAGCCGGTGATCGTGTGCGTCGTGCTCACGGGAATGCCCCAGTGCGTCGCCAGCTGGATGGCGATCGCACCGCCCGTCTCGGCGGCAAATCCACCCATGGGGCGGAGCTTGGTGATCCGCGAGCCCATCGTGTGCACGATGCGCCAGCCGCCGAAGAGCGTACCCAGCGAGATCGCCGTGTACGCACCGATCTCGACCCAGCGCGGGATCGTCTTGAAGTCGGCGACGTACAGGTGGTGCAGCAGACCCGTCTGCGCCGCGAAATAGCCCTTGCTCGCGACTAGCAGGCCGAGGATGATGCCCATCGTCTTCTGCGCGTCGTTGCCGCCGTGCGAGTACGACAGCGCCGCGGAGCTGAGGAGCTGCGCGGGGCGGAACACGCGATCCACCTTCGACGCATTGAGCCGCTGGAAGATCCAGTAGCACGCGATCATCAGCACGAACCCCGCGGCGAAGCCCACCAGCGGAGAGATGACGATGAAGGACAGCGTCTGGACCCACTTCGGCCCCCACGTGATGGCGGCGAAACCAGCCTTGGCGATGGCCGAGCCCGCGTAGCCGCCGATGAGCGCGTGCGACGAACTGGACGGGATGCCGTAGTACCAGGTGATGGCGTTCCAGCAGATCGCACCGAGCAACGCGCCGAGGATCACGTTCGGATCCACGATGCTCTGTTCGATCATCCCGCCGCCGACCGCCTTCGCGACCGCGACGCCGCCGGTGAAGAGGGCCGTGAAGTTGAAGAAGGCGGCCCACCCGACCGCGGCGAGGGGACTGAGGACGCGCGTGCCCACGATGGTGGCGATGGAGTTCGCCGAATCGTGGAAGCCGTTGCTGAAATCGAAAAGGAAGGCGATCGCGATGATCGCGACGACGTACCAGACCACTGGATTGGGCTCAGGAGTTCTTGATGGAGATACTCTGGACGGCGTTCGCGACACTCATGCACTGGTCGATCGCGATCTCCAGCGTCTCGTAGACCTCCTTCCACCGGATCACCTCGATGGGATCCGGCGAGCCCGCGAAGAGGGCGCCGACCGCCCCGTGATACAGCGCGTCCCCTTCCTCCTCGAGCTTCTTGATCTCGGACGTCTCGATGGCCACTTCGCGCGGACGCTTGATGGCGCCCACCGCGCGGGCGATGTGCTCGGACGCGCGCAGGATCACGTGCGCCATCTGCTTGGCCGGCTCCCGCACCTCGTTGATGTGCAGCATCACGACGCGGCGCGCCGTGCCGTCGAGGCGGTCGATCACGTCGTCGAGGCGCGAGGCGAGCAGGTGGATGTCCTCGCGATCGATCGGCGTGATGAAGCTCTTGTCGATGCGCACGTTGATCGCCAGGGTGAGCTGGTCGGCGAGGTGCTCCACGTCCTTGATCTGCTTCACGAGCTCCGTCGTGCGGTGCGGCTGCGCGAACAGCTCGTCCAGCAGCTTCGCCGTCACGTGCAGGTACTCGGCGAGCTGGTTGAACAGGTCGAAGAACTCTTCGTCGCGCGGGATGAGGCGGCTCAGCATGAGCGCAGTCTGGATCAGGGAATGGGTGTGTTCGCCAGCGCCGAATGATAGGGAGGCACCACGGGCGCGGCAAACGCCGACGGAAACGGCGCTCAAGGTTTGAAAGCAGGTCCTTCGCTCTGCTCAGGACGACAGTTGTGCTGCGAGGCGAGGTCCTTCCATCTGATCAGGACGAGAGTTGTGCTGCTCAGGACGGCAGTCCTTGGCTCGCAGGCGGAGCGAGGAGCGGCACGAACCCTGCCGCCATGGCACCATGGCCGCATGGTGCGCCAGCCTGTCACGCTGAGGCGAGGTCGACTGGTCGCAGCTTCTGCCAGTCTGGCGGACGAACTAGGTCCCGGACTTGCGCGATGAATGCGCATCCGCGGCTCACGCAGCCGCGTCTTCACTCTGTGCAGTCTTTCCATTCCATCAAACAAGGAACCAATGGCGGACAAAGTCATCGGCATCGATCTCGGCACGACGAATTCTGTCGTCGCCGTCATGGAGGGAGGCGACCCTGTCGTCATCCCGAACGCTGAAGGAGGCCGCACGACGCCATCTGTCGTCGGCTTCACCAAGGATGGCGAGCGCCTCGTCGGCACGGTGGCGAAGCGCCAGGCGGTGACCAACCCGCAGAACACCGTCTTCTCCATCAAGCGCTTCATGGGCCGCAAGACGGCCGAAGTGGCCGAGGAGCAGAAGCGAGTTCCCTACAAGGTGGTGCCGGGCAGCAACGACGTCGTCACGGTCGAGGTGCAGGGCAAGCGGTACACTCCGCCCGAAGTCTCGGCGATGATCCTCCAGAAGATGAAGCAGACGGCGGAAGACTACCTCGGCCAGACAGTCACGAAGGCGGTCATCACCGTTCCCGCGTATTTCAACGACTCGCAGCGCCAGGCCACGAAGGACGCGGGCAAGATCGCAGGCCTCGACGTGCTGCGCATCATCAACGAGCCCACGGCTGCCGCGCTCGCCTACGGCCTCGACAAGAAGAAGGACGAGAAGGTCGCGGTGTTCGACCTCGGCGGCGGCACGTACGACATCTCGGTGCTCGAGCTGTACGACGTGGACGGCTCGCGCCAGTTCGAGGTGAAGTCCACCAACGGCGACACGCACCTGGGCGGCGACGACTTCGACCAGCGCGTGATGGACTGGATCGTCGGTGAGTTCAAGCGCGACCAGGGCATCGACCTGTCGAAGGATCCGATGGCGCTGCAGCGGCTCAAGGAAGCGGCGGAGAAGGCGAAGATGGAGCTGTCGAGCACCATCTCGACGGACATCAACCTGCCGTTCATCACCGCGGACCAGAGCGGCCCGAAGCACCTGAACTACACGCTGTCGCGCGCCAAGTTCGAGCAGCTCGTGGATGACCTCATCACGCGCACGCTCGAGCCCATGCGCAAGGCACTCAAGGATGCCGGCCTCGAGCCGAAGGACATCGACGAGGTGCTCCTCGTCGGCGGCTCCACGCGCATCCCGAAGATCCAGGACGAGGTCAAGAAGTTCTTCGGCAAGGACCCGAACAAGGGCGTGAACCCGGACGAGGTCGTCGCGATCGGCGCGGCAGTCCAGGGCGCCGTGCTCACCGGCGAGCAGAAGGACGTATTGCTCCTCGACGTCACGCCGCTGTCCCTTGGAATCGAAACGCTCGGCGGCGTGACCACCGTCCTCATCCCGAGGAACACGACGATCCCGACCAAGAAGTCGGAGACGTTCAGCACCGCGGACGACAACCAGACCACGGTGGAGATCCACGTGCTGCAGGGTGAGCGCGAGCTGGCGCGGGACAACCGGACCATCGGCAAGTTCCAGCTCACGGGCATTCCGCCCGCTCCGCGCGGCATGCCGCAGGTCGAGGTCACGTTCGACATCGACGCGAACGGCATCCTGCACGTGGCCGCGAAGGACAAGGCGACGAACAAGGAGCAGAAGATCCGTGTCGAGGCGTCCAGCGGCCTGTCCGATTCCGACATCGACAAGATGGTGAAGGACGCGGAGCAGAATGCCGACGCGGACAAGAAGCGGCGCGAGGAGATCGACACGCGCAACCGCCTCGACAGCATGACGTACGAGGTGGAGAAGAACGCGAAGGAGTGGTCCGACAAGCTGCCGGCCGACCTCAAGACGCGGCTCGATACGTCCGTGGAGCGGGCCCGGAAGGCGCTGCGCGGCGACGACCTCAACGAGATCAAGGCCGCCCAGGAGGACCTCAGCAAGACGTTCGGCGAGGCCGGGCAGTCGTTCTACGCGCAGAACCAGGGCGCGGAGGGCGCGGCGGCCGCCGGTGCGGAGCAGGCCGGCCAGCAGGCGGACGGCGCCCCGGCCGGCGCGAAGCCGGCGGATGACGTCGTGGAAGCGGATTACGAGATCGTGGACGACAAGAAGTAGCCCGCCCTGTGCCTGCCAGGCCGGCACATTGGAAACCAGTCGGGCGCCGCAGGTGTCTATACAGGGACACTCGGCGCCCGCCTGCGTGTGTCCTGCGTATTATATGGGTGAGGGTTCGAGCAATCCCCGGATTCCATGAGGAGAAGTAGAATGGCTACACGGTATTCACTCGGCCGTCTCGGCGCCGCAGTCGTCACGGCGTTCATTTGCGGACTCCTGTTCGCCTCCGGCTTCGACCTCACGCGCTTCGGCTTCGCGCAGGACGGCAAGGGAGCCAAGGTCGCGTCGTCGCAGGTGCAGTCGCTCGCCGAGACCGGCAGCGCCTTCGAGGCCATCGCGGATCACGTGACGCCGAGCGTGGTGTCCATCCAGACCACGCAGCGCGTCAGGACGGTGCGCTCGCACGGCCGCACGCCCCAGGGCGGCGGCATCGAGGACTTCTTCCGGAACTTCGAGCAGCAACAGCAGGGGCCGCAGCGCGAGCAGGCGCAGGAGGCGAGCGGCACCGGGTTCATCGTCTCGAAGGACGGCTACATCCTCACGAACAACCACGTGGTGGCCAACGCCGACAAGGTGACGGTGACGCTGCTCGACAAGCGGAGCTTCACGGCACGGGTGATCGGCCGCGACCCCACCACCGACGTGGCCGTGATCAAGGTGGACGGCTCGAACCTGCCGGTCGCCGCGCTGGGTGATGACAATGCGGCGCGCGTCGGCCAGTGGGTGGTGGCCATCGGCAACCCGCTCGGCCTCGACTTCACCGTCACGGCGGGCATCATCAGCGCGAAGGGGCGTCCGCTGCCCGGACTGCTCCAGGGCAGCTACGCGATCACGGACTACATCCAGACGGATGCAGCGATCAACCCAGGCAACTCCGGCGGCCCGCTCGTCAACATCCGCGGCGAGGTGATCGGCATCAACAGCGCGATCGCCAGCAGCACCGGCTTCTACGCCGGCTACGGCTTTGCGATTCCCGTGTCGCTCGCGAAGCAGGTGATGGACGACCTCATCGCGTACGGCAAGGTGCGGCGTGCCGTGATCGGGGTGAGCATCAAGGACGCCACGGCAGACGATGCGCAGGCGGCGGGACTGGACCATGTCACCGGGGTGCTGGTGGGCGGCTACAGCGGTGAGGACAGCCCGGCGAAGGCCGCGGGCATCCAGGCGGGCGACGTCATCATCGCGGCGGATGGCAAGACGACCGATCGCACGAGCATGCTTCAGCGCGTCGTGCGCAGCCACAAGCCCGGCGAAACCCTCAGCTTCGACGTGATGCGCTTCGGCGCGAAGAAGACGTTCCGCGTGAAGCTCACCGCGGCGCCGGACGATCCGGAGTCGCTGGCCTCGGCGGACGGCCCTGGCGCTGCGCCGGCGGTGATCACCCCGACGCAGTCCCGGAAGCTCGACAAGCTTGGCATCACCGTGGAGCCGCTGTCGCCGGACCTGCGCGGACAGATCGAGGCACCGTACCGCCGCGGTATCGTGGTGAGCGACGTGTCGATCACGGGGCCGTCGTTCCACAAGCTCGCGCCGGATGCGACCATCCTGCTCGAGGTGCTCAATCCGGGGCCACGCCGTGCGCTCAGTTCTCCGGCCGACCTCGACAGCGTGCTGGCCAGTGTCCGCTCCGGCGACCTGGTATCGCTGCTCGTGTACAACGTGGGTGTGGCGGGTGGCACCAGCGTAGTGACGGTGAAGGCGCAGTAGTCGCGACGAACGAACCAGCCGATCGTCGAGCCCCCGAAGCCATCCGGGGGCTTCGACATTTGTGGGGTGGGCCGGGCACGACGCTACCCCGTCCGTTCGGGATGTCTTACGTTGAGTGGAGCCGCGAGAGTGGCGAAACTGGCAGACGCACCAGATTTAGGATCTGGCGCCGCAAGGCTTAGGGGTTCGAGTCCCCTCTCTCGCATCGTCGGCGCGCCGGCGAGGAGGCCCGCGTCATTGACCTTCTGCGGTGTCGCGCGTCGAGTCCGGACGGGCACCACTGCCCGCCCCGCACCCTCAGCCCCGCTCCGACACATGCGACGTCCCGACCTGCGACGTGTGGTTGCACTGTTCGCCCTGGCCGCGCTGGGCGCGTGCAGCAACGAGATCGACCAGAGCACGCGCCCCGACAACCTCGTGGGCACGTACCAGCTCGTGAGTTACGGGGGGAGCGCGCTCCCGGTGTCCACCCGGCTCGACACCGTTCCAACGACGCTGATCTCCGGCGAGCTGGTCCTCTCGGCGGACAAGAGCTGGAGCGAGACGTTGATGCTCCAATCCACGTCGCTGGGCGCGACGCGGACGTATACGCAGCTGGGTTCCGGCGGCTGGACGATCCTCCGGGACTACGCTTATGTCTCGTTCACCGACCGCCTGAACGCCTATTCGTTCAGCGGCACGGCGTCTGGCGGGACGGTCGTCCTGCAGTCCGCCGACGGCTCCGAAATGATCTATCGACGCTGACGCCCCGCCGGCCGGGACGCCCGCGGACGAGGGAGACACCCGAAGGGGGAACAATGGACCGGGCTGGGCGTTTGTCGGCAGGCACCGCATGCCGCCGTGCCCCGGCCCTTCGACGCAGAGCTCGCGCAGATGACCATCCACGACGAGGCGCATTGCCGGCGCATCGTGCGCACGCACGCGCGGACCTTCTGGCTCGCGAGCCGGTTCCTGCCGCCGGCGAAGCGGCGGGCTGCGTTCGCGCTGTATGCGTTCTGCCGCGTCGCGGACGACCTCGTGGACCTTGGCAAGGGCAGCGCGGGACTGGACGTCGCGGGTCAGCTCGCCGCCTACCGCATGCGGCTCGAGGCAGCGCTGGAGGGTCGGCCGGACGACGCCGTCTTCCGCGAGCTGGCGGCAGCGGCGCGGCAGTACCGGGTGCCGCCCGCCGTGCTGCGCGAACTGCTCGATGGCGTGGCGCGGGACTGCGCACCCGCGCACTACGCGACCTGGGAGGCGCTGTCGTTGTACTGTGAGGGCGTGGCCAGCAGTGTAGGCGAGATGTGTGCGCACGTGTTCGGCGTGGCGGGCGGCGAGACCGACCGCGCGCGTGCCGTGCGCCACGCACGGACGCTTGGCGTGGCCATGCAACTGACGAACATCCTGCGGGACGTCGGCGAGGACGCGCGCAGCGGCCGCTGCTATCTTCCCGCCGAAGACCTCGCGCGGTTCGGCCTCTCGCGGGCGGACGTGTTCGGCGTGGGGCTGGGCCGCGACGCACGCTGGAGTGCGCTGATGCGATTCGAGATCGACCGGGCCCGCATGCTGTACGCGCAGGCGATGCCGGGCATTGCCCTGCTCGCCCCCGATGCGCGCCGCTGTGCCGCTGCGTGCGCCATTGGCTACGCGGGGATCCTGGGCGCCATCGAGGCCAACGGGTTTGACACGTTCAGCACGCGGGCGCGACTCGGCACCCTGGCGCGCGCGACGGTGCTGTGGAATGCGTGGCGGTTTCCACGGGAAGGTGCCGCGCGCGCGGACGCGCCGCGCGCCCCGCTTCCGGACGACTCGATGACGCGATGGGCGTGAGCGCCACCGCAGATACGCGTGGGCCGCTGCAGCGCGTGTCCGGCGCAGCGCTGGCGGGCCACGCCGCGCTCCTGCTGCTCTCGGGGGTGGCGTTCGCGACGTTCCTCGCCCCGCCCTCGCCGGCGTGGCTGACGACGCCGGCCAACCAACGCGTGGCCGCGCTCATGTTCGCGTTCGGCGGCCAGACGACGGTGGTGCTGGGCGCGATCGCGGGTATCGTGCACGCGGCGAGCCGGCTCGGCTGGCGCAGGGCGCTGGCGATCTTCGGTGCGGCCTTCGGCATCTCGCTGTCTGCGGAGCTGGCCGGGACAACCTTTGGCTATCCATTCGGCCCGTACTCTTACACCACGCAACTCGGCTACCTGATCGGCGGGCGTGTGCCGTTCAACATTCCGACGTCGTGGTTCTTCATGCTCTATGCGTCGCTGGCGATCTGCGGCCGGCTCCTCACGCCGGACGACAGCGCACGCGGCCGGTGGCGGTGGGCCGCGGTCGCGGCCCTGGTGCTCACGGCGTGGGATGTCTCGATGGACCCGGCGATGGTGGCGACGACGCACTGGCTGTGGCACCTGCCGCCGGCGCAGGGCGCCACGCTCGTGCAGCGCGTGTTCCTCTCGAACCTGTTCTACGGCATGCCGCTCACGAACTGGCTCGGCTGGCTCCTTACCGGCTGCATCGTCGCGCGCGTGATGCTCGCGATCGTGCCGCCGCGCCAGTGGGCCGACGAGGTGTCGCCGGCGCAGCTGCCGCTCGTACTCTATGCCGTGAACGGCGTGTTCCCCATCCTCATCTGCGCTGGTCGGGGGATGTGGGCGGCGGTGATCCTCGGTACCCTGGCGATGGCGCTGCCGCTCGGCCTCGCGGTGCGCGCCGGCTCGCGAGTGCAGCGGGTGCCCGTCGCCACACGCGGACGCGCGCCCTCGCTCGAGCGCGTGTAGCGCCCGCGTGCGCATCGTCGTCATCGGCAGCGGGTTCGGCGGACTCGCAGCGGGCATCCGCCTGGCCCAGCAGGGGCACGACGTGGTGATGCTCGAGAAGCGCGACAAGCCCGGTGGACGCGCGTACGTCTACGAGCAGGACGGCTACACCTTCGACGGGGGCCCCACGATCATCACGGCACCCTGGCTGATCCGCGAGCTGTTCGAAAACAGTGGCCGGCGCAGCGCGGACTACGTGACGCTGGTGCCGATCACACCGTTCTACAACATCCGGTTCGAGGACGGCTCGGTGTTTCGCTACACCGGCGATCGCGCCGACGTGGTGGCGCAGGTGGCGCGGTTCGCGCCGGCCGACGTGCCGGGTTACCTGCGATTCGCGGACGCCACGGAGGCCATCTTCAAGGCCGGCATGGCGCTGATCGACACGCCGTTCGACCGGATCACCGACATGCTGCGCGTGGTGCCGGAGCTGGTGCGGCTGCGCGCCGACCGGTCCGTGGCGGCGTTCGTGAACTCGTACATCCGGGACGCGCGGCTGCGGCAGGTGTTCAGCTTCCATCCGTTACTGGTGGGCGGCAACCCGTTCCAGAGCTCGTCCATCTACGCGCTGATCCATACGCTCGAGCAGCGGTGGGGCGTATGGTTCGCGATGGGAGGAACCGGCGCCGTGGTGCGCGCGCTCGTCCGCCTGTTCGAGGAGCTGGGCGGCAGCCTGCGATTGTCGAGCGAGGTGGAGGAGATCGAGGTGGACCCGGCGACGCGGCGCGCGACCGGCGTGCGCCTCGCGTCGGGCGAGGTGGTGGCTGCCGACGCCGTGGTGAGCAACGGCGACGTCGCACAGACGTACCTGCAACTCGTGCCCGCTGCCGTGCGCCGTCGCAACACCAACCGGCGGATCGAAGGGCTTCGCTACTCGATGTCCCTGTTCGTGATGTACTTCGGCACGGATCGGCGCTACGACGACATCGCGCATCACGAGATCCTGATGGGGCCGCGGTACGAGGGGCTGCTCGACGACATCTTCCGGCGGAAGGTGCTGTCGAAGGACTTCTCGCTGTACCTGCACCGGCCCACGGCGACGGATCCGTCGCTCGCCCCCGAGGGATGCGACAGCTTCTACGTGCTCTCGCCCGTGCCACATCTCGGTGGCGACGTGGACTGGGCGGTGGCGGCGCGTCCGTACCGCGACGCCATCGTGGCGTATCTCGAGTCGCGCTACATGCCCGGCCTGTCGCGGCACATCGTCACGGAGCGCGTGATCGACCCGCGTCATTTCCGCGACACACTCAACAGCCACCTGGGGAGCGCCTTCTCCGTGGAACCGATCCTCACGCAGTCGGCCTGGTTCCGGCCACACAATCGCAGTGAGGATGTGGCCAACCTCTATTTCGCCGGCGCAGGCACGCATCCGGGAGCGGGCATTCCGGGTGTGCTGAGCTCCGGGAAGATCGTGGCGCAGCTCATCGGGCCTGCATAGCAGCGGCGCGAGACCCGGCTGCGACGCGGGAATTCGGAGAGCCTTTGCGGGGTAAAGCGCTCCGCCTGCGCATCGTTCCGTCAGCCTCCAGTTCCCGGTTTCCCCAGTTAGATTTCGAGCATGGACATCCAGATCACCACCAAGAAGAGCGAGGGCGTCGAGCGCCTCCTCGAAGTGTCTGTCCCCCTCGCCACCGTACTGGCGGAAGAGGAGAAGCAGGCTCGGCGCTATGCGACCTCCGTGCGCCTCCCCGGCTTCCGTCCCGGCAAGGCGCCGGCGGCGATGGTCCGCAAGCGGTTCAAGGACGCGATCCGGCAGCAGGTGCTGGAGACGCTCGTCCAGAAGGCGTTCAAGGAGGTGATGGAGCGCGAGAAGCTGGACGTCGCCGCGCAGCCGCATGTCCATGATGTGAAGTTCGACGATGGCTCGCCGCTCACGTTCGAGCTGCACCTCGAAGTGCGGCCCACCATCGTGCTCAATCGCACGGAAGGGTTTCGCGTGACGCGCACCGCGACGCCGGTGACGGACGAGACGGTGACGGAACAGATCGAGAAGCTGCGCGACGACAAGGCGACGTGGGCGCCGGTGGAAGAGCGGCCGCGCGAGGGCGACATGGTGAAGGTGCTGCTCTCCACGCCGGACGGCGCGGGCGACGAGATGCCCGAGGGTCGGCCCTACGACCTCGTCCTCGGCGGCGGCCAGGCGATCGCCGGCGTGGAGGAGCTCGTGATGGAGCTCGCGCCGGGCGAGACGAAGGAGCGCAGCGTGAAGTGGCCGGACGACTTTCCCGACGAGACGCAGCGGGGCGTGTCGAAGAACGTGCGCGTGACGCTGCAGGACGTGAAGCGGAAGTCGGCGCCGGCGCTCGACGACGATTTCGCGCGCGCCGTGGGCGACTTCGACTCGCTCGCGGCGCTGCGCGCCACGGTGAAGAACGACCTCGAGGAGCATGCCACGCGCGATGCGGATGCGCTCGTGCGGCAGACGCTGCTCGACAACGTGGCCGAGGCGAACCCGTTCGACGTGCCGCCGAGCTGGGTGACGCGGATGATCGACGCCTACATGCAGGCGTACCAGATCCCGGACGACCAGCGCCAGACGTTCGGCGCGGAGTTCGCGGCCGTCGCCGAAAAGCAGGTGCGGCGCGACATGCTCATCGACGCGATCGCGGAGCAGCAGCAGCTGACGGCGACGGAGAAGGACGTGGACGATCGCGTCGCGACGGTCGCGGAGCAACGCAAGACGGACCCGAGCCAGGTGTACGCGTCGCTGCAGAAGGCGGGACGCCTGCCGGAGATCGAGCGCAGCATCACGGAAGAAAAGGTGTTCGAGTGGTTGACCGCCCGTAACGAAGTCACCAACGGTACCGCACAATGAGCAACCCCATGGCCACGATCTACCCGCCCTATGTCATCGAGCGCTCCAGCCGGGGCGAGCGCACGTACGACATCTTCTCGCGGCTCCTCATGGACCGCATCGTCTTCCTCGGCACGCCGATCAACGACGACGTCGCGAACATCATCATCGCGCAGCTGTTGTTCCTCGAGGCGGACAACCCGGATCGCGACATCTTCGTGTACATCAACTCGCCGGGCGGCAGCGTATCCGCCGGCCTCGCGATCTACGACACGATGCAGTACCTGAAGGCGCCGGTGAACACCATCTGCATGGGCCTCGCGGCGTCGATGGGCTCCTTCCTGCTGGCGGCTGGCCGGAAGGGCAAGCGCAGCGCGCTCCCGCACTCGCGCATCATGATCCACCAGCCGTCGGGCGGCACGCAGGGCACGGCGGCGGACATCGAGATCCAGGCGAAGGAGATCCTCTTCCTGCGCCACCAGCTGAACACGATCTACAGCAAGCACACCGGCCGCCCGATCGAGCAGATCGAGCGCGACATGATCCGCGACTTCTTCATGTCGGCTGAGGAAGCGAAGGGCTACGGCCTGATCGACAACGTGATCTCGAACCGCGGCGACCTGGTGGATCCGCAGGTGATCGCGGCGCAGGCCGCGGGGGTGAAGTAACCGTCATCTGGCACGGGCGGCCCAAAACCTTCGGGGTCGCCAGTCGTCCATTGCTTGACCGGGTCGATTGCCGCAGTTAACTCTTGGTCATCTCTCCTCGCCCCGGCAGCTTCGGGCGTGCGCCTCTCGCAGAGTGTCCCGCCATGTCGCACGACAAACACCTCCGCTGCTCGTTCTGCGGCAAGTCCAAGGATTCGGTCCGGAAGTTCATCTCGGGACCGTCGGTGTACATCTGCAACGAGTGCATCGCGCTCTGCAACGAGATCCTCGCGGAGGACGAGGAGCGCGAGGTCGCCGAGGCGATCACGCAGGTCCCGACGCCGCAGGAGATCAAGGACACGCTCGACAGCTACGTGATCGGTCAGGAGCGGGCCAAGAAGGCGCTCGCCGTCGCGGTCTACAACCACTACAAGCGCATCAATTCAGCGTCGGTGCGGGAAGACGACGTCGAGCTGGACAAATCGAACATCCTGCTCATCGGCCCCACGGGCGTGGGGAAGACGCTGCTCGCGCAGACGCTGGCCCGCATCCTCGACGTACCGTTCACGATCGCCGATGCCACCACGCTCACCGAGGCCGGCTACGTCGGTGAGGACGTCGAGAACATCCTCGTGCGCCTGCTCCAGGCCGGCGACTTCAACGTCGCCGAGTGCGAGCGCGGCATCGTCTACATCGACGAGATTGACAAGATTGCGCGCAAGTCGGAAAACCCGAGCATCACGCGC
Organism: Gemmatimonadales bacterium; assembly: GCA_038236775.1. Lineage (GTDB taxonomy): Bacteria > Gemmatimonadota > Gemmatimonadetes > Gemmatimonadales > Gemmatimonadaceae > AG11. The sequence continues at coordinate 56,518 of JBBRZK010000009.1, forward strand.
GACGTCAGCGGCGAAGGCGTGCAGCAGGCGCTGCTGAAGATCCTCGAGGGCACGGTGGCCTCCGTGCCGCCGCAGGGCGGCCGCAAGCACCCGCAGCAGGAGTACATCCAGATCAACACGAAGGACATCCTGTTCATCTGCGGCGGGGCGTTCGATGGGCTGGAGAAGATCATCGAGTCGCGCACGGGCCGTCGGCAGATCGGCTTTGCGAAGACGGAGACCGACCCCATCAAGGTGGCGGCGCTCTCGAAGAACGCCTTCTCGGAAGTGGAGCCGGACGACCTGCTGCGCTTCGGGCTCATCCCGGAGCTCGTCGGCCGCCTGCCGGTGACGGTGCCGCTCGAGGGCCTCGACGAGGATTCGCTCGTGCGCATCCTCCAGGAGCCGAAGAACGCGCTCACGAAGCAGTACACGAAGCTGTTCGACCTCGAGGAGGTGAAGCTCACCTTCGAGGTGTCGGCGCTGCGGGCCATCGCAGGCAAGGCGCTCAAGCGCGGCACCGGCGCGCGCGGCCTGCGCGCGATCCTCGAAGAGCTCCTCACCGACGTGATGTTCGACCTCCCGACGCGCGAGGACGTGGTGGAGGTGAAGATCACCGAGTCGAGCGTGCTGAACGGAACCGCGCCGCTACTGGAGCTGGCGCCAACGAAGCGGAAGAAAGAGGCGTAGCCGCCCGGTTACGCCACGCACGACCAGAGGGCCGCGACGAGCGGCCCTCTTCGTTTTCCAGTATCTTTCCGCATGCCTTCCTTCGTCGTCGACGGCGCGACTCTCGTGACCGCCGACCGCCTGCCCGTGTTGCCGCTGCGCGACGTGGTGGTGTTCCCGTACGTGGTGATGCCGCTGCTCGTGGGGCGTGCGGCGTCCCTGGCTGCGCTCGAAGCCGCGGGCGGCACGGACAGCCTCGTCCTCCTCGTGGCGCAGCGCGATCCGGAAACGCAGGAACCTGCGTCGGCGGACCTCTATCGCGTGGGCGTGATCGCGCGCGTGCGGCAGCTCTCGCGGCTGGGCACGGGCACGGTGAAGGTGCTGGTGGAAGGCGTCACCCGCGCACGCGTGACCCGGTATGTGCCCGGCACCGACTGTCTTCGTGCGACGATCGAGCCGATGGCGCCGCTGGTGCTCGACGGCGACGAGGATGTGGAAGCGCACCTGCGCCGCGCCGTGTCGCTGTTCGAGGAGTACGTCGCCGTGCATCGCCGGCTGCCGGCCGAGCTGGTCACCGTCATTCAGGGGTCCGATTCGCCGGCGCGGCAGGCGTTCGGCATCGCGGCGCACCTCGGCACGCGTCTCGAGCGCCGCCAGGGGCTGCTGGAGTCGGCCACCTTCCCCACCATGCTGCGCACGCTCGGCGAGACGCTCACCGGCGAGATCGACTTGCTGAAGCTCGAGCGGAAGATCGACGACGACGTGCGCGGCTCGCTCTTCCAGAACCAGCGCGAGTTCTACCTGCAGGAGCAGCTCAAGGCCATTCACCGCGAGCTGGGCGGCGAGGACGCCGACGACTCCGACGAGCTCGGCGCCGCCATCGAGTCGAAGGGGCTGCCCGCGCCGGTGCTGGCGCGTGCGCAACGCGAGCTGCGGCGTCTGCGCCGGCTCTCGTCGATGTCGCCGGAATCCGGCGTGGCGCGCACGTACCTCGAGTGGATCACCGCACTGCCGTGGACCGAGCGCACCGACGACGTGCTCGACGTGACGCATGCGCGCCAGGTGCTCGACGAGGACCACTACGGCCTCGACGACGTGAAGGAACGCGTACTCGACTACATCGGCGTGCTGGCGCTCGTGGAGCGGCTGGACGGGCCGATTCTCTGCCTGGTCGGGCCACCGGGCGTGGGCAAGACGTCGCTCGGACGATCCATCGCGCGTGCGCTGGGCCGCAAGTTCGTGCGCATGTCGCTGGGCGGCGTACGCGACGAGGCGGAGATTCGCGGGCATCGCCGTACGTACATCGGCGCGATGCCCGGCCGCGTGATCCAGGCGATGCGGCGGGCGGAGACGGTGAACCCGGTGATCCTGCTCGACGAGATCGACAAGCTGGGCAACGATTATCGGGGCGACCCGTCGGCGGCGCTGCTCGAGGTGCTGGACCCGGAGCAGAACCGCGCCTTCAACGACCACTACCTCGAGGTGGACTACGACCTCTCGCAGGTGCTGTTCATCACGACGGCGAACTCGCTCGCCACGATTCCCGAGCCGTTGCGCGACCGCATGGAGATCATCCGGCTCGCGGGCTATCTCGACCAGGAGAAGTACGCCATCGCGCGGCAGTTCCTGTTGCCGCGCCAGCTCAGGCAGCACGGCATTGCGCCGGCGACGGTGACCGTGGAGGCGGACGTCGTGCCCGCGATCGTGCACGGCTACACGCGCGAGGCGGGCGTGCGCGACCTGGAGCGCCGCCTCGCGCGGCTGGCGCGCAAGCTCGCGCGCGCGCGCGGCGAGCGGCGCACGGCGTACGCGGGCGGTGACGTGACGGACCACGACACCGTGACGCGCGCGATGCTGCACGGCATGCTCGGCGTGGCGCCCTTCGACCCCGAGGCGAACCTGATCGAGGACAAGGTGGGCGTGGCGACCGGCCTCGCGTACACGAGCGTCGGCGGGGACGTGCTCGAGATCGAGGTGAGCGTGGTGCCGGGCCGCGGCCGCCTGCAACTCACCGGCACGCTCGGTGACGTGATGAAGGAATCGGCCAGCGCGGCGCTGAGCTATGCTCGGGCGCGAGCGTCCGCGCTCGGCCTCGAGCGCGAGTTCCTGCGCACGCGCGACCTGCACGTGCACATCCCCGCCGGCGCCACGCCCAAGGACGGGCCCAGCGCGGGCATCGCGATCGCGAGCGCCATCGTGAGCGCGCTCACGGGCGTGCCGCTCCGCGGCGCCGTCGCAATGACGGGCGAGATCACGCTGCGCGGGCGTGTGCTCGGCATCGGCGGGCTCAAGGAGAAGACGGTGGCGGCGCTGCGCAACCGGATCACGCACGTGATCCTGCCGCAGGAGAATGCGCGCGACCTCGACGAGCTGCCGGCCGAGGTGAAGGCGGGCATCCAGTTCCATCCGGTGCGGTCGATGGATGAGGTGCTCGCGATCGCGCTCGCGCGTCCGGTGCACGCACGGGACGAGGAAGAGACTGCCACGATGGTCGCGCATTGAGCGCCGACGCGCGGAAGGATCCGCTGGTCATCAAGTCGCTGGAGTTCATCGGCCCGATGGCCACGGCCGACGGCTGGCGTCCCACCAACGACCTGCCGGAAGTGGCGTTCGCCGGACGCTCCAACGTGGGCAAGTCGTCGCTGCTCAACCGGCTGGTGCGGCGCAAGGCGTTCGCGCGCGTGAGCAACACGCCGGGGCGCACGCGCGAGATCAACTTCTTCAAGGTCAACGACACCTTCGTGCTCGCCGACCTGCCAGGCTACGGCTACGCGAAGGTCTCGAAGACGCGCAAGGCGGAGTGGCTGCCGCTCATCGAGGGCTACCTGCGCGCGTCCACGGCGCTGCGCGGCGTGGTGCAGCTGCTCGACGTGCGCCACCATCCCTCGGAGGAAGACCTCCAGATGTTCGACTTCCTCGCGGAGATCGAGGTGCCCACGATTGTCGCACTGACGAAGGTGGACAAGCTGAAGCCGCGCGAGGTGGCGAAGCGGGTGCACGAGATCGCGGTGGCACTCAGGCTCGAGGACGACCAGATGATTCCGTTCAGCGCGGAGACGAACCTGGGACGCGACGACCTCGCGGCGGCGCTGATGTCGCTCATCGAGCAGCCGTCGTGGCGCACGGGCGCGGAGACGCCGGTCGAGGCCGACTCGGCGGCGGCCCCGGCGGCCGATGCGGATTCCACTGGGGACGTGTCGCCGCTGGCTGCTGACAAGTCGCGCGCGTCGAGCGATCCGGCCGCGCCCGGGAGTGGCGCACAGCGGACGTGAGTCGCCAGATTTCGCGCATGCCACTCCTGCCACTGCGCACTGTCGCTCCCGGAAGCAACGCCCACATCGCCGACGCCTGGCTCGAGCAGATCGCGGATCGATTGTCGCGCGACAGCGCGGACGTCGCCGCCGACCGTGCGCTCCTGTGTCGCGAGACGCTCGCGGAGCTGTGCTACCCCGAGTACGCGGCCAACTGGGAGACTGCGGTGTCAGATGCCACGCTGCCCCTCGGCACACGCCTGGCGCTCTCGGCACTCGACCCGCGCAACATCACGCTCGAGCCGGAGTTCTACTCCGACTGCGTCGACGTGCAGTTCCAGCCCGTGAAGCCGCTGCTCTGGCTCTGGTACTCGTTCGACCGCACGGCCGTCGGCGGGCAGAACGTGGCGCTCGGCGTCGAGCTGCGTCGACTGCTGGCGCAGCGGATCTTCAAGCGCTGCGGCGAGAACTTCAAGGCGTTCCAGCACGTCGAGTTCTCGTTCGGGTACAACATGGAAGTCGGCGATGACGTCGTCATCCACCGGCACGTGCTGCTCGATGATCGCGGCGGCATCCAGCTCGGCAACCGGGTGTCGGTGAGCGACTACGCGAACATCTACAGCCACACGCACAGCATCGTGGACCAGCTCGACGTGACGAACGTGCTCACGGTGCTCGAGGACGGGGTCCGCATCACGTACCACGCGACGGTGCTTGCCGGCGTGCACGTGGGCGAGGAAGGCATGGTGGGCGCGAGCGCGGTGGCCACGAAGGATGTGCGCCCGTACCACGTGCACGTCGGTATTCCGGCGAAGAGTGTGCGCGTGAAGCCGAACCACCCGGAGCCGGGCACCATCCTTCGCACGTCCGAGCATCGGGTACCGCGGACGTAGGGCGGCCCACCGACCAAAAAGCAGATCCTTCGCTTCGCTCAGGATGACAAGGTTTCGCTGACGTAGGGCGGCCCACCCGGCGGACAAGCAGATCCTTCGCTGCACGTAGGGCAGTCCCACGCCGCCAACAAGCAGATCCTTCGCTTCGCTCAGGATGACAAGGTTCTCAGTGGGTGCCGTGCATGCGCATGCGCATGTGGTCGGCGTGTGCGTCACCCCAGATGGTGCGCGGATCGTTGCCGCCGAACAGGTACACGTGCGCCATCCAGCCGAAGAGGCGCGGTACGAACACGCCGCCCGCGGTGGCACATGCCTCTGGTGTGGTGATGCGGAGCCACCGCGCCACGGCGGCGCCATCCACCTTCACGACCGGTGTCCCGTCCACCCTGCGCGCGGCGGCGCGGACGGAGTCGGGCCGCGGACCGCAGAAGTTCACGTGCTCGTGCCAGTGGGCAACGCCGAGCGGGAGGCGCGCATCGAGGTCGGCGGGGGTGGATCCTGGGACCGCGACATACATCGCGCCCACGAGTTCGAGCTTCCCCTTCCGCTTGCGGTAGAGCAGCGAGGCGGGTCGCGTCGCGTCGAAGTCCGACAGCGACTCGAACACGTTCTGGAGGTTGTTGTAGTGGTAGATGTCCTGGTCGTCGAGCCAGGGCAGGAAGCGCACGTATCCGTCACGCTCCGCTGCTGCGACGTCCGCGTACGGCGCGAGCGCGGTACGGGCTGACTTCACGATGCCCGCTGCACGAAGCGAGTCGGCATGCGTGGCGCGGCGACGAGGCGCCATGCGCATGTGTGACGTGGTGTCGCTGAGGAGGCCGTTGATGGCCGGTGCGAGCTCGGGTACGTTCGCCACCTGGAGCGACTGCAGCATGGTAAGCAGCTGCATGGTGGGCGGGCGCTGGCTTCCCTGCTGCGCGTGCGCGACGCCGCCGCCCGAAGCGAACAGGGCGAGCGACAACAGCAGTGGCGAGAAGCGACGGTAGGTGGGAATGGCCATGCTCCAGCGGTGAGAGACGACGAGACGTGCGGGTCTACCCGGCGAACATCGGAGGGTTGCGTCGCGCGATAAGGCGTGCCCACCACGCATTGCGTCGAGTCGCGCAACTCGATCGTGAACAGCTGGATGTCAGCGCACGCGCAGCACGTCTTCCGCTTCGCCGCCGTCGCCAGTGTGGAAGAGGTGGAGCACCTCTGCCAGTGCGGCCCGCTCGCGCGGCCAGAAGAAGCGGCGGGAAGCCGCGTCTGCATCGAGCCACTCGAACCGCGAGTGTTCATCGCCGAGCGTGACGGGGGCATGCGGGTCGACGAAGGCGGCGAACACCACGGCCAGCTCCACCGTGTGGCTCCCGTGCAGGTAGAACGGCTGCACCGTGACGTTGTAGAGCCGCTGCACTTCGAGGTCTGTTTCCTCGCGCACCTCGCGGATGGCGGCGTCCTCGGGCTCTTCGCCCGGCTCGATGCGCCCGTGTACCGTCTCCCACGCGTTCGGGCACCGCGTAGTGAGCGAGCGCTGAAGCGTGAGCACGCGCCAGGCGCCGTCCTCGAGCGCGACGAGCATGACGTCGATAGTGCCGACGTTGACGGTGGCCATCTGCGCCGAAAGCATGAGTGAGGACGAGGCGTCGGCGCGGAGCGGCCGGCCACCCTGCAATGTAGGCCCGTCGTCGTCCTCGCGCCGCGGGATCGGCGACGTGCCCTGCGGCTCGGCGGCCACGCGTCGCAACTCGTCGAGCGTGGTCTCGCCCCGCTGCACGAGTGCAAGGCCCGACTCCCACAGCGACGCACACCCGCTCGCCCGCGCCGCCTCGGCCAGCGAGTCCGTGGACGCTCCGGCGGCAACGCGCCGCTCGAACTCGGGCGACGAGAGCAGGATCTCGGCGATCGCCCGTCGTCCGCGATAGCCCGCGCCGTCGCACGCATCGCAGCCGAGCCCTGCGCACTCCGGGCAGATGCGGCGCACCAGGCGTTGCGCGATCACGCCCTTTACCGCCGTGGCGATCTGGTAGCCTGCGACGCCGAGGTCCACGAGCCGCGTGACGGCGCTGACGGCATCGTTGGTGTGCAGCGTGGAAAGCACGAGATGCCCAGTGAGCGACGCCTGGATGGCGATCTCCGCCGTCTCCCGGTCGCGGATTTCGCCCACGAGGATCACGTCCGGGTCCTGTCGCACGATGGAGCGGAGCGCCGCACCGAAGGTGAGACCCGCACGTTCGTGCACCTGCACCTGCACGATGCCCGGCAGGCGGTACTCGATCGGATCCTCTACGGTCACGACGTTGACGCCGCGCGCCTGGATCTCGCGGAGTGCGGCATAGAGCGTGGTGGTCTTGCCCGAGCCCGTGGGTCCCGTGACGAGCAGCAGCCCCTCGCGCTGCTCGAGCAAGGTGCGGATCCGCCGCAGGTCACCCTCCGCGAAGCCGATGGACTCGAGCGTGCGGAGGCCGGCGGTACCGTCGAGCACGCGCACGACGATCTTCTCCCCGTGTGAAACCGGAAGCGTGGACACGCGAAGGTCCACCACGCTGCCGAACACCGCGACGCGCGCTCGGCCGTCCTGCGGACGCATGCGATCCGCGATGTCGAGCCCGGAGAGAATCTTCACGCGCGACACGAGCGACGCACCCACGGCGCGCGACAGCAGGCGCACGTGGCGGATGACCCCATCCACGCGGTGCCGCACGGCGATGCCCTGCTCTTCCGGCTCGAGGTGCAGGTCACTCGCGCCGGCGCTGATGGCCTCCGCGAGCAACTGGTCCACGAGCCGCACGACCGACGCCCCTGTGTCCGATGCATTGCCGGCATCGCCCTTGTCCGCGCCGAACGGCAGGTGCTGCACCTGCACCGGGGGCGCGACAGGATCTCGGCGCGACGGTGTGTCCGAATACGCGCGGTCCAGCTGAAGCGTGAGTTCTTCCTCGGTGGCGAGCGCCCACTGCACGCGATGCCCCGTGGCGAAGGCGACCGCGCGCTCCGCGTCCCAGTCGAGGGGATTCGCCGTCGCGACGACGAGAGTGCCGTTATTCACCGTCAGCGGCATGACGCCATGCCGCCTCGCCCACCGTTCGGCGAGCAGCGCAACGGCGCGGGGATCGACGTGCGTGAAGTCGGCGCGGGGAATGTCAGTACGAAGGGGCGCGGCCATGGGAACACGCTACCAGTTCCCGACGAGCCAACGACATCGCGTTCATGCGCGCCGCATCCTTTCCGTCTACAGGATGCCCCAGAAGTCGCGCGTCACGTCCACGTTGATGCCCCAACCACCGTTGCGCAGACCGCGCGCGACCTGGATGCGCAACAGGTCGAAGAACGGCTGGATGGCGACGCCGACGCTCGGATAGCCGCCCGACGCGCGAGCGCTCGCGGCGGGCGTGCGCTCGACCGTCGCCTGCAGGAACGGCGCGAGCGTAGCCTGTCCGGGAATCCGGCCGAAGCGGCCGTGGACTCAACCCGGAAAAGTGGACGCGTGAGTTGATAGACACTACGCGGCCGTCTACAACTGCTGTTCGTACTCTACGGGACTGACGTACCCCAACGTGGAATGTCGCCGCTTCCGGTTGTACCACGCCTCGATGTACCGGAAGATCGCGTGCCGCGTCGCCGCCTTCGTCGGCCAGTCGTTCTGCATGATCAGCTCGAACTCGAGCGTCGCGAAGAGGCTCTCCGCCACCGCATTGTCGTAACAGTCGCCCTTCCCGCTCATGCTGGCAATCATGCCATGCGTCACCAGCTCGGCGCGGTACTCGGTCGCGGCGTACTGGGTGCGTTCCACCGGTCGATGCAACACGACACATGTTGCACTGTTTCGGGAGGAGAGACACCATGGCACGAATCGGACGACCTGGACCATCAGATGGACAGCGGCAGGAGCTCTTGCAGCGATGGAAGGCTGGGGAATCTCTCAGCGAGATCGGCCGCGCTCTGAAAGCACCCGGGCTCCATTCATGGAGGAATCGCCCTCCGGGGGGCGTGGTGCCGGCGGAGCGGACGCGATCGTGTCGCGCGATCACTCTTGATGAGCGCGAGGAGATTTCCCGCGAACTGGCGACGGATGACTCGATCTGCGCGATCGCGCGCGCGCTGCAGCGTAATCCATCAAGTATCAGTCGCGAAGTCGCGCGCAACGGCGGTCGTCTCAGGTACCGCGCCGTTGACGCCGACGAGCAAGCGTGGTCTCGTTCACGGAGACCCAAACGGTGTCGCCTCGCGGAATCGGACGCGCTCTGTGCGTTGGTGGCAGAGAAGCTCGAGGCGGACTGGTCACCGGAGCAGGTGGCGGGCTGGCTGAAGGATGCCTTCCCCGACGATGAGACGATGCACGTGTCGCACGTGACGATCTATCGCAGGCTGTTCATCCAGGCCCGCGGCGTCCTCAAAAAGGGAGTTGATTGCGCATCTGCGGGTACGCCGACGGATGCGACGCAGCAAGCTCGCCTCGACGACGGGGCAGACGCGCGGGCAGATCGTGGACGCCGTGTCAATTGCCGATCGTCCTCCGGCCGTGGAGGATCGGGCGATCCCGGGCCATTGGGAAGGTGACCTGCTCACGGGCGCGAAGAATACGCATATCGCCACCCTCGTCGAACGGACGTCGCGGTTCGTCCACCTCGTCCAACTTGGGGGGAAAGACACGTCGACCGTGGTGCAGGCATTGATCCGCGAAGTGCAGCAACTGCCCGCGGGGGCCATGACCTCGCTGACGTGGGACCGCGGCACCGAGATGGCACAGCACAATGTCTTTGCGGTTGCGACGGACGAGGCGGTGTACTTCTGCGATCCCCAGAGTCCGTGGCAGCGCGGGACGAACGAGAACACCAACGGACTCTTGCGCCAGTACTTTCCGACGGGCACCGATCTATCGACGTACACCCAGCGTGATCTCAATGCGATCGCGCTGAAGCTGAACACCCGACCGCGTAAGACACTTGGCTTTCAGACTCCCGGCGCTATACTCGCCAAGAGCATTGCATTGACCGGTTGAACTCGCCGCCACTTTTTTTGCGAAGGCCTGCTCTTGGCGCAACACCGCATTTTCGCGCCGGAGTCGATGCACCTCCTGCTCGATCGACTCGCCAGGGACCGCCGATCCGGCGCTGGTCCCATGACGCGCGGCGCGGGTCCACGCGCGCAGCTGGTCGGGTCGCACGTCCAATTCCCGGCCGACCTGCGTCAGCGGTACTCCGTTGGCTCGTCGTTCAGCCGCCATCCGCACGGCTTCGGCCTTGAACTCCGCACTGAATACGCGCCGCGTCCGCCGTCCTGCCACATCCTTTCGCTTGTTTGTCATGCACCACTTCCGCCCCGAAACCAGGGCAAGTGAGGCGTCCACGAAATCGGATCAACTCCAGATGGTCGTCGATCTGGACGAACAGACGGTGCTCCACGACGCCAACGATCGCGCGGCCGAGAGCTTGGACGCGTATTTCGCGGGCCTGACGCTCGACGAGCGCACGGCGATCGAAGCCATCGCGATGGATATGTGGGAGCCGTATCGACTGGCCGTGCAGGCGCACGTGCCGAATGCGGGGCCCAAGATCGTCTTCGATCGCTTCCACGTGATGCGGCATGTGCTGGAGGCGATGAATCAGGTGCGGCGGAAAGAACAGAAGGCACTCAAGAAACGCGGCGCTCAGCGGCTGACGGGGGCGAAGTTCCTCTGGCTGATGACGCGCGTCGGCAAGTGGACCGCTGTGCAACGCCGCGCGTTCCGGGCACTCTGCGTGAGCACGCTCAGGTACGCAAGCGCGTGGGCTCTGAAGGAAGCGATTCGTCGTCTGTGGGAATTGCGCTCCATTGCGAAGGGTCGGGTCTTCTTTGCGTGGTGGTATGGGTGGGCCATGCGCTCGCGGCTCGCCCCGACGCGCTATCTCGCACAGACGCTGCGTTGGCATCTCGAGAATATCCTGACCTACCCGACGCATCGCATCACCAACGCGGTCACCGAAGGACTCAACGCGACGATCCAGTGGATCAAATACGCCTCGCGCGGCTTTCGGGACCGCGAGCGCTTCAAGCTGGCGATCTCCTTTCACTGCGGCGGGCTTGATCTCGAACCGCGCGCTGAGAAAATCCTAAGCGCGTAAGCCCTTCAAGACCCACTCCAAAGCCGGAAGACCCAACTTTTCTAACAATACTCGATAGCGGACACGTCAACGCTTCTTCCAATCGCTTACGCACCAACGCCTCCCACAATTACGGCGTGACAATTGCCGTGACTGCTGCTGTCGCCAACTATGCAGCGAGCGCGGGTCCTTCGACTGAAGGTCCCCCGAGTTCGTAGACACCAACATACCCCTGCTATGTTCAGGGGCGAGGTGTCAGATGACGGCAAAACGAAGCACGCAACAGACGCACCACCCTGACCGGAGTGGGAGACGCATCCGCCGGTCGTTCACCCCAGAGTTCAAGCTGGAAGCCGTGCGACTCGCGGCCCGCCGCGACCGGCCGGTGAGCGAGGTGGCGCGCGAGCTCGGGATCAGGCCGGAGATGCTCCGGCAATGGACGCGCCAAGCCACCGCCCGAGCGGCGCACCGGGGCACCGACGTGTTCCCGGGGAACGGGAAGCTCACCAGTCAGGATGAAGAGATCCGCCACCTGCGCCGCGAGAATGCGGTGTTGCGGGAGGAACGCGACATCCTGGGAAAAGCGACGGCCTTCTTTGCCAGGCGCCCGCGATGAAGTTCGCCTTCATCGTGGACCACGCCGCCGAGCTTCACATCACGACGATGTGTCGGGTGCTCGCGGTATCGAAGGCCGGTTACTACGCGTGGGTCAACCGCCCCCCGAGCGCCCGGGCGAATGCGAGCATGCAGCTCACGCTGGACATCGCGATGGTGCACGAGTGGAGTCGCGGCACCTACGGCAGCCCGCGCGTGCATGTGGAACTCGCGGCCCTCGGCCAGACGACGAGTGTGAACCGGATCGCGCGCCTGATGCACGCGGCGGGGTGGACTTGACTCGATTTGACGGACAGGTGGTTCACGCTGCTGGCGCGGAGTGCGCGAAGCGAACGTGCTCGTACTGCGCGGGACTGACATAGCCCAGACTCGAGTGCTGCCGCTCGCGATTGTACCACTCGTCGATGAAGACAAAGATATCCCGACGGGCCTGGGTGTGCGTTTCCCAGTCGTGCTGCTCGATGAGTTCATGCTCAAGCGTCGCGAAGAAGCTCTCCGCCACGGCATTGTCCCAGCAATTCCCCGTCCGGCTCATGCTGGCGATGGTCCCGGCGGCGTCCAGCGCAGCGCGGTACGCGCCAGCGGCGTACTGACTCCCTCGATCCGAATGATGGATCAGCCCCGCCGCGGGCTGTCGCGTCGCGAGCGCCATGCGCAGGGCCGTCAGCGGCAGCGCGACATCCATGGTGTCGCCCATCGCCCATCCCACGATGCGCCGGCTCGCCAGGTCCAGCACGATGGCCAGGAAGAGCCAACCGCTTCGCGTCGGCACGTAGGTCATGTCGCTGACCCACACGCGGTCGAGCGCGGCCTGCGCGTGCACGGTGAAGTTCCGATTGAGGAGATTCGGCGCAATGGCCTCGCTGTGGGTCGAATCCGTCGTGCGGACAAAGCGGCGCCGAGGACGGGCCACCAGCTGATCCTCCTGCATGAAGCGCGCGACCCGATGCTTCGCGATGCACACGCCGGCCTTGCGCAACTCCCCATGCACGCGGGGCGCCCCATAGCGGGTCCGGAACTTCCGGAAGACGACCCGCACCGCCACGCGGAGCGGCTCATCGCGCGCCACGCGCGGGTGCGGTGCGCCACGAAGGCGCACCTGCGCATCGTAGAACCCGCCCACGCTCACTCCGAGCGCGGCGCCCATCAGGCGCACAGGGAACCGGTGACGCTCTGCGGCAATCGCGGCGTACTTGTCGCTCATCGCGACTCCTTCGCGAAGTACGCCGCCGCGGTTTTTAGGAAGGCATTCTCCTGGGTGAGCCGCCGCACCTCGCGCTCCAGCCGCCGCACCTCCGCGTCATCGCTCGGCAGCTTCCCGTGCCCCGGGAACACATCCGTCGCGCGCGCCCCGTGTCGCGCACCCGCCTGCCGCTTCCAGGCGCGGAGCAGATCATCCGTGACCCCCAGCGCCCGCGCGATCTGCGTGAGGGGAACGCCTGCCGCTCGCCGCTCTTCCGCGCGCTGGACGGCTTCGAGCTTGAACTCCGCGCTGAACGCCCGGCGCGTCCTGACGGCCTTCGTCTTTCGTGCTGCCATGGAACACCTCCATCCCCAGAACCTAACCGGGGTTATGTTGGTGTCCGTCGAATCGAGTCAAGTCCAGTATCGGCGAGAGTTACGGGGCCGCTTGGCTGCACAGGCGCCGGCGCAATGTCCGTGGATGACATGCTCCTACTGCCCATGATCGCAACGGTAACGACGGCGAGCACGACGCCCTGCCCCCGCGATGCACGCGTCATTCATCCACCTCCACATACGTTGCCGAACGATGTATCTACAGATCGCTCACATGCTCGGCGATGCGTTCGTGCGCGCCGCATCCTTTCCGTCTACAGGATGCCCCAGAAGTCGCGCGTCACGTCCACGTTGATGCCCCAGCCGCCGTTGCGCAGGCCGCGCGCGACCTGGATGCGGAGCAGGTCGAAGAACGGCTGGATGGCCACGCCGACGCTCGGGTAACCGCCCGACGCCCGGCCGGCGCCCGCGGGCGAACGGACGAACGTCCCCTGCACGAACGGCGCGAGCGTGGCCTGTCCGGGAATCCGGCCGAAGCGGCCGAGATTCATCGAGGGGGCCGGCACGGGCACGCGCCACTCGAGACGGGTCGTCGCCCCGGCGAGCGCCGCGAGTTCGTGCACGCCATAGCCCGGCGCGCTCACCGGTCCGCCGAAGAACAGCCATTCCTGCGGTGGCACTGATGCCGAACTGCCCACGGCGCCGAGCGCCGCGGTGAACGCGAGTCGCGAGTGCTCGTATGGGCGCTCGACGGACACAGCGGCGAAGGCGCGGCCCACCGTCGCCGTCGGGATGGGCATCGCGGCATCGTCGGTGGACACGCGCGTGGCGCGCAGCTCGGCACTCGCGCGCACCTCGGTGCCGAGCACTGACAGCGCCGTGGGCCGCTCCGCGGCAAGCGACACGCGCAATGCGCGAAGCGGTGTCGCTGGCACGAGTGGCGCGAAGGTGCCGCTCGCTGGAGTCGCGCGAATGGTGAGCGGTCGCTGGCGCTCAAGCGACGCATCGAGACGGAGGTTCGTCCCTGCGAAGGCATGCGCATCGAGACCGAGGCCCGCGGCGCGGACGTCGTAGGGGTCGCTCATGTCGGACCCGAATTCCTGCGCCGCGAACGAGTTCATGATGCGCGAGCGCTCCTGGATGTCGCCGGCCTCGCGATAGTCGCTCATCCCGAACGCACGAATGCCCCACGCGGGCGACTGCCACTCGACGGTGAGTGCGCCCTTGCCACGCCGGTCGTCGATGCCGTATCGCCCGCTGGCCCGCGCGCCGAAGCCGCCGCCGAACCGCGACGCCGCACCCAGCCCGACGGCCAGTCCCTCGGCGCGATCGAAGCGGATGAAGTCCGAAATGCCGCCAGCCGCGAGCATGAGAGTCTGCGGACGTCGCAGCGCCTGCGCACGCACGAGGGAGCGCGCCTCCTCCTGCACCTTGCGCACTTCCGCGTCGCTCACGGCGCGGACGCCAAAGGGCAGCGAATCGAGGATGCGGCCGGAGAACTTGAACGTGTCCGTCGAGGCCTTGGGGGCGATCATGATCTCGGGACCGCTGAAGAATTGCGGCGACAGCCCGATGTTTACCTGGTAGTCGCCGATCTCCCAGCGGCCGCGGATGATGCCGCGAATGGGATAGTCGAGCCACGTGCCGCCGCGGCGGATCTCGAGCTCCTGCCGGGCGGGGAGCCAGAAGCGGCCGTTCACCAGGCTGTTCTCCACGATGACGAAGAGGTCTTCCAGCGCGGGGTCGCGGAACGCGGCGCGCGTGAAGTTGAACGCCATGCGCACGACCTGCGCGTCGTCGGGGTCGATGTACACCGCGCCGATGATGCGTGCGGCGCGGTCGTTCTTCGGGCGGACCTTCACCTCGAGCACCCGGATGGTGCGGCCCGGAAGCTTGAGGCTGAACGAGTCCGGCGTGATGGCGAAGTCGTACGCGAGGAGCCCATCGGCCGACAGCGGGTGCGGCACGTCCACCACCTCGTCGCCGTCGCCGAGGCGGATGATGGCGGGGAAATTGTTCTGGACGATGCCGAGGTGGTCGCGGTGGTACGCGATGTCCGTGGGGAGCAGCAGCGTGTCGCGTCGCCCCACAATGTGCTGCTTGCTCAGGTTGGGCGCGCGCCAATAGACTTCGTTCACGAGCTCGTCCGCCTTCACCACCTTCGGTGGTTCGGCGAGTCCCTCGCCGACCTGGGCGAGGAAGGTGACGTAGCCGTGCGCTATCGCCTTGTAGTCCTTCAGTCCCGTATCCGCGAGTTGCTGCGCGCGGCGGGCGGTGGCGCGCTCGACGAGGGTGCGCGTTCGCGCGTCGTTCCATTCCTGGGCTCCCGCCCGCTGCGGCGCGAGGGCCACCAACCACAGACCGCAGGCGGCGCAAGCCGCGGCGAACAGACGATGCATCGATGAAAGTTCGCCCGCGTGTACACCCCGGACAAGCGCGCCGGGTCGCACGATGAGCTTCGCCGAATTCCAGCGCCGAGCGCGGCCGCGGCATCTCGTGCCCGTGTGGCGCGACTGCCTGCTCGACACCGACACGCCTGTGACGGCGTTCGCCAAGCTGCGCGAGGGGCCGTTCGCCTTCCTGCTCGAGAGCGCGCCCGCCGGCGGCGAAACGTGGGCCCGCTACACCTTCCTGGGCAGTGCGCCGCGGGCCGCATGGCGGCTGCGCGACGGCGTCGTGGAGGACTGGACACCGGCGCTCGGCTGGCACAATCGGCGGACGCCGGCGCAGCCGCTCGAGGACCTCGATGCCCTCGTGCGCGCCTGCCCGCCCGTTGACGCGCCCGAGCTCGGCGCCTTCTGGAGCGGCGCGGTGGGGTTCTTCAGCTACGATGTCGTCCGGCTCATCGAGCGGCTTCCGGCGCCACCGCCGCGCGGCGACGCCGCACCAGACGCGCTCTTCGTGTTCACCGACGCGCTCGTCATCATCGACAACCTGCGCGCGCAGGCCCGCGTGGTGGTGGGCGCCGCCATTGATGATGACACGAGCGACGCAGCGCTGCGTCGGGCGTACGACGTTGCGCTCGCGACGGTCGAACGCACCATCGCGCGACTCCGCACGCCGATCACGCTGCCCTCGCTCGACCTGCGGACGGACGCCGCCCCCGCAGAGGGCGTGTCCTCGTACGAGCGCGCGAAGTTCATCGCGGACGTGGACCGCATCAAGGAGTACATCGCCGCTGGCGACGCCTTCCAGGTGCTGCTCGCGCGCCGCATCCGCGTGCCGTTCGACTTCGCGTCGGACGAGCTGTATCGCGCCCTTCGCGCGCTCAATCCATCGCCGTACATGTACCACCTGGTGCTCGACGGCATGGAGCTCGTGGGCAGTTCGCCCGAGCTGCTCGTGCGCGTGGATGGCGAGCGCGTGACCGTGCGCCCCATCGCGGGTACGCGGCCACGCGGCGCCACGCCGGAGATCGATGCGGAGATGGCGGAGGAGCTGGCCAGCGACGAGAAGGAGCGCGCCGAGCACGTGATGCTGGTGGACCTGGGCCGGAATGACGTGGGGCGCATCGCGCAGTATGGGAGCGTGGTGGTCACCGACTACATGACCGTCGAGCGGTACTCGCACGTGCTCCACCTCGTGAGCCAGGTGGAGGGCCGGCTACGTCCGGGACTCGATGCGCTCGACGCATTTCGTGCGACCTTCCCCGCGGGTACCATGACCGGAGCGCCCAAGGTGCGCGCGATGGAGATCATCGACGAGCTGGAGCCGGAACGCCGCGGCGCCTACGCGGGCGCGGTCGGCTACCTGGCCGCTGGTGGCGCCCGCATGGACATGGCGATCACCATCCGCACGTGCGTCATCGCCGACGGCGTCGCCTCGGTGCAGACCGGCGCGGGCATCGTGCAGGACTCCGTGCCCGCCAGCGAGTGGACGGAAACGGAGAACAAGGCCCGCGCCATGCTGACCGCCATCGGGCGGGTGCGCGAGGCGACGGCCCGGAGTCGCCGAACGGCGTCCGACTAGGCATCCCGCTTCCAACAGCGCATATTCGACGGCGATGGCACTCCGACTCATCAGCCCAGACGGCACGCAGTCGTACGACCTGCGGGACGGTGTCCCGCTCATCGTGGGACGCGCGCCCACCTGCGACCTGCCCGTGTTCGACCCCACCATCTCGCGACGGCACGCCGAGGTGGTGGCCGAGGGCGTCGGGGTGCGGATCCGCGACCTGGGGTCGAGCAACGGCACCTTCGTGAACGGGGCGAAGGTGGACGAGGGCACTGCGGCGCCGGACGACCTCATCGCGTTTGGCAAGGTGCCGTTCCGCCTGATGGAGTACGTCGCGCCGATCCCCGAGTTCGAGCTCCCGCCTTCCTCGCCGCCCGGCGCGACGATCGTGCGGCAGATCCCCATGCGCGACCAGAATGCCGCGCTCGCCTCACTCGGCGCGCCGCCCACGGCGCCCGGCGGGCTCACGCGCATCGGCGCGATGCCGCTCACGGTGCCTACCGGGGACAAGAACCAGCAGAAGCTCGCCACGCTGCTCGAGGTGTCGAAGGGGCTCACGCGCGCGGTGGACGTCGACACGATCCTCGACAAGATCGTCGGCTACGCCTACCAGACGCTCGAGGTGGATCGCGTGGCGATCCTGCTCTGCGATGCCGCAGGAGAACTCACGCCGAAGATCTCGCGCGACAAGCGTGGTGGCGACGCGCCGCGCGCCGTTCCGCAGTCCATCGCGAAGAAGGCGGTGGCCGAGAAGGTCGCGCTGTTGTCGGACAACGCGGGGGAGGACCAGCGCTTCGGCGGCCAGTCCATCCTCATGCAGCAGGTGCGCTCGGCCATCTGCGCGCCGCTCATCGGCAGCGAGGACCGTGTGCTGGGCGTGCTGTACGTGGACAACCCGAGCATCACGCACCGCTTCAGCGACGAGGATCTCGAGTTCCTCGTCGCGTTCGCCGGCATCGCGGCGGTGGCCATCGAGAACTCGCAGTTCGCGGAGCGCATCCGCCGTGAGGGCATCGTGCGCAGCAACTTCGAGCGCTACTTCGCCCCGCAGCTGGCCGCGCGCATCGCCGGCTCGCCTGAGGCGCTGAAGCTCGGCGGCGACAAGCGGCCCGTGGCGGTGCTGTTCAGCGACATCCGCGGCTTCACCGCGCTCTCCGAGACGATGAACCCGGACGCGATGGCCACGCTGCTCACCGAGTACTTCACCGAGATGGTGGAGTGCGTGTTCCGCCATGGTGGCACGCTCGACAAGTTCATCGGCGACGCGGTGATGGCGCAGTGGGGCGCGCCGATCGGCAGCGCGGACGACGCCGACGAGGCGATGGCCGCGGCGCTCGAGATGATGGCCGAGCTCCGCAAGCTGAACGAAGGCTGGTCCGCCCAGGGCCGGCCGACGCTGCAGATCGGCATCGGCCTGAACTACGGCGAGGCGTTCGCCGGCAACATCGGGTCGGAGCGGCGGCTCGAGTTCACGGTCATCGGCGACACGGTGAACACCGCGAGCCGCCTGTGCGGCAAGGCCGGCGCCGCGGAGATCCTCATCTCCGACGAGATGCGGCGCGCGCTGTCCTCACCGCCGCCGCTCGACGAGTGTCCGCCGATGGAGCTCAAGAACAAGAGCCAGCCGGTGAAGGTCTACCGCGTCCGGAGCGGATGACCGCCAACGCGCTTCCGGCCGGCTACGTGCGCGTCACGGCTGGCCGGTGCGCAGTCGTGGTGCTGGAGGCGCTCGCTGACGATGCGCGCGCACTCCTCGAAGAGGGGTCGCTCTACGAGGCCGCGGCGCGCGACCTCGGCGCTCATCCCATGCAGGGCCGAGGCGTCGTGTACTCCATCGCGTTGCCGCAGTCGGGCCGACGCGCGGTGGTGCGCCGCAATCGTCACGGTGGCCTGTTCGCCGCACTCACGCGCGACCTCTTCCTGCCGCCCACGCGCGCGCCGTACGAGCTGGCGATGTCGCTCCGGCTGCGCGCGGCGCACGTGCGGACTCCCGCCGTGCTGATGTACGGCATCGAGCGCGTGCACGGCGTGTTGCGCCACGCCGATGTGGTGATTGCCAGAGTCAGTGACGGACGCGACCTGGCGACGTACATGCAGCACGGCGAGGACGCCACACGCCGGGCCGACGCGTGGCGCGCGACCGTCGTACTCGTGCAGGCGCTGGCCGCGGCTGGCGCCCGGCACCACGACCTGAACGTGAAGAACATCCTGCTCGCGCCGGCGGTACAGGGGCTCGAGGCGTGGGTGCTCGACGTGGATCGCGTCGCGTTCGATCACGCGGATCCTCGCGCCGTTCACCGCGCAAACGTCGCACGCCTCCTCCGCTCGGCGAGAAAGTGGCGAGACGAGCGCGGCGCGGAGCTCGACGAACGGGTCTTTGTGCCCCTCGCGCTGGCATCGGGCGACTGAGTTCCTGGAGCGATTACGGCGGTCAACGGCAAACAAGCAGATCCTTCGCTGCGCTCAGGATGACAGATCGAAAGGGCGAGAGGGCGAGAGGTTGTCATCCTGAGCGCAGCGAAGGATCTGCTTCTCGGCCGGCTGGACAACCAGATCCTTCGCTTTGCTCAGGATGACAGGCGCTTCGCTCAGGGAGACAGGCGTACCCTTGCCAAGCCAAGCCCGTTAGTGGAGACTGGGGCAGACGTCCGTCGCCCACCGGTCTCCGGAGCTCCATTTGGTGCAGCTGCTGGGATTCGCCTGCCTGGCGCTCGCGGTAGGAGTGGTCGCACTCACCATCGCGCTGCTGCGGGAGCGCGAACGGCGGAAGCGGCACACGTTCACTGGAAAGTGGCCGGTCATGGCGGTGCTGCCGGAACTGCTGGACCCGGTGTTCCGGCCGGATCGGCTCGGCCCGTCGCGCGCCACGGAAGTGGCGTTCGTGGGTCGCGGCCCGTACGTGGTGGACGGCGGCACGACCGACGCCGAGGCGTGGATCCTCGCCGTGCTGGCGAAGCAGGCGCAGTGCCTGTTCGAGTTCGGCACGTGCACCGGCAAGACGGCCTACCTCTGGGCCCGCAATGCGCCCGCCGGCGCGCGCATCGTGACGATCACGCTCGCCCCGGACAACCTCAACGCGCACCAGGTTGACACGGCCGACGACCCGCGCGACGTGGAGTTTGCCCTGCGTGAGTCATCCCACACCTCGTTCCTCTACACGGGCAGTGACGTCGCGTACAAGGTCCAGCAGCTCTACGGCGACAGCAAGGCGCTCGACGTCTCGCCATGGGCCGGCAGCTGCGACGTTGTGTTCATCGACGGATCGCACGCCTACTCGTACGTGATGAGCGACAGCGCGAAGGCGCTCGACCTGGTGCGGCCGGGCGGCGTGGTGCTCTGGCACGACTACGCGGGTCCGGGCCACTCGAAGGGTGTCTATCGCGCGGTGAACGAGATCGCGAAGCGGCTGCCGCTCGTGCGCATCAGCGGCACCGCCCTGGCGGCGTACCGCCGGCCGATGGACGCGCCAGCAGTCCCGGCGCCCTGAGCGGACGCTCGCGTCGGCGGCGCGCCGCTTATTTTTCCTCGATGCTCAAGGGACCACTCCGCGAGGTTGGCATCGTCATGATGTCCGCGGTGGGCGATGCGGTGCACGTGCTGCCGCTGCTCACCGCGCTCAAGCGTCACTCGCCCGGCACGCGCGTGACGTGGGTGCTCCAGCCGGGGGCCGCGTCGCTCGTGCGCGCACACTGGGCCGTGGACGAGATCATCGAGTTCGATCGCTCGCGTGGCTGGCGCGCCTACCCCGCCGTGCGCCGCGCCCTCGCCCAGAAGCGGTTCGACGTCGTGCTCGCGCTGCAGGTGTACTTCAAGGCCGGCATCGTGACGTCGTTCACGCACGCGCCGGTGAAGCTGGGCTTCGACCGCACACGCGCGCGCGACCTCAACTGGCTCTTCACCACCGACCAGCTGCCAGCCCGTCCCGGCCAGCACGTGCAGGACCAGTACTTCGAGTTCCTCGAGGCGCTCCACATCCCGCACGAGCCCGTGACATGGGACCTCGGCCCATGGGAGCACGAGCGTGCGTGGCAGCGTGAGTTCCTCGCGCGCTTCGACCGGCCCATCGCGCCCATCGTCGTCGGCACGAGCAAGCCGGAAAAGGACTGGATGCCGGAGCGGTGGGCGGAGGTGACGAACGCGCTCTGGCACGACTTCGGACTCCAGCCCGTGCTCGTCGGTGGACGTTCAGAACGCGAGCTATCGGCGGAGCGCGTGATCCTCGACAAGACGAAGGTGCGCGTGGTGTCCGCGCTCGGCAGCGGGCTCCGCAACCTCGTGGGCATCCTCGACGGTGCGGCCCTCGTGCTCTCGCCGGACACGGGACCGCTGCACATGACCGTCGCGCTGGATCGCCCCGTCGTCTCGCTCATGGGCTATACCAATCCCAAGCGCGTGGGCCCATACCGCCGGTTCCACGACCTGCTCATCGATGCGTACGGCGATCCGGGCGAGGACTATCCTCTCTCGATGGAAAACCGGCCGGGTCGCATGGCGCGTATCGTCGTGCGCGACGTGCTCGACAAGGTCGAGTACTGGCGCGCCACCTACGCGTCCGCGGTGAGCGCGCCGAAGCGGTAACGCACGCCGATGTCCGCCATGAGGCGCACCATGCGCTGCAGCGGCAGTCCCATCACGGCGAAGTAGTCGCCGTCCACGCGCTCGACGATCGTGGCGCCGAAGCCCTGGATGCCGTACGCGCCCGCCTTGTCCATCGGCTCGCGCGTGGCGATGTAGGCCGCGATCTCGCCTGCCGTGAGCGGATGGAACGTGACGCCCACTTCCTCGACGGCCGACTGTTCGTTGTCGCGCCAGCGGACAGCGACGGCGGTCATGACGGTGTGGGAGCGGCCCGACAGGCGCGCCAGCATGGCGGCCGCCTCGGCCTCGTCGCGCGGCTTGCCGAGCACGTCGCCGTCCACGACGACGATCGTGTCGCTGCCGATCACGAGTGCGTCCGGCTCGGCGCTCGCCACCGCGTCCGCCTTCTCGCGCGCGAGCCGCTCGCAGTGGGCGCGCGGCAGTTCGCCGGCGCGGTAGGCTTCGTCGATGTCCGCCGGACGCACGGTGTGCGGGATGCCGACCAGCGTGAGCAGCTCGCGACGCCGCGGCGACTGCGAGGCGAGCACGACGTGCAATGGGATCATTTCTCCAGCCACAGGGTCACGGGTCCGTCGTTGACGAGCTCCACGTCCATCATCGCGCCGAACTCGCCGGTCTCCACGGCCACGCCGCGCGCGCGCAGGAGCGCGAGGAACCGCTCGTACAGGGGAATGGCCACCTCGGGCCGCGCGGCATCGATGAAGCTGGGCCGGCGTCCCTTCGCCGCGTCGCCATAGAGCGTGAACTGCGAGACCACCAGCAGCGCGCCTGCGACGTCCGCCAATGCGAGGTTCATCTTGTCGTCCGCATCGGCGAAGAGGCGAAGGCCAACGACCTTGTCCGCCATCCACGCCAGCACCTCCTCGGTGTCACTGGCGGTCAGCCCGACAAGCAACAGGTAGCCGCGGCCGATGCGGCCCGTCACCCGGCCGGAGACGCGGACTTCGGCGCGCGAGACGCGCTGGAGGAGGACACGCATCGGCCAAAGATACTCGCCTGCTTGTTCGCGAGCAGGCCGGGCGCGAGCTTGCAGCGTCTCCTTCCCGGCTACATGACCGCACGTCCGTTCGAGCAGACCGTCGACGTCGAAACCCCTGAGCTCGTCGTCCTGACGTACTCGCTCGCCGGGGTTGGCTCACGCGTGCTCGCCGGCCTCACGGACCTCGTCATCTGCATCGCCACGCTGTTCGCCGTGGCGGTGGTCGTCCTCATGCTCGGCCGGCCCATCTCGCTCGCATCCGACCAGTCGGGCAGCTGGGGCTTCGCACTCCTCATCCTCGCGCAGTTCGTGGTGCTGTGGGGCTATTACGTGCTGTTCGAGGGGCTCATGGACGGGCAGACGCCTGGCAAGCGGATCCACCGGCTGCGCGTTGTCCGCGAGGGCGGCTATGCCGTCACGTTCGGCGTGTCGGCCGTGCGCAACCTCGTGCGCGTGATCGACATGCAGCCCGGCGTGCTGTACCTCGTCGGGCTCACGAGCCTCTTCTTCACGAAACGCGGCCGGCGACTCGGCGACCTCGTGGCGGGCACGATCGTCGTGCGCGAGGACGTACGGCCCGTCGCCTCGCGCGGGCGCGAGCCGCGTGGACGCGTCGAGACCGTCGCGCCGCTCCGGACCGCGCTCAGCGAGGCGGAGTTCGCGGTGCTCACGCGGTTCGTCGCGCGCTGGAACACCTTCGATCCGCTGCGCCGCGCGGCGCTCACGGAACAGCTGGCGACGCGATTCTCCGCCGCCCTCACGGACGACGGTCGTCCCGCCGCACCGCGCCTGCTCGAGCTGCACGAGCGCGAGCAGCAGGCGCGCACGCGCGGCGTGTCGTCGCGCGACGAGACCGGCGCCGGCCGCGAGCGGCGTGCGCTGGTGGCCGCGGGCATGACGCGATGGACCGCCTTCGCCGCCACGCTCGCGCTGGTGCAGAAGAACGGCCTCGCGTCGCTCGGTGAGGCACGCGTGCGCGACTTCGCATCGGACTACCGTGCGCTTTCGTCGGACCTCGCGCGCCTGCGCACCGCGTCCGCCGGCCAGTCCCTCGACGAGATGTTCTACCTCGGCCGCCTCGTGGCGGGCGCGCACAACGTGCTCTATCGCGACCGCGGCATGGGGCTGCGCGGCGCGGTGCACTACCTCTTCACCGACGTCCCGCGCGAGGTGCGCCGCAGCGCGGCCCCCATCGGGCTCGCCGCCCTCCTGCTCTTCGGGCCCGCCGTGATCGCGGGCGTGGGCGTGGCGCGCTCGCCAGCGTTGGCCGAGCGGCTACTGCCGCCCGGCATGCTCCAGCGTGCGGATGACGGCGTGCGTCGCGCGCGCACCGACGAAGGCTACATCGACGATCCGCAACTCCTCCGGCCCGTGATGGCGAGCAGCATCGTCACGAACAACGTGCAGGTGACCTTCGCGGTATTTGCGGGCGGCATTACCGCGGGCCTGCTGAGCGTCCTCATGCTCGTGACGAACGGCATCTCCATCGGCAGCGTCTTCGGCCTGTACGCCAGCAAGGGCATCGCGCGCCTGCTGCTCGCGTTCGTCGCGCCGCACGGCGTGCTCGAGCTGTCGGCCATCTGCATCGCCGGCGGCGGAGCGTTCCTCGTGGCCGCGGGCCTGCTCATCCCCGGCGCGCGACCGCGGTCGCGTGCGCTCGTGGAGAATGGCCGACGCGCGATCCGGCTCATCGCCGCGTCCACGTTCCTGCTCGTGATCGCCGGCACGCTGGAAGGGTTCGTGTCGCCGATTCCGTGGTGGCCGCTCGAAGGCAAGCTGGCCGTGAGCGGCGTGACGCTCGTGTGGATGGTGGTGTACCTGTCGGGCGGACGGCGTCGGCGCGAACCCATCGCCGCGATGGACGAGCAGGAGCCGGCGGCCCTCGCACTGGCCACGCCAGCCCAGCCGGCATAGAGCTAGAGTGCGCCGCGCGTCTTGAGCTCGAGGTACTGGTTCACCACGGCCGCGGCCATCGCATCAGGCGGGACGTCCAGCACCACCACACCCGCATCACGCATGCGCTGGAGGGCCGTGAGACGCTCGGCAATCAACTCCTCCGCCGCGGCGCGCGTGTAGAGGGACACAGCGCCGGCGGACGGCGCGACCGCCGCCAGGCGAAGCGCGTCGTTGCGGAGCGCCACCACCACCACGAGGTGCCGCGACGCGCCGCGCGCGAGCTGGGCGAGCAGGGCGCGCGCCGCGCGCGCATCGATCACGTCCGTCACGAGCACCACGAGCGACCGCTTGCGCTGTCGTTCGGCCAGCGTGCGGAACGCCGTCGCATAATCGGGTTCCGCCATGGTGGGCTGCGCGGGCACGAGCGCCGTGCGCAGCGCATGCAGCGCCCGCGCGCCGCGCTGCGCCGGCACGAGTGCCCGCACGCGGTCGTCGAACACGAGCGCCCCCACGCGATCGCCGGCGGTGAGCGCCACGTCCGCGAGCAGCAGCGTGGCGGACAGCGCGTACTCGAATCGCGGGTAGCGGCCGGCCAGCTGCGTCATCGTGCGTCCCGCGTCCACCAGCACGAACACCGTCTGCGCCAGCTCCACCGTGAACTCGCGCGTGATGGGATGGCCGCGGCGCGCCGTGGCCTTCCAGTCGATGTAGCGGGGGTCGTCGCCGGCCACGTAGTCGCGCAGCCGCGCGAAGCTGCGTCCCTCGCCGCGCCGGCGCGTGTCGCGCACGCCTGCCGTGGCCAGCCGGTGGTGCACGGCGAGCCAGCGAAACCGCTTGATGCCGGCGAGCGACGGCGCGACGAGCACCTGGTCGTCGGACCCGTAACGGAAGGTGCGTGCCGCGAGTCCCAGCGGCGTCCGCACGCGCACGGCGATCATGCCGAGCGGCGCGGCACCACGGTCCGCACCCGTCACCTCGAACGGCAGCTCGATCGTCCCACCAGCGGCGAGGTGCGCCTCGTTGAACGGTATCGCACCAGTGAGGTGACGCGCCGGCAGCGCATCGAAGAGCGTGACGAAGAGCGCTCGACCCCACGAGGACGCGATGACGTAGCGTCCCCCCGCCCGGTCGCCGACACCAACCGTGTCCTCGAACTGGCGCTGCACGTCGAGGTCCGCGTGCGCGGGGAGGAGTGCGACATCCACGACCAACGCGACGAGCACGCCTGTCAGCAGCAGTGCGGCGAGCACCGTGCCCCCGCTCCACACGCCCAGCAGCCAGAATGGTGCGGCGAGTGCCACGGCGAGCGCGAGCCGTCGCGTGGGCACGAACCCCACGCTGGCGCGCAGCACATCCATCGCGCCGTGACGCCAGCCGGCGGTGGTCATCCGGGCACGCGCACGCGGTCGAGGAGCGCCACGAGCACGTCGTCCGCCGTGCGGCCCTCCACCTCCAGCTCCGGCGACAGCGCGATGCGGTGTCGCAGCACGGCGGGCGCGATGCCCTTCACGTCGTCGGGGGTGACGAAGTCGCGTCCCTCGAGCACGGCCATCGCGCGTGCCGCGCGGAAGAGCGCCACCGTCGCGCGCGGCGAGGCGCCCAGCGCGAGCATGCGCTCCTCGCGTGTGGTCCGCGTGATGTCGGCGATGTAGGCACGCACGTCCTCCGCGACGCGCACGCCGTCCACGAGCGCGCGTAGCGCCACCACCTCGGACGCGTGCAGCGCACCGGGCAGCTTCGCGTCGTCCAGACGCTCCGCGTCGAACCCGCGTTCATACCGCGCGAGCAACTCGAGCTCCGCTTCGCGCGATGGATACGGCATCACGGCCTTGATGAGGAAGCGGTCGAGCTGCGCCTCGGGCAGCGGATACGTCCCCTCGTGCTCCACGGGATTCTGCGTGGCGAACACCGTGAACGTGTCGCCGAGCGCGCGCGAGACGCCGTCCACGGTGACCTGGCGCTCCGCCATGGCTTCCAGCAGCGCGGCCTGCGTCTTCGCGGGTGCCCGGTTGATCTCGTCGCCCAGGAGCAGGTCGGTGAAGATGGGACCGGGCTGGAACTCGAACCCCTTCGCCGGGTCGCGCAGCACGTTCACGCCCGTGACGTCCGATGGCATGAGGTCCGGCGTGAACTGGATGCGCGCGAAGCGAAGGCCCAGCGCTGCGGCGAGCGAGCGCACCAGCAGTGTCTTCGCCGTGCCCGGCACTCCCTCGATGAGGACGTGACCGCGCGCCAGGAATGCGACGAGGGTATCGGCGACAGCGGACTCCTGCCCGACGACGCGCGTCGCCACCGCCTGCCGGACGCGATCGAGAAGGTCGGCGCCCTGTGCGGGCGTGCTGCTGGTGCTCATGTCGGGCTCGTCGTGAGGGTGTCTTCGATGTGGCGCAGGGCCGCGCCCACCGCCGGAAGGTCGCGATCGGGCAGCGCGTCGTTCAACGCGCGACGTACGACGCCGGCGTCGGCTGCGAGCGCGGGCGCGCGCGATGTGGCTGCGTCGAGGAACTCGTCGTCGGTGCGGGCGCGGGCGACGGCGCCGCCCCGCTCCACGCGCCAGCGCAGGCCGCGCAGCAGGAGTGCCGTCGCCGTGCGCGTCGCGCGCACCTGCTCGTAGGCGTGCGCGAGGGCGTCCACCTGCTCGAGCGGATCGCGACGCTCCACGCGCTGCACGTCGGCGGGCACGATGGGTCGCGGCGCCTCGGCGAGCAGCAGCACGAGGGCCGCCAGCACGCAGACGAGGATCGCGCGTCCCAGCGGATGACCGACGAGAAAGCCGGCCGTGACGCCGAGCGCGCTGCTGCGCGCGCTGTAGCCCTGGTGGTATTCGTCGAAGGCGAGCGTGACGCGCGGCGTCTCGCCGCCGGCCCGCAGCCACTCGAGCATCCGGACCGCAATCACGTCCGTTCCCCAGCGGCAATAGCGCAGCACATCGTTGCGCAGGAGGTCGGGATCGGCGACGACCACCACCCTGCCCCGCCCGTAAGGAAAACCCACCGCCGCATCCCCCGGCGGGAGTCCGCCCTCGTCGGGCCCGAGCGTCGCGAACGTCACGCGGTCGGTCGGTGCGCCGCGCATCCAGCGCAGGCCATAAAGGTGCACGCGCCCATCAGGCCAGATGGAGGGAGGGATCTCGAAGCGTCGCCCGCACTGCATGTCGGCGGTGGTGCCCACCGGCAGCAGCCCGCCGCGCGGAAAGACCCGCACGCCGAGTGAGTCGGCCAGCGGCGTGCGGCCAGCGAGCACGAAAAGCAGCCCGTCACCGGCGCGCACCGCCTCGAGATATCGATGCGCCTCGTCAGGTGTCACGGGAACGACGGGTGCGAGCAGGGCGTGAATCGTCACGCCGTCGGCCTCGCGCGGTGCGGTGACGGCATCCTGGCGGATCACCTTCCAGCCGAGCCGCAGGGCCAGGTCGTGGAGCACGCGTGCGCCGAGTGACCCGCTCGAGTGCGACGACAGCCGCGCGTCGCCGAACCGGCCGCTGGATGCCTGCGGCGAGAGGAGCGCGACGATGAACGCGACCGCCGCCACGAACGGCAGCACGACCGACGGCCGCGTCCACCACTCGCGTCCTGACACGACGGTGCCCGTCATGCCGCGCGCGCCCGCGTCCGGAACGGCTCCGCCAACGCGCGCAGTTCCGCAAGCGATTGCGCCTCCGCGCGGCCGTGACCGTAGACCACCATGTCGAACCGCCGCGTGAAGGCGCGGAAGGGTGCAAGCGAGGCAGCGCCCCGTCGGCGCAGCTCGCGCGCGTAATCGCCGCTCGTCCTGGCGGGATCGAGGCGCAGTCGTTCCTGCCGGCTGAGCGTCAGGACGACGCCGCGGTAGAGCGCGTGCGCCGCGTCCTCGTAGCGCCCCGCCTCGATGCAGCGGTCGGCATCCAGCCACGGGTCGTCCGTGGAGGACGCGGCGCGTCGGTGACGCCCGACCTCGCGCTGCGAGTCGCGCGCCCGCGCGGACAGCACGACGCGCAGCGCCACGAACAGGACCAGCAGGGCCACGATGCCGAGCGCGAGGCTCCTCGTGGACGGCAGGCCGCGCAGCAGCAGGCGCAGCGACTCCAGCCAGTGCAGGATCTGCAGCAGGAGGCGGTCGAAGAGCGAGGTGCGCAGCGAGCGATTGAACGCCGGGTCGCGCAGCACGGCGCGCACCGAGTCGTGCACGGCGCCGGCCGGCCACGTCCGCTCCACCGCCTGCAGCGACAGCATGCCGATGCTCAGCGGGTCACCGTGCCTGCTGATGACGACGGATCCAGCTCCGCCGCCATCATCTCGATATCCAGCCCCTCGGCCTGGATGCGCGCGTCGTAGTACAGCAGGCACTCGGTGATCGCGATGACCGGGTACGCGAGAATCGTGTAGAAGGCGCCCGCCATCGCCTGCACGATGAAGCTGCCCGCCGAGAGGGAGAGGAGGCTGATGCCGGCGGCGATGACCCAGTAGATGATGGCCACCAGGCCCAGCGTGTTCAGGATGTGCCACTTGCGCCCGTTCGCCAGCGCGCTGGAACGCGCGAAGGCCTGTCCCACGCTGGCGTCCTCGAGGATGATGGCGGCCGTGAGTGCAAAGAGCCGCGCCGCCACGTAGAGCGCGCCAACGAGGAAGAACAGCAGCCCCACCATCATCAGCAGGTAACGCAGCACGGCGGTGACCATCACGCGCGGAAGGCGACGAATCGCGCGCCGCACGGCGCTCGCCACGTCCACCGCGTCGCCCAGGTAGGCCTGCGATGCGCACGTGAGGATCACGGAGCTCATGAGCGCGAAGGTGGTCCAGATGCCGATGCCGGCCAGCACGCCCACCCAGATGCCGGCATCAGCCCAGCGGAGGGGATCGCTGAGGAAGAGCAGCTCGAGCACGAGCCACGGCAGGTAGGCCAGGGCCGAGCACATGACGAACTGCGCGTAGTGGGCGCGCAGGATCTGGAACGAGGCATCGACGATCTCGGTCGCCGAGCGTGGGCGGAGTGCGGAGGTGGCCATGGTGGGCGCTTGAAGGACGCGTGCGCGATGCCGTGCGCGGAAGATGAGCGTCGGCCGGGCGGGCGGCGAGGGGTCCGCCGCAACGTCGGGGCCGGAGGCGCGAAGGCCGGGAGCCGGGCGCGCCGTTGGCCCCCCGCGCGCGCGCGCGGCGGCGCACACGCCAATCACGCGTGCCGCGCCGCCGCCATGCACCGCTCGGCGCCATCACGAACGATGGCGCCGAGGGGACGCGCTACTCGACCGTGACCGACTTGGCCAGGTTGCGCGGCTGGTCCACATTCAGGCCGCGCTTCGCCGCGATGTAGTACGCGAGCAGCTGGAGCGGAATGGCCGACAGCACCGGGTTGAGCATGTCCATGGTTTCCGGCACGCGGAACTCGTAGTCGATGATCCCGGCGAGCGCCGGCTCGTCGCGACTGGTGATCGCGATCACCCGGCCGCCGCGCGCCTTCACTTCCTGCACGTTCGACACGACCTTGTCGAACACGGAATCGTGCGGCGCAATGAAGACCACCGGCATCTCCGCGTCGATCAGCGCGATCGGCCCGTGCTTCATCTCCGCCGCCGGATACCCCTCGGCGTGGATGTAGCTGATCTCCTTCAGCTTCAGTGCGCCCTCGAGCGCCACGGGGAAGTTGTAGCCGCGGCCGAGGTACAGGAAATTCTTCGCGTCCACGAACGCCTCGGCGATCGTCTCGATCTCCTTCGCGCGGTCGAGGATCGACTGGATCTGCTCGGGCAGCTTCTCGAGCGCCTGCGTGATCTGCCGGCCCTGCACCACCGACATCGTGCGCAGGCGCGCCAGCTTGAGCGTGAGCAGTGCGAGGGCCACCACCTGGCTCGTGAACGCCTTCGTCGAGGCGACACCGATTTCCGGTCCGGCGTGCAGGTAGATGCCGCCGTCGTCCTCGCGCGCGATCGTCGAGCCCACCTGGTTCACCAGACCCAGCGTCTTGGCGCCGCGGCGCTTCGCCTCGCGCATGGCCGCCAGCGTGTCGGCCGTCTCACCGGACTGCGAGATCACGATGCAGAGCGTGCGGTCCGTGACGATGGGATTGCTGTACCGGAACTCCGACGCGTACTCCACCTCGCAGCGGATGCGCGCGTGCTCCTCGATCATCATCTTGCCGATCAGCGCGCTGTGCCAGCTCGTGCCGCACGCCGTGATGATGATGTGGTCGAAGTGCTGGAGCTCCTCCTTGCTGAGGTTCAGGCCGCCCAGCTTCGAGAAGCCGTCATCGTCCACCGAGCGGCCGCGCATCGTGTTCTGCACGGTCTGCGGCTGCTCCATGATCTCCTTCAGCATGAAGTGATCGAAGCCGCCCTTCTCGATCTGGTCGAGGTCCCAGTCGATGCGGTTCACGCGCTTCTTCACCGTCTTCGCATTGAGGTCGGTCACGCGGTAGCCATCCTTCGTGAGTACCGCCATCTCGCCGTCGTCGAGGTACACCACCTGCCGCGTGTGCTGCAGGATGGCCGCGACGTCGCTCGCGATGTAGTTCTCGCCCTCGCCCAGCCCGATGAGCAGCGGGCTGCCCTTGCGCGCCGCCACGAGCTTCTCGGGATCGTTCGCCGAGATCACCGCGATGCCATACGTGCCTTCCACGAGGGCCAGCGCGTCGGTGACGGCCTCCTCGAGGTTGCCGTCGAACGCCGCCTCGATGAGGTGCGCCAGCACTTCCGTGTCCGTCTCCGACACGAAGGTGTGTCCCGTCTTCTGCAGCATCGCGCGCAGCGGGCCGTAGTTCTCGATGATCCCGTTGTGCACGACGGAGATGGTGCCGGTGCAGTCGTGGTGCGGGTGCGCGTTGCACTCGTTCGGCGCGCCGTGGGTCGCCCAGCGGGTGTGCGCGATGCCCACGTTGCCCTTCACCGGATTCTTCTCGATCGCGGATTCGAGCATGGCGATCTTGCCCTTGGCCTTGCGCGTCTCCACGCCGTTCCCGTTCATCAGGGACACCCCGGCCGAATCGTATCCGCGATACTCCAGGCGCTTCAGTCCATCCACCAGGAGTGACGTCGCGTTCCTCGAACCCACATAGCCGACAATTCCGCACATGATTGGCTGTCCTTTTTGGAAGATCCGGTCCCGCGTCGCTCAGCGCCCCAGGGCGTCGAGCGGCTCGCGCGACCGCCGCACCAGCTCCCGCGCCGCCTCCTCGCTGGGTCCCTCGGCAATCACCCGCACGATCGGCTCCGTGCCCGACGGCCGCACGTGCACCCACCGGTCCGGCCACGAGAGCCGAAGCCCGTCCTGCGTGTCCACCACCGCGTCCGCAAACGTCGCTCGCAGGGCGGCATACACCGTATCCAGGCTGGCGTTCGGCCGGTCGAGCTTGTCCTTCACGATCACGTACCGCGGCAGGCTCGCCACGATGGCGCTCAGCGGCCGCCCTTCCTCCACCAGCAGTTGCAGGAGCAGGGCCGCGCCGATCGGCGCATCGCGCCCCAGGTGCACCTCGGGCAGGATCACCCCGCCATTACCCTCACCGCCGATGGGTGCGCCGAGGTCCCGCATGCGCACGGCCACGTTCACCTCGCCCACGGGCGCCCGCACGGCCTCCACGCCCGCTTCCCGCGCTACGTCGTCAATCAGGAGGCTCGTGGAAAGGTTCGTGACAATGGGTCCCTTGCGGTGCCGCAGCACGAGCCGCGCAGCGAGCGCGAGCGTGTAATCCTCGCCCACGGCGCGTCCCTCGTCGCTCACCAGCGCCAGCCGGTCGACGTCGGGATCCACGGCGAAGCCGATATCGGCGCCCGATTCGGCGACGAACCGCTCGAAGTCGCGAAGATTGGCGGGAATGGGCTCCGGCTCGCGCGGAAACCGTCCGTCGGGCTCCATGTTCATGCCCACCACTTCACAACCCAGCTGCTCCAGGAGCGCGGGCATGATCGTCGCCCCCGCGCCGCGCACGCAGTCGAGCGCCACCTTGAAGTGGCGCGCGCGGATGGCGGCGGCGTTCACGTACGGGATGGCCAGCACCGACGCGATGTGCCGCGCGGCCACGCCCTCGTCCACCGTGATGCTGCCGATCCTGTCCCACGTCGCGTACGGGATACCGGTGTCCACCAGCGCGCGCATCGCCGTGCCTTCCGACGCCTCGAGGAATAACCCGCTGGACCCGATGCACTTGAGCGCGTTCCACTCGATGGGGTTGTGGCTGGCCGACAGCATGAGGCCCCCCGCGGCGTGATGGTACTCCACCGCCAGCTGACAGCCGGGCGTCGTCGTGAGCCCGATGTCGATCACGTCGCAGCCCACCAGCTGCAGGGTCCCCACGACGATGCGATGGAACATCGGGCCCGAGACGCGGCTGTCCCGCCCCACGATGATGGCGTTCGACGCATGATGCGCGATGGACCATGCGCCGAACGCGGCCGCGTAGCGCGCGACCACCTCCGGCGTCAGCGCCGCACCGACACGGCCCCGAATGCCGGAGACCCCCACCATGAGCCCTTCCACCCCGCCACCCTGCGCCATGACTCCTCCGTCATTGGGAAGCCGAAAGGTATTCCGGTCGACTACCCCGGCAAGCGCAGCCGCCGCTTGTCCGTGGGCGATCTCGCCCCGTAACTTCGGGACACACGGTTCGCGGCGGCGTCGCCGAACGTTTCGTCCCTCCTCCCGACCCACCCTCCCCTGCGCGAAGGTCCGCGGTTCCCCGTACGGCTCAAGATGGCAGCCATCGCTGGCGGCGCCGTCCTGCTCACGCTCGCCATCGTCGTGCTCCCGATGTTCGGCGAGCTCGCGGGCGAGCTGCCCACGGCCCAGGCCAACCGCATCGGCATCGAGGTGGCGTCCTACTCCGCCATCGCGCTCGTGCTGGCCGTGGCCATCGCGTTCTGGGGCGCCGGCCGGTTCTCGCGCGGCATGTTCGAGCTCTCACAACAGACAGAGCGTGTCGCGCAGGGGCAGCTGCGCCACGAGCTGACCTTCGAGTCGGACGACGAAGTGGGACAGCTCGCCGATTCCTTCCGCGAGATGACGCACGGCCTCCGTGCACTCGTCGCGGAACTCGACACCAGCGCCGCGGACGTGGCGGCCACGGCCGAGGAGCTCGCGGCGAGCGCGCAGGAGATGACGGCATCCACGCAGGAGGTCTCGGGCGCCGCGGGCGCGATCGCGGACGCCGCTGCTGCGCAGACGCGCGGCGTCAACATCGCGTCCGACGCGTCCAGTCGCGTCGCCAGCCGCGCCATGGCGGTGGCCGGTCACGCCGAGCAGGCCCGCAACGCGGCCGACGTCGCGCAGCGCACCACGCGGCGCGGCACCATCGCCGCAGGCGAGGCGCTGCAGGCGATGGCAGAGATCAGCGCAGTCACCGGCGCGGCGGTGCCGGCCGTGGTGGAGCTGGGAGAGAAGTCGCAGCGCATCGGCAAGATCGCGGACGTCATCGGCGCGATCGCGCGGCAGACCAACCTGCTCGCGCTGAATGCCGCCATCGAGGCAGCGCACGCCGGCGACGCGGGGCGTGGGTTCGCGGTGGTCGCCGACGAGGTGCGCAAGCTCGCCGAACAGAGTTCGCGCGCGGCCCACGAGGTGACGACGAACGTGCGCCGCATCCAGGAGAGCGTGCTGCGGACGTCGCGCGCCGTCGAGAGCGGCACGACCCAGATGAAGGACGTGAGCA
>JBBRZK010000010.1:0-83648 GCA_038236775.1 Gemmatimonadales bacterium
ATGACCGCCGCATAGCCGTTCTTCGCCGTCGGCTGCTGCAGCACGTTCACCGTGCCGCGGCCCATGTTCGTGACCACGCGGATCATGCCCGGACGCTGCGGAAGCTCGCGCGTGACGACGAAGCGCGCGCGCGAGCGGATCGAGGTCTCGTTCGTGTTGCTCACGCTGCGCGCGCGTGCATCGATGCGGACTTCGCGATCGACACGGCCGGACCACGTGAAGAGCTGGACTTCCTGCGCCTGCGCCGCGAGTGGCATGGCGACGGACACGAGTGCCGGCAACAACACGGCGCGAATGGACCTTGCACTGAACATTGGTTGGCTCCGAATCAGGGGTGACCGACATTGGATGTGGCCGGTAGTGAGCCGCCATCCAGTCGTACATCACTTCCCCGCGGTGCAGATGCGGTGCCGAACGTGCGGGCTCGGCCGCTCCTGACTCAGGCCGCGCCGTCGATCAGCACGTCCTCCGGCGCTCCGCCATCCACGCCAAGCAGCGCGCCCACCGCCCCACTGCGATGCCGGAAGATGCGTCGCAGTTGCCGCTTGACGATGGGATGCGCGAGATTGCCGAGAATGCCGAGCGGCAGGCGGTAACGCACCTCGTCCTCGATGATGGTGCCGCCGCGTCCATCGTCCCGGAACCGGTGGGTGTGCACCCATTTCGCGTACGGACCGCGCAGCTGCTCATCCACGAACTCATCGCCCGGACTCCACCGCGCGATGCGCGTGCGCCACCGCATCGGCAGTCCGTGCAGCCCGATGGTGTAGTCGATCAGCGTTCCCTCGCGCATCTCGATCGGCATCGGCGAGCGGATGCGGAACGCCAGCTCCGGCGGCGTGATGCGGGCGAGGTTTGCCGCGTCGCTGAAGAACGCGAACACCGTCTCGCGCGGGACGGGCAGGCGAAGGGTGCAGCGAAGGACATGGTCGGTCATGGTGATGCAACGACCCGCGCACCCCGCGAGTTCCGCGACGGCGCATAAAAGAAGTGGCCGCCGCTCACACGAGCGCCGGCCACCGGAGCACTGCCCTGCCTGCTGCGAAGGCGCCTAGTGCGGGACGCGCATCACCAGCGCGGTGGCAGCAGCTGACGCCGCCACCAGCGTCGCGATCGCGAAGATGGCACTGGATGGCGTGACCACGAACTCGCGGCGCCACCAGGGCGTGATCACCTGAGGGGCGTGCTGCGGAATGGCGTTCATGATCTGCGCGTTGAGGTGTGCCGGCGTGCGCATGCGGCGGCGCGTCGCGAGGTCAACCTCCAGGCGCTTCCAGAAGTCGACGTCCTTTGACCACTCGCCGCGACGCGCATCGCGCTCGGGGGTCGTGCCGTCGAGCCACGCATGAACGGACTTCGCAATCGTGGTGCTCGGCGGACCGAGCGGCACCTCGCGATCGGACAGCGGGCGCTCCGTCCTGCCGGTGCGCTCGCGCTTCCGGCCGTCGCCGAGGGCGTCTGAGTGAAGGTCGTCGAACATGTTAGGCGTATTTTTCCTCGAGTAAGGCCTGCAGGGCTTCTCGCGCGCGGTGTACGCGCATCTTCAGGGCGCCGACGGTCGTGCCGAGCAGGTCGGCCATCTCTTCATACGACCGGCCTTCCACGTGCTTCATGACGAACGCCTCGCGCAACGACGGCGGCAGGGACGAGAGGGCAACGTCGAGGTCGGAGCGCAGTTCCGTACGATCGAGCTCCTCCTCCGGCGTCGCATACCCCGACGGCTGATCATCCTCGTCATAGCTGAGGTGCGACCGCCGAATGTTCTTCAGCCAGTCCTTGCACCCGTTCGCCACGATCCGGAACACCCAGGCGTCGAACCGGCCACGCACTTCCGCGAGATGCTGGTATGCCTTGATGAAGGACAGCTGCAGGATGTCTTCCGCAACGTCCGGACTTCCCGTCATGCACAGGGCGTGACGATACAGTGGATCACTGTAGCGAGTGATCAACACGGTAAACTCGTCGCGGTCTCCCGCGAGCACACGCTGAATGATGCGCTGATCAGAGTCGTCCTGATCAACGAGCAGTTCTGGCTCCGTCGTCCTCACGACGATAGAGTAACGCAGAATTCGCGTGTGGGACAGGGTAGCAGTCCCATCGTTTACGGCCAATCGGCTCGCCACATAGTCAGGACGAGCCGGCGACCGGGGCCGTAACAGGCTGGAATGCACCCCACCCGACCCGTCGCACCAGCGCCGAATGCTCACCGAGCCGCGGTGGCGGCAACCGCACGGAGCCCGGGACACTCGGCGGCATTCCCCACAGGGGCGATCCGCCGGCCTCCGCCAGTACTTCGGTGACGGTCCGCACGACGCCATTCGGCACTCCCTCGGCATCGAGCCGCACGCGCCAAGCGGCGGCGGTGCGCTCGCGCAGTCGTTCCCGGAGACGCGCCACTACGCGGTCCCGATTGGCGAGGCGCCCGGCATTCGTGCGCAGCGACGCGTCCATCCCCAAGTCACCAAGGTCGAGCGCGCGCGTGCACGCGAGCCACTGTGCGTCGTTGCCGGCAGCGATGACGATCGCGCGGTCCGCAGCATCGAACAACTGGTACGGGACGAGGTTCGCATGCGCGTTTCCCCAGCGTCGCGCTTCGTGCGAGGAGACGAGCGCGTTCTGCGCGACGTTCACCAGCGCGGCCTCAGCACTGCCAGCCAGGGTGATCGTGACGGTCGAACCCACTCCCGTGGCCGCGCGACCCGCGAGCGCGCCGAGGATGGCGATCGCCGCATCCTTGCCGGCAAGCACGTCCGCGAGCGCGATCCCGTGCTTCATTGGCGTCCCCTCCGGCTCGCCGGTAACGGACATCCAGCCCGACTCGGCCTGGACAACGAAGTCGTAGCCCGGTCGGTCCGGCTCGTCACGGAAGCCGGCGATGGTGCACCAGACGAGCCGTGGATGCATCGCCCGGACGGTCGCGGCGTCGAGCCCGCGGCGCGCCAGCGCACCAGACCGGAAGTTCTCGACGACCACATCGGTCTCCGCGAGTAACCCGTCCAGCACGGTGCGGTCACCCGTCGAGTCGAGGTCGAGTGCCACCCCCAGCTTGTTCCGGTTGATGCTCAGGTAGTAGGCGCTTTCGCCCCGCTCATCGAACGGGGGACCCCACTCGCGGGTCTCGTCACCCTCGCCAGGGCGCTCCACCTTCATCACGTCGGCTCCCATGTCGCCCAATATCATTGTACAGAGTGGGCCGGCGAGCACGCGGCTGAGATCGAGGATTTTCACTCCATTTAGCATATGATGTCGCTATGATGTCTTGAAAGAAGCGAGTGAACTCTTTAGACTTACGCACGTTTACAGCGACGGCAGGACGAGCTTTGCCCCGGAAATGGTTCGTGCGGCTTGTCAGGAAACCTTGCGTAGCTGTTGAAAAATCATATACTTGCCGCGACAATCCAGGCCCGCCGTACGCGAAGTTTAGCGCGCCGTGGTGCGGCCTTCAATAAAACGGGGAGCCCCTCCCCTGATAATGGAATCGGTCGGCCACATGACGGATACGGAAATGGACGAGGAAAAGGCGCCAGCACCTGCGGCTCCCCCGCGTCGCGGGCCCGGGCATCGTGGCGCCGACATGCGCGATACGGTGGCCGAGATGGCCGAGCGCGCCCAGCTCATCAGCCAGGAGGCCGGCAGCAAGGTCTCGCTGGCCATGAAGGACGTCATCAGCGCCGCAGCCGGCCTCGCCGGCTTCGCCATCGAGAGCGCCCGCGACCTCGTGCAGTACATGGTCCGGCGCGGCCAGATGACCCAGGAAGAGGCCGACAAGCTGATCCGTGAGGCCGAAGAGGCGCACGGGAAGAAGCCCGCCAGCGAGAAGGGTCGGCCGACGGCCACCAAGATCGCGGCGGACAAGGCCATCGTCGACAAGGCAGCGCGCGACGCCGCCAACGCCGCGGCACTGTTGAACGCGCCGCCGCAACGTCCAGGGGCGTTTTCGCTGCGCACCGCTGCACCACGGCCGGCTGTGGCTCCTGCTGCACCCGCGCCGGTCGCCCCGCCCAAGGCCGCTGCGGCGCCCGCCAAGGCCGCTGCCGCGCCCGCAAAGTCTGCGGCCCCGACGAAGCACGCCGTGCCGGCCAAGGCCAGCGCCAAGTCCGCTCCCGCAAAGGTCGCGTCCTCGAAGGGTTCGTCGTCCAAGTCTGCACCGTCGAAGGCCGGCGCCAAGCCGGCCACCAAGTCCAAGCCGGCCGCGAAGGCACCCACGCGCGGTTCCGCCTCGAAGCCGGCAGCGAAATCCGGCTCGTCGGCCCGGGCCGGCGCGAAGGCGGCACCCAAGTCGAAGGCCGCCGGCAAGGGCGCCAAGGCCCCGACCAGGAAGAAGCGGTAGTCCTGTGCGGCGCGCGGCCGCACCGTGACACGCGCGGTCGTTGCTCGCGCCCCCGCGCGACTCGATTTCGGCGGCGGATGGACGGACGTCCCGCCGTATTGTGATCGCGAAGGCGGCGTCGTCTGTAACGTGGCCATCGCCAGGTACGCCACCGCCACGGTCTCACTGCGCAGCAATGCTGCGGAGCCCAGCGCCAGCGCCGACGAGGATCGTCTGGTACACGCAGCGCTGCGATGCGGGCCTGCCCTCGACGTCGAGGCACGTGTCGCCAGCGATTTTCCCGTGGGCGCCGGGCTCGGTGGGTCGTCCGCAGCCGGCGTCGCCCTCGCCGGCGCACTCGCCGTATTTGCTGCGACGCCACTCTCCCAGCACGCGCTCGCCCGGCACAGCCGCGATACCGAGGTACACGAGCTCGGCGTGGCCGGCGGTTACCAGGATCACTTCGCGGCAGCGTTCGGCGGCGCGCTGCTCCTCACCTTCGAGCAGTGGGGCGCCTGCGTCGAACGCATCGCCCTGCCCGATGGCGGCGCGGCCGCACTCGGGCGCCGCGGCGTGCTGCTGTACACCGGCGAGTCCCGCATCTCCGGCGACACCATCATCGCGGTGCGCGACGCCTACCTCGGTGGCGTGCCACGCGTCGTGCACGCGCTGGCGCGCATGAAGGCGCTCGCGCGCGAGATGGCAGTGGCATTGCGTCACGGAGACCTCGATGCGCTCGGCAGCCTTGTCGGCGAACACTGGCAACACCAGCGCGCGCTTCACCCTGCCATTACCACGCCGCGCATCGACGCCATCATGGATGTCGTGCGCCGGACCGACGCACTCGGCGCCAAGGCCTTGGGCGCATCCGGCGGCGGCTGCGTGCTCGCCCTGGCACGCGACGGCCGTGAGGACGAGCTCGCCGAGGCCCTGTCCCCCTTCGGCGAGCGACTAGCATTCACTGTCGACACGAAGGGCTTCGACGTGCTCACTGACCTTCACCAACCGCGCACGCATGACTCTGCCGATCGTTCCTGGTGACGCGCGGGCCCTCGCACGCGCGCTGGTGCAGCTCGACTCGCGGAACCCCGCCCTGGCGCCCGGCGCACCGGGCGAACATGAGTGCGCCGTGTTCCTCAAGGAGGTGCTGCACGCGTGGGGATTTCACACGGATCTCCGGGACGCGGCACCCGGCCGGCCCAACCTCGTGGCGCGCATCGGGATGGCGCGTGGTGGACGATCGTTGATGTTCAACGGCCACCTCGACGTGGTGGGTGTGGACGGAATGGTGCACCCGCCATTCGACGGATCCGTGGAGGGCGACAGGCTCTACGGACGCGGATCGGCGGACATGAAAGGCGGCATCGCCGCGATGTGTGCGGCCGCATGGCGCGCGGCCCAGGCAGGCACGCGCGGCGAGATCGTGATCGCCGCTGTCGCGGACGAGGAGTACGGCAGTCTCGGCACGCGCGAACTGCTCGCGCGCGGCATTCGCGCGGACGCGGCGATCGTCGCCGAGCCTACCCGACTCGCCATCATGCCGGCACACCGCGGTTTCGTGTGGATCGAGGTGGAAGTCACCGGTCGCGCCGCGCATGGCAGCCGGTGGGAGATCGGCGTCGACGCGATCCGTCATGCGGGCCTGCTCCTGGCGGAGCTCGACCGTCTCGACTCCGATGTGCTCCCGCGCACGACACACCCGCTCCTCGGTCGCGCGTCGCTGCACGCCTCCACCATCGAGGGAGGCATCGGGATGTCCACCTACCCGGACCGCTGCGTCGTCACGCTCGAGCGACGATCCATTCCCGGCGAGACGCCCGAAGCCGTCATGGCCGAAGTGAAGGACGCGTGCGCGGCTGTGCGCGCGCGGCGTCCCGCGTTCGAGGCGGAGGTGCGCATGCTCGTGGCGCAGCGCGCGAGTGATGTCGCGGTCGATGCGCCGATTGTACTGGAGCTCGCGCACGCG
Source organism: Gemmatimonadales bacterium (assembly GCA_038236775.1). Classification (GTDB taxonomy): domain Bacteria; phylum Gemmatimonadota; class Gemmatimonadetes; order Gemmatimonadales; family Gemmatimonadaceae; genus AG11. The sequence continues at coordinate 6,276 of JBBRZK010000010.1, forward strand.
CTCGAGGGCAAGGGAGAGCCCGTGCGCATCGAGGGCATGTCCGCGTGGACAGATGCAGCGCTCCTCAACGAGGCCGGCATCCCGGCCATCTGCTTCGGACCGGGCGACATCTCCCTCGCGCACGCCGCCGAGGAGTACATTCCGCTCGGCGAAATCGATCGTGCCACGGACGTCCTGGATTCGCTCGCGCAGCGCTGGGGCTACTAAACATCTCCCCGCGATGCCCCGCCGCCAGACGCTCACGCAATTGACATCCGATCAGTACGATGCGCTCGAGCGCGCGATCATGGACGGCCGGCGGCTCTCTGTATGGCGGCGAGGCACGGAGTTCGTCATCGTGGTGGACCGGTTGCGCGTGACGGGAGGCCGTGAGGCGCTCGAGGCCCATCATCCCACTACGGGCGACCGGCTCACGCTCTACATCGACGAGCTCGAAGGCATCGAGGTGGTGCGATGACCACCGCGACGGACGACCTTCCGCTCGTGGCCATCTACGCCGACGAATCCTGCCTCGGCAACGGGCGCGAAGGGGACAATCCCGGCGGCGCGGCCGGCGTCATCGAGCACCTCAATGTCGCCACCGAGCGCCTCACGCGCTGGGATTACTGGATCGCCGAGCCGGCCACGACCAACAATCGCATGGCACTGCGCAGTGCGATCGAGGCCTTTCGTGTCATCGGCCGCAAGGGCGGCATTTTCCGCGTGCTGTTCACGAGCGATTCGCAGTATCTCGTGAAAGGCATGACGGAGTGGGTGCACGGCTGGGCCGCGCGCGGATGGCGTCGCAGCGGCGGCGAGATCGAGAACCTCGCGCTGTGGAAGGAGCTCGTGGACGCGGCGACGCCGCATCGCGTGCAATGGCAGTGGGTGCGGGGTCACGCCGGACATCCGCAGAACGAGTACGCCAACGACCTCGCCGTGGACGCCGCACGCACACAGTCCAGCTCGGACGGCGCCCGCACCTCGGAGTTCGAGGCATGGCTGGCCGTTCAACGAACGAAGAAGCGGGTGATGGTCGAGCCTGCTCCCTTTCCCGCGGACCGTCCGTTCTCGGCGGCCCGCGCATTGCCTCGCACCGCCTCTCGTTCCTGAGCGCGCGGGCCGATTCGATCGAGTCGGCGATCTCGCAGGAATCGCACCGTAGCGGCACTTCCCGGAGGAAGACCGATGGACGACGTGGAACGGATGTACCGCCATCTCGTGCGCACCATACGCGCGAGCTTTCCGCAGTACCTCTCGCAACCGTTCGAGGTTGGCGAGCTGTATCAGACCATCCTTCCCTATCGGCTGCACCGCCGCGAACTCGGCCTGGAGACGAACCAGGACTACGAGCTTGCGCTGATGGAGTTGCTCAGCGGCGCCGGGGGCTACCTGGTGGTGGATCCCAAGATGCGCGACGTACTCGCCGCGGAGCGTGCCGGACCGACTCCCAACACGGGACGCATCCGCGAGTTCGCTGCGTCGCCCGTGGCACTCGCACCGGAAGCGCTCTATCCGCTCGAGGGCGGAGCCGGTGCGCGCGCGAGCGGTGGGTCCGCCACGGTCTCACGAACGACCGGCGCCGCCGCAGCCACGCCGGCGGCAGGCGCGCCGGTCTCCAACCAGCCGACGACGCCACACGCCAGTGCCGCGGCGAGCGATACCACCGCGCACATGCCGCGTCCGTTCGTCGTGCCGGAGGGCGGCCTCGAGTGCACCTATTGCAAGGGCGCGCTCCCTGCCGGACGACAGATCAGCTTCTGCCCGCACTGCGGACAGGACCTCACGGTCGTGCACTGCCCCGCGTGCGGCAGCGAGCTGGAGCGGGGATGGAAGTTCTGCGTCACCTGCGGCCGCGGCGCGACTGACAGCTGAACTTCGGTCCGGGCATTGCGAGTGGCATCCGATACGCGTGCCCATCGTTCTCCTCTCGCCGGCCTGGTCAAATGAGCTACCCACTGCATTCCATTCCGCGCCTGTTCGCTCGGCTCGCGGCGCCCGTGACACTTCTTCTCGCAGCGGCTTGCGCGGGCGCCACGCCAAGCCCCGATCCCGCACCCGTGCCGGCCCGTAGCTCGCCGGGCGGTCAGGTCACGACGTCGTCACCGCTGGTGCAGACTACGTGGCCGGTACGCACGCGTGAGCACATCGACCTGTGGCTCCACTCGTATGCGCTCATCTCGACGGACACGACACTCGTGCCGTATTTCCGGCGCGGCTACCGCGAGTCGATCTCCTCGGTGCGCCGCCAGAGAGGCGTCACCTCGCTCATCGACACGAATCGCGAGCGCCTCCGGGCGCGCATCGCCATCCAGCCGTCCCTGGCCACGGCCCCTCAGTTCCTCCCGCTGTACTTCTCGTCATGGGACCAGATGCGGCAGGTGATCGACCTGTTCGTGCGCAGCGACGGCAATCGCGGCGCGGCCACCGACCAGGCAACAGCCATGTACCTGGCCATGCTCGGCAGCACGTTCCCGACGGCGCCCGACCGCGAGTGGCTGCGCCTGTTCGCGGAGTCCGTGGACGATGAGAGCCACCGTTTCTACCACGACTACTGGACGACGGAATCGCGCACGCACGCGGCGGTGCAGTCGCATGTCGATTCGTTGTGGCAGCTCCAGTGGCGGCCCGCGGTCCAGCGCTTCCTGAACAACACGCAGCAGCCGAACGGCCAGCTGTACCTGTCCATGCCGCTCGGTGGCGAAGGACGAACCGTGCAGCTTGACAAGGGAAACAACGCCATCGCTGTGCCCATGCCGTTGTCCATGAGTGAGTCGGAAGGCGTGCTGTATGTGATGGTGCACGAGGTCGCCGGCGCGGTGGCGAATGCCGCGCTCGCCGACAATACAACCCCGGCGGACACGCGCGCTGGATTGTCGAATCGGTACGAGCAGGCCGCGGCCGTACGCGCTGGTGCGCTGCTCCTCGAGAAGACGATGCCCACGGCGGTGCCGGGGTACATGCGCTTCTACCTCCAGGCCGCGGGCCGCACGGCACCGAACGAGCCCAGGGCGGCGTTCGCGGCGGCGTTCGTCATTCCCGACGCCGTCCGCAACGCGATCTCGAGACAGCTCGACGTGGTGCTCGGCGGAATCTAAAACGGTCTCGCCAGGCGACCCTCGCTCAGAGCAGGGGACCGAGGGTCGCCAGGTCCACGTTGCCACCGCTGAGCATGGCCACGACGTGCTCAGTACCATCCAGCGGAATTCGTCCGGCAAGGAGCGCCGCCGTGGCGGCGGCTCCCGCGCCTTCCGCCAGGAGCTTGCAGCGCGTGAGCAGCATGCGCATCGCGGCGGCAATCTCGTCGTCACTCACGAGGACGATGTCGTCCACGTAGCGCTGCACGGCGTCGAAGTTGCGCGCGCCGGCCATCGGGGCCGCGAGGCCGTCGGCGAGCGACGTGGGCGCGTCCATGTGCAGCGCGCGGCCCGCGTCGAGGCTCTGCCGCATCACCGCGGCGCCCCGCGGCTCCACGCCGATCACGCGCATGGCGGGATGCGCTTCCTTCGCGGCGATGGCCATGCCGGCGATGAGCCCTCCGCCACCGATGGGGACAACGAGAACATCGGGTACGTCGGTCTGCTCGAGGATCTCCAGCGTCACCGTGCCGGTCCCCGCGATGGTGCGGTCGTCGTCGAAGGGATGCACGAACACGAATCCTTCCGACGCCCCCAGCTCGTGCGCCTTGCGGAAGGCGTCCATGCTCGTGCCATGCTGGATGATGGTGGCTCCGTATCCCGCGCTCGCGTCCACCTTCTGCCGCGATGCCTTCGCCGGCATCACGACCGTGCACCGGACCCCCGCCGCACGCGCGCCCCACGCCAGTGCCTGCGCGTGGTTGCCCGCCGAGACGGTCACTACGCCGCGGGCGCGCTCGTCGTCGTCGAGCTGGCGCAGTCGGTTGAGCACTCCGCGCACCTTGAAGGATCCGGTCTTCTGGAAGCTCTCGCACTTGAGCTCGAACCGCCGCACGCCGGAGAGTGAAGCCAGCGTGGTGGACGACAGGATCGGCGTACGATGAATCGCTCCCGCGATACGGGCCTGCGCAGCCTGGATATCCGTCAGCGTGATCATGCGCGGACGCTATCGCGGCGCGATCAGCGACACAATGGAGCGCCGGTCGGCGTTAGTTTATCCATATGCCGGACGACCGTCACCCGCCCCTCCCCGCTGTGTCCATCGACCGCGCTTCCGTCGACCGGATCCTCGCGCGCGCCCTCGAGCTGCAGTCAGCCACCGCCGCGGATCCGGACGGACGCCTCACCGAGGCGCAGCTCGAGTCGCTGGCGAAGGAGGTGGGCCTCGACACCGTCAACCTCCGCCAGGCGCTCGCCGAGGAGCGCACGCGCATCGAGGCGCCGGCGCTCGAGCGCGGCGTGCTCGCCAGCCTCTATGGGAGCTCGGGCGCCAGCGCGCAGCGCAGCGTGCGGGGCACGCCGGCCCAGGTGCTCAAGGCGCTCGACGACTGGATGCAGCGCGAGGAGACGCTCGTGCCGCAGCGCTACTTCACGGATCGCGTCGTGTGGGAGGCGCGCGCCGGCCTCGCGAGCCACCTGCGGCGCGTGGTGAGCGGCCGCGGGCTCGCGCTGGTGCGCGCCACGAGCGTCGGCGCCACCGCCATCGCCCTCGACGACAGCCGCGTGCTCGTGCGACTCGATGCACACCTCGGCGGATACCGCGCGCTGATGGCCAAGCAGAATGTCGGCTTCACGGGCGCCGGTGCCGTAGCGGGCGGCGTGCTCGTCGCGCTGGGCTTCTCCGTGGTGGCCGCGGTCGCGCCGGTCGTCGTCGTGGCGCCCATCGGCTTCGCGATGGCGCGCTCGTCCCATCAGCGCTCGGTCACGCAGACGCAGTTGGCGCTCGAGCAAGTGCTCGACCGACTCGAGCGCGGCGAGGCGGGGCGACCGCCGTCGCTGCTCAGCATGCTCGCGGCAGCCGTCGGCGGACGGCCGCGCTAGCCGTCAGCGCACGCCCGCGACGACGAAGGGCCGGCGCATCGCACGGTCCGCGAGCCACCCGAGCCCGCGGTTGCTCAGGATCACCAGGAAGCCGATGAGCGTGAGCGACTTCACCTCGCGGCGCGAGATCTTCACCACCTCGCGCCGCGCCAGGGCCTGCGGCGTGCGCGTGAGGTCGCGCAGCGTGGCGTAGGCGAACAGCAGGGGCAGCACGCAGAAGAGGCGGATGGGCACCGCGCGGCGCGGAATGAGGAGCAGGTAGCTGCGCGCCCCCTCGAGGTCCTGCCATGCGAGCTGCACGAGTGTCGCGAGCGCCTCGCGCGTGCCCCGCAGCCGCTCCGGCGCAAGGATGGTCGCGTGGCTGCTCCCATGCGCGCGGAGCAGGGCTTCCGGGACGTAGATGGAGTTCTCCTTCTCCGCGTCGGTCGCGACGTCCTTGAGGATGTTCACCGTCTGGAGCGCCTCCGCGAACGCGCGGCACTTCTCGCGCAGCACTGCGTACTGCCGGTCGCCGATGCTCGGTGCGTGCTCGTGCCACAGGTCCGTGAGCAGGTAGCCCACCGTGCCGGCGACGTAGTAGCAGTACTCACGGTACTCGTCGAGGGTCTGGATGCGGATGCCGTGCGGGTAGAGCAGCACGAACTTGCGCATGCCGGCGATCATCTCGCCGACCCATCGCCGTACGTGGAGCTGCGTGCCCGGCGGCAGCGACCGGTAGAGCACGAAGACGAGGTCCGCGTGCTGCGTGAGCCGCACGTGCGCCGCTTCGCCGGCAAGCGTGGTCACGCGCGAGGGGAACTCGTCGGCGAGGGCCGCGTCGTCGAAGCAGCGGGCCAGCTCGTCGAGCAGCGCGGCCTTGGCATCGGCACCGCGCACGGGCTCGTCCTCCAGCGTGTCGGCGATCCGGCAGAGCAGGTACGCCGCGAGCACGGCACGTCCCAGCTCGCCGGGCAATACCCGGATGCTGAGCGCGAAGGTGCGCGACACCTCGGGAAGGATCGCGCGCGCGAAGTGGTTCGCGTCGGTGAGACGCGCCGCGTCCGGCACTCCGGCCGCATCCATTGGCTCGCCGGCAACCGGCATTAGACTTCTCGTCACGAGCTGGAAGATATCCCGCGTCCACGCGCCTGTCGTCGGCGGGCGCACGCCGCCGCCCCCGTCCCATCGCGATGCCCCACGTCCGACCCGAGAACTTCCGCGGCCTCTTTCGCGACGACCTCGACGCGAGGGCCGTCTACAGCGAGGCGGCAGGCATCGCGCAGATCCTTCCGCGCGCCGTCACGATTCCGGTGAACGCGGACGACGCCGCTGCGCTCGTGCGCTGGGCGTCTGAGGCGGGCGTGCCGCTCATCCCCAGGGGCTCGGGCAGCGGCATGGCCGGTGGCGCCATCGGCGACGGCGTGATCGTCGACCTCAGTCCGCTCGACTGGCTCGACGCGCCGGATCTGGCCACCGGCACCATCCGCTGCGGACCTGGCGCGCTGCGCGACGCGGTGGATGCCGCCGCACGTAACGCCGGTCACACCTTTCCCGTTGATCCGTCGAGTGGCGCGTACTGCACCGTCGGAGGCATGGCGTCCACCAACTCCGCCGGCGCGCACACCATGCGCTACGGATCCATGCGGCAGTGGATCGTGGCGCTCGACTGCGTCTTCGCCGACGGCTCGCGAGGCGAGGTACGCCGCGGAGCGCCGCCACCCGATGTCGAGCCGGTCCGCCGCTTCCTCGCCGACGCTGATGCGCTCGTCGCGGCGGAACGCGTTGCCCCGTCTGTGCACGTCGGCGTACGCAAGGAGTCGTCGGGTTACGGACTGGCCGCGTATGCCGCGAGCGGCGAGCTCACCGACCTCATCGTGGGCAGCGAGGGAACGCTCGCGCTCATCGTCGGCCTCGAGCTTCGGCTCGCGCCGCTGCTCCCATCCACGGCAAGCATCCTCGGCGCCTTCGCGACGCTCGAGGCGGCGGTGATCGCGGCGGGCGACGCGCGCGCGGCCGGCGCCAGCGCCTGCGAGTTGCTCGATCGCACGTTCCTGGACGTCGCGCGGCGCGGCGGCGCGCAGGTACCCGTTCCCGAGGACGCAGAGGCCGTGCTCCTCGCCGAGGTGGAGGGCGAGACGGCGTCTGCTGCCGCGGATCTTCTCGCCGCGGTGGAGCGCGCGTTCCGCACGGCCGGCGCGACGGTGGTGTCCCTCGCGCTCGACGCCGCCACCGAGCACGACATGTGGACGCTCCGCCACGCGGCGAGTCCGATCCTCAGCCGCCTCGACCCCGCGCTCAAGTCGATGCAGTTCGTCGAGGACGGCTGCGTGCCGCCCGCACGGCTCGCGGAGTATGTCCGCGGCGTTCGCGAGGCGCTCGCCGCGCAGGAGATGCGCGGCGTGATCTTCGGCCACGCCGGTGATGCGCACATGCACGTCAATCCGCTCGTGGACGTGAGCAGGCCCGACTGGCGGCAACGCGTGGATGCCGTGCTTCGCGACGTCACCGCGCTCGCGGCGCGGCTGGGCGGCACCATCGCCGGCGAGCATGGCGACGGCCGCCTGCGTGCGCCCCTGCTGTCCGAAGTGTGGCCCGCGCAATCACTCGCGCGCTTCGCCGCCGTGAAGCAGGCCTTCGATCCAGCCGGCGTCTTCAACCCGGGCGCCAAGATCGCCGCGCCGGGTGCGCGCGCGGTGGACCGCGTGAAGTACGATCCCGCCCTCGCACCGCTGCCCGCCGCCGCGCGCGCGGCGCTGGCCACCGTGGAACGCGACCGCGCCTACGCCCGCCCGCGCCTCGCGCTGCTCACCGAGGCGGACGCCGGCATCGAGGCAGCGTCCGATCCGGACCGCGCGACGACGACGATCCGTCCCTAGCTTCCTCTCCGTCCCGACAGACCCGACCCGCCGCCGATCCTCCTCATGACTGCAGCCGCGCCCGCCCTCCAGCGTCTCTACTACGAACCGAAGGTCACGGTTCTCTCGCGTCCCGCGTTCACCACGCCGGAGCACCTGCCCGTCCAGTGGCAGGGCGAGAGCACCGACGGGGAACGGCTCGCGGAATTCGCCGGCCGCCTCTGCTACATGAGCCAGCACAATCCGGCGAACCGCTCGACGCGCGACTACCTGGAGAACATCAAGAAGCAGGGCCACGGCAGCGTCCTCGAGCACGCCAACTACTCCCTGCTGCTCGAAGGCGTCAGTCGGTCGCTCACGCACGAGCTGGTGCGCCATCGCGCCGGCTTCGCCTACTCGCAGCTATCGCAGCGCTACGTGGACGAGAGCGAGGCCTGCTTCGTGGTACCGCCCGCGATCGCCGGTGACGAGGCCCTCGAAGGAGCGTGGCGCACGCAGATCGACGCCGCGCAGGCGTCTTACGTCGCCCTCGTGGCGCAGCTGATGGAGCGGTACAGCTGGGTGGCCGACAAGGTCCACCGCCGCAAGATGGCCCGGGAGGCCGCGCGTGGCGTGCTGCCCAACTCGACGGAGACCAAGATCGTCGTCACGGGAAATGCCCGCGCGTGGCGGACCATGCTCGAGCTCCGCTCGAGCGAGGGCGCCGAGCTGGAGATTCGCCGCCTCGCCGTGGCGGTGCTGCGCGTCCTCCGGCACGAGGCGCCCGCCTTCTTCTCCGACGTCGAGATCTACGACGCGGCCGACCGCCGCGAAGCGGCACGCATCGGTTACCACAAAGTTTGAGCGCGCGCTGATTTTTTTCATTGCGCGAAAAATCCGCCGTCGGTATCTTCGGCGTGACTGCACGTGGCGTGTGTCTTGCCCGCGTGCGCGTCGTCGGGAGTTCGACCCTCGCGTGCGCTGGCCTCGGTCGGTGCCCCACCACGAACGGCTCCGCGACGCAGTGCAGCATACCACTCCGGGATGGGATGACGCGCATCGGTTTCGCGTACAATCAGAAGCCCGACCCCATTGTCGCGGACTCCGCGGCCGAGCTGGCGCGCGCCGACGAGGAGCCGCCCAGTAGCGGCAGCGGCGTCGCCACCCTGCTCGCGCCGGCCCCCGTCACCGACGACGAGTACGCGGAGTGGGATGCGCCCGCGACGATCGCCGCCGTCGCCCGGGCCCTCGCCCGCCACGGCGAAGTCCTCCCGCTCGAAGCGACGGACGACTTCCCCCAGCGTCTCCGCGAGACGCGCCCCGACATCGTCTTCAACATCGCCGAAGGCCTTCGCGGGCCGAACCGCGAGGCACACGTACCGGCCATCTGCGAGTTCTACGGCGTGCCTTACTCCGGCAGCGACCCGTTCACGCTCGCGCTCTGCCTCGACAAGGCGCGCACGAAGGAGATCCTCCGCGCCCGCGGAGTGCCCACCGCCGACTGGTCGCTCCTCACCACGCCCGACGAGCTCCGCGCATTCGCCTCCGCGCGACCCGGCCTTCCGCTCTTCGCCAAGCCCGTGCACGAGGGATCCTCCAAGGGCATCACCGAGCGGAACTTCATCGCCACCGCCGACGCGCTCGCACCCGTGGTGCTCGACCTGATGGAGCGATACCAGCAGCCCGTCATCGTCGAGACCTTCCTCCCTGGCGCCGAGTTCACCTGCGGCGTGCTCGGCAACGGACCCTCGGCGGGCGTGCTGCCTGTCGTCGGCATGAACTTCGGTGCGCTGCCCGCCGGCGCGCTGCCGATCTACGGCTTCGAGGCGAAGTGGCTGTGGGACACCCGCGAGGAGCCGCTCGAGATCTTCGAGTGCCCCGCCGCCATCGACGACGCGCTCCGCGCCGAGATCGAACGCGTCGTCCTCGCCGCGTACCGCGCGCTCGGCTGTCGCGACTGGTCGCGCATCGACATCCGCCTCGATGCGGAGGGACGCGCGAACGTCGTCGAGGTGAATCCGCTGCCGGGCATTCTCCCCGATCCCTGCGACAACTCCTGCCTGCCCAAGGCGGCACGAGCGGCGGGCCTGGACTACGACGCGCTCATCGGCACCGCATTGCGCGCCGCCGCGGACCGCCAGGGCGTCGTGCTCTCCGGGAGCCGCGCGTGAAGATCGCGATCCTCTTCGACGGCGCCAGCGCGGACGTCGCAGCCGCCGCGGACCTCGCCATCCTCGGCACCGTGGACGCCGTCGAAATCTCGCTCGGCGGCGAGGGGAACGAGATCGTCCGCATCCCGGTGCACCCCGACGCGAAATGGATCGAGCGTCTCCGGCGGGCTCGCGTCGACCTCGTCTTCAACCTCTGCGAGTCGATCGACGGCGTGGCGGCGCTCGAGCCGCCGGTGATATCGGTGCTCGAGCTGCTCAACCTGCCGTACACGGGCAGCTCGAGCTGGACCGCGGCCCTCTGCCTGCGCAAGCACGTCGTCAACACCGCCCTCGAGCGCGCGGGCGTGCCCGTACCGAAGTTCGCCGTCATGCGCCGCGGAGGCGCCGTGCCGTCGGTGGGCTTCCCGGCCATCTGCAAGCCGGCCGCGGAAGACGCGTCCATCGGCATCGAGCAGCGCTCCGTCGTGCGCACCACCCGCGCACTCACCGAGCGCGTCGAGGCGATGCTCGGCCGCTGGGACGAGGTGCTCGTCCAGCGCTACGTCGAGGGCCGCGAAGTGAACGTCGGCATCCTTGGCGACGCCGTGCTCCCTATCGCCGAGATCGACTTCGGCAACATGCCGAAGGGGATGTGGCGCATCGTCACCTACCGCTCCAAGTGGGAGGACGGCTGCGACGAGGATCTCGGCTCGGCGCCACGGTGCCCGGCGCGTCTCCCGGCGAGCGTCGCGTCGCAGGTGCGCCGCATCGCGGTCGCTGCATGGCGCATCGCGGGCGGATCGGGGTACGGCCGCGTGGACCTCCGCATCGACGAGCGCGGCAAGCCGTGGGTGCTCGAGGTGAACGCCAATCCGGACATCTCGCCGGACGCCGGCCTCGCACGCATGGCTCGCGTCGCCGGCATCGAGTACGGGGCGCTCGTGCGACGTGTGTGCGAGCTGGCGCTGCACCGCTCGCGCGCGGGCGGTGTCACGGCAGAGCGCTGGGCGCTGGCGCAGCGGCTCTCCGGCGTCGTGGCGGAATCCTCGGAACCGGACCTGTTCGCCACCGGCGGGGCCTAGCGACGATGCGACTCGCTCCGCTGCGTGCCGGGGATCGCGCCCGCCTGTCCGGGCTGCTCCTCGCGACCGCGGCGTTCCATCCGGACGAGGTCGATGTCGCGCTCGCGCTGTTCGATGAGGCGTGCCTCACGGGCGACATCGCAACGGACGATGACGCCGGATCCGTCGTCGGCAACGCCGACTACGAGTTCGTCGGAGCGTTCGACACGTCGAGCCTCCTGATCGGATACGCGTGCTTCGGCCCCACTCCCGCGACCGACGGCACGTACGACCTGTACTGGCTCGCTGTCGATCCGGCCGCGCAGGGACGCGGTGCGGGACGCACCCTCGTGCAGTGGGTCGAGCAGGAGCTCCGCGCACGCGGGGCACGCTTGCTCGTCGTGGAGACGTCGTCCCGCGCCGACTACGCCGGCACCAGGAACTTTTACGCGCGCGGTGGCTTTGCCGAGGCGGCCCGCGTACGCGACTTCTACGCTCCGGCAGACGACCGCATCATCCTCACCACACGACTCATGGGCCGAGAGGTCGGAGTAGCCACACGATGAGCGACTGGCAGAAGACGTTACGCGATGACAGCATCAGCTCGCTCGAGCAGCTCCGCTCGTACGTCGCCGAACGGTTCGGCGAGGAGGCGGCGGAGCGCGAGATCGACGTGGAGGCGCTCCAGCCGGCGTTCGACAACTTCCAGATGCGGATCACGCGCGAATCGCTCGCGCAGATCACCAGCGTGGGCGACCCGAACTGGCAGCAGTTCATTCCCACGGTGCAGGAGCTCGAGATCGTGGACGGCGTGATCGACTCGCTCGACGAGGATGGCGACTCGCCGGTGCCGAACATCACGCACCGCTACCCCGATCGCGCCCTCTTCCTCGTGAGCCCGGTGTGCGCCAGCTACTGCCGCTTCTGCACGCGGCGGCGCAAGGTGGGCGACCCGGAGAAGATCTCCCTCAAGGAGTACGAGTCCGCGTTCCAGTACCTCGCCGAGCACACGGAGATCCGCGACGTCATCCTCTCCGGCGGCGACCCCATGATGCTCAGCGACCAGCGGCTGGAGTACATCTTCCAGCGGCTGCGCGCCATTCCGCACATCGAGATCATCCGGCTGGGCAGCCGCATCACCTCGCACCTGCCGGAACGCGTCACACCCGAGTTCTGCGAGATGGTGCAGAAGTACCATCCGGTGTTCATGAACACGCACTTCAATCATCCGAGCGAGCTCACGCCGGCCGCAGTCGCCGCGCTCGACCGGCTCAGCAAGGCCGGCATCTCGCTCGGCTGCCAGACCGTGCTCCTCAAGGGCGTCAACGACGACCCGCACGTGATGATGAAGCTCATGCACGAGCTGCTCAAGGCGCGCGTCCGCCCCTACTACATCTACATGGCGGACCAGGTGGCGGGCGGCGAGCACTTCCGCACCACCGTCCAGAAGGGTCTCGAGATCATCCAGGCGTTGCGCGGATGGACGTCGGGACTCGCCGTGCCCCAGTTCGTCATCGACGCGCCCGGCGGCGGCGGCAAGGTGCCGCTCCTTCCCGAATACGTGGAGGAGATCAACGACGACGAGGTGGTGTTCCGCAACTACGAGGGCAAGCGCTTCACCTACAAGCAGCCGCGCCAGCCGGTGCCGGCGACGGCCCCCGGCATCGCCGCGGAGCACGACGTCGTGCCGATCGCCGCAGGTAAGGCAGCGAAGAAGAAGCGCGTGGCCAGGTCGCGGAAGTCCGCCAACGGGTAGGACGGACCGGAAAGCAGGTCCTTCACTTCGTTCAGGACGACAAGCCACGGCATGTCGGGCCTGATCGGCCAATCCACCGCGTGTCGTCCTGAGCGAAGCGAAGGACCTGCTTGTTATTTGCTGCCGATCCGCCGTTCGACCTCAGCCAGCGCCTCGGGGGTGATCGGATAGGTGTGCTCCTCGGCCGGATACCGGTGCGCGCGCACGTCCCCCGCCCACTCGGCCACCGCGCTACCCAGCGTCTCGCGCGCCGTCGCGTACTGCCGGACGAACCGCGCCTGCCGTCCCTCGCTGAAGCCGAGCAGGTCGTGATAGACGAGCACCTGCCCGTCCGTCGCGCCGCCGGCGCCGATGCCGATGACCGGGATACCCACGCGCCTGGTGATGATGTCCGTGACCGCCGCCGGCACCGCCTCCACGATCAGGGCCGAGCAGCCGGCCGCGGCGAGCTCGTCGGAGTCGGCGATGATGGCCATCGCCTGTTCGGGATCGCGCCCGCGCGCGCGGTAGCCTTCGCGCGTGCGCACGGACTGCGGCAGCAGGCCCACGTGGCCGAAGACGGGAATCCCCGCCGCGATGATCGCGCGCGCGCGTGAAACCATTGCGCCCCCACCCTCGAGCTTCACCGCATCGCACCCGGCCTCGGTCGCGAAGCGGCGCGCCGTGGTGACCGCGAGCGCGTCGCTGTCCTCGTACGAGCCGAACGGCAGGTCGCCCACGACGGGCAGGTCCACGACGGCACGCCGCACGGCGCGCGTGAGCATCAGCAACTCGTCGATGGAGATCTCGCGCGTCGAGGACAGGCCGAGCACCGTCATCGCCGCCGAGTCGCCCACGAGCACGACGTCCACGCCGCCGGCCACGGCCACACGCGCCGACGGATAGTCATACGCCGTGAGCATCACGATGGGCTCGTGCCGCGCATACAGTTCCGTCAGGCGCTCCAGCGCGTTGCTCACGGCTCCGCTCCGCCGTTGATCACCACGTTGTCGATCAACCGCACCCCGCCGACACGCGCCGCGATGGCGACAAGGGTCGCACCGGAAAAGGTCGGCACCGGCGCGAGCGTCTCGGCATCGACCGCCGCGAAGTACTCCGGCTCGATGCCCGCGCCGAGGAGGATGGTCCTGCCCGTCGCGAGCGCGGCGTCGGTTTGCGTCTCACCACCCGCGGCACCGCGTTCCACCGCGAACAGCGCTCGCGAGAGCGCCGTCGCCTTCGCCCGCGACGCGACGTCGAGCAGGGCATTGCGGCTCGACATCGCCAGTCCGTCGGCCTCACGAACGGTCGGACAGATCTCCACCCGCACCGGCAGGTCGAGGTCGCGCACGAGGCGCTTGATGATCAGCGCCTGCTGCGCATCCTTCTGGCCGAAGAACGCTTCGTCCGGAAGCGCCATCGCGAGCAGCTTCGTCACCACGGTGGCGACGCCGCGAAAGTGCTGCGTCCCGCGAGCCTCACCCTCCAGCGGCCGCGACAGGTCCGCGACTTCCACGCTCGTCGAGAAGCCGCGCGGATATACCTCGTCCACCGAGGGCGCGAACAACACGCGCGCTCCAGCTGACTCCACGAGCTGGGCATCGCGGGCCTCGTCGCGCGGGTAGCGCGCGAGGTCCGACGGGTCGTTGAACTGCGTGGGATTCACGAACAGCGTCACCACCACGAGCTCGCACCGCTCCCGCGCGCGACGGATCAGGCTGAGGTGCCCATCATGCAGGGCGCCCATCGTGGGCACGAGGCCCGTGCGTTCACCGCGCGTGCGTCCGTCTCGCACGGCCGCGCGCAGGTCGACCACCGTCCGCAGCACGATCATCGCGCCACCTGCGGCGTCGCGGCGAGCGCGCGGGTCGCGTCGACGAGCGAGTCCCAGAGCGGCAGCATGTCCGGCGCGGCACCCGCGACGGCGGCGCGCTGCCGCGCGACGGTCTCGACATCGCCGCGCGCAACAGGTCCGGTCAGCGCGTCACGTGCGCCGACCATCGCCCACTGCGCCACCGCGCCGCGCACGAGCGGTTCGAGCGCCGACCGATCGAGCCCCACGAGTCGCGCGAGCCGCTCGGCGCCGGCTTCAAGCGTCACCAGGTAATTGGACGCCATGGAGGCCGCCGCGTGATAGAGTGCGCGCTGCTCTCGCGGAATCACCCGAGGCAGCATGCCGAGGCGGAGCGCGAGGCCACGTGCCGTCTCCATCGCGCGCGTCGTGCTGCCGTCGATCGCACAGGTGGCGCCGGCGAACGCAGTGTCCGTCCCGATGACACTCAGCAAAGGATGCAGGCTGAAGCGCTCATGGGGCTCGAGTGGCACGAGCTCGACGGATGCGCTCGTATGGCCGACGAGCACCCCTGGCGTGATGCGTCGTGCTGCCTCGCCGATGGCGCGATCGGGAACACACAGCAGCACGATCGATGCGCCCGCCGCGTCCGCGCCGCGGCCGAGCGGACCGCGCACCGGCACGCCCGCCGCGCGCAGCGCAGCCGAAAGCGCCTGGCCGAGGCGTCCGCGCCCGACGATGTCACACCATCCGCGCGGTTCGCCACCTGTCGGCGCCGCCACGCCGGTGTCGTCAGCTTGCATCGTCACGTCGTACGGGAATCGGAAGCGCGCGCCTCGCGTCGTCGCGTGCGGCGAAATGTAACGCGGCTGTCGACGGATCGCGTTATCGCGATACAGATGGCACGCTCTTTTCCTTTCCACTGTCGTGCCGGCGATGCGAACGCGCGCCGGACGATCACACCTCGTGACGCCGCGGGCGATTGCGCCGTGGCAAGGTGGGTATTCCCATGTGGCGACGCGTGCTGGTCGGCGCGATGCTTCCGGTGCTGGTTGCGGCGTGCGCGCCCGCGGCATCACAGCTCGATCGCGTGCAGTTCGCACGCAACCCCAGCGTTCGCTCGCGGCAGGAATGGACCAGTGCCAGCGTGACGACAGCGTACGACGCGGTCTCGAGGCTGCGGCCGGACTTCTTCAAGCGCCGGGGCGAGACGTCGATCCTGTTTCCGGGTGTCACGGCACTCAACGTGTGCCTCACGCACGGATGCGACACCACGCTGCCGGAGAAGGGCTTACGATTCACGGTGCGCCGGCATGATTGGCCGAGCTGCCCACGAACCGTAAACCCATCCTCGGGCGTCTAGTGCGCCGCGGTCTCCTCCTGTAGCCGCGACGCATCGTCAACGATGCGCTGCGCGGCGTCGTTCGGCATCTCCTCGTAGCCGCGGAAGTGGCGACGGAAGCTTGCACGGCCGTGCGTCATCGACTGCAGCGCACTCGCATACAGGTGCATTTCCGACTGCGGCACCACCGCGCGCACGCGCGTCCCGACGGCGTTCTCTGGCGCCTCGGTGCCGAGGATGTGTCCCCGTCGCGCCGACAGGTCGCCCAGCACGTCGCCCAGCGATTCCTCGGGCGTCACGATCTCGACGTCGTCCAGCGGTTCCAGCAGCACCGGCCTGCACTTGGGTGCCACCGCCTTGAACGCCTGGATGCCCGCCATCTTGAACGACATCTCGTTCGAGTCCACGGTGTGGTACGAGCCGTCGTAGAGTTCCACCTGGAAGTCCACCAGGGGAAATCCTGCCAGCACGCCGCGCTCCGCGGCCTCGTGGATGCCGCGCTCCACCGCCGGGATGAACTTGCTCGGGATCGCGCCGCCCACGATGCAGTCCTCGAAGCGGATGCCGTCTCCTCGCGAGGTCGGCATGATGCGCACCCAGCAGTCGCCGAACTGCCCACGACCGCCGGATTGCTTCTTGTGCTTGCCCTGGCCTTCCGCACGCGCGCGGATGGTCTCGCGGTACGCAATCTTTGGCTTGGACAGTTCCGCGACCACGCCGAACTTCCGCTTCAGCTTGCCCAGGGCGACTTCCAGGTGTCGTTCGCCCATGCCCGACACGAGCGTCTCGTGCGTCTCCGCGTTCCAGTGCGTCTCGAAGGTGGGATCTTCCTCGTGCAGCCGGTGCAGGCCCTGCTGCAGCTTCTCCTCGTCCGTGCGGTTGGTGGAATGGATCGCGAGCTCCACGAGCGGTGCGGGAAACTCGACCTGCGCGAGGCGCACGGGATGGGCGCGAGTTGAAAGCGTGTCGTTCGTGTGAGTGTTGCGCAACTTCGCCACGCACCCGATGTCGCCCGCGTGCAGGCGCGGAACCTCGATGCGGTCGCGCCCCTGCATGACGGCGAGATGATTCAGCTTCTCCGTCACGTCGCGCGTGGCGTTGTACAGCTCGTCGCCATTGCGTACGGAGCCGGAGAGAATGCGAAAGACACTGACATCGCCCACGTGCGGCTCACTCTGGGTCTTGAACACGATCGCGGCGAAGGGCGCGTCGTCCGTCGCATGGATCTCCACCGGCTGGTCACCTTCCGCGCCCATGAGTGCATGCAGCTCTTCCATCTCGTACGCACTCGGCATCAGTTCGACGATCGTCGTGAGCACCGCCCGCGTGCCGTACGTCAGCGTCGATGATGCGCAGAAGAGCGGGAAGAGCTCCCCGCGCTTCATGGCGGCCTTCATCGCCGCGACTGCCTCGTCGCGCGAGAGTTCCTCGCCATTCAGGTACCGCTCGAGCAGGGTGTCGTCGGTCGCGGCGATGGTCTCGATCAGCTCGGCGTAGTACCGGTCGAACTGGGGACGCACCTCGGGTGGGACGTCGGTCTCCTCGTAGGCGCCGCTCTTCGCGCCGCGCGCGTAGACGTGCGCTTTCCGGTCGAACAGGTTGACGACGCCGTGAAAGTCGGCGCCTTCACCGACCGGTACCTCGATGGGGATGACCTTGCTCGTGAGCCGCTGCTTGATCTGCTGATAGATGGCGTCGAAGTTCGCGTGCTCCTTGTCCATCATCGTGACGACGAAGAGCACCGGATCACGGCGGGCGACGGCCTCGCGGAACATGCGCTCCGTGCCCACCTCCACTCCGGACGTGGCGCCGATCACGCAGAGGGCGCCGTCCGCCGCAGCGAGGCCCGCGATCGCATCGCCCTGGAAATCGAGGAAGCCGGGCGTGTCGAGCAGGTTGATCTTGGTGTCCATCCACTCGGCGTGCGCACAGCCGAGGTTGATCGAGAAGCCGCGTTCGAGCTCCTCCGGGGCCGTGTCGGTGAGCGACGTACCGTCGCCGACGCTGCCGTGCCGCTTACTTGTGCCGGACACGAAGGCGAGCGCATCGACCAGGCTGGTCTTGCCGCTGCCTCCGTGTCCGACCACCGCGATGTTGCGGATCTCCGATCCCTGGTACTCGCGCATTCGCGTACCTCATGTGCTGGGAGAGTGAGCTGGTGCGTGGGGACACGCCGAGCCACGGGATGGCCAAGCCGCGAGCGGCATCGCAGGGCGCGGGTGCGTGTCCGGCTGTGGCGCAGTGGCCTGCGTCCCGTTGCAGCCGGCCGGACGAAAAGTGCGCCCAGGGAGTGCCGCGCTGGTCGAGCGCGGCGCCCCGCAGGCGCCCAGGGTCGTCGGTGAACACACGCTCGCCACCGGATGGCCGTACCAGCGAATGGCCCTGGTGGAAGAATTCGGCATGGCGTCCCACCTGTCTTTTGACGTCGAAGGAATGAAGGGCGTTGCCGACGGTGTCAAGCAGGGCGAACCGCATGGTCCCGATGCTCGAACGGCCCGCACATCGCTGCACGGGCCGTTCACGTTCCGGTCTCTGACGATGGAGAGTTCGTCTCAGTCGCCCTCGTAGTCGAAGGCCAGCCCGTCCGCTTCACGCAGCCGGTCGAGCAGCGACTCCAGGGGCGCGAACACCGGCGCCGCCAGCCCGACGACGGGACCGAGCGATACCGTGATGGCGCGTCGTGCGCCTTCCGGCCAGTCGGGCATCGAGAGGCCTGCAACAAGGCGACGGATGAGCTGTCCGCACTCACCGAGGAGGACGCTCGCCGTGCCGTTCAGGATCTCCAGCGGAATTTCGAGATCGTGCGTGACAAGTTGCCCCGTGCCCACGTCGCGCCAGGCCGCATCACCGATGGCACCGCGTTCCGCCCAGACGCCCAGATGGCGAATGGCGTCCTGATTGTCGTGCCCCTGACCAGTGCGGTGCGACTCCACCGCGGCCGCAAGCGCCAACGCCAGTGATTCCGCGCTCGGGACGCCGTAGAGCGTCACGATGTCCCGCGCCGGTCGCTCGGACGCGAGCGGCGACGGTACCGAATTCACGTGCGCGAGCACCGGCGAATGATCGGGGCTTTCCTCGAGCATCACGAGGACGTCCATAACCCCCTCCTGAAGAGTGTCCTGCATCAGCATCCTGTCACTCCACGACGACGCGTGCTCGCCTGAAGTTCCGCGGCAGGGGCGAAGTCCCGCTGCCAAGAGTCAAACACGGCCATGTCGCCAAAGATCCGCACTGCGTGTCACGGGCGGGTGACGTGGAAGTCCCGATTCCGACAAGACGCATCCGAGGCGCGCGCGCTATTCCAACGACCCCTCGGCGGAAGGGGAAAAAGCATATCGCATACCAAGTGACAACGCGATTGCCGCTGTTGCATACAGCGCGCGCAGCTCTCCAATGCTGAGGAGCGCCGCGAGCCCGCCGGGTATTCGTGCGACGATGTGGACGTGAACGAGGTAGCCCACCAGCGCTACCCCGGATGCCGCCAGCGCGCGGAACAACATGCGACGTGGCGATGTGAGTTCGGCGATGACGACCCCCGCCAGCGCGCTCACTACTAGTACCACCGCAACCCCCACCAGCGTCACATCGGATTGAAATCCCCAGACGCCGTCGGCGCGCGCACCGATCACCGCATGCGCCGCAGCGTTGAGTGGACGCCACAGAGTGCTGTATCGCCTCCCCATTCCAAACAGCATGCCAAGCGCGCACGCGCCGCAGACGGCACCCGCGCCGAGGCCCGTGATGATGCCAGGCGGCATGCGCGAGACTACCGCGGTGTCTGGCGGCATCGGGCCTGAATCGGGAGGCGACGACGAAAAATCAGGCACGCGGGAAAGGAACCGGGTCGTTCCCGACGATGGAAGTGGCCCAACGCAAACGCGCCCGCCGAAGGGCGGGCGCGTTCACGAACGGTGCAGCAACCGCAGGGCGTACGGCCCCTAGTTGGGATAGCAGCCGGTGTCCACAGCCGGGTCGCACGACCGCCCCGATGACGTCATGTAGCCCGTGAAGTGCTTGATGCGGCGCATCGAGACGCCGCCGAACGTGTCGACATACGTGCGCACCGTTGCATCGCTGACCGACTCGTCCACGCCCTGTGCACCAATCGAGGGAGCGAAGAGGATCGAGAACTTCGAGAGATCCGTCGCGCCCAGCACGTTCGGCGTGAACATGTACATGTACACCCACCGCCGCGAGTCATTCGACGGCACGAAGCGCAGCGAGGGCTTGAAATCCACCCACGTCCCCAGCTTCGCCGTACGTACGCTCGCATGGATCTTCAACGCGCCCTTCAGTGGCTCGCACGCACTGTCCCACGTGCCCGCGCCGTAGCTGCTCGTCGCCGGATCACAGATGCTGTGCGCCGGAAAGACGACTGCGTTGTTGCCGATGAAGTACACGCCGCCACTCGGCGTCACCGTGAAATCCACATCCTCGTTCGTCGCCGACTTCCCGCTGAGGCTCAGCTGCGGACGGCCAGCCGGTGCCATCATCATGGAAGCAGGAGCCACGGCAGCACCCTGCGGTGCAGAGACCGAGCTCTCCTGACACCCAGCCACGACGATCATGGTGACGAGCGTGCTCACCGTCTTCCAGTTGGTACGATGCATTCTGTTATTCTCGATTGCAGAGCAGACGACGCTGGTTGCCGACTTCGGAAATCAGCCGCCGTTTCATTCGAACCACGCCAAACGAGTACGAAACCCCGCCCGGCGCCGTTCATCGCATGCACTAATATGACCCAGAATTCCAATCGGTCAATAGTGGATTAACTGTCAAGTATTAATACATCGAATCGCTGCTTCATCTTTGGCGTGCTCAACACCTCCGGATGGTGCGCGTAGCGTGCCACCGCGGCCCTGATCACGTCCGGCGCATGCGGACGCAACGCTAGCCCGAATTCAGCGATCAGCCAGGCCGCCCCCGAGATATCCGTCGCGTGGGCCAGGCCCATGGAGGTCTCCAGCAGCGATACCGCCGCCCCGACCTCCTCATCCCGGATCAACAGGTGGACCTTGAGCGCCTCCAGCAGCTCACGCCCCTGGAACCACTCGCCCAGCCCTTCGCTCAGCGCCACTCCCTTCGCCAGAGCCGCCCGGGCGCCCTCGAGGTCGCCCATCTCGAACCGGCACAGGCCGAGCCCCGCGAATGCGCCTACCTGAATGGGCACCTGGTCGATCCGCTCCGCAAGATCCACCACGAGTTCGTACGTGTCTGCCGCCTCTCGCGCCCGGTCGTGCTCCCGCTGCAGGTCGGCCAGGTTGTAGGTAGCGTACAGCTGTTCCTCGCTGTTCTGCACCATCGACATCAGCCGGAGCGATTCCGAAAACGCGCGAAGGGCTCCTTCATAGTTGCCGATGCGCCCGGCCAGCACGCCGAGGTTCAACTCCGCCCGTCCCCACGACTCGATGATGCCCGCCGTGCGCGCCTGCTCGACTGCAATGGTCAGCACGCGCCACGCCTCATCCGAGTTGTTGCAGATCATCTCCAGCACGCCGATGTTGTTCAGGCCGCGCACCCGCCGGAACGCATCGCCAAGCGACGTGGCAATGTCCAGCGCATGGACGAACAACTCCCGCGCGCGCGGTGCGTTCTCCAGCTGGATGGTGACCGCCAGGCGGTTGCACGCATCCGCGAGCAACACCACGTCGTCGCCGCGCTCCGCGATCGTCACCGCTTCCTGGGCCGTGCGCTGCGCCGCGCCCAGATCCCCCAGCCGCCAGTGCATCTGCGCGATGTGCAGCAGCACGGCCGCGCGCTCCATGTCCTCGTTGGCCGCGCTCGCCTCGGCTTCCAGTGCGAGCAGCTCCGTGAGCGTCTCCTGCGCGGCAAGCCCGCGCTTCATGCGCACGAGGGCGCGCGTCCGCTTGAGCCCGAGCGCCTGTACGTGCTCGCCCTGCGTCGCGTACCACGCGAGCGCCTGGTCGCACAGCGCCTCCGCATCCTCGTATCGCCCCGCGACCTCGGCCAGCGACGCCATCCGCACGCGCACCTGCGCGAGCGCAGCCTCATCGGGCGCGTTTCGCTCCGCCATGGCGAGCAGCTCTGCGACGGCCCCCGTCTCGTGCACGGCGAGCGCCTCGTCGGCCGCGCGCACGGCGAACCGGTGCGCCTCGTCGCGGATGTTCGCCTCTTCGAAGTGGCTCGCGGTTTCGGCGGCCGAATGCCGCTCGTACGCGGCCATCGCGCGCGCGATGCGGCCGTGCAGCTCCACCCCGCGCGCCGGCGACAGCAGCGATCGCGACACGCGCGCGATCTCGTCGTGCGCGACCACATAGGCCGCGCGTCCGCGGTCGTACGTCGGCATCAGCAGCCCGATATCCAGCAGCCGCTCCAGGCCGCGCCGCGCCGCGTCCACATCGTCCGCCGTCTCGAGCAGCAGCGATTCCTCGCACTCGCGCCCGATCGCC
This sequence comes from Gemmatimonadales bacterium, assembly GCA_038236775.1. Classification (GTDB taxonomy): domain Bacteria; phylum Gemmatimonadota; class Gemmatimonadetes; order Gemmatimonadales; family Gemmatimonadaceae; genus AG11. Next base: position 28,516 of record JBBRZK010000010.1, read on the forward strand.
GACGCTGCCTCGAGCACCATGCGCGCCTCGTCCGACAGCCGGCCGATGCGCCGCGCCAACAGCTCGTCGAGGCTCACCGGAACCGGCAGCTCGTTGGCCGAGCTCCATTGCCAGCCGCCGTCGTTCCGCACGATGTGGCCGCTCTCCTCGAGGTCGCGCATCAGGTGCGTGAGCACCAGCGGGTTCCCCTCGGAATGGCGGTAGACATAGGCGAGCAGGTCGCGCCCCAGCTCGCCGGTGCGCATCGCCGACTCGAGCCATCGCTTGACGTCGTCACGCGTGAGGTGCGTGAGCAGGATCTGGGAGTGGCGCGGCCGCGCCGCGAGCTGGTTCCACCGCTCCAGCGCATCGTCCTCCGCGCCACTCTGGAAGGTGAGCGCCAGCAGGATGCGCTCGCTCTCCAGCTGCGTGATGAGGTATTCCAGCGCGTCCCACGACGCGGCATCGCACCACTGGAGATTCTCGAGCAGCAGCACCAGCGGGCGCTGCTGCGCCGCGAGCCGCAGGAAGTCGGACAGCTCCTCCAGCACGTGCGTCTTGCTGCCACCGCGCGCGGCGTCGCTCGGAGCCCGCTCCAGCGTGGCATCGAGCGACGGCAGCTCGCGCCACAGTCGTGTGCTCTTCACCGGCAGGCGGCGGATGGCGCGCAGGACGTCGGTCCACAAGGCGTACGGCGCGGTCAGCCCCTGCTCACGGGCGCTCCCGGATACCAGCGATCCGCCTCGCAACCGGACCTCCGGCGCGAGCGTGCGGACGAGGGCGCTCGTGCCCACGCCCCGCTCTCCCACGATGGCCACCACGCGCCCCTCACCACGGACCATGGCGTCGAGGTAGTCGGTGAGCTGCGCCAGCGGCTCCGTGCGTCCCACGAAGCGGGTGAGGTCGAGCATGTCCCGGCGCGGCGTGAACGCGCGGGCCGCATCGTCGCTGCCCGCCAGCGCGCGCGCCTGCCGTGCGGCTGCCAGCAGCGCCGGAAAGGTGGCGCCGTGCTCCGGCGCCGTGGCAATACCCAGCGACAGCGTCACCCGGTGCGGCTGCTCCGCACCGCCCACGGCGAACACGTGCGCGCGCACCGCGGCGAGCAGCCGGTCGGTGACTGCCGTCATCGGCAGCGGCGACCCATCGAGCAGCAACACCAGTTCGTCGCCCGTGCTCGAGATGGCATCCACGCCGCGCAGGTTGCGGCGCACGAACATCGTGAGCTCGCGCAACAGCGCGGCCGCGCGTGCCGATCCGAGCTCTGCCCGCACGGCGTCGACGCCTTCAGCGAGCGCGGAGCACACCACGGCGCGGCCATTCGCCGCGGCGTGGCCAGCGAGTGCCGCAAGTTCATCGAGCGGCAGCTGGCGAGCGAAGTCGTCAGCAGGAATGAGCGGGCTGATCAACAGAATCCGGGGTTGGCGACGTCACGGGTCGTACGCAGACTCGGCGCGACGTCGCGCACCGTACCGTAGGCCAGCGACCACCTCCTCCGCAAGCGGTCCCCGGTCGTGACCGCGGCTGGATGCGGGTGCGGCGTTAACCATTTGCCCGTGCGGGCGTCTTCCACCACGGACACTCTACCGGAAAGTGACCCAGATGATGACTCCGACCGCCGCGCGAACTGCCGTCGTGCTCCTGCTGCTGACCGGTGCGTGCTCCACGACGGCCGCGCGCACGGCGTCCTCCGGCCGCCCTACGCCACTCATCGTCGTACCGCCTGCAGAGCCGCGCGAGCAAACCGCGGATCAGCAGGTGCATCAGGTGCTGAATCGCCTGGCGTTCGGACCCCGTCCGGGCGACGTCGCACGAGTGCGCGCGATGGGCGTGGACGAGTGGATTGCGCTGCAGCTTGCCCCGGACCGCATCGAGGATGGCACGGCCGACCGGATCGTTGCGTCATACGAGATGCTCGGGCGCCCCACGGCAGCACTCGTCGGCATGTACGACGCGGGCCAGCTTGCCGTTCGCCAGCAGCAGAAGCAACAGGCCCAGTCCGGGGACAGCGCCAGCAGGAAGGACCTGCGCGCCGAGCTGCTCCAGAACAACCCGGGGCTTCGCGACCAGCTGCGCCAGAATCAGCGCATCCTCGGCGACGTGCAGTCGGCAAAACTCGCCCGCGCCGTCGTCAGTGACCGGCAGCTCCAGGAAGTGATGACGGACTTCTGGGAGAATCACTTCAACATCTTCGCCGGCAAGGGACTCGATCGGATCTTTATCCCGGCGTTCGATCGCGACGTGATCCGCCCCAACGCGCTTGGCAAGTTCCGCGACCTGCTCGGTGCCGTGGCCAGGAGCCCGGCCATGCTCTTCTATCTCGACCAGTGGCAGAGCGCTGCCGATTCCGTGCACCCGACGCTGGCAGCGGCGCGGCAGCAGCGCCCTGGGGCACGGCGCGCGGGCGCGCTGGCACCAGGCCGTGGCCTGACGATGGACGATATCGACCGGATGGCGCCCAATGCACTGACACCGCAGCAACGGCAGCGCCTCGAGGCGATGACGCCACAGCAGCGCATGCAGGTGGTGCAGCAACGCGCGCACCAGGCGGCGCGCGCGAAGCGCGGTCTCAACGAGAACTACGCTCGCGAACTCATGGAGCTGCACACGCTCGGCGTCGATGGCGGCTATACCCAGCATGACATCATCGAGGTCGCGCGCGCGCTCACCGGGTGGACGATGAATCCGCGCGCGACCGCGGAGTTCGTGTTCCGTCCCGAGATTCACGATGCGGGGCAGAAGACGGTCCTCGGCCACGTGCTGCCCGCGGGCCGCGGCATCGAGGATGGAGAAGAGGTGCTCGACATCGTGGCGCGGCAGCCAGCCACCGCGCACTTCATCGCCCGCAAGCTCGCGGTGCGATTCGTCAGCGACACGCCTTCCACTGCACTCGTCGAGCGGGCCGCGCAAACCTTCATGAAGACGGACGGCGACATCCGCGAGGTGGTGCGGACGATCGTGACGAGTCCCGAGTTCTTCAGCCGCGCCGCCTACCGCACCAAGGTGAAGAGCCCGTTCGAGCTCGTGGCCTCTGCGCTTCGCGCCCTCGGCGCACAGGCTGACACCACGATGCGCTCAGCGCAGATCGTGGGCTTCCTGGGCGCGCCGATGTTCGGCCACCAGGCGCCGAACGGATGGCCCGAGACCGGCGAGTCGTGGATGAACAGCGGCGCGATCCTCAACCGCATCAATTTCGGGCTCGGGCTCGCCGCCGGCCGCTTCCCCGGCGCGGCGCTCTCGCAGTGGAGCGACGCCGAGCACCTGCGGACCGCGTCGCGCGAACAGCAGGTGGATGCGGTGGTCCTCGCGTTCTTCGGCGGACAGGCGTCGCCGGACACGCGACAGATTCTGCTCAGTGGCGAGAATCCGCTGATGGCAAAGCTGGCCTCATCCGCCGCGTCGGACAGCACGCTGCCGGACATGACGTCCATGAGCATGGGGACCGCGGATGTGCCCATGCGCGCGCGCGTCGGCCCCCCGGCGAAGAACGGTGCGCCGCGGCCCGCCATGGCGCGCGCGATGGGACAGCAGGTGCAGTTGAACGGATTGGCCCAGGTCGTGGGGCTCGCCATCGGCGCGCCCGAGTTCCAGCGTCGCTGACGCGTCACACGAGAGGTACGAGCATGGATCGTCGAGTCTTCATAAAATCCGGTGCGCTCGCCATGGTGACCATGGGGCTGAGCCCGAGCTTCCTTCGTCGGACGGCGTACGGCGCAGAACTGGTGAACGGCGCGGCGCTGAAGGGCGCATCACGTGGCAAGACGCTCATCTGCCTGTTCCAGCGCGGCGCCGCGGATGCCCTGAATGTCGTGGTCCCGCACGGCGAGTCGGCGTACTACCGGCTGCGCCCGAACATCGCCATTCCGCGCCCCTCGCTCGGTGCGGGACCTGCAGGCGCGATCGACCTGGACGGCTTCTTCGGCCTGCACCCGTCGCTCGCGCCCATGAAGCCGCTGTGGGACCAGGGCATCCTCGCCCCGATCCACGCGGTCGGAAGTCCGAGCGCCACGCGCTCGCACTTCGATGCACAGGACTACATGGAAACGGGCACGCCCGACAACAAGGGCACCCGCGATGGATGGCTCAACCGGTATCTCGCGGTGCGAGGCACGTGTGAAGCCGGCTGCGCGCATGACGACAAGCCATCTCCGTTCCGCGCCGTCGCAATGACACAACAGACCCCGCGGATGCTCGAAGGCCCGGCGCCGACGATCGCCATGAACTCGCTCGACGAGTTCAGCGTGCGCGCCGCCGGCCCCGCGGCGGATCGCCTCGAGGCACTCTACCGCACCGGCACCGCTGACGTCGTGCATGCGGCAGGCGGCGAGATGTTCGAGGCGGTGAAGATCCTGAAGGCGGCAAATCCCCAGAAGTACCTGCCGCAGAACAACGCCGCGTATCCGGCCTCACAGTTCGGCACGCGACTGAAGCAGATCGCGCAGCTCATCAAGTCGGACGTGGGCCTCGAGGTCGCGTTCGCAGACGTGGGCGGGTGGGACACGCACGTGAACCAGGGCGCATCCACGGGTCAGCTTGCCGCGCGGCTGGACGACTTCGCGCGGTCCATCGCGGCGCTGGTCACCGACCTTGGCGATCGCATGGCCGACGTGACGATCATGACGATGTCGGAGTTCGGCCGCACGGTGCGACAGAATGGCAACGGCGGCACGGACCACGGGCACGCCAGCGCGCTGTTCGTGATCGGCGGCGACGTGAAGGGGCACAAGGTCTACGGCAAGTGGCCCGGGCTCGAGCCGGAACAGCTGTACGAGGGCCGCGACCTCGCGCTCACCACCGACTTCCGCTCCGTGTTCTCGGAGGTGGCGTCGAAGCACCTGGGCGCGACGAAGCTGGAGACGATCTTTCCCGGCTTCGCCGGAGGGCAGCGACTCGGCCTGCTGTAGGACGCGCCGTCAGAAACGGAAGATCCGCCTGAGTACCTTGCCGATGCCGTCCACACCCTTGCGGATGGGATCTGGCACCGGGATCGATTGCGGTTCGTCAAACACCTGATCGTTCCCCTGCTCCGTGTGCACGTTGCAGACTTCCGTGGGTTCGGTGCCCGGCTTGAAGAACTCGCGCTTCTTTTCCGGGCACCATTCACCGGCAAGCATTCCTGTTTCGGGATCGATCACGCGCATCGTCATGCCCGGGGGCACGGGCCAGCCGTCGGCCGACGACGCCGGTTCACGCCAGCCGTTCAGGTAGAAATCCGCCCACGCCGGCGCGGCCAGGTGGCCTCCCGACGCGTGCGGCGCGATGGAGCGCGGCGTGTCGTAGCCGAACCACACGCCGGCGACGAGTGTCGGCGTGTAGCCGACGAACCAGACGTCAGTGGCGTTGTTGGTCGTGCCCGTCTTGCCGGCCACGGGACCGCGCACGCCGGCGTCGCGCACGGCCCGTCCCGATCCGGCATCGACGACGCCGCGCAGCATCGAGGTGATCTGGTAGGCGTCACGCGGGTCCATCACCGTGTCTGCAGGCGCAATCTCCGAGCTCCAGAGCAGGGTACCGTCCGCGGCCTCGATGCGGCGCACGAGGCGCGGATGCACCTTCAGCCCACCGTTGGCGAACGGCGCATACGCGGTCACGAGTTCGAGCGGCGTGACCTCGATGGCGCCGAGTGCCATCGCGGGATAGTTCGGGAGCGGGCTGGCGATGCCGTTGCGGCGCGCCGCGAGGATCACGTTCGGGATGCCGACGGTCTGGCTCACGCGAACCGCCGCCGCGTTCGACGATACCGCCAGCGCCTTGGCCAGCGTGATCGTGCCGATGTAGTTGTCGTCGTAGTTCGACGGCCGCCACACGCTCCGGCCCTGCTGCACCTCCACCGGCTCGTCGTCGACGAGCGTTTCGGGGGTCATCCCCGCTTTCATTGCCGCCGCATAGACGAACGGCTTGAATGCGGAGCCCGGCTGCCGCTTCGCGTTGAAGGCGCGGTTGAACCCGCGCTTGCTGCGCCGTCCGCCCACGAGCGCGCGGATGTCTCCGGTGCGCGGGTCGAGCGCCACCAGTGCGCCCTGCGCGGCATCGCGCACGTGGCTGCCCGCGTACTGCGTCTCGCGCGTGACGGCCGTCGTCTGCCTGAGCACTGCGCGGTCCGCGGAGCGCTGCGCGGCCAGGTCGAGCGTGGTGTACACGGTCACGTCGCCGTCCCTGAGCGCGTCGGGCCGGATCGAGTCGATCAGCGCGCGGACGGCGTCGAGCGCGAGCGGCTCGTTGCCCGTATCCGGGCGCCATTCGTCCTCGGCGATCCGCAGCGGCTGACTCGCGTCGTGCTCCGCGTCGGCCTGCGTGATGTACCCGTTCTGCGCCATGAGCGACAGCACGAGGTTCCGACGCTTCAAGCCGCGCTCGGGGTGGTCGCGAGGGGTATATGCACTGGGGCCCTTGGGCAGCGCGGCGAGCATGGCGCCTTCGCTCACGGTGAGCTTGTCCACGCTCTTGCCAAACAAATCGCGGCTCGCCGCCTCGACGCCGTTCATGCCATTGCCCAGATAGATCAGGTTGAGGTATAGCTCGAGAATCTGGTCCTTGGTCAGCTCGCTCTCGATGAGGCGCGTCAGTCGCAGTTCGATCAGCTTGCGGCGGAGCGTGCGGCCGTACCGCTTGTTGACGAGGAAGGAGTTGCGCGCGACCTGCATGGTGATGGTGCTGAACCCTTCGCGCACGCCGCCATGGCGGACGTTGCTGGCGACGGCGCGAAAGAGGCCACGCCAGTCGAGACCGTTGTGCGCGTAGAATCGCCGGTCCTCGGTGGCGAGGAAGGCTTCGCGGACGTGCATGGGAATGGCATCGAGCGGGACGTTCACGCGGCGCACGAGGGCGATGCGACCGAGGAACTGGTCGTTCCGGTCGACGATCCGGCCGCCCTCGCCGGGTCGGAAGGCGCGAATGCCCGCGCGGGTGGGGCAGCCCTCGAACGCGCACGTCCCCAACCAGGCGTCGAACGTGAAGACCACGGCGCACAGGAGCGCGAGGGCGCCCAGGGAGCGCCAGTGGCGCCGCATCCACGAGCGAGCGGGCTCGTCCGGCTGCTGCAGCCCACTACGGAGCGAGGCCAATCGTTCGCGGAGACTCAGGGAGAACACAGTCCGTTGGCTGGGGTTTAATTGGTGGTACGGCTGGTGCGGAAGCAGGTTTCTGGCCGTGACCGCTTTTCTCTCGCTCCTTGTGACCCCGAAGGTTCGAAATGGATCGCCGCTTGATCGCCCTCTCGCTCCTGTTCGCCGCCTGTTCCAAGGGCGACGCCCCCGTCGACCGGCCTGTGGTCGGCAGGACGCACGATTCGGCCAGCGGGTCGGTCGCTGTGGCGGCGACGGCCGCGCCGGTCGCCGGTGACGCGTCGGCGGCGCCTGCGTCGGCGAGCGCCGCGTCCAACCTGCAGGGACGCATTCCCGTGCTCGAGTACCACGTCATCGGCGGTGACAAGAACACGCTGTATACGAGGACGGCGGCAAGCTATCGCGCCGACCTCGAGGAAGCGTACAAGCGCGGCTTCCGGCCCATCACCATCAGCCAGATGCTCGACAAGGACTTCCGCGACGTGCCGGCCGGCATGTCGCCGGTGGTCGTGGTGTTCGACGACGCGTCCGACTCGCAGTTCAGGTATCTGGAGCAGGGTGGAAAGCTCGAGATCGACCCGACGAGCGCAGTGGGCATCTGGGAGGACTTCGCGAAGACGCATCCCGGCTGGAAGAACCGCGGCGTGTTCTGCATGCTGAATGGCGGCGCCGCTGGACACAACTTCTTCGGCGACAACCCGAAGTTCGGCGGCCAGAAGAAGGAATGGCGCTTCCAGAAGGTGAAGTGGCTGGCGGACCAGGGCTTCGAGCTCTGCGACCACACGCTCTGGCACATGCAGCTGAGCAAGTATCCGGATGCGGCGGTGCAGGAGCAGATCGCGCGCAACGCAATGGGGATCGACTCGGCGGTTCCCGGCTACAAGATCCGCACGCTCGCGCTGCCGTACGGACTGTGGCCGAAGAATCGTCCGCTCGCGTGGCAGGGCAGCTGGACCGATCCGAAGACCGGACAGACGCACAGCTACAAGTTCGACGCGGTGCTCGAGGTGGCGGGTGGTCCCGCGCGTAGTCCATATGATCCCGCGTTCAATCCGAAGAGCATCAACCGGATCGAGGCGGTGGGTGATGATATCCGGCGGCAGCTCGCGCGACTCGATTCCACGAAGACGCGGTTCGTGGCGCGATAGCGCGAACCTGTGAGAACGAAAACGCCGCACAACGAATCTGTTGTGCGGCGTTTTTCATTCTTACGAAATTGTAATTCTATTCCGGCGAACACGTGAATAGGGACGTTAACGCGGTGGAATGTTGATAACGTCACAAAAGTGGGGTGTTTCTGTCGCAAATACCCCCTTGAAGTCCTATTGGCAGAGTCCGATTCTCCTTGGAGTGCAATTGGTGTATCAGCACGTGGACCCGAAGCCGGGAGAGTACAGGTGTTTGATTCGTTGCAACGCGTGCGTCATTTGCCGTTCTTCACGGAACTTGCGGCGATCGAGGAGCGGGATCCATCGTGGCGCGCGGTGACAGCGGGGCTGGTGCTGCTGCGTCTCGTGGATGCGTGGATCGAGGAAGGCGCGGCCGCGGTGGCCGCGGACGGGTGGGGCGTGCGCTCGGTGGCGGCCTGCCTCGAGGAGATGCCTGCCGGCCTGCCGGCGCGCGCCATCCTGATGAGTGCTCTCGACGCGCTGACCTCTGCGCCCTGCGGCGACATGCACGCGGTGACGCCAAGGCTCATGGCATACGCGCGGACGCTCGATGCGGATGCGAAGTGGAGTCTCGCGGCTGATGTGTACGAGACGGTGATCGCGCACTCGGATCCGTCGCGGGACAGCGACGATGCGATCAGCGCGCACGTGCGTCTGAGCTACTGTCGGCGTCAACTCGGTGAGCTCGACGAAGCGGAGGCGATCGCCCTTCAGGCGGGGCGCATCGCGCAGGCTGCGGGCGACTTCATCGGGACGCTGGACGCGAGAATCGCGGAGGCAAAGGTCTCGATCGCGCGAGGCAACTATCCTCGCGCCGAGACGATGCTGGACGAGACGATTCGATCGGCCGAAGGCGCGGATCTTCAGCAATTTCGCGCCAAGGCCATCCAGGAACGTGCCGCCGTCGCGCAACTCAAGGGCGATTACGAATACGCCATCAAGCTCGGCTACGAGGCATTGGACAACCTTGCTGATGATCGACTGCGAGATCGTATGCTCGGCGACATCGCTGGTGCCTTTTACAAGCTGGGAGTACGGAGTGCCGCACGGGATGCGTACACCCTCCTGACCGTTACGGCGCAGGAACAGTACGTCCGCTGGACCTCGACGATCAACCTGATGGAGATCGCCGCGGATGACGGCTCCCTGCCCCTGTTCGAACGGCAGCGCAGACAATTGGAAGCTGCTGCGCTGCCTCCGCACCTTCGCGCCCAGTTTCTCGTGCACGCCGGTGAGGGGCTGTCGCGGCTCGGGGACCCTGATGGCGCACGACGCAATCTCACCGAGGCGGTCGTCTTCGCCGCGAAGTATGGCTACAACCGTCTCGTCTTCCAGGCTGAAGCGCAGCTCGAGGGTCTCTCCGGCACGCCTCGCGTCGCATCAAGCGAAGCACCCATACCGGAAGGTCTCGCGATCATCGCCAGCGAGCTTCGTGATCGAAGCTCGGGCATCATCGCGCTCCGTTAACGCCGGCTGGTATCAGCCGCCGCCGCCGTTCACGACGATCGGCGCATCGTTGTGCGGCGCGGTGGGAGAAGTGCCACAGGCCGTCATGGCAAAGGAGGCAATCGCGAGAACCAGGAGGGACAGCTTGCGGCGGGACATTTGACGACTCCGGAGTGGGGTTGAACGGTTCGTGCAGAACCACACTCGAAGGCTAGGGTCGCGGTGCGTTGGGTAAACCGGCATTTTGTGACAGAAAACCGGGTTTTTGCGCCAATTTCCTTTCGCACTCCGCTTTGCACGTCGTAGCGCTCCTTCCGCGTCAACTACTCGCCCATCTGCGCATGGTGCTGGGGGACAGTCACTCCCTTGGCACCGCGACCGATCCGGCGGAGCTGCATTCACTGCTGCGCTCGGACGCAACGGACCTGCTGATCGTGGACCCTGCCGTCCGCGATGGCGTGCACGCCGAGGCGGTCGAGGAGATCATCGCGAGTCATCCGACGCTCCCGGTCATCGCGTACACCGTGCTCGGGCCGACGGCGATGCGGATGGTGGTGCGGCTGGCGAGACTGGGCGTACAGCACGTGGTACTGAACCGGTTTGATGACGAGCCGCGGCGCTTTCTCGACCTGATCGAGCGGGTGCCGGCGCATCCGATGGCCGAGTTGATGTTGCAGGAGCTGGCGTCGCCCCTGAGGACGCTGCCAGTCGTGGTATCCCGCGCGGTGGAGCAGCTGTTCCGCTCGCCCGCACGGGTGAAGAACAGCCAGGAGCTGGCGAGGCTTGCGGGGATGGCACCCCGTTCGTTATACCGGCACATGACCCCGGCGGGATTGCAGCCGCGGCAGCTCATCATCTGTGCGCGGCTGCTGCGAGCCTACACGCTCGTGCGCGCACCGGGGAGCCGGCTGAAGGAGATCACGGCGAAGCTCGGCTACTCCGATCCGGATACGCTCAGCAAGCTGCTGTTCGAGTGGACCGGGCGGGCGCCGAAGGAGATCCGGCGCGATGTGCCGCCGGAGTTGTTCGTGAGGCTGCTCGCCGACCACCTGCGTCGCGCGGCGCCGGATCAGGAAGTACCGGAGACCGCATGAGTACCGAGAGAAAGGTCAGATGGCCAAGCGCACGATGCACGCATGAGCGAGTCCGAGGGCGAAATGATCGCTGAGCAGGTCCGGGTCCTGATCGTGGACGACGAACCGGCGATCTGCCGCGCGCTGTCGATCGCGCTGGAGCGCGCCGGCTACGACGTGCGGACTGCGCTGTCCGGTGACGCCGCGCTCGCGATGCTCGAGTCCGAGTACTTCGACGTGCTGGTCATCGACCTTCGCATTCCGGACACGCGCGGCGACGTCGTGTTCGAGCTCGCCGCGGCATCGCACCCGCACCTGCGCCACCAGACGGTGTTCATGACGGGTGACCTCTCGGAGCGTGCGCACCGGCTCATCCTGTCGTGCAAGTGCCCCTCGGTGCGGAAGCCGTTCGAGCTGAAGGACCTCATCGGCGCCGTCGCGGCCCTTGCGCCGCGCCGTGGCCGCGGCAGCCAGGGCCAGACCGCCTAGTCCCCGCCGGCAGAGCGCGGGCCTAGAGCGACCAGCCTTTCAGCTTCGCGATCGTTTCCTCGAGCGCACGGCGCTCCTCATCGCGGCTCGCCTCCGCCCACAAGCCCTCGTACGTGCGCACGGCCAGGTCGAGCGCGAGGGGATCGTGCTCCGCACCGGCCAGGCTGGCCGCGTTGTCGGCGAGCGCCGCCCGTGCCAGCTGGTCTGCGGGGAACCGCTCCGCCACCTGCTGCCAGCGCTCGACGCGTGCACGCGGATTGGACTCGCTCAATGACCACAGGTGCCACGCGCCGCGATTGGCGGTGTCGGCGGCGATGGCGCGCTGCGAGAGCGCGCCGACGACATCGGCACCCCGGCCCGTGAGCCAGTAGGCATTGGCGAGCACTACCATCGCCTGCGCGTCCTGCGGACGGGCCGCGACCACCCGCTCGTACACGGGGATCACCACCTCCGGCAGGTCGTGGAATGCGGCGGCCGCGGCGACGAGCGTCTCCGGATCGGCGGCGGCGGAAAGCGCCTTCATGCGGTCGAGCAGTGTGGCGATATCGCCGGTCTGCCGATACTCGTGCACGGCATCGGCGACTGCAGTGGCCACGTCGGGAGAGGAGGACGTCATGAGCGGAAGCTACTCGGATCGAACCGGCCGCGGTGCCGCCGGCAGTGCACCGGTCCCAATGTCCGGGAGCACCGAGGAAGCGCGCGCGCTCATCGCGCAGCTGCTTCCCGGCGCGAACGCCGAGCAACTCGTACGCGCCCTGATCGCGGAGCGCGACTCGGTCACGGAGGAGCACGCCGCCGGCCGGCCGCGCAGTGCCGCGGCCGACGCGGCGCATGAGCTCAGCCGCGTGCGTGCGCAGTTCGCGCTCGGGGAGTCGGCGCGGACGCTGCAGCATGCATTCAACAACCCGCTCACCGCGCTCCTCGCGGAATCCCAGCTGCTCGAGTTCGAGTCGCTCGACGCGGCACAGCGGGAGGCGGTGGCCCGGATTCTCGCACTGGCGCGGCGTCTCGTGGTGCTGTCCCGGCGGCTCGACGCCGCGGACGCGGGGCGGCGCGTCGGCTGACAGGCTGGCGCCGTGGGCGACCGCGCCGGCTGGCGGCGTTGCCGTGACATTCGGGTCGTTTCGAGATGGCCCGGGGTCCGGGCACGAAGTTCGCGCAAGCGGGGGGTGGGTTGCGCGAATCGCGCTCGAAGGCGATACTCGTTGCGTCCGGCGGCTCCGATCGCGTTACGCGTCCGACCCGTCGAGCAATGATCGCGGCAATCCCAGTGGCCCGTCGGTGACGGGTGCACGAAGCGAGATGAGCGCCGCGCCCGTGTAGGAATTTCGTCTGGCCCCGCGTGTGAGTTCCGCGCCGGCAGACGCAAGAGGCTCAGCACCGAATCGCATCGCACTGGTCCGTCACATCCTGCGTTCCGTCGTGGCATGGAGCCACGCGGCATTTCATGTGGCTCGCCATCTCGCGACGACGCGATTGCAGTTTCGCACCAGCAGGACGCAGTCACGCCACGCGTGGCGGCGCGTAATCACCCTGACGACAACAGCTGCATGAACGAACGCCGGCGTCCTCCACGTCGCGGCCGCGGAACCCGCCCGACGACCGATTCCGTCATTGAAAGTGGCGGTGAGGACAATCCCTATCGCGAGTCGCCTGCCGTCGTGGACAGCGAACCGGAATCCTTTCCGCGCGACGCAGTGGCGGACGCGCCGGTCGAGCGCACCCCACGCGAGGCCGAGCCCGCGCCGCCCGGCGACACCGGCGACCGGAGTGACGTTGGCGCGTCGGATGTATCGGCGTCCGCAGCGCCCGCGGAGCGGCAGCGGCCCGAAGGGGGGACTTCCGGTGGCGCAGCGCCCCACCCCCGCGATGCACAGGGCCAGAACGGCCGCCGCGGACGAAGGAATCGCGGGCGGGGCCGTCGCGAGCCCGGACAGGCGCCGGTCGAGCGCCCGAGCTCCGGCGGTGCGCCCGCGGCGCCCATCACGCTGGTACCCACCGGCGAGACGACGGGCTGGTTCGATCCCTCGCGCGACGGCGGCTTCATCCGCCGCGCCCTGGGCAGCTATCTGGCGGACGCTGGTGACGCGTACGTGCCGCCGCACCTGGTGCGCCAGCATGCGCTGCGCAAGAGCGACGAGGTCACCGGCACGACGGGCCGCGACCCACGCGGTCGCACGGCGCTGATCGAGATCACGGCCATCAACGGGGGCGATCCGGCCGAGGCCGCGCGTCGCCCCGACTTCAACACGCTCATCGCGACCTACCCGGAGCGGAAGCTGTATCTCGAAACGGGGAGGCCGGCGAAGGCCGGCGCGGAGCTGATCCGCCGCGCGATCGACCTCATCGCACCGATCGGCTACGGGCAGCGCGCACTCATCGTGGCGCCAGCGCGTGCCGGCAAGACGACGCTGCTGCACGCGATCACGGAGGGCATTGCGATCAACCACCCCACGGCGAGCCTGCTGATCCTGCTCGTGGACGAGCGGCCGGAGGAAGTGAGTGAGGCCATCTCGTGGGGCGTGGGCGAGGTGATCGCGTCGAGCTTCGACCAGCCGGCGGCGCGGCACGTGGAAGTCACGGAGATGGTGCTGGAGCGCGCGCGGCGTCTCGTGGAGACGGGCCGCGACGTGGTGATCGTGCTGGATTCGCTCACGCGCATGGCGCGCGCACACAACACGGCGGAACGCGGCACTGGACGCACCATGTCCGGCGGCCTCGATGCGCAGGCGATGGCGAAGCCGAAGGCGTTCTTCGGATCGGCGCGTTCGGTGGCCGCGACGTCGGGCGGCGGTTCGCTGACGATCATCGCGACGGCGCTCGTGGAGACCGGCTCCCGGATGGACGACATCATCTTCGAGGAATTCAAGGGCACCGGCAACTGCGAGATCAAGCTCGATCGCTCGCTCGCCGAGAAGCGCATCTATCCCGCGATCGACATCGCGACGAGCGGCACACGGCGGGAGGAGAAGCTGTTCCGGCCGGACCAGCTCGACCACGTGTACACGCTGCGCCGCGGCCTGGGCCAGATGCCCCCGCAGTCGGGGATGGAGTGGCTCATCAAGCGCATCGCGAACACCCCCAACAACGACGCGCTCCTGTCGGGGTTGTAGGTGAGTTCCGGGGCGTACCGCCCCGGGGCCCATCCCTTGCTATAGATTGGGCCATCATGCACCTGCCTTGCCGTCCGGGGCAACTGGCGCTCGCCTTTCTCGCGAGCGCCTTTGCTGCGCCCACGCTGCCCGCCCAGTTGCTGCTGCACCGCGACATTGCGCCTGCGCCCGAGGTGACGTCGGTGCAGTTCAATGGCGCCACCAAGGCGATCGACCTCGTGGAGCTGCAGGCGAACATCTACACCGAGCCCACGAAGTGCCGGAGCTTCGCGCTCCTGCTGCTCTGCAAGTTCACGCCGTATCGCGGCTTCGAAGTGCGGCACTACCTGAACCGCCAGGAGCTGAAGCGCGACGTGCTGCGCATCCGCGTGTTCTACTACCGCGAGGGCTTTCGCGAGGCGCAGGTCGACACGACGGTCACGCAGCTCAACGACAAGCAGGTGGCCGTGGCGTTCAACATCGTCGAGGGACCGCCCACGGTGGTGAGCGACGTGCACGTGGCGTACGACTCGACGCTGTTCACGCCGAAGCAGGTGCAGCGCCTCACGCTGGTGGAGGCGGGCCGGCCGCTCGACCTCTTCGAGCTCGACTCGACGCGCATCCAGTTCCAGAACGCGCTCTGGGATCTCGGCTACGCCGACGCGCTGGTGGACACGTCCACCGTGGTGGACCAGCTGGCGCACACGGCACAGGTGCAGTTGCGGCTCGTGCGCAACCACCTCACCACGGTGGGTGACGTGGTGATCCAGGGGACGAACCAGGTCGCGCCGCGCACCGTCCTGAACTCGCTCAGCTTCCGCACGGGCGACCTGTTCCGGCGCAGCGCGATGATCGAGAGCCAGCGCAACCTGTACGAGTCCAACCTGTTCAAGCTGGCCGTGCTCGACGTGCCGGAGACGTTCGACAGCGTGAAGACGGTGAACGTGCTGCTGCGCGAGGCGCCCCTGCACGAGGCGCGCATCGGCGGCGGCTTCAACACCGTGGACTTCGTCCAGACCGAGGGCCGCTTCACGCACTACAACCTGTTCGGCGGAGCGCGGCGACTCGACATCTCCGCCACGGTGGGCAACCTCTTCGCCAGCTCCCTCAATGGGAAGGGCCTGTTTCATCGCCAGGCCGCGGACACGACGATCACCGGCAATGCGAGCGACTTCCTCCGGCCCACGTACCAGACGAGCATCGAGCTGAAGCAGCCGGCGTGGCTGCAGCGCCCGCGCAACGCGCTCGCGATCGGAGCGTTCGCACAGCGCCGTGCGGTGCCATCGGTGGTGATCGATCGCGGCTACGGCGGGAACCTCACGTACACGCGCACAGTCGCGATCCGCGCGCCGGCGAGCCTCTCGTACCGGTTCGAGGTGACGCGCGTGGAGGCGGGCGGACCGTACTTCTGCGTCAACTTCGGCATCTGCGATACGACGTCGATCAACGCGCTGCGCTCGCACCAGCGGCTCTCCCCGGTGACGGCGCAGTTCCAGGTGGACCGGTCGGACCAGCCACTCAACCCGACGCGCGGCTACACGGCGCGCGCGGACCTCGAGCATGCGTCGTCGTTCACTGTGTCCGACTACCGTTACAACCGCGCGGCCGGCGAGGCGGCGCTGTACACGCGACTGGGACCGAAGAACGCCGTGCTCGCGACGCACCTGCGGATCGGCTTCGTGCGGCCGCTGGCCGGTGGTGGGACCATCGGCGAGGCGGTGTTGCACCCGCGCAAGCGGTTCTACGCCGGCGGCTCGCAGTCGGTGCGCGGCTACGGCGAGAACCAGCTCGGCCCCCGCATCCTCACGCTGCCGCAGGGATTCCTCGTGCACGCCATGACGGCGAGCGGCGCGCCGTGCGACGTGACCACCGACGCCATCCGACTCTGCGACCCGAATACGGCGCGCGACACGGTCCAGAAGGACGGCGTGTACGGCACCGTGGGCGACGACAAGTTCACCCCGCGGCCACTCGGCGGCACGTCGCTGCTCGAGGGCAGCATCGAGTACCGGTTCCCGCTGTCGTTCCTGCAGGACCTGAGCGGCGCGGTGTTCATCGATGGGGCGGCGGTGGGCGAGCGCGTGCTCGACCCGCTGGGCGCGGGCGTGCGCACGCTGGCCGACCTCGTACGCGGCACCGGCGCCATCACGCCGGGCTTCGGCATTCGGTACCTCTCCTCGGTGGGCCCGATCCGCGTGGACGTCGGGTTCAATCCATCGCGCGCCGAGGACCTTGCCGTCGTCACGGAGATCGTGCGGAATGGGAAGCTGGAGATCGTACCGCTGGACATTCCGAAGCACTACTCGCCGACCGGCACGTCGACGGGGCTGGGGAAGATCCTGAACCGGTTCACGTTGCACCTGTCCATCGGCCAGGCCTACTGAATGCTGCGCCGCCTCTTCCGCCTGCTCGTCGTGCTCAGCGTGGTGGCGATTCTCGGGGTCGCGGCGCTCTGGATGCTGACGAACACAGACTTCGGACGGGAGCGGTCGCGGCGATTCGTGGTGAACCTGCTGAACGCGCAGACGCACGGTATCGTGAAGGCGGACGCGATGCATGGGAACCTGCTGAGCGGTGCGACGCTCGTGCACGTGTCGATCACCGACAGCGCGGCGCACCCGTTCCTCACGGCCGACTCGATCACGCTGCACTACGTGCCGCGCAGTTTCCTCGCGCAGCGGCTCGACTTCGACAACGTCATCGTCTACCACCCGGACGTGGTGGTCTCGCGCCTGCCGAACGGCCCATGGAACTACCGCATCCTGTGGCCGGCCACGCCGCCGCGCGCGCCGGGCGACACCCTGCCGGGCTGGGGCTCGACCGTGCGCCTGACGAACGTCACCATCGTGAACGGGTTCGTCACGGTGCGCTCCCCGTGGGCGCCGCGCGCCGGCGTCTCCGCGCGCGTGCGCGACAGCATCATCACCGATGCGCTCAGCGCCGGGTCCAGGCTCTACATCAACCGCGCGCCCGGCGGCTTCCAGAAAGTGGTGACGCTCGAGCGGATGAACGCGAAGGTGCCGTTCGTGCGCTGGGCCGACCCCGCGTACGCGAGCCGCTACGTCCAGATCGCCGCACTGCGCATGGACGCCTTCCCGTTCCGGCCACCCGCTGCGCAGGTGCGCGCGCTGGCCGGCAACTTCGAGTTCAACGACGACTCGCTGTGGTGGAAGGGTGCACGCGCGCAGCTACCCCACTCGGCGATGAACGGCGATGGCGTGTACGACCTGAACAACGGCGACATGCGTCTCACGCTCGCCGTCGCGCCAGCATCGTTCGCGGACTTCCACTGGCTGTACCCGCACTTTCCCACGACGGGCGGCGGAAACCTCGCGATGCTCGTGCAGTGGAAGGGCGTGACGCAGGACTACGTGATCCGGAAGGCCGACCTCCGCACCGGGCCGGCGCATTTCACGGGTGACCTCGGCGTCACCGTGACCGACACGGTGTTCTTCCACGACGCCAACGTCCGCTTCAGCGGGGTCACAACAAGGCAGATCGAGGACGCCGCGCCGGGCATCCATTCGCCGCGCCAGGGCGTGCTGTCGGGACGCGCGAAGTTCAGCGGCACGCCGAAGCGCATGACGCTCGACGCCGACATCACCTTCGCCACGAACGGGCGCGGCACGAACCGCGTCGCGGCCGTGGGCGTGGTGGGCTTCACCCCGACGAAGCCGGTGGTGGTGAGCGCGCGCGACCTGCACGTGCGCCTCGAGCCCCTGCAGATCGACATCGTGAAGCTGCTCTTCCCCACCCTGCCGGTAGGCGGTACGCTGAGCGGCACCGCGGTGCTCAACGGCTCTGGCGCGCAACAGCTGGTCGCGACGAACATCGACATCGTGCACCAGGACGGCCGGAACATCTCGCACGCGACCGGCCGTGCGTCGGTGCACACGATCGGCCGGCAGACGATGGACCTCGACGTGGAGGCGCGCCCGCTCGCGCTGGCCGAGCTGACGAAGTTCGCGCCGTCGATGCCGCTGAAGGGCATGGCACATGGCCCGGTGCACGCGCACGGACCCATCGACGCGATGCAGGTGGACACGCGGCTCTCGCTGCCCGGCGGCGGCGAGTTCGCGCTGACCGGCACGGTGGACTTCCTGTCGAAGGAGCTGGGCTACGACGTGGTCGCGGACGCGACGCGGCTCGACCTCAGCTGGGTGGTGATGTACGGCCCGGTGACCTCGCTCACCGGCGGCGGACGTGCGCGCGGGCGTGGGTTCAAGCCGGCGACGATGTACTCCGACCTCGCGTTCACCTTCGGGCCATCGTCGATCGACACGATCGGCGTGGACTCCGCATTCGTGGAGGCGCACCTGGCGAACGGCGTGGCGAACATCGCGCGGGCGCACCTGCAGGGATCCGGCACCAACATCGACCTCTCCGGCCAGCTGGGGCTCGACTCGCTGCACGCGGGCTCGCTCGCGTATGCCGTGGTGGTGGACTCGCTCGAGCAGTTCGCGCGGTTCATCCCGGGCGCCACCGCCCCGGTGGCCGACACGGTGGTGGTGAAGCCGCGTCCGCGTATCGCGTTCGAGGCGCGGCGTCGCGCGCGGGCAGACTCCGCGGCCACAGCGCGCGAAACCGAGGTGCAGCGCGCCATCGCGAACCTGCCGCCCCCGACGCTGCGGCTGCCGACGGACACGCCGAGGGCCATCCCGAAGGGACTGCTCGCGGGGTCGCTCCGCGCGAATGGGACGATCAAGGGCTCGGTCGACCGGTTCTCGCTCGAGGGGACCGCGAGCGGCACGGGACTCATCGTGCAAGGCAACGCAGTGCGTCACTTCGCGGCGGACTATACCTGGCTCGATGCGCGGACGAAGAAGTCGACGGTGGGCCTCAAGCTGCGCGCCGACACGATCAGCGCGTACGGCTTCGCCTTCGACAGCCTTGCAGGCGACCTCACGTACCTCGCACCCAACGGCACCGTGGCGCTGCGCGTGCGTCAGGGTACGCAGCGCGACTACTCGGTGATGGGCGACTTCACGCTCGACAAGGCGCGCAACCTCCTGCGCCTCAAGGAGATTGCCCTGCGGTTCGACAGCACCACGTGGCGGACGACGCACCCCGCCACGATCCACTTCGGCGCGAGCGGCGTGGAGGTCGTGAACCTCGAGCTGCGCGACGGACCCACGCGGCGCATTTACGCGAACGGCCTGCTGCCCACCAAGGGGACGGCCAACTTCGACCTGCAGGTCACCGACTTCGCGGTGGAGAACGTGGCCGAGTTGCTCCAGAGCGACCTCGCGCTCACGGGCCGCCTGAACCTCGATGCCCACGTGTCCGGTACCGCCGAGGACCCGCGGGCCGCGGGCAAGCTGGACTTCGTGAAGGGCACGTACAACGAGACCGTCGTGCCCGAGATCCACGGCACCTTCTCGTACGCGAACCGACAGCTCACGACGAACGCCTCCGCGACGGATACGAGCGGCAAGGTGCTCGCGAGCCTGAACGGCACCGTGCCGATCAACCTCGCGCTCTCCGGAGTCACCGGCTCGCGCCTGCTCGACCTGCCGCTCAGCTTCGCGCTCGGCTCGGACAGCCTGCCCATCGAGCTCATCCCGCAGTTCACCGCGGCGCTGACCGACGTGAAGGGCAGCGCGGTGGGCAAGGTGACCGTGGGTGGCACGCTCAAGCGGCCGGTGCTCAACGGCAACGTGACGCTGACCGACGTGCAGTTCCGGCTGGCGGCCACCGGCGCATTGCTGGAGCACGTGAACGGCACCGTGCGGATGACGGGCGACAGTGTGTACGTTGATTCCATCGTCGGCGTGGCCAACGGCCCCGTGCGTCTTTCCGGGACGATCGCCGTGGGCAACTGGCGCGAGCCCACCTTCGACCTGGCGATCGTGTCGCGTGACGCGCAGCTGATCAACAACGCGAACGGCGAGGTGCATGCGGACGCCGACCTGCACGTGAGCGGCGGCCTGGGCGCGCCCACCGTGACCGGCGCGGTGACGGTGCTGCACGGCGTGCTCTACATCCCCGAGTCGCGCGGCAAGAAGATCATCGGCGCGGGCGACCCGTCGCTGTTCAACGTGATCGACACGTCGCTGACGATGCAGCGCGACCTGTTCCCCGCGCAGTCCGCGATATTCAGGAACCTGCACGTGGACGTGGATTTCAACGTGATGCGCAACACGTGGGTGCGATCGCGCGACGCGAACGTGGAAGTGTTCACCGACGGGCCGCTCAAGGTGAGCGTCGTGGGCGACGCGCTCTCGCTCACGGGCGCCATCGATGCCGACCGCGGCGAGTACACCTTCCTCGCGAAGCGCTTCCAGATCAAGCGAGGGTCCGCACTCTTCATCGGCACGCCGGACCTCAACCCCACGCTGCAGATCACGGCCGAGTACCAGGTGAAGCAGGCGGCGGGAACGGCGACGAACATCCGCGTGCTCATCGGCGGCACGGTGGAGACGCCGCGCATCTCGCTGGAGAGCGATGCACAGCCGCCGCTCTCGCAGAGCGACCTGCTCAGCTACCTCGCGTTCGGCGAGCGGTCCACGTCACTGCTCCAGTTCAACCAGACGTCGCTCTCGGCGAATTCGGGCGGCAACCTGCTGAGCGTGGCCGGAACGCGGCTCGCAGGCATCGCCATCGGCGTCGCGCTCGACGAGGCGAAGGGAGGTGCCGCCCGCTCGCTCGGCCTCGACGTCTTCAACGTGACGCCCGGCGACTTCCCGGTGGGGACGGGGGGGATCGACCAGTTCTTCAAGGGCACGGAGATCGAGGCTGGCCGGTACATCGATCCGCGGACGTTCGCGTCGCTGATCTTCACGCCGGGCGCGTTCACCTGCACGACGAGCCATTCACAGAACAGCTCGTGCGCGCCGCCCGGTGCGACGATCACGCACCGCACCGCGCGCGGCTTGCGGTTGGACGTGAGCTACAGCCCGCGCTACTTCCTGGATCCGCCGACGCTCGCCGGCCAGACGTTCACGGGCGGCGGTCAGTTCGGTGCGTTCCTCATTCGCGAGTGGCGGTTCTAAGGCGGGGGACGGGGGACGGGGGACGGGGACGGGGGACGGGGACGGGGACGGGGACGGGGACGGAAAAAGGGACGCCCTCGTCCTGAGAAGGGGACAGGACGCGCGAGTGGCGCGCGGAAGTACCGAGGAGTCAACCGGTTGCCATCGTGCGAGTTAGCGCGAGCGCTGCACGTCGCATGAGGCTGGTCTCGCGAATGCCTTAGGGATGGCACCGCCGCGCACCGTTCCGCGGCGCTCTATCTCGGAGACCTCCCATGCGCATCGCGTCGTTCACCCTGGCCGGCCTCGCCGTCGGCGCCGCTCTCGTCGTCGCTCCCGTTCCTTCGTTCGCGCAGTCCCGGCCCGCCACCCGCGCCGCCAGCCGCGACGCGATCGGCATGTTCGACGTGACGCCGTACGCCGGCTACATGATCTTCGGCAGCTACCTCAGCGGGCCGTTCGGCACCTCGCTGACGAATGCGCCCGCGCCGATCTACGGCGCGCAGCTGGGGATGAAGATCGCGCCGAACGTCTCGATCATCGGCAACCTCGCCACGGCGAGCAGCGACATCCAGGCGGGCGTTCCGTTCCTCGGAGGGATCTCGGTGGCGAAGAGCACGCTCGTGATGTACGACGCCGGACTGCAGCTCGACTTTCCGGTGACGTCGGCGTACGGGACGAGCTTCTCGCCCTACATCCAGGGCGGCGTGGGCGCGCTGCACTATGACATCTCGGAGTCGTTCCTCTCGACGACCGCGACCAACCTGGCGGGCAACGTGGGCGTAGGCGCGGACATCGGCGTGGGGCGCGGCGTGGGCCTGCGGCTGATGGCCAAGGACTACATCGGCAAGTTCGACTTCCAGCAGGCGACGTCGTTCGACGTGAACAACAGCACGACGCAGAGCTTCGCCTTCAGCGCGGGCATGCGGTTCTCGTTCTGAGGCAGGAGGCGCGCGTCCCGCGATGGATGACGGGACGCGCGCGATGGTCGCCGACTAGCTAGTGGCCCGTCCGCTCGACGGTCTTGCCGGCGAAATTCTCCGTGGTGACGTCCTTGTTCGCCTGCAGCGACCGCACGTAGGTGACCAGGGTCCAGATCTGGTCCTCGGAGATGAGGCTGCCCCATGCGGGCATGCCTTCCGGACGTCCCTGGTAGATGGACTCGAACACTTCCGCCGGCTGTCCGCCGAAGTGCCATCGGCCGTCGGCGAGGCTGGGTCCCATGGCGCCGCTGCCGTCGGCGCCGTGGCAATCGATGCAGTTGTACGCGACGAACAGCTTGCCGCCGGCGTCGATGGCCTTCGGGTCGCCCTCGTGCGGATTGCGAAGCTGGAGGCCGACGAACGGCTTCACCATGCCGGGCTGGATGTGCTCGCCGTGCGACACGAAGCGGCCGGCGAGGTCCTGCGCGGACGCGCCGGTGTTCTGCGGCTGAGCGGCCGGCGTGGCCTGCAGCGCGATGCGCGGAGGTTCCTCGGCGCTCGAATCGCGCGTGCAGGCCTGAACCGCGAGCGTCGCGGCCGCGAGGGTGCACGTGGCCAGTCGAGAGTGTCGCATTCCTATCCTCCGATAGAGCAACCACCAGCGCAACTGCATTCTACCGCAGAGGACACGGAGGGACGCAGCGGACCGCATGAACACGTTGTCCAGGACAGAGTGCAGAGTCGCAGCTTTCTTTCCGGCAGAAATAGCAGATCCCTCGCTCACGCTCGGGATGACAACGTGGTTGCTTTGCGCTCGGGATGACAGCCGGTTGACTGTGGCTCGGGACGACATCAGCGAAGCAGATCCCTCGCTCACGCTCGGGATGACAACGTGGTTGCTTTGCGCTCGGGATGACAGCCAGTTGCCTTTCGCTCGGGATGACAACGTGGTTGCTTTGCGCTCGGGATGACAGCCGGCTGCCTGTCGCTCGGGATGACAGGGCTCGCTCGGGATGACGGCCAAAAACAGGTCAAAGTGAAAACACGAACAGCATGCCGCCCCAGCTCGTCCAGCGGGCGAGGTCGGGCAACGTGGCGCCTCGCTCGCGTACGTCGTACGGCAGGTTCGCGGCCACGTCGCCGGCGATGAGGAGGCCCATGTCGCCGCCGATGCCCGCGTAGATCGCGACGTACTGCTTGCCGTCGGGGCCGAGGTAGGTCATGGGATTGCCGACGACGCCGGAGCCGACCTTGAACTTCCACAGCACCTTGCCGCTGCGCGCATCGGCGGCCTTGAACCAGCCGTCGAGCGTGCCGTAGAAGACGACGTTGCCCCTGGTGGCGAGTGCGCCGCCCCACACCGGATACGGCTCCTTGATGCCCCACACCTTGCGGCCGGTCGTCGCGTCCCACGCGATGAACTCGCCGCGGTAGCCGCCGGGCCCCGCGACTTCCGGTGCGTTGCCGCCGATGTACGGCGTGCCGGGGATGTACGACACCTCGCGTGCCTCGAAGTCCATGCAGAGGTTGTTGGTGGGCACGTAGAACAGGCCGGTGGCCGGCGAGAATGCTGCGGGCTGCTGATTCTTTCCGCCTTCGAGGCTCGGGCAGATGAACGACATCTTCTTGCCCTGGAACGGCGTCTTCTCCGGGTTCAGCGCGGGACGGCCCGTGGCGAGGTCGACGCCAGTGGACCAGTTCATCGGTACATAGGGCTTCGCGAGGATGACCTCGCCGGTGGCGCGATCCATCGTATAGGCGAAGCCATTCCGATCGAAGTGCACGAGTGCCTTCCGTGTCTCCCCGCCGATGGGCAAGTCGACGAGGATGTTCTCGTTCACGGCGTCGTAATCCCACACGTCGTGCGGCGTGGGCTGGAAGGCCCAGACCATCTCGCCGGTGTCCGCGTCGCGCGCGATGATCGCGGCACTCCACTTGTTGTCGCCGGGCCGCTGCGCACCGTTCCATGGGCCGGGGTTGGACGTGCCGTGATACACGAGGTTGAGCTCGGGGTCGTAGGAGAGCCAGCCCCACACGGTGGCGCCACCCTGCTGCCACGTGTTCGAGGGCCAGCTCGTCGCGCCCTGGTTGGCGCTCGTGTCGCCCTTGCCATACCACGGCTTGAACCGCTTGCCGACCTTGATGTCGGCGTCGGGACCGATGTTAGGCGCGCCAGAGTTCCCTGCCGGAGACCTGGTCGATCGCGGCGATCCAGCCGCGCACGCCCATCTCGCCGCCGCTCGACCCGACGATGACTTTGCCCTTGACCGCCAGCGGCGCCATCGTCATCGTCTCGCCCTTCGCGAGGTTTCCCATCTGCGTGCGCCAGAGCAGCTTGCCGGTGGCGACGTCGATGGCAACGGTGTGGCCGTCCAGCAGGTTGTAGAAGATGCGTCCATCGGCGTAGGCCGCGCCGCGATTGACGACGTCGCAGCAGGCGAGTCCCACGGCCGTCTGCGAGTTCTCGGGCCGCACCTTCCACTTGAGCGGCTGTCCCTCGGTGGCGAGGTCGATCGCGTAGGACACGTTGGGGAACGGCGTCACGACGTACATCGTGTTGCCGACGACGAGCGGCGATCCCTCGTGGCCGCGCAGCACGCCGGTGGAGAATGTCCACGCGGCGTGCAGGTTGGCCGCGTTGGCCGGCGTGATCTGCTCGAGGTCACTGAAGCGCGATGAGGAGAAGTCCCCTGCAGGCAAGTTCCATTCGCCGGGTGGTCCGCTGCGCGGCGCGGCGATGTGCGCACCCGTCACGGGCTTGAAGGCAGCGGCGGCCGAGTCGCCCGGTGCGGGCGAGTCGGTGCCCGTGCAGGCGGCGCTGAGCGCACCGACAAGACATCCAGCGACAAAGACACCTGCCCGCATGGTTCTTCCTCCCCTTCGAGATTCCTGTCCGTCAGCGGCGCCGGGTGGCTGGTCGCCTCGCGCGTACGGCCGGCGGCTCAGCGCCGAGTCGATGGCATGAGGTAGTCCTGCGAGGCGATGCACTGCCAGCGGCCGTCCATCCTCACCCAGCTGTCGGTGTAGCGGTAGCGATTGGTGAAGGCGCCGTTGGGCCCGCGCCCCTTCATGACGAGGATTCCCACGACGACGGCGGCGTTGTCGTAGATGAGCGCGCGCATCTTCTCGTTCGAGGCTTCGCGCACCGAGTCCGTGCCGGTCGTGAACGCCTTGATGCCCGCGTCGCGCTCCATGATGCCGCTCTCGTCCGAGTAGACCCAGCGCGGCGCAGTGAGCCGGCGCATGATGCCAGCGTCGCGATGCACCACGGCCTGCGTCCATTCATTCTCGAGACGGAACAGCGCCTGTTCCTGCACGCGACTCTGCTGCTGCGTGTGCAGACTCGGCGCGCCAAGGATGACGGCAGCCAGCGCCAGCGCCGCGGCCCGGCTACTCGCCGAAATGCGGTTCATACGTCGCCTCCGAGTCGTCCTGTGCGTGCATGCGCTCGAGCGCGCGCACACAGGTGTTCCAGCGCAGGATGGCGTCGTCGTTGCCGGGCCCGCGCAGCGCCTCGGCGCGCTCGAAGTCGCGCATCGCCGCCTGCAGGGATTCGCCAGCCATGGCTTCCGCATGCATCGTGTCCAGCGCGAGTTGCGCGTGGCCGAGTCGCTCGTGGATGATGCCGTCGTAGTAGGCGCGCTGGTAGAGATCGGTGATGCGGTCGAGGAGCGCGCGTGCGCGGCCGGCGAGCTCCCTGGGCTGCGGGCCGAACTGGTCGGTGAGCGACAGCAGGAGCATGACGATCACCGGCTGGTTGACGGGATCGACCTCGAGGATGTCGAGGCAGATGCTCTCGGTGGCCCACGACTGGTTGAGGAGGCGGTAGCGTTCCGCCTTCTGGATGGCACGCGGGATGGCGTCGGGCGAAATGGTCTTCAGCTGGAGCTTTGTCTTGTCCATGGACGCACCTCTCGATTAGCGCTTGCGGGGGCCGCGCACGAGCCGGACGAGCGCCCGCAGCGGATCATAGTGCTGGTCGACGACGCGCTCCTTGAGGGGAATGATCGCGTTGTCGGTGATGGTGATGTGCTCGGGGCACACCTTCGTGCAGCACTTGGTGATGTTGCAGTAGCCGATCCCGAAGTCCTCCTTCAGCGCCGTGGTCCGCTCGGCAATGTCGAGCGGGTGCATTTCCAGGGCGGCGGCGTACACGAGGAAGCGCGGGCCGATGAACTCCTCGTGCATGTGGTGGTCCCGCAGGACGTGGCAGACGTCCTGGCAGAGGAAGCATTCGATGCACTTCCGGAACTCCTGCACGCGGTCCACGTCGCGCTGGTCGATGCGCCAGGTGCCGTCCGGCGCGTCCGGCGGGCGCGGCGTGAAGCGCTGGATGCGGGGCTTTACGCGGAAGTTCCAGCTCACGTCCGTGACAAGGTCTCGTACGTGCGGGAAGGCCTTCATCGGCTCGATGGTGACCGGCTCGTTCGCGGGCAGCTCTTCCAGCCGAGTCATGCACATGAGCTTCGGCTTCCCGTTGATCTCGGCCGAGCATGAACCGCATTTTCCGGCCTTGCAGTTCCAGCGGACCGCGAGGTCGTTCGCCTGCTCGGCCTGAATGCGATGCACGGCGTCGAGCACGACCATGCCGTCGTTCGTCTCGGTGGTGAAGTCCGTGAAGGCGCCGGTGCCGTCTGCACCGCGCCAGATGCTGAAGGTGCGCGTGGTGTGCCCGACGGCAGCGTCCTGTGCGGACTGCGCGGCGGTGTAGGCATCGACGGCGCGCGCGGGTGCGGCGGGGACGCTGGCGGGGCTGGGACTGCCGGACGAGTTACCCGTCACGATTGCATCTCCTGGATGATCGCCTGCAGTTCCGCCGGCATGGGAGGAATCGTCGCGCGTTCGAGCTGCATCTGTCCGTCCCGCGCACGCCGCACGACATGGTTGAACGTGGCGGATGCCGGATCCTTGTCCGGGTAGTCGTCGCGAAAGTGGCCGCCGCGACTCTCCTTTCGCTCGAGCGCGCAGCGGGTGACGGCCTCGGACACGATGAGAAGATGGCGCAGGTCGAGCGCCGTGTGCCAGCCGGGATTGTATTCCCGGTTTCCGGGGACGCCGACCTTCGCGGCCCGCTGCTTCAGCACCTCGATCTCCTGCAACGCGCGCTCCATCTCGTCCTGCACGCGCACGATGCCGACGTAGTTCTGCATGGTGGTCTGGAGCGACTCCTGAACCTGGTACGGCCCTTCGGCCGCCGGACCGCGCTCGAACGGCGCGAGGGCGTCGCGTGCCGAGGCTTCCACCACGGCGTTGTCGATCGCGGCGGGAGACTGGCCGCGGGCAAACTCGGCCGCGTACTGGCCAGCCCGCTTGCCGAACACCAGCAGGTCCGAGAGGGAATTGCCACCCAGGCGGTTTGCGCCGTGCAGGCCGGCGGCGCACTCGCCGCAGGCGAACAGGCCCGGCACGCGCGACATCTGCGTGTCGCCGTCCACACGGATGCCGCCCATGACGTAATGCGTGGTAGGGCCGATCTCCATCGGCTCCTTCGTGATGTCGATGCCGGCGAGCTGCATGAACTGGTGGTACATGCTCGGCAGTTTCTTGCGGATGTGCTCCGCGGCGTTGGGCAGCTTGTCCTTGATCCACGAGATGTCGAGGTACACGCCGCCGTGCGGCGAGCCGCGGCCCTCCTTCACCTCGCGCACGATCATGCGCGCCACGTGGTCGCGCGTGAGGAGCTCGGGCGGGCGGCGGGCGTCCTTGTCACCCTGCGTGTAGCGCCAGCCCTCTTCCTCGTTGTCGGCCGTCTGCGGCTTGTAGTTGTCGGGGATGTTGTCGAACATGAACCGCTTGCCGTTGCGGTTGCGCAGCACGCCGCCTTCGCCGCGCACGCCTTCCGTGACGAGGATGCCGCGCACGCTTGGCGGCCAGATCATTCCAGTGGGATGGAACTGCACGAACTCCATGTCCTGGAGCTCGGCGCCCGCGAGGTAGGCGAGCGCCTGGCCGTCGCCGGTGTACTCCCAGCTGTTCGACGTGATATTGAACGCGCGACCGATGCCACCCGTCGCCATCACGACCGCCTTCGCGCGGAAGACCTTGAAGCGGCCGCGTTCGCGATCATATGCGAACGCACCGGCGATGCGATCGCCGTCGCGGAGGAGCGCGAGCACGGTGCACTCCATGTGTACGTCCATGCCCTCGTGGATGCCGTGGTCCTGGAGGGTGCGGATCATCTCGAGCCCCGTGCGGTCGCCGACGTGCGCGAGGCGGGGATAGCGATGCCCACCGAAGTTGCGCTGGAGGATGCGGCCGTCCAGAGTGCGGTCGAAGAGCGCACCCCACGCCTCGAGCTCGTTCACGCGCGCCGGCGCTTCCTGCGCGTGGAGCTGCGCCATGCGCCAGTTGTTGACGTACTGTCCGCCGCGCATGGTGTCGGCGAAGTGGACGCGCCAGCTGTCGCGATCGTCCACGTTGCCCATGGCCGCGGCCACGCCGCCCTCGGCCATCACCGTGTGTGCCTTGCCGAGGAGCGACTTGCACACGACGCCGACGGACACGCCGTGCGAGGCGGCCTCGATGGCGGCTCGCAGGCCGGCCCCACCCGCGCCGATGACGAGGACGTCGTGCTCGACGGTCTGGTAGTCTGGCATGTTATCGGTTCAGAGGAGCCGCATGTCGTGCCAGATGCCCATGGAGCATAGTCGCACGTAGATGTCGGTGAAGGCCACCCAGAACAGGCTGGCCCATGCCCAGTTCATGTGGCCGCGATTGAGGCAGCTCACTCCGTCGTACGCCTTGCGGCGCACGGGGCGTCCGGAGAGGCGGTCGAGGTAGCCGCCGACGAGATGGCGGAGCGAGTGGCAGCCGAGCGTGTAGCCGCTGAGCAGGCACACGTTGATGGTGAGCACGAGCGAGCCGACGCCTATGCCGAAGTGCTTCACGCCGTTCGCGTCGGCGAAGAAGTAGCCGCGCACGGCGTCGAGGCCGAGGATGACGAGAAAGGTCAGCGCCACGTACAGGAAGTAGCGGTGCACGTTCTGGAGGATGAGCGGAAGGTGCCGTTCGCCGAGGTAGCTGTTGCGCGGCTCGCCGACGGCGCAGCCGGGCGGGTCGGCCCAGAACGCCTTGTAGTACGTGCCGCGATAGTAGTAGCAGGTGAAGCGGAAGCCGGCCGGAAACGGCAGGATGAGCAGCGCCGGGGAGATGGCCGGCACGAACCATGGCGCCGTCGTGAACCATGCGTGCGGCGAGTTGCCGACGATCAGTGGCGAGTAGAATGGAGAGAGGTACGGACCGAACTCGTAGTGCGCGTTCTGGAAGGCAGCCCACGTGGCGTAGGCGAGGAACGAGCTGAGGACGACGAAGGCGCCGACCTGGGGGACCCACCATGCATCGCGCCGCATGGTCTCGCCGAATTTCCGCCGCGTGAGCTGTACGACTTGCTGGGCCATCGAGCGCGCGTCTCCACTGGAAGAGTGGGGGCTAAGCTACGGGCGGTGAAATTGGGCGGGAAGAGGGCGGCGGAGCTTCCAGCACGTCTCGGCAGAAGCCTGTCGTCCTGAGGGAAGCGTCGTCATCCTGCGCGAAGCCATGTCATCCTGAGCGAAGCGAAGGATCAGCTCCTCGCGACGCAGTTCGGCCGGACGGACAATACGGAAAAGCAGGCCCTTCACTGCGCTCAGGGTGACAACGCAAGCAGGCCCTTCGCTGCGCTCAGGGTGACAAGTGCAAGCAGGCCCTTCGCTGCGCGCAGGGTGACAAGTGCAAGCAGGCCCTTCGCTGCGCTCAGCGTGACAAGTGCAAGCAGGCCCTTCGCTGCGCTCAGGGTGACAACGCAAGCAGGCCCTTCGCTGCGCTCAGGGTGACAAACTACTGCGCTCAGGGTGACAACGGCGCGAGGTACTTGTGCATCCACGAGAAGACTTCCTGGTGCCACCGGCGGCTGTCGAGCGCGTTGAGGACCCAGTGTCCCTCGTTCTCGAAGACGAGCCCCTTCGACGGGACGCCGTTACGGCGAAGCGCGGTGAAGAGCTGGAGGCCCTGGTCCACCGGCACGCGGAAGTCCTGCTCGTTCGTGATGACGAGCGTGGGCGTCCGGATTTTATCAGCCGAGAGGTGCGGGGAGCAGCGCGCGAAGTTGCGGCGCGCGGTAGCGGTCCACGGTGCGCCGCCGAACTCCCAGTCGGTGAACCACAGTTCCTCGGTGGCCAGCGACATCGACTCCAGGTTGAAGACGCCGTCGTGGCTCACGGCGACCTTGAAGCGATTCGTGTGGCCGATGAGCCAGTCCACGGCGTAGCCGCCGTAACTCGCGCCGGCGATGCCCATGCGCGACGCGTCCGCTCCCGGCAGCTTCGCGACGGCGTCGAACACGGCGTTGAAGTCGGTCATCACCTTGCCGCACCAGTCCTGCGAGATGTCGTCCACGAACTGCTGGCCGAAGCCCGTGGAGCCGCGCGGGTTCGGCGCCGCGACGATCCAGCCCTGCGCCGCCCAGAGCGCGGGATTCCAGCGGCTCGACCAGCCGTCGGGCCAGTCGCCCTGCGGGCCGCCGTGCAGCATGAACACCACCGGATACTTCTTCGCCGGATCGAAGCCCGGCGGCGTGAGCAGCCAGTACTGCACGTTCGCGCCGGCGGCGCCGCGCACCGTCATGCTCTTCGGCGCCGGGATGTCGGTAGCGGCGAGCCAACCTGCGTTCTCGTTGGTGAGCCGGCGCGTGGTGCCGTCGGCGTTCACGCGATAGAGCTCGGCGGGCGCGACGAGCGAGGATTTCGCGTAGACCGCGTAGCCGCTGCCGGGCTGGAACGCGCCAACCGACCCGCCCTGTACGGAGAGCACGGGCACGCCGCCCGTCGTCGGCACAGTGTAGAGATTCTGCGTGCCCTCGTGCGCGGCTGTGAACCAGATCGTGCGGCCGTCGGGCGAGAAATGGAAGTCGTCCACCGAGAGATCCGGCGTGGCGAATACGGTGTGCTTCACTCCGCTCGCACGGTCATACGCGTCGAGGTACCAGCGATCCGCCTCGAAGCCCGCGCGCCGCTGTGCGCGCACGACGAGCCAGCGGCCGTCGGGCGAGTACGTCGGCTGCATGTCTGCCGCGGGGTTCGACGTCACCTTCCGCGCGGCGCCACCGACAACCGGCACCGTGAATACGTCGTGGTTCGTCGTCCACATCTCGGAATCCTTCGCGCCGCCGCGCTTGGAGACGAATGACAGATCGCGGCCGTCCGGCGAGAAAGCAATCGCCGCGTCCTCGTAATTGTGCGGCGGCGAGTCGAAGTCGCCGGGGGTGACGTCGCGGACGGCGCCGGTTTCCAGGTCCGCCACGAACACGTGATGCCGCACCGCCTCCCACCACTCGGCCCAATGACGGAAGGGGAGGCGCGTGAGCGTGTGTACCTTCACCGGATCCTTCGAGGCGGAGTCGCTCATGCGCGCATTGCAGGTCTCGTCGGCGCAGCCGGGATAGACGTCGGAGACGAATGCCGCGCGGCGGCCGTCGGGCGAGATGACGAGCGGGCCCTGTGCGCCGGCCGCGAGATGCGTGAGCGCGCGAACGCCACTGCCGCTGGCGTCGGCGAGGTAGAGCTGCGACGCGCCGTCGCGCGAGGAGAGGAATGCGACGCTGCCGTTGGGCAGGAAGCGGGGGGTGTCGTCGCTCTTGGGGCCGCCGAGGAACAATCGCGGCGACGCGGAGCCGTCGGAGGGGACGGTCCAGATGTCGGCGTTGCGACGGCCGGATGACGGGTCGGTCGTTGTGCGCGTGAAGAGCACGCGCCGGCCGTCGGGGGAGAGTTGCGGGTCGCCGACGCGGACGGCGGTGATCAAGTCCTCGATGGCCATGGGACGACGCGCTTGGGCATTGGCGACGATCGGCGAAGCGAGGAAGGTGGCGGCGGCAAGGAGCCGGACGGCCGAGCGGCGAAGGATGCGTGTCATGGACGGAGGGGTAGTGACGGAGGCTGCTGGCGGTCCGGTGAACGGTTCGTGGGAGTACGTGAAGGTACGCGGCAAAAAGCGACGCGACAGGAGTGTCGCGCCGCTTTCGTGTTCGAACGCCAGATGCCAGCAGTCATACGATGCTACCGCGCTCGGCACGAGCACGCAGAATGGATTCCTCCAGAGCGACAGCTACTGGTCACTCGCGGCAGGACGCAGAAAGCGTATGGCCGCTGTCCGTTGAGCGCCTCTCGTCTCGGGGCGCGATCAGCGCGGTACGGTGGATTGTCGCCGACTTTCCCTCAGCACCGGTGTTTGCGCATACGATCCCCGACGTTGGCGCCGCTTGTCCTGCCTCGGTATGCTGGGGTCCGTGGTCGCTGCCCGTGACGCGAGGAGCATCGGCGTTTGGGGAGTTCGATTTGGACTGACCGTTGCCCCGCCTTCGACCCAGCCACCGCACGACGCGCCCTGGGGAACTGCCACCGTCTTGATGACGCTGCCTTCTGGGTAGGTCGCACCGGGACTCTGGTCCAGACTGAGCCATTCGAGCGTCTCGTCGTGACACCACTGGGAATCAAAGGAGAACTCGCCATAGCTCGCTCGACGGGTCAGAGACAGCATCATCTCCTTGCCGTCCTCGCTGACAGAAAGTGAATTGATCTCGCGATTGGCTCGCACGGTGTCACCGGTCGCATTCATCTTCACCTTGGACCACACACCAGTCGCTACGTTGATGCGGTAGACGAACGCGCTTGCTGCGGAATCACGCAATGCGTAAGGATTGGCGCACCGACGGAGACTGTCAGTTGTCAACCGCGGCGGAGTGTACCCGGCCGTGTCGGCGCGATTGCAGATTTCGATCAGGTCTCCGTAAAGTGCGACCCGTGCACGCATGCTGACGGGAACGTACACATAATCGGCCTGCGGCGATGGGACGGCGACGAGAGGGACCGGAGCAACTTCAGTTGATGTCGAAGCGCTTTGCCACACACCGGACGCTGCGGAACCAACGCACCGGAATCCATAGAAATCCTGATAATAGACGCTGGGGGGTGCCACGTCGTTCGCATCGATCGGAAACTTCATGATGCAGGTACTCCCAGGATTCTGCGTTCCGGGAATGTGCTGCGTACCGAAATTTCTGACTTCCGTTCGCACACCGGCATTCAAGAGCCGGACGCGCACCTGCTGACCGATGCCGTCAGCCGTGTCAATGCGCTCGGTCCAGAGCTTGTTGTCGTGGTCGGACCCGTACGCATAACTGAGGTACGCGCCGCCGTAGTCCCTGTCGGGCGCGGGCATGTAGGTATCCTGACGCCAGTGCGGGGCATCGGTGAAGTATTGATACTGGTACGAGAAGCCGAGCTCGAGGCGATGACCGCCGTGGAACGGATTGACGAACGCGGCGTAATCCATGCTGTCGCGGGTGATGAGCTTCTCGGGGCCCGATGCGCGGTCCGCCCAGATACCGCCGCGACCGTCGTTCCAGACGCGATTGCCGCAAAGTGGAGCTCCAATTCTCTTCGCGGCGAGTTTAAGCGATTCGTACGCATTCAGAATCGGAATGTGATGGTTCGCGTTCGCGGGATCAATGATGTACCGACCTCCGGCCACGGCGCCTTGGATGAGCAGTGTCTTCAGCTCACTTGCCGTGAGGGACGGGTCGAAGTCGAGGAGCAGCGCTGCGGCGCCGCTAACGAGCGGTGCAGCCATTGACGTGCCCGTCGCGGACGTCAGACTGTCCTCTGGTCCGATTGTGGTCACGTCACCCGGAGCCGCGATCTCGACGAGCGGGCCTGTGTTCGTCTTGATGAGCGTGCGGTGGTTTGGAGGCCCGCTGAGTTTGTTGAGCGCGACTTGCACGCCGCCCGGGCCAAGTTGCGTGCCTCCAACCACGAGCACCCGTTTTGCTATCTCGGCATCCATGAGAACTCTGGGATACCCGGCGAGGGATGCGTCAACTCCATCGTTGCCGGCGGCGACAGCCACAAAGGCCCTCGTGAGAGAGAGCGCGGCCTCAGCTTGCAAGCCCAAATCAGCGGCGGCATCCGTATTGGTGGATGTCACCGTGCCGTTCTGTTGGCGACCCATCGACACGTTGACAATGCGATTGACTTTCGCTGCCCGTTGAATATTCGCCACTGGCCAAAGGTTTGACTGCTTGATCGACGTATCAGGGAGATCAGCATTGTAAAGGGCAACCTTCTGAGCGTACGCCATACCGGTACTGGCGGAGCGATTGTCGCCTTTGGCGGCCAAGAGGCCGGCGACCCAAGTGCCGTGCGGCACTTCATGCTTCAGTGTGTCGAGCGTAGTGGGGGAGAACTCTTGCACTCCACTCACGTTCGCATCAAGGTCTGGAGCGTGCTTGAACCAGCGATCCACGACGGCGACGGTAGCGGATGCGCCCCCAATGTCACATCCCCACGCAAACGGCGCGGCTATGGCGTCAAGATGCCAGTTGTCGTTCTGCGCACTATCTGGATTCAGGCGCCACGTTGTGAACCCAGGGCCGTCTTGCGGGCGACGAAACATGATGTCAACAACCTTATCAACTCGATCGTACGTAACTCCTCGAACAAAGGGTAGAGCGATTAGTAATGCTCGCGCGCGTAGAAGGGGGCCGGTGACACTGTCGGGCGAAACCGCTATCGCGTTTCGGAGGCGAACATAGTAAAAGCCTTCTACGTCGTCAGATCCAAGATGCATCCCGCCAACTACGTCCGCGTTCGCTATTGCGATCGCGTCTTCTCTCTGTCGTTGGGTCGCGGTTTGATGGAATCGAACAAATAGTGTGTGGCGCGTGACGACTCCTTCAATGCCGGAAGGATTATCGAGCAGGTTGCCTACAGCGTGTGCGCTGTCCGCGACAGCTTGAGATGTTCCCAGTGGAGCTGTCGCCGGCACCGGAGAGATTGCCTCGAAGTCAAACGTCGTCACGGCACCATTCACTCCGATGGTGAACTGGTCGACGTTGCCCCGAAAGCTCGCCCACCCCGACCCCGCCTTGAGCACCACCGCGCCGTACGTGGCATGCACGCCGACGTTTGGGAACGCATTCAGGAGCGCCGCCCAGGTGCACGGCGTCGCCTGCACGCACGGGTTGGCCGTGGCCACGCCATTCCGCATGACGGACGCGCGCGTGCCCCACCACTTGCCCGCCTTGGCGTCCCAGGTCTGCCACGTGCCCTGTGTCACCGTGCCGCTATTCCCCTGATACGGCTCGTAGACAAGCCGGCCCTGATACCCCGTGGCCGCATCACTCAGGTGGTAATCCACATTGAACTGCAGCGCGATGGCGAGGTTGTTCCCCGCATCCACGCTCTGCCGATACGTCGAGTACGAGAGCGCGGTAATCGCATCGAACCGCACGCCCTTGTAGTCCACCAGAATCAGTGCCTTGCCCTCGCTCGCTGTCGTCGTCGCCAACTCGGCGCTGCCGGATCCCGCCGGCGGGCTGGCCGGCCCCGACACCATCGCACAGACCGCGGCCGTGGTGCAGGCGACGCTCGCCTGGTCGTCGTAGAAAGCCCAGCCGTGCAGGTTACCGGGATAGACCACAACGGTGCCAGCGGGATTGAAAAACTTGTTCGCGGTGACCGGCGTCAGCAGACTGCGCAGGGGCGCCATGAGATCATGGCACCCGAGCAATGCGACGGCGGTCGCGACGGTGGTGAGTCCCATCATGGTGCGTCTCCGTGAGAGAAGCGCTCCTGTGCGAAGAACGGTCGTCATGAGTATATGAGCCCTGCGGTGCGTTGAGCGCAACTGAGTATCACTGACCTGTGGGACCCGATCGCGGGTCTTACGGCATCGGCCGTGGCTACGGCCGAATGCGCCGAGATGTCAGGAGCGAGACTCTCCACCTCACAACGTCGCGAAGTGCCTTAACGGGCTGGCGGAGGGAGAGTCAACGTCAGTACATGGATGACAATTGCAATGAACGCTTGTAACATCCAACGCCTGCCTTCCGCAGGCGGAGGCATGGCACGTCGACCGCCAAGGGGGCGCATTCTCTAAACTCTACGGCAGCACTGTCTTAGAAAGACGCGGTGAGAGGTACCCGCGGAACGGACGGCCGCCGCGCCGAGTCGGAAGTGGTGCTCGCGCGAGAATGTGCAGCGGGTAGCCGACCTTCTCCACACATGGCCGCCTTGATCGCGGACTCGCCCGGTGTCATGACCCGAGTGCCCAAAGCAGGGCAGTTGGCATTCCCAAAGGCGTTGTCGCGAATCATGCTCCAGCTCGCCCATTGCTTACGTGCACCATCGTTCGGTTCACGTAGGTCTCGAATTCGAAAAGGAGCGCATCTGGCAGGCGGTCCGATGATGATGTCCGGTAGAACCTGTGCGGCCAAGTGGTCGCCTGCGCTCACGGCGCTCGCGTAGTTCGGGAAATCTGCCGGCAGCGTATCGGGTGGCAGCAGTGGAACGGGAACGGTGCCGCGGAGGCCCATTCTATCCGTGGGACGGCGAACGGCATCGTCCCGGACTTCAAACAATTTCCACCAGGACGCAAGGCCTACCTGAGGCAACCGCTGCAGGGTCGACACGGCACGTACCAACGCTGCGGTCGTCCCCCGGATATCTGTACGTAGTTGGCGCCGTCCTGCTTGTCGGAGTCCAACTTGCCGCCCACGACAATACCGCCAATTGAATCGATCGCGTCTTGTCGATCCGCAAGAGGTGTCCCGGGGACGAATTCCACGAGAACGATGTCTCTGAGATACGGCCCGTTGGTCAGTGGTCTCCCACTCACGGAGCCGAGCGCCTTGAAAAGCGCCCCTGGTGTCGTATCGGGCGGGATCAGCGTGACTCGCGCGCTGTCGCCTGACACGGGCTTACTCCTGACTCCCGCGCCATCCCGAGGCTTGAGATTATAGGGCGCAATCTGCGTGGTTTGGCTTTCCCACCTTGCGAACTCAATGGTGGGGAGCGCCTTGAGCACTGTTATGGCTCGAAGCAAGGGATCGAGGGGGCCATCGCTCGCGCGGAGAACGTATGGGATGCGCACGTAATAGTCGTGCTCCGGAAATCCACCGCCGCTGCCGCCAATTACCACGCCGCTGACAAGTCCGATCGCATACTGCCGGGCGGCGAGCGTGGCCGACGGGAAGAACTGGATCGAGATCACATCACGGATGAACCGGCCCGGACCGCGCGCGATCAGGTTGGCAGGTTCGGTGATCTCATCCCACATCGCCTGCGTGATCGAGTCCGGCGGCGATACGGGAACGATTGCACCATGTCGAACTGTGTCCGAGGCCGTGAATCCCGCGCCGGCGCGCGGCTCGAGGTTCGAGGAGATCATGTTGAGGATCGCGAACGTCGCAAACTCAATCGTCGGCTGCACCCTTAGCACGCCAATAGCGCGAAGCAGGGGATCGAGCAGGCCATCGCCAGCGGACAGCGCATAGGGGATCCGGACGAGATAGGCGTGCTCCGGGTATCCCACTCGGCTCCCGCCAATGACGACGCCGTTGGCGAGGGCAATCGCCCTCTGGCGCTCAGCGAGCGTCGCCGAGGGGAAGAACTGGATTGAAAGCACATCGCGGACGATCCTGCCGCGCCCGCGTGCGATCAGGTTGGCGGGCCGGGTGATTTCGTCCCACATCGCCTGCGTGATCGAGTCCGGCGGCGATGCAGGCACCGAACTTACGGCCTGATACTCCGTCGCTGCGTCGGTCAGGTCAAAGTCCGGGAGATCGTGACATCCGAGCAACGCGACTGCCGTGGCGAGCGTGGCAAGTCCCATCGTGCATCTCCGTTAGAGAAGCGCTCGAGTTCCAAAGAACGCGACGTGCCTCCATGGAGTATGCAGCGGGGGGCCGGGATTCTCTACAGCTTTGACGGTCCAGCCCGGAAAAGCAGATCCTTCGCTACGCTCAGGATGACAAGGTGGTCAGCCGGCCCACGGACACTCACGTCGTCGCGGCGCGCTCGGCGCGAACGTGACAGAGCCAGTTGTGCCGGTCGTCGCTCTTGCCGTGCACCAGATCCATGAACGTGCGCTGAAGGGTCTTCGTCACCTCGCCGGTGCGGCCCGCCCCGACGTTGATGCGGTCCACGCTGCGGACCGGCGTGACCTCGGACGCGGTGCCGGTGAGGAAGACTTCGTCGGCGGTATAAAGCATCTCGCGCTGGAGTGGCTGCTCGCGTACGTCGAGGCCCGCGTCGCGCGCGAGGGTGATGATGCTGTCGCGTGTGATGCCGGGCAGCAGCGTACCGTTGGTGGGCGTGGTGAAGATCACGCCCTTCTGCACGAGGAACACGTTCTGCCCCGAGCCCTCGCTGATCATGCCGTCGGGGCCGAGGGCGATGGCTTCGTCGTAGCCGTTGGTGAGGGCTTCCATCTTGATGAGCTGCCCGCCGAGATAGTTGCCGGCGACTTTCGCCATCGAAGGCGTGGTGTTGGGTGCCATGCGGTGCCAGCTCGACACGCAGGCGTCGGCGCCGTTCTCCATGGCGTGAGCGCCGAGGTAGGCGCCCCAGGGCCAGCAGGGGATGAAGACTTCGACGGGGCTGTCGTAGGGCACCATGCCCGCCGCGCCGTAGCCGCGAATGACCATGGGCCGCACGTAGCAGGAATTGATGCCGTTCTTCTCGACCAGCTCGCAGCACGCGGCCACGAGCTCGTCGACGGAATACTGCATCTCCATCCGGTAGATGCGACACGAATTCAGCATGCGCTGGAGGTGGTCCTCCAGCCGGAAGATCGCCGGTCCGCGCGGGGTGTCGTAGCAGCGGATGCCCTCGAACACCGAGGAGCCGAACTGCATCGAGTGCGCGAGGACGTGGACGTTGGCGTCCTTCCAGGCGACGAACTCGCCGTCGCGCCAGATCCAGCCGGTCGGTTGCAGCGTGGCCATCGAACGATCTCCTATTGGGGAATACATCCTGTCAACACAAGCAGATCCTTCGCTATGCTCAGGATGACAAACCGTCGCTGCGCTCAGGATGACAACTCATCCCACAGCATCGCGATGGCGCGCATACCCACCGTGAAGTTCTCCATGCTCATCCACTCGTCCGGCGCATGGGCATTCTCGCCGGGCAGGCCGAAACCTACTAGAAGCACCGGCGCGCCGAGTATCCGGGCGAAGTCCCCGACGACAGGGATGGAGCCGCCCTCGCCGGTGATTACGGGCTCGCGCCCGAACGCGCCGGCCAATGCACGCCGCGCCGCGTCGAACAGGGGGCCGTTCAACTCGGCCCGCCAGGGACGCCCGCCATGCAGGTGCGTGACGGTGACGGTCACGCCCGGCGGCGCCACGCGCGCGACGTGCGCCTTCATCTTCGCCTCGATGTCGGCGGGGTCCTGGTCGGGCACCAGGCGACAACTCACCTTCGCCATGGCCTTTGCGGGCAGCACCGTCTTCGCGCCCTCGCCGGTGTAGCCGCTGAGCAGGCCGTTCACCTCGCAGGTGGGGCGCGTCCACAACTGCTCGAGGATGGAATATCCCTTCTCTCCGCCGAGCGCCGGCGCGCCGGTCTCGGCGCGGAAGTGCTCGGCGTCGAACGGCAGCGACTTCATCTGCGTGCGAACGTGAGTGGGCCACTCCCCCACCGTGTCGTAGAAGCCGGGGA
Organism: Gemmatimonadales bacterium; assembly: GCA_038236775.1. Lineage (GTDB taxonomy): Bacteria > Gemmatimonadota > Gemmatimonadetes > Gemmatimonadales > Gemmatimonadaceae > AG11. The sequence goes on from JBBRZK010000010.1 coordinate 68,196, forward strand.
TCGCGATGCGGCCGTCGGCATCGTGGAGCGTGGCGAGGATCCTGGCGAGGACCATGGCTGGATTGACGACGGCGCCGCCGTAGCTGCCCGAGTGCAGGTCCTGCGCGGGGCCCTGCACGTCCACCTGGAAGTAGGCGAGCCCGCGCAGCGACGAGAGGATGCTCGGCAATCCCGGCGCGAACATGGCCGAGTCGGAGATGACGACCGCGTCGCAGGCGAGCATGGCGGCGTTGGCCTCGATGAACGGGGCCAGGTGTTCACTGCCGACTTCCTCCTCGCCCTCGGCAAGGACGATGACGTTCACCGGCAGGCGGCCGCGGGTCTTCAGGTGCGCCTCGAGCGCCTTCACGTGCAGGAACAGCTGCCCCTTGTCGTCCACCGAGCCGCGCGCGTAGATGCGGCCGTCGCGCACCGTGGGCTCGAAGGCGGGGGTGGTCCAGAGCTCGAGTGGCTCGGCGGGCTGCACGTCGTAGTGGCCGTAGATGAGCACGGTGGGAGCCCCCGCCGGCGCGCTGCGCCATTCGCCCACCACCACCGGCTGGCCGGCCGTCGCGTGCACGGTGGCCTCGAGGCCCGCGGCGCGCAGTGCGCTGGCGGTCCACTCGGCGGCGCGGACGGTGTCGGCGTCGTGCTCGGAGCGTGCACTCACGCTGGGGATGCGCAGGAACTCGAACAGTTCCGTGCGGATGCGTTCGTCGTGCGCGGTGAGGTATGCTTCGAGGTCGGCGGGGACGGGTGTCATCGAACCTGTGGCGCCTGGGTGATGGAACGCTGGGCCCGGCCGCGACGCTCCTTGCGCCGCCCCGCCGCGAAGGATCGGGTCAGGCCGCGGCAACCTTCGGCGAGGGTCGTGCGTAGTGCAAACGTGGACGACGAAGCGACGCCGCACGGGCAGTCATTTCGACGGAGAATGATAGCATGAGGTCGAGCGGCTTTCCCGCACATCCAGTGATGCCAACGAAAACGAGCGTACTCCGGGACGAGCTCAAGCAGACGCGTCCCTTCAACTCGCCCGCCCACGAGGCGGTCCTGAGCATCCTGCGCACGGCTGCGGTGGTCCAGCGGCAGGTGTCCCAGGTGGTGGAGGGAAGCGGGATCACCATCCAGCAGTACAATGTGCTGCGAATCCTGCGCGGTGCGGGGACGGCGGGCCTGCCGACCCTCGCCATTCGCGACCGGATGATCGAGGAAGCGGCGGGCATCACGCGGCTGCTGGACCGGCTCGAGACCTCCGGTTACGTGCTGCGGGAGCGTTCGACGCCGGACCGCCGCCAGGTGCTCTGCCGGATCACGCCGGCAGGCCTGCGCCTGCTCTCCGAACTGGACGACCCGGTGGACGCGGCGAACGAGCGCGCCGTCGCCATGCTGGCGGAGAGCGAGAAACAGTCGCTCATCGAACTGCTCGGAGCGGTGCGCGCCGGGACCGCCAGCGCAAAGGCGCCGCTGCGCCGCTGAAGCGGCGCTGCCGCGGCTACTCTCGCGCTGGCCAGCCTCCGCGATAGCCGCGCAGCACCCACACGCGACGCACGCTCACGGTATCGGCGCCGCGCAGCAGTGGGGCGACGTTGCCGCGAGTGATTCCCGCGAAGTAGGGCGCCAGTCGCGCGGCAGTATCGGGCGTGCCGGGGGTGTCGTCGAGGAGGACCACGAGGCCGTCGCCGGGATGCGCGACGTCGGGGAACGATGGCCACAGCTCGTACTGATTGTGCCGGCCGTTCACGCACGTGCAGAACGCGTGCGGCCGGTCGGGCAGCTGCCAGGCGAGCTCACTCACCTCCTGATACCGCTCGCCGGCCACGTAGGTGTGCGGGCCGAGTGCAGCGCGCGCCTGCTGGACCTGCACAGCCACACCCGCCCAGCCGGCGCTCCGCGCCACGGGATCGCGCCGCGCGGGGAGTGGGAGGATCGGGTGCAGCGCGTGCGCGTAGATCACGACGACGAGCACGCCGCCGAGGACGACACCCCAGCGCAGCCAGCGGTCGCGCGCGGGGAGCCACGCGGCGAGCAACGCGATCGCCGGCACGTACGACGGTGCGGGCCAGTTCGCCTCCACGGGCCGGCGGAGCGCACTGTACGCGAAGAACGCCCAGCTTCCCGTGGCCACCACGGCGAGCGCGAATCGCGCATCGTCGGCGCGCGCGCGGAATGTTCGCCACACCGCGGCCGCCGCGAGCCCGAAGAGAATTGGTGAGACCAGGCCGAGCTGACCGCCGACGAGGTCGAGCTCGCGCTTGAGTCGCGAGCCCTTTGGCGTGCCTAGTCCGTGCTGGATCTGGAAACGGAATGAGATCCAGTCGTGCACGCGGTTCCACTCGAGCACCGGCAGGAACACCAGCGTGGCGACCAGGCACGCGAGGTACGGGCCGGGCTCGCGCAGGCGGATGCGCAGCGACGGGCGCGCGACCACCGCGATGGTGAGCGTGGCAGGCAGCAGGATGCTCGTGTACTTCGACGAGAAGGCGAGCCCGAGGCACGCGCCAGCGGCGATCCAGCTCACCGTGGACTCGCGCGAGCGCGGCACGCCCTGCAGCGCGCGCACGACGCAGTAGAGTCCCGCAGCGCTCGCGGCGAGCAGCGGTGAATCCGGTGTGGCGATGACGAGCCCCGAGGCGGCGAGCGGCATGACCGCGAAGACGAGCGCCGCGGTGCGTGCCGCCGCACCGCCGCCGAGTCGCCGTGCGATGAGTGCGGCGAAGAGCGTGGAGGCGGAGCCGGCGAGCACCGGCATCATGCGGATCGCGAAAGGAGACGGGCCCCCTCCTACCAGCGCCGACAGCGAGGTGCCCAAGGCGATGAGCACGGCGATAACGGGCGGGTGATCGAAGTACCCTGGTGCGAGGTGACGCGACCAGTCCCAGTAGTAGGTCTCGTCCGGGAAGAGCGGGAGCAGTGCGGCGAAGAGCAGCCGAACGACGGTGGCGGCGAGCGTGATGGCAAGCGCGTCGCGCCACTGCCGTGCGTCGCTCAGGTCGTCTCGCGCACGAACGGGTCCGGCCATGGGGCTCAGCTGACCGGTACGTCGGGTCTGCGGCGGGCGAGCACCAGGCGCCAGGCGAGGTAGATGCCGATGAGCCAGACGAACCACACGATGCGCTCGTCGGTGGAGAGCGTGCGCAGCATGCCCCAGGCGACGATGGGCACCGTGAAGGGCAGCGCGATGCCGGTGTCCGTGTCGGCCACGTAGCGCTCCACTACCCGGGTGGCACCGCGGCCGCCATTGCGGATCACGGAGCTCACCGCCTTGACCAGGCGGTCCGGATTCACGGCTCGCCACTCGGGGATGAAGAAGAGCGTCCACGCGGCGGCGGTGTGTCCCCAGCCGTGGCTGTCGCTGCCGGCCACGAGCGCGAGGTTGAGGCTGTCGGCGAGGTGTACGATGCGCGTGCGCTCGCGGCGCGTCTGGCCGAGTCCGCGCGGAGCGCCATCCACGAGCTCGATGGCGCGTACGCCCGCGGTGCCCTTCCCCTTCGCGGCCACCATCTTCGACAGGTCGCCGGGCATGGTCTCGATGAGCACGGGCTCCGCGCCCGGCAGCGCACTGGCGATCGTGAGGGCGCGGTCGTCCACGTCGCGCAGCGTGGCGTCGAGCAGGCCCTGGTACATGCGGTCAGCGTCGAGGACGTTCACGTGCTCACCGTGCCACACCACCTCGATGCCGGGCAGGAGGAGCGTGCCCTCGCCGGAGTTGATCGGGTTGTTCGCCCACCCATCGCGAGCGCCCTCGAAGGTGCGGTGGTCGGTGATGAACACGGCGTTGAAGCCGGCGTCGCGATGCCAGGCGCGCACGTCCTCGGGCGTCCAGCCCGGACGACCATCGTGCGAGAACCGCGTGTGCGCGTGGAAGTCGATCACGAGCACGTCGGGGGTGGTCTCCAGCGCGGCCATGGGACGCGGGATGATCGCGACGGCCACGTAGAGTCCCACGAGGAGCACGAGCCCGACCCCCAGGCGCGCCACCTCACGCAGTACCCGCCGCGCCGGCGTCACCTCGGCGAGACCCACGCGGCCCACGAACCACCACCACACGGCGTAGCACACGATCACCGTGCACAGGAACGCCACGTGCTGGCGCGCACTCAGCAGCGTGACGGTGTCGAGCACGTTTGACACCGGGGCGAGCAGGAGGTAGGCGAGCGGGCGCCTGAGTGTGGCCTCGGAGATCCTGCCGAGGGTGGCGGCGTCGCGCAGGGGCTCGAGCGGAACGAGCGCGGTGACCGCGACGAGCAGGGCGACGACCAGGAGGCCGAGCGGAACGACGCGGATGCGGCGCAGGAAGGCAGGACGAGGCATCATGGATGCGGCGGTGTGGGCAGGGGCTGGCCTCGGAGAAGATAGCCGGTGCGGACCGCGCGGACAGGCGGAGGCCGTCGCGGGTCAGGTCGAGTAGTTTTCCTGCGATGCCCAACCACCTCGCGCACGAGACGAGCCCCTACCTCCTGCAGCACGCGCACAATCCCGTGGACTGGTATCCGTGGGGCGATGTCGCGCTGGCGCGCGCGCGCGACGAGCACCGGCCCATCCTGCTGAGCATCGGCTACGCGGCGTGCCACTGGTGCCACGTGATGGAGCGCGAGTCGTTCGAGGACGAGGCGACGGCTGCCCTGATGAACGAGCACTTCGTGTGCATCAAGGTGGACCGCGAGGAGCGGCCCGACATCGACGCCATCTACATGCAGGCCACGCAGGCGATGACGGGTCACGGCGGCTGGCCGATGACGGTGTTCCTCACGCCCGCGGGGGAGCCCTTCCACGCCGGCACCTACTACCCGCCCGACGACCGCCACGGCATGCCCAGCTTCCGCCGCGTGCTGCTCGGCGTCGCGGACGCGTGGGGCAATCGGCAGGAGAGCGTCGTGCGCACCGCGGAGCAGATGCGTGCGCTCTACTCGGCCAGCACGGAACGCACGCGCGCCACTGGTCCGCTCGACGAGGCACTGCTCGCGCGCGCCGCCACGTCGCTGAAGCGGCGGTACGAGCCCACCTTCGGCGGGTTCGACGGCGCGCCCAAGTTCCCGCCGACCATGGCGCTGGACTTCGCGCTGCGGCAGTGGGCGCGCACCGGCGATGCGGAACTGCTCGGCATCGTCTCGCACACGTTCGAGCAGATGGCGCGCGGCGGCATCCACGACCAGGTGGGCGGCGGCTTCTCGCGGTACAGCGTGGACGCCTACTGGCTCGTGCCGCACTTCGAGAAGATGCTCTATGACAACGCGCTGCTCGTGCGCCTCGGCGCCAACCTCTTCCAGGCTACTGGCGACGCGGACGTGCGTCGCGTCACCGAGCAAGCGGTGGGCTGGCTCGCACGGGAGATGACGTCGCCGGAAGGTGGCTTCTACTCGTCGCTCGACGCGGACAGCGAAGGACACGAGGGCCGCTACTACGTGTGGGACGCCGGCGAGCTCGCCACGCTCCTCGGCGAGGATGCCGCGCTGCTCACCGCGTACTGGGGCGTGACGGGCACCGGCAACTTCGAGGGGCGCAACATCCTCCACGTGCCGCACGATCCCGCCGCGATCGCCGACGCACACAACGTGACGCTGCCCGAACTGCGCACGGCCATCGAGCGCGCGGAGCGGATCCTGTACGACGCGCGGGAGCGGCGCATCCGTCCGTCGCGCGACGAGAAGATCCTCTCCGGCTGGAACGGGCTCATGGTGCGCGGTCTCGCCGAGGCGGCGCGCGCGTTCGGCGATGCGGCGATCGGGGCGATGGCGGTGCGCGCCGGCGAGTTCCTGTTCTCCACGCTCGTGAGCGACGGACGCGTGATGCGCTCGTACAAGGACGGCGTCGCGAAGATTCCCGGCTTCCTCGAGGATCACGCCGCGCTCGGCCTTGGCGCCGTCGCGTTGTACAACCTCACGTTCGACGTCCGCTGGCTGCATCGTGCTCGGTCACTCGGCGACGCACTCCTCGCGCGCTTCTGGGACGAGGAGACGCAGGCGTTCTTCGATACCGCGTCCGACGGCGAGGCACTCGTCACGCGTCCGCGCGAGCCCACTGACAATGCGGTGCCGAGCGGGACGTCGCTCGCGGTGGAGTTGCTGTTGATCCTGGGCGACCTGTTCGGCGGTGACCGGTATGTCGCGCCGGCGACGCACGTGCTCGAGACGCTGGCCGAGCCGATGGCGCGGTATCCGACGGCGTTCGGTCATGCGCTTGGTGCGGCAGACCTCGTGGTGCGTGGCGCGGTGGAAGTGGCCATCGCCGGGGCGCCGGGCGATGCGCGCGTGGCGGCGCTCGCCGCGGCGGTGAGCGGGACGTACGTGCCATCGCTGGTGCTCGCGGTCGGTGCGGGTGGCGACGCGAGCGACATCGTGCTGCTGAAGGATCGGGCGCGGGACGAACCGACGGCCTATGTGTGCCAGGCGTATGCGTGCGCGGCGCCGACTACGGACGCGTCTGCGCTCGCGGCTCAGCTCGTCGCCTTGCGACCTGCAGGCTAGAGCACGGTTTACGGTTTACGGTTTACGGTTTACGGCAAAAGCAGATCCTTCGCTCCGCTCAGGATGACAAGCAGATCCTTCGCTCCGCTCAGGATGACAAGCAGATCCTTCGCTCCGCTCAGGATGACAAGCAGATCCTTCGCTCCGCTCAGGATGACAAGGAGAGTGGCGCTCAGGATGACAGCGGCTGGCGAATGGCGCATGTCGAGTCGATGCCTTCTATTCAACCGGCATGGCGAATGCCGACGAAGCCGTTCGCCTGGATGCATCATCTCCAACTCCACGTGACCATGACCATCGATCGCCGCGGATTCCTGGTAGCATCGTCGTCAGCGTTGGTGCTCGGAAAGTCGCGCCTGCTCGCGGCCGCGCAGCAACCACAGCCGGAACCGGAACAGGCCGAACCGCCCGCATTCGACCGCAGCGTGCAGGCGCGCCCGGTCGCGGTCTACACCACTGCCGACAAGACGGACCACCGCATCTCGCCGACCGGCACGCCGACGTTCAAGCACATGGGACAGCCGCTCGAGACCCAGATCTGCGTCTTCGTGGATCCGTCGAAGCGGGCGCAGACGATCATGGGCGTCGGTGGCGCGCTCACCGATGCCTCCGCGGAAACCTTCGCGAAGCTGCCGGCGGCGAAGCAGCACGAGGTCCTCGAGGCCTACTTCGATCCGCAAAAGGGCATCGGCTACACGATCGGACGGACGCACATTCACAGCTGCGATTTTTCGTCCGCGAGCTACACCTATGTCGACGAAGGCGACAAGGCGCTCCAGTCCTTCAACGTGAGCCACGACCGGCAATTCCGCATCCCGTTCACGAAGCAGGCGATCGCCGCCGCTGGGGGAAAGCTCACGCTCTTCGCGAGCCCGTGGAGTCCGCCGGCCTTCATGAAAACGAACAACAGCATGCTGCATGGCGGAAAGCTCAAGCCGGAATTCCACCAGGCGTGGGCCAACTACTACACGAAGTTCATCAAGGCGTACGAAAGGGAAGGCATCCCCATCTGGGGCATCACGATCCAGAATGAGCCCATGGCGACGCAGACGTGGGAATCGTGCGTCTACTCAGCAGAAGACGAACGGGATTTCCTGAAGAACTACCTCGGCCCCACGATGAAGCGGGAAGGGCTGGGCGACAAGAAAATCATCGCGTGGGACCACAACCGCGACCTGATCTACCAGCGCGTCAGCACCATCCTCGCGGATCCCGCCGCGGCCAAGTACGTCTGGGGGATCGGCTTTCACTGGTACGAGCCGTGGAGCGGCGGCGACATGATGTTCGACAACGTCCGCCTCGTGCACGAGACGTTCCCGGACAAGAAGCTGCTCTTCACGGAAGGAACGGCCGATTCGTTCAAGCCGGAGGGGATTCACGACTGGAAACTCGGCGAGCTGTATGGTCGCTCGATGATCAACGACTTCAACTGTGGCGCCGTGGGCTGGACGGACTGGAACGTCTTGCTGGATGAGCAGGGCGGGCCCAATCACGTCGGCAATTTCTGCTTCGCCCCGATTCATGCGGACACGAAGACCGGCGCGCTGACCTACACCAATTCGTACTACTACATCGGGCACTTCTCGAAGTTCGTGCGTCCGGGCGCACGGAGGATTGCCTGCTCGCCGAGCCGCAGCGCTCTGCAGGCCACGGCCTTCGTCAACCTGGACGGAACGGTGGCGGTCGTCGTGATGAACCGCGGAGTCGAGAAGATCCCGTACCACCTCTGGGTGGACGGCAATGCCGCCGAGGTGGACAGCCTGCCACACTCCATCCAGACCCTCGTCTTCTGACGCACCTGCACTGCCCGTTCCCGCATCATCCCGCTCGCCAACGCCGTTCAGTCGATCAGGAAAGCTCATGCGATCGCACATCTTCATCGCGCTGGCTGCGCTGACGCCCATCACATCCGCCCTGTCGCAGCGAGCTCCCGCGGCCGAGGCGAACGCGCCCCGTGCGCGAACGGTGAACGGAATGGTCGCGGGCATCGCGCTGCCGAGTGGCGTGCGCGCGTTCAGGGGCATCCCGTACGCCGCGCCGCCGGTGCGCAACCGTCGCTGGCGTCCGCCACAGCCGGCGGCAAACTGGCAGGGCGTCCGCGCCGCCGATCGCTTCGCCAATCAGTGCATGCAGGCGCGTGTCTACGGCGACATGATGTTCCGCAACGCCGGCGTGAGTGAAGATTGTCTCTACCTCAACGTGTGGGCGCCGTCGACGCGCGGCGCGACTGCCCTGCCCGTGCTCTTCTACATCTACGGCGGCGGATTCGTCGCCGGCGATGGATCGGAGCCGCGGTACGATGGCGAGAGCATGGCGAAGCGCGGCATCGTCGTCGTCACGCTGAGTCACCGGCTGGGCATCTTCGGCTTCTTCTCGCATCCACAGCTCGCCGCGGAATCGCTGCAGACGACATCGGGCAACTACGGCCTGATGGACCAGACGGCCGCGCTTCGCTGGGTCCAGGCCAACATCGCGGCGTTCGGCGGCGATCCGAAGCGCGTGACCATCGTCGGCGAATCCGCGGGGTCGTTCTCCGTCAGCGCGCAGATGGCCTCGCCGCTTGCCAAGGGACTCTTCGCCGGTGCTATCGGCGAGAGTGGCGCCTTCTTCTCGACGACCATGGCCACACCGTCGCGCACAGAGACCGAGGCCAATGGCGTGAAGTTCGGGACTGCCGTGGGCGCGCCTTCCCTCGCCGCGCTCCGCGCCCTCTCGGCGACCGAACTGCTCGAGGCATCGGGCCGGCCGGGCGTTCCACGCTTCGGGCCCAACGTCGACGGCTGGTTCATGCCGGAAGCTCCCGCGGCCATCTTCGCCGCGGGACGCCAGGCGCACGTGCCGTTGCTCGCCGGGTGGAATTCCGAGGAATCGAACGCGCGGGCCATCCTGAACGAGACGCCGACGCCGGAGAGCGCGAGGGCGCAGCTGGTCAAGCTTTTTGGTGACCGGGCCGCCGAGGCGGAGAAGGTGTATCCCGTGCGCACGGCCGCAGAGGCACTGCAGTCGCTGACCGACCTGGCGAGCGACCGCTTCATCGGCTACTCCACGTGGAAGTGGCTCGACGTCCACGCGCGCACGGGTGGCAGCACCGTGTACCGCTACATGTACGCGCATCCGCGGCCGTCGCTCGTCGCGGCGATGGGTGACGCGCGACGCGGACTCGCCGGCGGCATTGTCCGCGGCGGTGGCGGCAGCGCACCACCTCCGGCGCAGGGTGCGGTGCACTCGGCGGAGATCGAATACGCGCTCGGCAATCTTCCGCTGAACCACGTCTTTGAGTGGACGCCGGACGATCACCGGGTGTCGGCCACCATGCAATCGTACTTCGAGCACTTCATCAGGACCGGCAATCCCAATGGTGCCGGCCTGCCCTCGTGGCCGTCAGGCGGCATCGATGCGAATGGGCAGGTGCAGCGGATGCGGATCGACGTCGGGTCGCGTGCGGAGCTGGAGCCCCGTGCGCGCTATCTCATGCTCGACGCGTCCGGCCGGCCGTAGTCGCGTGATGGCGCACGTCATTTCAAACCGCGGGGATCGCCACGAAGGGCAGGCCTTGAATGGTTGTCCCTGGCGTTCCTGGCGTCATTGGCGGTTCGACCCTCGGCCGCTGCGTTCAGGTGACTGCGAAAGCAGATCCTTCCCTTCGTCGCTTTCGCTCCTCGAGGGCAGGCTGCTTCGCTCAGGATGACAATCAGGTTCATCACGCTGGCCAGGTTCATCACGCTGGCCGTCGGTCTCGTTGCGCCGCTGGCAGCCGCGTGCGCCGAACGGGTGGATCGCGGCGGGGCCAACGTCGCGGCCACCGAAGCACAACGCTCGCCCGGCAGCCATGATGCGCTTCCGCAGCAGCAGGCGCCGGCAGACACCGTCGATTCGCTGACCGCTGCGCGGCGCGCGACGGTGATGGATACGACGCGCATTCGGAGAGCGCCGGCGTCGCGGGATGTCGCTCCTCACGCGGTGGACAGTGCGATAGCGAAGGACACGACGCGGCCACGCGCCACTTCGCACGTGATCGGTCCGAAGGCAGGCGATCGACACACGGCCTTCCGCGACGCGGGGAGCGACCTCGACTCTCTCTGGCCAGTGAAGGGTCCGGCACCGCTGCCGGGCGCCATCCTGCCGGCGCGGCGCATCGTGGCGTACTACGGCAACCCGTTGTCGAAGCGTATGGGAATTCTTGGCGAGTTCCCTCCGGACGTGATGCTGGCCAGGCTCGATACCGAGGTCGCGGCGTGGACCCGGATCGACCCCGACCACCCAGCGCAACCCGCGCTTCACCTGATTGTGCTCGTGGCCGATGCGCAGCCGGGCACCAGCGGGAAATACCGTACGCGTCATGACAGCGCGATGGTCGAGAAGGTCTACGGCTGGGCGAAGAGCCGACATGCCTTGCTGTTTCTCGACCTCCAGGTGGGACAGAGCACGCTGCAGCACGAGCTCCCGTGGATCGAGAAGTTCCTCGTCCGTCCCGATGTGCACCTCGGCATCGATCCCGAGTTCTCGATGAAGAAGGGCGGCATCCCCGGCAAGCGCGTCGGTACGTACGACGCGGCCGACATCAACTATGCGTCGCAGTATCTCGCGGCCCTCGTGGAGAAGCACCACCTGCCGCCGAAGGTCCTCGTCGTACATCGCTTCACGCCGGGCGGCGTGACGAACGCGCGGAAGATCACGCTCGACCCACGCGTGCAGGTGGTGATGGACATGGATGGCTTCGGCCCGCCATGGATGAAGCGGGACACGTACTGGCGCGACATCAAGCGCGAGCCGGTGCAGTTCACCGGGTGGAAGCAGTTCACGAAGGCGAAGAACGATCGGCCACCCACGCCGCGCGCGGAGATCCTGCGGCTCTGGCCGGTACCGCTCTACATCCAGGTCCAGTAGCGGGCCTGATAGGTTGCTTCGCTCCTACCACGCCACCCGGTGCTCGAAATGAAGAAGGAACTCTGGCGTCGACTCCGGCACTATCACTTCGAGCACCTCGCGCCGCCGAACGTGCTCGAGAGGGTGACGTCGGCATTCGGCGGTGCCGATGCGTCGACGAAGGCATTTGCGCACAAGCTGGCGCGGAAGCTGGGCTGGCGACGCCCGTTCGCCTTTCGTGCGATCGAGGAGTACAAGCGGTTCCTCTACCTCGGCGTCGTCAGCGAGTCGGTGGTGACGCCTTCGCGGGTCATCGACCAGGTGTGGCACGAGCACCTGCTCTTCAGCCGCGGCTATCGCGAGTTCTGCCGCGACGTGCTGCACCGCGACTTCGACCACAATCCGGAGCTGGTGCCGTCGGAGACGCAGACCGCGGTGTTCCAGGCCCAGTTCGACGCGACGGTGGACCTCTATCGCGAAGAGTTCAACGTCGAACCACCCGCGCCGATCTGGGGCGAGACCAAGTTCGTTGCCGACGCCCGCCGCGCGGGTGCCACGCCACGAAGGAAGCGGCATGACGTCATCCCGAGCCCGGATGCCGACGACGCGCCGCTCTACATGTTGTTCAGCTCCGACAGCGGAGGGATCTCGGACAACGCCTCCTTCGACTTCGGCGGCGGTGGAGGCTTCAGCGGTGGAGGCGGCGGCAGTGATTGGGGAGATTCGTCGGACGCTTCTGACAGCGGCGGGTCGAGCGATGGCGGCACGAGTGACGGCGGCGGATCCAGTTGTTCGTCGGGCTGCGGAGGCGGGGAGTAATCCACCGCGCACGCCGCCCCAGGCATCAACCGCGGGTCAGGCGCCCTCGGCGAGCGATGGCAGGGCGTCGAAGAACAGCTCGTCGGCGATCGCGGTCATGCTGAACGTGAGGTGGATGTCCAGGTGCTCCTTGATGCGCCCTGACATCGACTCGTCAAACATGCGGAGCACGAGTCTGAGGTCGGGTGCGAACGAGCGTGCGTTGAGTCCGATCTCGAGGTTGGCGTAGTCGTCGTTCGTCACTGAGTAGAGCGCCTTCGCGCGCGTGACGCCCACGTCGTTGAGCACGCGGGGGAGCCGCGCGTCACCGATGTAGACGTCGGCCCCCAATGCCCGCAGGTGCGCGACGGCCGGTGCGTCCTCGTTCCGTTCGACGACCAGCACGTGCTTCCCGCGCACGAGCAGTCCCTCCGCAATGAAGGAGCCGAGGCGGCCCAGCCCGCACAGGATCACGTGGTCCCTGCACGTATAGCGCTTGCGACCGAGTGCGAGCTGGACGCGCCGCTTGATGATGTTGTCCACGGTGAGTGAGAAGATCATCCAGATGAACACCGTGGACGCCAGGATCAACGCGATGCCCGCCGCCTTGGTGACGGGGGATGCGTTCAGCAGCGTGATGTCGCCGTAGCCCACGGTGGCCACCGTGACGACGACGAAGTAGAGCGCGTCGAGCCAGGACAGCTGCAACCGCACGCGGAAGTACGCAACGGCCACGGCGACGAGCGTCCCGAACGCCGCCATGAGACGCGGGATGAGGTTGTCGGACCGCGGCGCGAGGCGCTGCGTGTCGATCGGTGCGGGGACGTAGCGAAGGGTGTGCGTCACCGGCGTGTCCATCGCCGCCACAAAAGTGGGCGCGGCAAGCTTGGCCGGGTTCAGGATACGCACGTTCGGATGCGCGGCCTGAAGGTGTGGCGCGATGTTCTCGTTGAAGAATGACGCGACGATCGGAAGGGTATTGTCGATGGAGACGAAGGCAATGAGCAATTCGAAGTTGCGTTCGTCGTGGTCGTCCACGAGGAAGGTCATCGCCAGCGCGCGCAGGTCGATGCCCTGGATACCGTGCGCGATCGCGTTGAAAACGGAGGTGTCGCTGGTGGGCGACCGCAGCGCATCGCTGGCGACCTGCACCATCTCGTAGCCGCGGTCGCGCGCGAGCTTCCGGATGCGATAGGCAAGGTGTCCGGTGCCGATGATGAGGACCGATTTCCGGGGCATCAGCTCGTGGGTGGGGTGCGGCTAAGGTAGGAGGAGGGCTTCCTGGTGTCCTTGGCGTCCTTGGCGGTTCAACACCCGGCCGCTGCGCTCAAGATGGCCGCGACAAGCAGATCCTTCCCGTCGGCTGCGCTCAGGGCATGCGCTCCGCTCAGGATGACAAAGAGGCGCAGATCCTTCGCTTTGCTCAGGATGACAACGAAAAGCAGATCCTTCCCTTCGACTGCGCTCAGGATGACAGCTAGCGCTTCATCCAGTGTGGCGCGGTCTTCCACTGCGACGGGTCGAACAGCGAAGGGTCGAGCGGGACATCGGCGCGCATGTCGGTATAGTCCTCGTGGAACACCAGCTTGCCGTCCGTGTGGATCTCCACGCGCGGCGCGAGCCACGCGCCCCCGCGGCGCTCGTAGTTCACGAAGCGCACGTCCTGCACCTTGCTCGTATCGCGTGCCGGCTCCAGCGTGCGGACGAACAGCAGCCGCTCGGCATCCACCCAGAACTGCTTCCGGTGAAGATCACCCGCGCGCGCGCCGACCACGATCATCGGGCGCCCGTGGAACTCGTCCTCGTGCACGACATTCAGGTCGAAGCCCTCGTGGCGAACCAGCGCCGACGTGCGTGCCGGCGGGTTGCCGTAGACGTCGAAGCCGAGGAGCAACAACGGGTTGATGGACGCCTGTGCCGGGAGTGCACGACCGTTCCGGATGGAGTAGGCGCTGTCGTGGGCGTACAGCACGCCGTTGCCTGCGCTGAGCGGGTCGAAGTCGATGCGCAGTTCGCCCGGTACGCGGAGCGCCTCGTACCACGTCTGCACGTTCCACGTGCCGTCGGGCATGAGGCGCGACGTCTTCTGCGTGAAGGTCAGCGTCTTGTACCAGGTGCGGGCGTAGCGCGCATGCATCGCCGCGACGACCTCCTCACCGGAGCGGTAGGTGGCGACTTCGCGCGCGGGGGCGGGCGCGGGTGTGGCCGGAGCCGCGGCGGAGTGGCATGCCGCGAGGGCGGCGAGTGCGAGCACGGCGGCGTGCTGGAGGTGTGGGCGCATCACCCAAGCTAGTCACGACTCGCGCGACGGGCAGGTGGTGGCATCGCGCGGCAGGGTGCATCTTACCGCGGACAATCACCCGGAGCCGGAGATGGCCATGCGACCCATGTACGCGTACGGGATAGCGGCGCTGCTCGCCACCGGTGCCCGGACAGTGCAGGGGCACGTCTCGACGACCTGCCGGTGGGTGCACGGGTCCGCCTGCAGCCGCAGTCTGCCGTCGAAACGACCACGACCGTGGTGCGCGCGACGCCGGACAGCCTGCTCGTCGCCGACAATGCCTGGCCGTGGCGCGCGCTCGAGCGCGTCGAGGTGCGCGGCCGGCAACATGGGCTCAAGGCCGCGCTCGTCGGCGGCGGGATCGGCCTCGTCGTGGGCGCCGTCGTCGGGACCGTCGCCGTGAAGCAGGCCACCGCCGACTGCGAGCGCCAGCACCAGGACTTCTGCGGCCTCGACGCCATCGCCTTCGTGCCCATCACGCTCGTCGTGACCCTCGTGGGCTCGGGCATCGGTGTCGCGGTCGGCACCGAGCGCTGGACGCCGGTGTGGCCGGTCGAGCCATCCCGACCATGACTGCCGCCCCACTGCTGCTGCGCCTTCGCACCCGCGCGGCTAACGTTCACCCATGCGCGGTGAGACCCCTTCGTTCGTGCGCGGCATGTTCGCCGGCGCAATCCACGACAGCCTGCTCTTCCCTTTTCCGGCGGCGCTGAGCGAGCGCGATCCCGACGAGACCCGCACGGTTCAGCGACTGCTGGCCGAGCTCGACCGGATGAGCCGCGGGCTCATCGACTCCGCGAAGTTCGACGAGGAAGAGACGATCCCCGAGGACGTGATCCGCGCGCTCGCGGACGCCGGCTTTCTCGGGATGTCCATCCCGCGCGAGTACGGCGGGCTGGGCCTCTCGCCGTCCGGCTACTCGCACGTGTTCGGCGCGCTGTCGAGCCTCGACCCGTCCATCGGCGTGCTGGTGGCGGTGCACTGTGGACTCGGCTCCAAGGCCATCGTGCTGTTCGGCACCGACGCGCAAAAGGCGCGCTATCTCCCGATGCTCGCGCGCGGCGA
>JBBRZK010000011.1:0-82623 GCA_038236775.1 Gemmatimonadales bacterium
AAGTCGAAGGCGTACATCGCCGCGATGAAGTCGGACCTGCGCAACCTCGTGACGGCCGAAGAGTCCTTCTTCGCCGACTCGACCAAGTACGTCACGTACGACACCCTGAAGCTGAAGTTCAAGCCGTCCACCGGCGTGGGCAACCCGGTCATCGTGCCGGGCGCGGGCTACTGGTCGGCGACGATCACGCACTCGCAGATCGCCAGCTTCTCCTGCGGCATCGGCGTCAACACGACGAACCCCATCGTGACCTCGGCCGGCGACGGCGAGCCGGTCTGCAAGTAACGGCCTGAGAACAGCAGTGTGAAAGCGGCGCGCCGGCAACGGCGCGCCGCTTTCTTTTGCTGGCGGAAGCAGTCGAGTGATGACGCGATCGCTTGCAACGGCGAGAGCTTCACTGCCATGAATACCAGAATGCGTCGTGCGGGAGCTGGACGCGAGCGCTCCGGCCTGAGTGTCGTCGAGGTGCTGGTGGCGCTCGTCATCGTGACCGTGGGTCTCCTCGGCATGGCCGGGAGCACGGCGCTGGCGCTGCGCACCACCACGGACGCCGCGAGGCGACGGGACGCGGCACAATGGGCGGCCTCTCGGATCGCCCTTCTCGCGGCGCAGGGATGTGCCGTCGCGTCGAGCGGCGTCGCCAACGCATCCGGCGCGCGGTTCACGGAACAGTGGGTCGTCCTGTCGCGGGCCGACGGCTTCATGACGGTGGTGGACACGGTGCGCTGGTCGAGCGCGCGCGGCGCGCGCTCCTATTCGCTCGGCAGCGCAATCCCGTGTTGAACCGCGCCGCGGCCACCCTGGTCGAGCTGCTCGTTGCCGTGGCGCTCGCCAGCGTGGTGCTGGCGACGGCGACCTCCAGCATGCTGCGCCAGCAACGGACGCATGTGCGCATCGCCGGCGTATCCGCGTCTGACGGCCAGGTGCGCGCCGCGACGTCGGTGCTCGCCAGCCAGCTGGCGCAGTTGGAGGCCGCCGCAGGCGACATCGTCGCGGGCGAGAGTTCGGATACGGCGGTGCAGTTCCGCGCCATCGTGCACGTGTCGCTCGCCTGCGGCCAGTCCGTGGGGTCGGTGACGATGCTTCCCGATTCGGCCGCCGGCTCGCTGTTCACCGGATTGGCGTCGGCCCCGCGAACCGGCGACACGCTGTGGCGATTCGCGCCCACCGGCTGGCTGGGCTCCCACATCGGCAGCACCAGCGTCGTCGCAGCGACCTGCGATTCGCCGATCCCGATCGCCGGTCGAGCAACGCGACTCGTGCTGCCCGCCGCGGTGGACACCATTTCGCCGGGCACGCCACTGCGCGTCACGCGCCAGAGCCGCTACGGCGTGTACCGCGCCAGCGACGGCAGCTGGCAGCTCGGCTTCAGGGAATGGAACGATCCCACGGGGACCTTTGCCGCACCCCAACCCGTCGCCGGTCCACTCGTGCGGCGCATCGGCTCGAGGCGATCGGGCTTTCGTTACTTCGATGCCTCGGGCGTGGAGCTCGACCCAGCCGACGGACCCGTCGACGTGCGGCGGGTGGCGCGCATCCGGATCACGATGCTTTCTCTCCTGCCAACCCGCGACCGTGTCCAGGACAGCATCCGCGTCGACTCGGTGGACGTGGCACCGCACCTCGCGCGCGGACCGGCGCCTCCATGATGCTGCGCCGAGGTGGGGCGCTCGTGATCGCGCTGGCGCTGCTGGCGCTCGGCGCGGCACTCCTCGCGGGATCAGCCGAAGCGGGGCGCGCGTCGGCGCGGTCCGCGGAGTCGCATGAAGCGACACTGCTGGCCGACGGTGAGGCTCGCCTGGCGGCGGCGGCGTTCGTGGCGGCGTGGAGCCCCGCGGTCGACGCGCTGACCGCAGGAGCAGGCATCGACGACACCGTCGCGCCTCGTGCGCGTGGCTCCGCAGGCGTGCCCGTCGTGACGCGCGTGCATCTCCGCCGTCTCTCCGCTGACCGCTACGTGCTGGTGGTGGAGTGCGAGGTCGGTGGTACGGGGGCCGTGCTGGCGCGACGGCGGCTGCAATTGCTGCTGCAGCGACCGCAGGCCGTCGATAGCACTCAGCCGCGCGCGCATCCAGCGATGGTCGGTCAGTGGGGCGTCACGCCGCTGTTCTAAGGCTGCGCCGAGTGTCGCGAAGCACGCCTTCCCGGGCGTAGGTGACGTAAATCACACAAGTATTTTTCGGTTGCGATGTTACCATCGGTCGGGCCCGGTCGTGTGTTCGGTACGAGTGACCGGACGCACGGCCACTTTGCCCGAAGGACAGATTGCACAGCGTGTGGTGGCGCATGTAAGTGCAAGCAAGAGCGATTTATAGGTCACCTCGCTTAAAGTCTATTGACAAGTGTCCCAGAGTGGCTCACCTTCCGGCCGCTCTTTGCATACAAGACGTCGCTTCTGGACGCGCCTCCATCGTTCCCTCCGCCGGCGCTGCTCCGCTCTCCTTCGTACATCCCAATGGCACTGTTCGGTCGCAGTAAAACCACGGT
Organism: Gemmatimonadales bacterium; assembly: GCA_038236775.1. GTDB lineage: Bacteria > Gemmatimonadota > Gemmatimonadetes > Gemmatimonadales > Gemmatimonadaceae > AG11. The sequence goes on from JBBRZK010000011.1 coordinate 2,488, forward strand.
CGGCCTGGATATCGGTTCGGGCCTGATCAAAGTCGCCGTGATCGATCACTCCCGGAGCGAGCCGGAACTGGTTCGCGTTGCGGTGGTGCCGTTGCTCGCCGACGCGATCGTCGAAGGGGAAATCATGGACCCCGGCATCGTGGCCGAGGCGATCCAGGGCGCCCTGGCGGCGGCCGATGTGAAGGGCACGCAGGTCGTGACTGCCGTCGGCGGGCGCGACGTGATCATCAAGAAGATCCAGATCGAGCGCGTGAAGGAGCAGCAGGCGCGCGAGCTGATGCGCTGGGAGGCCGAGCAGCACGTCCCGTTCGACATGGAGTCGGTGGAGCTGGACTTCCAGATCCTGGATCCCGACGGTGACGGCGTCGAGATGAGCGTCCTGCTCGTCGCGGCGAAGCGCGAGCTCGTGGAATCGAAGCTCCGCATCCTCACGGACGCCGGACTCGATCCCGCGCTGGTGGACGTCGACGCCTTCGCGCTGCACAACGCCTTCGAGATGAGTTACCCGGAAGCGATGCAGGGCGTGGTGGCCCTCGTGAACATCGGGCACGAGGTCACCAACATCAACATCCTCGACGAAGGCGTGCCGATCCTGACGCGCGACATCACTGTCGGTACGCGGCGTTTTCGCGAGGATCTGCAGCGCGAGCGCGGTCTCTCGGCGGACGAGTCGCAGCAGCTCCTCCAGGGCTACGACCGCTCCGAGCACCTCGACGCCGTGCTGGAGAGCCGGGGGGAGGAAATCGCCGTGGGCATCGAGCGCGCGGCGGCATTCCTCGCGTCCTCGTCGCGCACGGGCGGGCAGGTGCGCGCCATCTACACCTGCGGCGGCGGGTCCCGCATCCCGGGGCTCACCGACGTCCTCGCCGACCGCCTTCGCCTCTCCGTGCAGCAGGCGAACCCGCTGGTGAACCTGAAAGTCCGTGACGGCGCGCTGAACAGCCTCGTCACCGACGAGGTTGCGCCCCTGCTCATGCTGCCGATCGGGCTGGCATTGCGTCAGGTGGCATGAGAGAGGCCATGCGATGATCGAGATCAATCTGCTGCCCGGCGCGCGACGCAAGTCGAAGCGCGGCGGAGGCACAAAGCTGGATATCGGCGCGTCGCTCGCGTCCCTGCGCGAGCGCGTCCGCGAGCCGTGGCTCATCGGCTCCGTCGTGGTGACGACCCTTGCCGTCATCGTGGTGGCCGGCCTGTACTTCACGCAGTCCCGCGCCGAAGGCACGGTCGACGAAGCGCTCCAGAAGGCAGTGCAGGACTCCACACGATACGCGTCCGTGCTCAAGGAGCACGACAAGGCAGAGGCGAAGCGCGACACGGTGCTGCGCTCGCTCAACCTCATCCGCGCCATCGACGACGACCGCTTCATCTGGCCGCACATCATGGATGAAGTCAGTCGCGCGCTTCCGCCGTTCACCTGGCTGGTCTCGCTCGGCTACTCGGGCGTCGGGCAGGCGCAGCAGCCCATCGCGACCGTCGCCGCCGCGGCGCCTGTTGACAGCACGGGCAAGAAGAAGAAGCGGAAGACGCTCAACACGAGCATCCCGCGCGACACCATCCGCATCCACCTCATCGGCAACACGGTCGACATTCAGGCGTTGACGCGCTTCATCCGCCAGCTCGAGCAGTCGGCATTCCTCGAGCAGGTGCAGCTGGTGAAGACGGAGCACGCGAGCGACAACGCCAAGGACGTCACGCAATTCCAGCTCGACATGCTCTACTCGCGGCCGGATCCCGCGATGGTCAAGCGCGTGCCCCTCGCCGTTTCGGTGAAGTAGCCATGGCCCTCCTTCCCACGACCAATCGCGACAGGGCGTTCGGCGGCATGGGGTTCGTCGCCGTCGCGCTCGCAGTCGTCTACTTCTGGTACGTCTGGCAGCCGGCACACGACGACCTCGTCGAGCGGCAGACGCGCGTCGATTCACTGCTCGTCATCAACCAGCAGGCCAAGGCCGACCTCGCCCAGGGCCGCACGAACGAGCTCAAGACGGAAGCCGAGCGACTGACGCAGGACCTCGCGGTCATGCGACTGCTCGTGCCCACGAGCAACGAGGTCCCCACGCTGCTCGACCAGGTTTCGACCGCGGCGCGGCGCGTCGGGCTCGAGATCGCCGACGTCCAGCCGCTGCCGTCGCTCGCCGGGGACCAGTATGAAGCGTACAAGTACCGCCTCAGCGTGCGGAACGGCACCTACCACCAGATCGGCGTGCTGCTGGCGAACATCGGGTCGCTCCAGCGCATCGTCGCGCCCATCAACGTGACCCTGAATCCGCAGCCCGCGGATCCCCGCGCACCCAAGCACGACAAGGGGCAGAATCTCGAGGCGCGCTTCGAGATCGAGACCTATGTCGCGCACACGCCGCCGCCGCCGCCGCCCGTGAAGGGCGCGCAGAAGGAAGCGCCGAAGCCGGGGGAACGATGACCATGCGCCACGAGTCCTGCTTGAAGACGGTGACTGCATCCGGCGCCTGCCGCCGCATGCTGGCGCTGGCCGTCGTATCGAGTGTGCTGGCCGCTGTTCCCGCGGCTGCGCAACGCATGCCCGACCTCAATGCGCCGCGCCGCGCGGCGGAAAAGGCCGCGGACGCGGAGAACGCGCGCCTCTCCGCGCAAACCGGCCAGGCAGTGCCGGTGCGCCGCGGCGCAGCGACACCGGCGCCGGTATCGGGACCGCCGGCGGGCCAGGCGAGCCGGTCCGCAGCCGTGCCGACATCGCCGGCCGGCAGCCTGGCGCCCGTTACGAGGGAAATCTTCACGTACGAGGCCGAAGCTCGGCGGGATCCATTCTACTCGCTGATCCTCACGGAAGACCTCCGTCCGTTGCTCTCTGATCTCAAGCTCGTCGGGATCCTGTACGAAGCGTCCGGTCGCCGGAGCGTCGCCATCATGCGCGACGTCCTGACCAACGCGCAGTATCGAGTGACCACCGGCATGACGTTGGGCCGGATGCGCGTTGCCCAGATCAAGCCTCGCGTTGTGATCTTCACGATTGATGAGTTCGGGCTCAGCCGCCAGGACTCCCTGTTCCTGGTTGATTCGACAAAGGTGAGGACCAAATGAAGCCAGTCCTGGCGGTGATCGTCGCTTCGGCTCTCCTGATGGGCCCAAGCGCCCAGCGGGTCGAAGCCCGTTCGGCCGAGGGATCGGTGATGTCCCTCAGCGTGATCCCGGCATCCGGCAAGGCCGAGATCGTGATCGGTGTCAGCGGCGGTGTGGAGGTGCGTGACTTCACGCTCGCGTCGCCCGATCGCATCGTCATCGATTTCAGCGGCGCGTCGCTCGCGCTCGGGTCGCGCGGCTATGATCGCATCGCGCGCGGCGCGGTCACGGACGTGCGTTACTCGCAGTTCCGGAGGGGCACGGTTCGCGTCGTCGTCTACCTCGACGGACCGCGCGCCTACCAGCTCTCCAAGTCCGACGGTGAAGTCCGCGTCGCCCTCACGCTGCCGGCCGGCGCGCAGTTCGCCGCCTGGCACCTGGGCGGCGGGGCCGTTCCGGAAGCACGCGTCGCAACGAGCGAGAATCGCGCGGCCCCGGCCGTCGACAAGCGCGTTGCCGCCGCACCGTCCACTCCCGCCGGCGAGCCGACGGCCGTGAAGGACGCTCGCGCCGACCGCGCCGCGCGAGCCGACGCCGCACGGAGTGAAGCCGCACGCGCGGACGCTGCGCGCGAGGCCGCCGATACGCACGAACCGCCCATGCGCACGAGCGTGCAGCGCGAGCCGATGTCGGCGATGCAGGTTGCGCAGCAGGCCGTCCAGCGGCAGCAGCGCTCGCAGCAGCCGCGCATCAGCGTGATCTACCAGGGCTCCGACATCCGCGACGTGCTCGCGGCGTTCTCGTCCTTCTCCGGCCGCACGATCATTCCCGCTGCGAACGTGCCCGGGCTCAAGGTCGACGCGGAGATCAAGGACCAGCCGTGGGACGTGGCGCTCCAGGCCATCCTCTCGTCGCAAGGCCTCGACGCCACCGAGGATGCCAACGGCATCATCATCGTCGATACGCAGGAGCGCATCGCGGCGCGCGCGCAGACCGAGGCGCTCGCCACGCGCGTCGTACGCCTCAACTACCAGCGGGCCACCGGCGTGGGCGAGCAGATCCGCCAGCGCCTGCTCCAGTGCATTCCGTCCGAGCGCGCCTCGACGTCGTCGTCGTCGTCGTCGGCCGCCGGGCAGCCACCCGCAGTGGGCGCGCCTCCGGCACAGCCCACGTCGCCGTCATCCTCCATGTCCGTGGAAGGCGCCAACTGCCGCGGACGCGGCAACGTGAGCGCGGACGAAGCCACGAACAGCATCAGCATCACGGCGCCGGTCAGCATCATCGATGACCTCGTCGCCTTCGCCGCCTCGCTCGACCTGCGGCAGCCCGCGGTGAACATCAAGGCGAAGGTCGTGCTGGTGAACCGCACGGACCTCGACGCGCTCGGCATCAAGTACGACCTGGGCTCGGCGCAGCAGTTCTTCAGCAACATCATCCAGCGCAGCGATTCGGCCGGCAAGGTCGGTTCGCCCAACGATCCGCCACGTGTCCTGCTCGGCGGCAATACCGTATCGGCGATCGCCAATGCGTCCGGAACGGTGAACGGCGCGGCCCTGCGCCTCATCTACTCCACGGCGCTCGGCAATTTCGACTTCAGCACCTTCCTCGACGCGCTCCAGGAAGTTTCCTTGCTCGACGTGCAGGCAGAGCCGAGCGTGACGACACTGAACAACAAGACCGCCACGCTCATCTCCGGCGCGCAGGTGCCCTTCGTGCCGCTGATCAGCAGCGGCGGTGCGGGAACCTCGCTCACCGGGCCCATCACGGTGGAGCGCATCCAGACGGGCGTGACGCTGCTCGTGACGCCGAGCGTGACGAACAACCGGCAGATCGTGATGCACGTGGAGGTGACGAACTCCGACGTGAACTTCACGAACAACGGCACGCTGATCGACAACAACAACCTGAAGAACGACCTCCTGGTGGCCGACGGCCAGACCGTCGTCATCGGCGGACTCACGCAGACGAGTGTCCGCGTGACCAAGTCCGGCATTCCGCTGCTCGTCGACCTGCCGTTCATCGGCCGGCTGTTCGGCTACACCACGCGGCAGGAGCAGCGCCGCGACCTCCTGGTCCTCATCACGCCCCACATCATCGATGAAGGCCAGTTGCCCCCCGACACCGTGCGGCGCTAGTCGCGCCGCCGTGGAGCATACATGACACACACGAGATCCCGCGCCCGCTTCTCGGCGCTGCTGATGGGAGTGCTGCTCGCGTCCAGTTGCGACACGCGGCTCCCCACCCAGAGCATCGGGACGGATGACGTCGATCGTCCGGTCGTGACCTTCTCCGTCGCGGGCGCCGTGAACAACGCGGTGGCCCTCGGTGCACCGGTCATCGTCACCGTCAAGGCGACGGACAATGTCGGGGTCTCGAGCATCCTCACCACGGTGCGCGACGGCGCGACGGTCATCGCGCTCGACACGGCGACCCTCAAGCCGGCGGCGGCCACCACGTCGCGGCCAGTCACCGTGCCGCTCACCGGCGTGAAGAAGGGCGACCGGATCGTGGTGCGCACGACGGCCACGGACGCGGCGCTCAACACGCGCGTGGACTCGGTGGTGATCACCATCGCGTCGCCGATCATCACGCTGCTGACGCCGGCCACCGGCGCGAAGCTCAACGTCGGCGATTCGCTCCTCGTCACGGCGCGCCTGCAGGATGGCGCCGGCATCAAGAGCGTCACCTTCCTGGGCTACTCGCTGCGCGGCAACCAGACGCTCGGCACGCAGGACACTGTGGTCCGCTATCCCGGCATCCTCGCCCCGACCACGGGCGGCGGCTTCGCTGCTGGCGTGACCGATACCGTCATCACGCGCTACCTGCGGGCAAAGCTGCCGCCGGACTCCGTGACGGATTCGCTCGTCGTCTCGGCCATCGCCATCGATGCGCTCGGCGGCGTGGATACCGCGCGCGTCACCGTGAAGATCGTCCGCGGCCCCAACGTCCAGATTCTCAGCCCGGTCATTGGCGACAGCGCCACGCCGGGAGCGGGCCTCACCGTGACCCTGCGCGCCACCGACCTCACGGGCGTGGCACGGCTCGGCTTCCGTCTCCAGAGCGACGCGACGTTCCCCACCAAGGTCGACACGACCGTGATGGTGAACTACGCCGGCCTGCCCAAGGACATCACGCTGACGTCCACGATCCTCATTCCGGCCAACGCACCCCCCAAGGGGCTGTTGACGATCACGCCGATCTCCACGAACAGCGGCGGCCAGGATGGCGCATCGGCGCCCATGATCATCGCCGTGCGTGCTGGGCTGGCGCCCGCGCCGCGCGTGTACCAGGCGATCGCACCGCGCGTCGAGACCATCGATTCGCTGACGATCACCGCCATCGGTAACGGCCTCACGTACGTCGGATACATCCTGCGCGATTCCGCGGACGTGCTGATCAAGCGCGACAGCGTGGCACTGCCGTCGCCTTTCCCGTCGACATCCGTGCTCACGATTCCGCTCAGCCTGCCGAGCAGCGCACGTGGCAAGCGGATCACGCTGCGCAGCTTCGCGTACGACCAGGCCGGCCGCGTCGGGTATTCGCTGCCCGCCGGCGCCACCTCGTTCCAGGGGAACGCCGCCTCCGCATTCGCGGATACGTCCCTCGTCGTCTTCGGCACCACGTATCCGCTGCCCGCCACGCGCAACGGCACCATCGGCGACATCGTGGTGGACTCGACGGGCAAGAACGTGTTCCTGTCCAACATCGCCTTCGGTCGGCTGGAAGTCTGGCACAACTCCGACTCGACGTTCGACGTCACCGGCGTCCCGGTGGCCTCGCAGCCATGGGGCATGACGCAGTCGATCACCGAGCCGGCCACCATCTACGTGGGCAACTCGGGCGGCACCTCCATCAGCCGCGTCATCACCACCCCTGGCGCCATGCGCGAGGACCTGCAGCGCCGGATCCTGACGCGTCCGAGCTTCATCTTCAACATCACCGAAAACAGGGATGCGACGGGCAAGGTCCGCTTCAGCGTCGCCGGCCCGTTCCAGTACTCGGATCGCCTGCAGTACCTCGCCCAGGCGACGAGCGGACGACTCTACTTCTCCACGAGGCCAACCTCCACGGCCACGAAGGGCACGATTCGCTACCTCGACGCGGCGAGCGGACCGGCGCCCGATATGCGGTTCATGCTCAATTACGCGAGCCGTACCGCCGACCAGAACACCTACACGATCATCAACGTCGACGACATCCAGGTGCATCCGGCCAAGGCGACGAGCGCCAGCAGCGACACGCTCTTCGTCGTCGACCACCCCAGCGGCGACGGCACTGCCGCCACGTTCGTCGTCTTCGACACGACCGTGCAGGGCGCCGTCACGAAGATGCAGGCGCAGTCGTTCCTCGGGCGCAAGAGCGACGTTGACTTCGCCACCGGCATCGACGTCCAGTCGATCGGGCTGACGGACACGACGTTCATCGCCACAAGCGGCAACCACGACTGGATCGCGTTCGGCGAGGGACACTCGGGTCTCGGCTCGCGCGTGATGCTCTACAAGGACACGGATGCCAATGCGATGCGCTACGGCGTGGCCTCGCCGGGCGTCCTCGTGCAGGACCTGTCGAACAACGCTTCGGATGTCGTCTACGGGCTTGCCCTCGACAAGACGGGTAACTCGCTGGCCGTACACGGCCTCGAGACCTACTTCGCCCTCGTGAGCGACCCGTTCCAGCTGCGGCTGCAGGGCAAGAAGACCACGTTCAGCGTGGGTGCCGGCGTCGCGTACAACCCGGATGCGCAGGGCGTGAACACGGTGAGCGCGGCTGACCGGCTCGCATACGTGGCGTCAGCAAACGGCACGATCGAGATCGTGGACGCAGCGTATTATGATTTCACCCGCGGCGTGCTGCCGACGAAGACGAACCTCTACGGACCGCTCCGTGCCGTGAAGAACTTCCGCGCGCCAGGGGTAGTGACCCTCTTCGGGCTGAGCAACAGGGGACTCGTCGTCGTCGACGTGCAGCCCAGCGACGTCTCGGCCGGACCGTAGCCTGATAATTTTCCAATAACACGCCGTACCGAGCCCGGTCATGCCGGGCTCGTGTCATTCCAAATTCCGCGTATCTCGTCATGGTTCGATTCACAACAGCTGGCGAGTCGCACGGTCGCGCGCTCATCAGCGTGCTCGAAGGCATTCCGGCTGGCCTTCCCCTGCTGGCGTCCCACGTCGACGCCGACCTCGCGCGCCGTCAACAGGGCTACGGGCGCGGCCGACGGATGCAGATCGAGCGCGATGCCGTCGAGTTTCTCTCAGGCGTGCGCGCGGGCGAGACGATCGGTAGCCCCATCTCCATGCTGATCCAGAATCGCGATTGGAAGAACTGGGAGGAGATCATGGACGCCGCGCCGCGCGAGGCGGACGCCGATGGTCCCAGGCGCCGTGCGGTCACGCGCGTGCGACCCGGCCATGCCGACCTCACCGGCCTGCTCAAGTACGACCGCGACGATGCGCGCGACATCCTCGAGCGCGCGTCGGCGCGGGAAACCACCGCACGCGTCGCCGCAGGCGCCGTGGCGCGCCGGCTCCTCAGCGAGCTCGGGGTCAAGGTAGGCAGCCATCTGGTCCATCTGGGCGGAATCGATGCAACGTGTCCAGATGAACTCCCCGCGGACCTGAACTCTGCCTCCGATGCTTCGCAACTGCGCACTCTCGACGCCGATGCCGAGCGACGCATGATCGAGCGGATCGACGCCGCGAAGAAGGAGGGCAACACGCTTGGCGGTATCTGTGAAGTGGTTGTCGAAGGGCTTCCCGTGGGCCTCGGATCGCACGTATCATGGGATAGGAAACTTGACGGGCGCCTTGGTGCTGCGATGATGTCGATTCCTGCCGTCAAGGGGGTCGAGATCGGCATGGGGTTCGAGGCGGCTCGGGTGCCGGGGTCGGAAGTTCACGACGAGATGTCGATGGCACCGGGACGACCGCGGGCAGCCAATGTCCGCCGCACGACGAATCGCGCTGGCGGCCTGGAGGGGGGCATGACCACCGGTGAGCCCCTCGTCGTCCGCGTGGCCATGAAGCCGATCAGTACCTTGATGCGTCCGCTGGGGACCATCGACGTCGCAACAGGAGATGCCGCGAAGGCAACGGCCGAGCGCAGCGATGTCACAGCCGTGCCGGCCATGGGCGTCATTGCGGAAGCGATGGCCGCCCTGGTCCTCGCGGATGCGATGCTGGAGAAATTCGGCGGCGATTCACTTGGGGAAGTGCAGCGAAACCTCGATGGCTACCTTTCGCACGTCGCAGCCCGGCTCGGCGGTTGACCCTACGCAGCCGCATCTCATCCTCGTCGGACTGCCCGGGGCGGGCAAGACGACGGTGGCCGGGATGCTGGCGCGCCGCCTGGGGCGCAGCTTCCTCGACTTCGATGCCGAGATCAGCCGGCGCGAAGGTCTGACCATCGCGGAGATCTTCGCGCAGCGGGGCGAGCCGGAGTTCCGTCGCCTCGAATTCGCGCTGACCGAGGAGGTCGCAATGCTCGGCGGGATGGTGCTGTCGCCCGGCGGCGGGTGGGTCAGCCAGCCGGAAGCGGTGGCCCTGCTGCGGCCGCCGTCTCGCCTGGTGTACCTCCGGATTTCGCCTGCGGGGGCACTGCGGCGGATGGGGCGGAAGATCGACGGACGGCCCCTCCTCATGCGTCCGGATCCGCGCGGCGAGCTGGAGCGCCTGCTGGTGGCGCGTCGTACCGCATATGAATCGGCCGACGTCGTGATTGATGTCGAACGCATTGATTCACAACGAGTTACGGATCTTATCCAGAAGCAGCTGGACGCCTGACGCGGTATTCTGGTGATGTCCCGTGGCGCATGCGGTTGACGCCCCTACTACCTTAGAGCGAATATCGCGACGAGCGATGCCGGCTGCACCTCCGTGCCGGCGGAGTCCGTAAATTGGCGGTCGCAACGGAACGATGGATCCCAGCGCGGCGTGCCGGTGTCAGAGGGGAATCGACGTGCCATTCGGGGGCGGGGCAGCCGACCGTACCGGAGTGGCCGTGAGGATCATACATGACCATTCGCGTTCTTGGACCACATGAGCGGGGCCGCTTTGCCACCGAAGCCTGGGGGCATCTGCTGGCACTCGCCGGTGCGGGAGCGCTCAACCCCGCGGAGCTCGAGCAGGTGATCGAGCGGGCGATGCTGCAGTTCGACGGCCGCATCGCGCTCGACGACCTGCGCTCCATGATGGAGGGAGCCGGGTTCGACGATCCCGGCGCCGCGGCGGATACCCAGACCGTACACTGAGAGCAATGGCAGCGAAGAAAACGACAACCAAGCGCCCGGCCGCGAAGAAGACGACCGCCCGGAAATCCGTGGCGAAGTCGCCGCGGAAGACGGCTGGCCGAAAGGCCGCCGCCGTCGAGGAGGAGTATCCCGACGAGCCGGCCGGCACCACGTCGCTCGTCATCGTCGAGTCACCGGCCAAGGCCAAGACGATCGGCAAGTACCTCGGCCGCGGCTACCGGGTGAAAGCCACCGTCGGCCACATCATGGACCTGCCGGAGAAGAAGCTCGGCATCGACATCGAGCACGGCTTCGAGCCGGAGCTCGTGCCGATCCCCGGGAAGGAGAAGACGATCGCGGACCTGAAGAGCGCGGCGAAGGTGTCCAAGGAGATCTTCATCGCGACCGATCCGGATCGCGAGGGCGAAGCGATCGCGTGGCACGTGGCTGAGCAGATCAAGCCGAAGCGTGGACAGGCGGTGGTGCCCATCCGTCGCGTGCTCTTTCACGAGATCACGAAGGACGCGGTGCAGCTGGCCATCCGGCAGGCCGGCGAGATCGACGACAAGAAGGTCGAGGCGCAGCAGGCGCGGCGCGTGCTGGATCGGCTCGTGGGGTACAAGGCCAGCCCCGTACTCTGGAAGACGGTGAAGAAGGGCATCTCGGCCGGTCGCGTGCAGACGGTCGCACTGCGCCTCATCGTGGAGCGCGAGCGGGAGATCCGCGCGTTCAATCCGGTGGAGTACTGGACGATCGAGGCCGCACTGGAGAAGGCGAACCAGCGCTTCACGGCCAAGCTGCACCAGATCGACGGCAAGAAGGCGGAGATCGGGACGCAGGCCGAGGCCGACCGCGTGCTGTCGGATCTCGAGGGGCGCAAGCTGTTTGGCGTCACGGACGTGAAGCGTCGCGAGCGGCGCAAGAATCCGTCGGCGCCGTTCACGACGTCCACGCTGCAGCAGGAAGCGGCCAAGAAGCTCTCGTTCGGCTCCAAGCGCACGATGCGCGTGGCGCAGGATCTCTATGAGGGCATCGACATCGGGCCGGAGGGCGCCGTCGGTCTCATCACCTACATGCGTACAGACTCCACGCGCGTGGCGGAGAGTGCCGCGACGCAGGCGCAGGAGTACCTGCGCGTGCTGTTCGGCGCGGAGTTCCTGGCGAAGGGCCTCCAGCTCTATGGTGACGGCAAGGCGAAGAATGCGCAGGATGCGCACGAGAGCGTGCGTCCGACGGATCCCACGCGCCGACCCGACGACATCCGGAAGTACCTGAGCCCGGACCAGTTCAAGCTGTACCAGCTCGTCTGGCAGCGGTTCATGGGTTCGCAGATGGCGCCCGCCGTGTTCGACACGACGACGGTGGACTTCGACATCGCCGCGAAGGAGCAGCCGCAGATCGGCCGACGGTCCTACCTGTTCCGCAGCACGGGCAGCATCATCAAGTTCCAGGGCTTCCTGGCGCTCTATCGCGAAGCACGAGAGGAGGGCGACTCGAAGGCGCTCGAGGACGAGAACGAGCTGCCGGTGATCGAGGTGGGCGAGAACGTGCCGGTGCATTCGATCACACCCTCGCAGCACTTCACGGAACCGCCGCCGCGCTTCTCCGAGGCGAGCCTCGTGAAGGAGCTGGAGCGACTCGGCATCGGCCGCCCGTCGACGTATGCGAGCATCATCAGCGTGCTCGCGGATCGCCGGTACGTGCTGCTCGAGCAGCGGCGCTTCTTCCCCACCGAGCTCGGGGAGACCGTCGAGAAGGTGATGGTGAAGCAGTTCCCCGGCATCTTCAACGTGGACTTCACCTCGGGCATGGAGCTCGAGCTCGACAAGGTGGAGGAGGGAGCGCTCGGATGGCGCGCGGTCCTCAAGGACTTCTGGGGCCCGTTCGACAAGTCGCTGAAGGATGTCCAGTTCGGCGCGCTCATCGCCGTGGCGCACGACCTGTCGGGGCTCGTGAACGAGCGCTGCCCGGATTGCGGAGGACACCTCGAGCCGCGCGGCGGATTCTTCGGGCCGTTCCTGGCGTGCGAGAATCATCCCAAGACGTGCAAATACACGCGTCCGCTCAAGGGGGAGAAGGCCAAGCCGCGCATGACCGACATCCCCTGCCACCTCTGCGGTGCACCGATGGTGGTCCGCGTTGGCCGCAGTGGCGAGTTCCTGGGATGCAGCACCTTCCCGAAGTGCCGCGGCACGCGCTCCATGCCCACGGGCGTGTTCTGCCCCAAGGACGGCGGCGAGCTCGTGGAGCGTCGCTCGAAGAAGCGCGGCACGGCCTTCTATGCGTGCTCGAACGAGACGTGTGACTTCGTCGCCTGGAACAAGCCGGTGGCGGAAACGTGTCCGGAGTGCAGTTACGTTGGCGCGGAGATGAAGTTCACGAAGGCCCGCGGCGATTTCCGGAAGTGCCTCAAGTGCGGCAACGAGTGGGACGTGCCGCAGCCGGCGGAGCCTGTCGAGCCGGCGCTCGCGGGGTGACGGTCGCGGGATGACGGAACTGGAGGCGGGCGCTTCGACGCCCGCCTCTGTCGTTTGCATGGAGTGTCGACGGCGACTGCGCTAAGCGATGCCGAGCGACCTGCGAACGATCTGCACGAGCACGGCGGCGTCGAACGGCTTGCTCAGTATCCGCTCTCGGGGAACGGGCAGGTTGGCGTCCATGTCACCGCCCACGTCGCCCGTGAAGATGAGCACCGTAGCCGCGAGTTCCGGCTGTTCACGCTCCAGCGACGCGAGCAGGCCGTAGCCATCGTACGAACGGGTATCGGCGCATGCGAGCATGGCCGCCATGGTCAGGCACGTTACACACGGCGTGCGGTAACCAGCTCGTCCCGTCCGCCCAGCCGTGTGCCCGCTTCCACTCATTCGCCTCGGATGCGTGGCGACACGTCCCGTCGCGCCGTCGCGATCAGTATACCATCCCACCAGCAGGTGGGTTATCAGCTGTGTCGCCCATGCACGAATCGGGCGCTACCTTTCCCCCATGGAAGAACGCGAGGCGGACGCTGTCGAGATCGTGGGTGGGGGACTCGCGGGCAGCGAGGCGGCGTGGCAGCTCGCGCAGCGGGGCCATCAGGTGCGGCTGTACGAGATGCGCCCTGTTCGCGGGACGGAGGCGCACAAGACGGACGACCTCGCAGAGCTCGTGTGCTCGAACACCTTCAAGAGCACGGAGACCTCCAATGCACATGGCCTGTTGAAGGCCGAGATGCGCCTGCTTGGCAGCATGATCCTGGAGTGCGCGGATGAGGCGCGCGTACCCGGTGGAAGCGCGCTCACCGTGGATCGCGCGGTATTCTCGTCGGCTGTCAGCGCGAGGATCGCCGCACATCCGCGCATCACCGTGGTCCGTGAGGAGGTCACGACCCTGCCGTCGCCCGGCATCGTCGCGACGGGACCCCTCACCTCCGACGGCCTCGCGGAAGTGATTCGCGCACGACTCGGCGTGGAGTCGCTCGCGTTCTACGACGCCATCGCCCCCATCGTGTCATACGAGTCGATCGATCACGAGGTCGTCTTTCGCGCATCACGCTACGGGCGCGAGACGATGGCGGGGGAAGACGACGGCGCGTACCTCAACTGCCCGATGACCCGCGAGCAGTACGAGGGCTTCCTCGATGCGCTGACACTCGCCGACAAGGCCACCGCGCACGAATTCGACGCCGTGCCGTACTTCGAGGGATGCATGCCCGCGGAGGAGATGGCGCGCCGCGGGCGCGAATCGCTTCGCTTCGGTCCAATGAAGCCGGTGGGGCTCGTGAACCCGCATACCGGGCGCGAGGCCTACGCCATCGTGCAGCTGCGGATGGAGGATCGCGCGGGACGCATGTGGAACCTCGTCGGCTTCCAGACGCGCCTGCGTTATCCCGAGCAGCAGCGCGTGTTCCGGATGATCCCCGGCCTCGGGGAGGCGGAGTTTCTCCGCTTCGGATCGATTCATCGTAACTCCTACCTCAACGCGCCGGCCGCGCTCGCGCCGCACCTCGCGGTGCGAGACGCTGCGCTGACGCTATTCGCCGGCCAGCTTACCGGCGTGGAAGGCTACACCGAGAGCACGGCAACCGGCCTGCTCGCGGGCATCAACCTGTCGCGACTGCTCGCAGGCGACGCGGCCGTCGTGCCGCCACCAACGACCATGCTGGGCGCCCTGTATCGCTACCTGCGCGAGGCGGATCCGCGCCACTTCCAGCCGATGAACGCCAACTTCGGCCTGGTGGACGACCTGCCGAGCCGCGTGAAGGACAAACGCGTCAAGAAGCAGCAGCTTGCCGATCGCGCGCTCGCGGACATGACGCAGTGGCGCGACGAGGTGCTGCACGCCTCGGGCGTGCACGCGTGAGCGGCGCGTCCGTGAGCCATCCGGACGTCGAGGAATACCTGCGCCATCTCGCCAAGGAGCGGGACGTGTCGCCGAACACGATCACCGCATACCGGCGCGACCTGCACGAGTTCGTCGCGTTCCTCGGCGGCTACTACGGCACCGACGGCTGGAGCTGGGAGGGAGTGGACCGACTGGCGATGCGCGGGTTCCTCGCGCACCTGTCGCGCCGCGGGGTGGGCAAGCGCACCATGGCGCGCACATTGTCCGGCGTGCGGAGCTTCTATCGCTGGATGCACCGCAACGAGATGGTCGAGGCGAATCCGGCCCGCGCCGTCGGCGCGCCGAGGCTGGACAAGTACCTGCCCGGCTACCTCGACCGGCCGCAGATCGACCTGCTGTTCCAGATGGCGGAAGCGCGTGCGATGGAAGGCAACTTCGTGGACGTGCGCAACCTCGCGATCCTCGAGCTGTTCTACTCCACCGGCATGCGCCTCTCGGAGCTGCAGGGGTTGAGTCGCGCGGACCTCGACCTGGTGAGCCAGCAGGTGAAGGTGCGCGGGAAGGGGCGAAAGGAACGCATCATTCCCGTGGGAGACCACGCGATGCTCGCGCTGCGCAACTACGAGGCGAAGCGGGACGAGCTGTTGCGCGGACTGGGCTCGCGGGGCGAGCGCTCCGCCTACTTCCTCGCGCGCACCGGCAAGCGCATCGGTCCCCGCATGGTCCAGAAGGTCGTCTCGGCCTTCCTCGCGGAGATCGACGAGGATGCGGGGCTCTCGGTCCACTCGCTTCGTCACACGTTTGCCACGCACCTGCTCGACAACGGCGCCGACCTTCGAGCCGTGCAGGAGCTGCTCGGCCACGCGTCGATTTCCACGACGCAGATCTACACGCACACGAGCGTCGAGCGGCTGAAGCAGGTTTACCAGAAAGCACACCCGCGGGCATGAAGATCGCTTGACAGGTGCTCCGTCTACCTGTGGAGCCTGCCTGGTGCGCGTGGAAACCATCCCCCTCATCGTCGGAATCATCGTTGCCCTGGTCGGGCTGGCGATCCTCGCCGACGCGTGGCTTCCGGAGGAAATGACCTTCGGCGGCGAGCGCCGGCGGAATGTCCGCACGGAGCGCAGCATCGGGGGAGAAGCCTGCATCGGGCTCGCGATCCTCTGCTTCGCCGCCGCATTGATCGGTCGCGATACGTGGCCCTACGTGACCGTCGCGGTCATCGCGGGCACGGTGCTGTTCCTGCTCGGAGTCTTCGCGAACCGCCGCTACCTGCGCGACCGTATCGTGAATCGCGGTGCGCTGCGCCGCGGCGGGCTGGCTGACCGGGAGCGAGCGGAGCGCGCCAAGCGGAAGCCGTGAATCTCAGGCTCCGCACGCCGCGCGCGCGCCGCGACCCTCGCGCCCTCCGCTAGATTTGAGGGATGTCGGAACTACCCAGAATTCGCGCCACCACGATCCTCGCCGTCCGCCGGGGCGGGAAAGTGGCCCTCGGCGGCGACGGACAGGTCACCGTCGGCGAGACGGTCATGAAGGCGAAGGCGAACAAGGTCCGCGCCATCGGCGACGGCAAATTGCTGGCCGGCTTCGCCGGCTCCGCCGCCGATGCGCTCACGCTCTTCGAGAAATTCGAGGAGAAGCTCCAGCGGTATCCTGGCAACGTGCCGCGCGCTGCCGTCGAGCTCGCAAAGGACTGGCGCAGCGACCGGGTCCTCCGGCGCCTCGAGGCGCTGCTGGTGGTCGCGAGCGCGGCGCACGGGTTCATCATCTCGGGTACGGGTGAGTTGATCGAGCCGGACGACGGTATCCTCGCGATCGGGTCGGGAGGCGCCTACGCACTCGCCGCCGCGCGAGCCCTCGCGGCGAGCACCGACCTGAACGCCGCGGAGATCGTGCGCCAGAGCCTCACCATCGCCGGCGAGATCTGCGTCTACACGAATACGAACATCACCGTCCTCGAGGCGGAGTAGCATGTCGTCGCCCCGTACCCAGCAGGCGCTCGCGCGGCTCGCCGACCTGACGCCAAGACAGATCGTCGCGGAGCTCGACCGCTACATCGTGGGCCAGGCGGACGCCAAGAAGGCCGTGGCGATCGCCTTGCGCAACCGTTGGCGTCGTCAGCAGGCGCCGGAGTCCATCCGCGACGAGATCTCGCCCAACAACATCATCCTCATCGGTCCCACCGGTGTGGGCAAGACGGAGATCGCGCGTCGCCTCGCCAAGCTCACGGGCGCGCCGTTCATCAAGGTGGAGGCGTCCAAGTTCACCGAGGTGGGCTACGTCGGCCGCGACGTGGAGGGCATGATCCGCGACCTCGTCGACAGCGCGATCGAGATGGTTCGCCAGGAGCGGGAAGCCGAAGTGGAAGAGCTGGCCAACGAGCGCGTTGACGACCGGCTGCTCGACCTGCTGCTGCCACCACCCGTCGCCGGGGCCGCGTCAGATACCAAGGTGCCCGCCGCCGAGCCGATGCTGGCCTCGGCCGGCGATGCCGGCGGCGTGTTCGTCGTCTCGAGCGCAGGCGACGTGAAGCAGGAGGCCGGCGGCGACGCGGCGCAGGACCGGTACAAGCGGACGCGCGACAAGCTCAGGCAGCTGCTGCTGGACGGGCAGCTCGACGCGCGCGAGGTGGAGATCGAGGTGACGCCGAGTGGCGGGCCGATGTTCGACATGTTCGCGTCGCAGGGCGCACCGGAGAACATGGAGAACTTCACCGAGATGCTGCAGCAGATGATGCCGCAGCGGAAGAAGAAGCGCACGGTGAAGGTGAGCGAGGCACGGCGCATCCTGCTGGAGCAGGAATTCGAGAAGCTCGTGGACATGGAGGACGTCACCGCCGACGCGCTGGAGCGCGTGGAAACGCTCGGCATCGTGTTCCTCGACGAGATCGACAAGATCGCGGGAGAGAAGAGCCAGATGGGCGGGCCCGACGTGTCGCGCGAAGGCGTCCAGCGCGACCTGCTGCCGATCGTGGAAGGGTCCAACGTGCAGACGAAGTACGGGATGGTGAAGACGGATCACATCCTCTTCGTGGCCGCCGGTGCGTTCCACGTGTCCAAGCCGTCAGACCTGATCCCGGAGCTGCAGGGCCGCTTCCCGATTCGCGTGGAGCTCAAGTCGCTCACGGAAGCGGACTTCGTGCGCATCATGACGGAGCCCGAGAACGCGCTCACGAAGCAATACGCTGCGCTCGTCGCGGCGGACGGCGCCACGCTCGAGTTCACGGAGGACGGCATCGCCGAGATCGCGCGGATCGCGGCGACGGTGAACTCACGCATGGAGAACATCGGGGCGCGCCGGCTGCACACGGTGATGACCACGCAGCTCGAGGACACGCTCTTCGACTTGCCGGACGGTGGCGAGAAGCGCATCGTCGTCAACGCGGAAGCCGTGCGGGAAAAGCTCAAGGCCATCGTTGAGGACGAGGACCTGCGGAAGTACATCCTCTGAGGCCCGCGCCGGCACTGGCGTCGGCATCAGGAGTCAGCGGCCGGGCCCGGGTGAGGGTCGGTGCGGCGGTGGGTGTTCGGCGGCGTCTGGTAGTGGACGAGGCCGCGGTCGCGTACGAGCCGGTTGGCGAGCTCGGTGTCGTCGAGGTGGAACGGCTCGCGTTCGTCGTCGGTCGATTCATTCTCGTCCGGCGGCGTGTCTGCGGGGTCGGGCGAGTCGGATGGGAGGTTGCGGTGCCCTTCTACCAGGCTCAGCAGGGCATCCCTCCAACTGATGGCAAGTGCAGTGGCGTGCATCATTCGCGAATTTCCTCACCGAAGCTGCGTCGCATCGGAAAGAGGTGGCTGAGATTGGTTGCCGGGTTCAGCGTGAGTCTCCGGCGTATGGAAATAATGCCCGATAGCTAATGCTATGTCAAATTACAAAACAGTAATTTCTGCTATCCTCTCTGATACTCAGTCAAGGTGACTCGTTTATTGACGGTTGCCTGAGGCTTTCCGGCGCCGCTAGCTTGAGCGCTTCATTCCCCTCGTCCCCATCCGATGCCCCAGACCCACCCGCGTGACTTCCTCGCCATCCCGGATTTCTCACGGGAAGAGCTCGTCGCGCTCTTCGAGCTCGCCGAACGGATGCGCCGCGGCCAGTACGACCGCACGCCGCTCGCCGGCAAGACGCTGGCGATGATCTTCATGAAGGCCTCGACCCGCACGCGTGTTTCCTTCGAGGTCGGCACCTACCAGCTCGGCGGCCATGCGCTGTTCCTCTCGCCGCGCGACGTGCAACTCGGCCGCGGCGAGCCCATCGCCGATACCGCCCGCGTCCTGTCGCGCTACGTCGACGGCATCATGATCCGCACATTCGCGCACCAGGACGTGGAGGAACTCGCCCGCTTTGCCGACGTGCCGGTGATCAACGGCCTCACGGACCTGCTGCACCCCTGCCAGATCCTCGCCGACATCCTCACCGTTCGACAGCACCTGGGCGGCATCGAGGGCAGGAAAGTCGCGTGGATTGGCGACGGCAACAACATGGCGAACTCGTGGATCAACGCTGCGTACCGCCTGGGCTTCGAGCTCACGCTCGCGTGTCCCGAGGGCTACGAACCAGCCGATCACCTCCTCGCGCGCGCCCGCGAACACACGACCATCACCCTCACGCGCGATCCCCGGGAAGCGGTCGCAGGGGCACACGTCGTGAACACCGACGTATGGGCGAGCATGGGACAGGAAGACGAGCAGAAGAAGCGCGAGAAGGACTTCGCGGGCTACACGGTGAATGCCGCCATGATGGGACTCGCCGCGCCGGACGCGATCTTCCTCCACTGCCTGCCGGCGCATCGCGGCGAGGAAGTGTCCGTCGACGTCATCGACGGGCCGCAGAGCAGGGTCTGGGACGAGGCGGAGAACCGCCTGCACATCCAGAAGGCGATCATGGCGATACTCATGGGTGGGGAAACCCTCACATGACCCTGCCTTCCGCAGGCGAGATGGCGCCGGTCTTCTCGGCCACCATCGACGACGGCAGCACGCTGGAACTCACCTCGCTGCGCGGCGCACCCCTCGTGTTGTTCTTCTACCCGAAGGACGACACCGGCGGCTGAACCATCGAGGCGTCCGGCTTCCAGGACGCTCTCCCTCGGTTCGAGGGACTCGGAGTGGCGGTGATCGGCGTGAGCCCGGATCCGGTGAAGAAGCACCTGAAGTGGAAGGCGAAGTACGGCTTCACGTATCCCCTCGTGGCTGACATTGAGCACGCCGTCTGCGAGCTCTATGGCGTGTGGGCCGAGAAGTCGATGTACGGGAAGAAGTACTGGGGCGTGAACCGGACGACGTTCGTCATCGACGCCGAGGGCCGTATCGCCCACGTGTTCGAGAAGGTGAAGCCCGAGGGGCACGCGGCGGAGGTGGCGGAGGCGCTCGCGTCGATCCGGTGAAGGGATGTCGGCATGAGCAGAGCGCCGGGCCGCGGGGACGTGATCGCGATCACGCTTCCCCGCCGCTCTCCGCCAGCGCCTCGAGCAGTGCGGGCACGCTCGTCTCGACGCGCACACCAAGCGCGGTCAGCTCGGTGCGGAGCGATCCGGCGCCGGCGCCTCCGGCAATCAGGACGACACCCTTGGGGATCCGCGTGCGCAGTTCCCGCATCTCGTTGAGCAGATTCTCGCGATGCTGGACGAAGACGATGCTCACTGCCACGACCCGGGCCCGCGACACGCGCGCCGCCTCGGCGATGTCATTGGCCGGAAGATCGGCGCCGAGGTAAAGGACGCTCCAGCCGTCGACCGCGGCGGCGGCGCCGACGAGTGCGGCGCCGATCGCATGTCGCTCGCCAGCCGGGGTGGCGACGACGATCCGCGGCGCGCCGTTGCGCTGGGTGAAGCCGCGCATCGTCTCGGCAACGATGTCGTGGAGCACCGAGGTCGCGACATGCTCCTGCGCAGGCGCCAAACGGCCGGCGTGCCACTCGTCGCCGACGCGACGGAGCAGCGGCACGGCGACGAGCTCGAGAAAGTTCGAGATCCCGTGCATGGCGGCAGCGCGGCGAAGGATCTCGTCGAGCGCGGTCGTATCGAGCGCGCGCGCATGGGCGAGCGCCGTCTCTACCGTGTGGCGTGTGGCGGCCGAGGCGTCGGGCGGCGCGGCGCGCTGCTCCCGGGCCCCGCTGTCCTCCTCGAGCAACGCGGCAAGGGCGTCGTCAGGCAGCGAGGCGACCTGTCCGATGCTGCGCCCGACACGGGTGACGGCATTGAGCATCGTGAGCCGCGCGATGTCCGCGTCGCTGTATACGCGCTGTCCACCTGATCCTCGGTCGGGCTCGACTGCGGTATATCGCCGTTCCCAGACCCTGAGCACGTCCTGGGTCAGGCCAGTCCTCTCGGCGACGACAGCAATGGGGTGCCGCTTGTCGAGCCAGTCGGAATTTGGAAGCGCCTTCATGGGAATACTTTAGCCGTCATGTCTAACTATTGTCAAGCAAGTAAATGGACAAAGCCTTGACAACGCAGCATCATTGGAGCATAATGCTTGGACAACTGCTGGACATACGCCTGTCGAATCGGACAGACCGCGCACCACGATCCGCCGGTGAACGACGAATCTGCGCTGCAGGCCCGGCTCACACCATCACCGGAGACCGACATGAACTACCGCCCCCGTTTTGCTGCGGCCGTCCTCGCGGCCCTCGTCACCCTGCCCGTCATCGCGTCGGCGCAGAAATCCTCCAAGGAGATGAAGCCCATGAAGAACATCGTACAGGTTGCCGTGGAAGCCGGCCAGTTCAATACCCTCGCCGCCGCGCTCAAGGCCGCCGGCCTCGTGGAGACGCTCGAGGGCCCGGGACCGTTCACCGTGTTCGCGCCGACGGATGCGGCGTTCGCCAAGCTGCCGGCCGGAACGGTCGAGACACTGCTCGCTGACAAGGCAAAGTTGACGTCGATCCTCACCTACCACGTGGTGAGCGGCAAGGTGATGGCTGGTGACATCGTGAAGTCGCACGGCGCCACGCCGAAGACCGTCAACGGCCAGACGCTCGATATCGTCGTGAAGGACGGCAAGGTGTACGTCAACGGCGCCCAGGTCGTGACGGCCGACGTCCAGGCGTCGAATGGCGTGATCCACATCATCGATGGGGTGCTGCTGCCGAAGGCCGCTCCGGTCCACGCGGAGCGCTAGTTCACCGTCGGCCATCAATCGTGGCGGTGATCGTCCACCGAGTGCACCCACCCCAGCGGTGGGTGCACTCGGGCCGCAGCGGCGATGCCCGACTCGATCGTCGGGTAGCGGGGCGTGATGCCGAGTGCGGGCCATAGAGTGCCTGGTGTCACGACGAGGGAGTGATTCCAGCCAGCCACCGCATCGGGAGTGAGCAGGGTGGGACGCCGGCGCCAGCGTGCGACGAGGGCCGGCGCATGCGCACCGAGCCAGGCGACGCGCCGCGGCAGACGGAGCTCGCGCAGGGTTGGCAGCGCGGCCCGGAGGAGCGTCATGAATTCGCGCCACGTCGCGGGACGATCGTCGGCAATCGGACTCACGCCGCGCCAATCAGTTCCCGCCGCGGCAATGAGCGCGCGCGCCGCGTCGGCGACGTGGAGATGGGAGAACGGGCGATCGCCGCGACCCGGTGACACGACGAATCCACGCCGCGTCATGGCGAACATCGCGTCGCCCGATCCATAGACGTGCGGCAACCGGATCGACGTGACCTGCATTGCGCTCTCCGCCCCGATCCGCGCGAGGGCCTGCTCGGCCTCGAGCTTGGCGTGGCCGTATCCCGTCCACGGTGCGGGCACGGTGCGGTCGTCGACGGGACCCGCGCGTCCGTCGTAGACGAGCGTGCTGCTCGAGAAGACGAACCGGCGCACACCGGCGCGCGCCGCGATCCGGGCCAATCGCTCCGTGCCTCCGACGAGCGACGGCGCGACGACGCCATACGACTCGAAGGTCGCGTGGCCGGCGAGGTGGATCACGACGTCGACGTCGCGCAGCGCGCGCTCGAGGGTCGTCTCGTCGTCGAGGTTTCCGGGCACGAGGTCGCTGGCGAGATCGCGGACATAGACGGCGCGGTGCGGTCGATGCACCATGAGACGGCGCAATGCGTCGGCGGCGGCGAGCTGGCGCGCCACCTCGATCCCGATGAAGCCCGTCGCGCCGGTGACGAGAACGCGCCCACTGTTCGCGCCCGTGTGCATGCCGACGTCGCATGCGCCTTCCATGCCGCGCGTCACGCGGCACTATCTTTCCCGTCTCGCGGCACGCCGCGGAGGAGGTGCGACTGATGCGAGTGCTCGTGACCGGCGCCACCGGCTACATCGGCGGGCGCCTCGTGCCCCTGCTGCTCGACCGCGGCCATGAGGTGACGGTGCTCGTGCGCGATCCACGGCGCGCCGTGCGGCGTTCGTGGAGCGATCGCGTGACGGTGCGCGCGGGGGACCTGCTCGATCGCGCGTCGCTCGACGGCGCATTCGAGGGTATCGACACGGCGTACTATCTCGTGCACTCGATGTACTCGGGGGCCGACTTCGCGACGCGCGATCGCGACGCCGCCACGCACTTCGCCGCCGCGGCGGCCGGCCTGCCGAGGCTCGTCTACCTCGGCGGCCTCCTGCCGCACGAGGGCCGGCGACCCTCCGCCCACCTCGCGAGCCGCGCCGAGACGGGTCGCGTGCTGCGCGACGCGCTCCCGACGACCGAGGTGCGCGCCGGTCCGATCATCGGCTCGGGGAGTGCGTCGTTCGAGATGGTCCGCTATCTCACCGAGCGGCTGCCGATGATGGTCGCGCCGCGCTGGATCCTCAATCGCGTGCAGCCCATCGGCGTTGCTGACGTGCTGCGCTATCTCGTGCTCGCCGGTGAGCGCGACGCACTTGGCGTGGTGGACGTGGGTGCCGACGTGCTGACCTTCCGCGGTATGATGCTGCAATATGCGGAGGCGCGCGGGCTACGCCGGGTGATCATCCCGGTGCCGGTGCTCGCGCCGTCGCTCGCCGCGCGCTGGGTGGGCGCGGTGACACCGCTGCCGAACAGCATCGCCGTGCCGCTGATCGAGGGTGTGGTGAATTCGGTGCTTGCCGACACGACGCTGGCGCGGACCCACTTTCCCGAGATCCAGCCGATCCCCTATCGCGAGGCGGTGGCGCGGGCGCTCCAGCGCACGACGAACCAGCGGGTGATGACGGCGTGGAGCGACGCCCTCAACGCCGCGCCGTCGTACGAACTGACGGATCGCGAGGGGCTGATCCGGGAGACGCGGACCGTCGACTCACGGGCGACGGTGGCGCGGTTGTACGAGACGGTGGCGTCGCTCGGCGGCGATCGCGGGTGGCTCGCCTGGAACTGGGCATGGCGGCTGCGTGGGTTGCTCGACCGGCTGGTCGGCGGGCCGGGGCTGAGGCGCGGGCGGCGCGACAAGCTGGTGCTGCTGCCCGGCGAGGCGGTGGACTTCTGGCGCGTGGAGGTGAGCGAGCCGCCGCGGCGGCTGCGGCTCCGTGCCGAGATGAAGGTGCCGGGGCAGGCGTGGCTGCAATGGGAGATCGCGCCGACCGCGAGCGGGTCGGCGCTGGCGCAGACGGCGATCTTCGCGCCGCGCGGGCTGGCGGGCGCGCTGTACTGGTACCTGCTCTACCCCATTCACAAGCTGATCTTCAGCGCGATGGCGCGGGCGATCGCGCGCGAGGCGGAGAGGGGCTGACCCCGAAGCAGGCGAGCCGAAGCAGAGGCGATGGCCCGGATCGCATAATCATCCGGATTCGCTACAGGCGGCGTACACCGTGCATTGGTGCGCGCCACGATGACCACTCGACAACAGAAGAATCGGCAGTGGCTGCTCGCCGAACGCCCGGTGGGTGAGCCGACGAGCGAAACGCTGCGGCTCGTCGAGGCGGACGTGCCGTCGATCGACGCCAGTGAAATGCTCGTACGCACCGAGTACCTGTCACTCGACCCGTACATGCGCGGGCGGATGAGCGACGCACCGTCCTACGCGCCGCCGGTGGCAGTAGGTGCAGTGATGGTCGGCGGTACCGTGGGGCGCGTCGTGGAATCACGGCTGAGCGGCTTCTCGCCGGGCGACTGGGTGCTCAGCTATGGCGGCTGGCAGGACTACTCGATCTCCGACGGGCGCGGCGTCACCAGGCTCGGCACGGCGCCCTCGCATCCATCATGGGCGCTCGGCATCCTCGGCATGCCCGGGTTCACAGCGTGGGGCGGGCTGACGCTGATTGGCGAGCCGAAAGCGGGTGAGACGATCGCCGTCGCCGCGGCGACCGGGCCCGTGGGCGCAACGGTTGGGCAGATCGGGAAGCTCCTCGGCTGCAGAGTGGTGGGCATCGCAGGCGGCGCCGAGAAGTGCACGTACGCGGTGGACGAGCTGGGATTCGACGCCTGCGTCGATCACCGGGCCCCGGATCTTGCGGCGAGGCTGGCGTCCGCGGCGTCGTCGGGCATCGACGTCTATTTCGAGAATGTCGGCGGCAAGGTGTTCGATGCTGTGCTACCGCTCCTCAACGCGGGCGCGCGCGTGCCGCTCTGTGGGCTCGTCTCGCAGTACAACGCGACGGAGCTGCCGCCCGGTCCCGACCGCATGGGCTGGCTCATGGGCCAGCTGCTGCGCCGGCGCGTGCGAATGCAGGGATTCATCATCTTCGATGACTTCGGCGCGCACTATCCCGTCTTCGCGCGGCAGATGGAGGCGTGGATCGCGGCGGGGAAGATGAAATATCGGGAAGACATGATCGATGGGCTGGAACAGGCACCCGGGGCATTCATCGGGATGCTGCGGGGAGAGAACTTCGGCAAGCGCGTGATTCGCGTGGGAGAAGGGAACGCATGATGACGAAAAGGATCCTGATGGTGCTCACGTCGCACGACCAGCTCGGCGACACGGGCAGGAAGACGGGCTTCTGGCTCGAGGAGTTCGCGGCGCCGTACTACGTGTTCAAGGACGCCGGCGCCACCGTCACGCTCGCGTCGCCAAAGGGAGGCCAGCCGCCGCTCGATCCGTCGAGTGACGCACCGGACGCCCAGACCGATGATACGCGACGCTTTCGCGGCGACGCCGATGCGCAGCGCGATCTTGCGCACACGAAGAAGCTGGCCGACGTGAAGGCCGAAGGGTTCGACGCGATCTTCTTTCCCGGCGGGCACGGCCCGCTGTGGGATCTCGCCGAGGATGCCGACAGCAAGCGGCTGATCGAGGCGTTCGCCGCGAAGGGCCAGCCGATTGGCGCCGTGTGCCACGCACCGGCGGTGTTCCGGCACGTCAACGGCCCGGATGCGCAGAAGCTCGTTGCAGGCAAGCAGGTGACCGGCTTCACGAACACGGAGGAGGCCGCAGTCGGTCTCACGGATGTCGTGCCGTTTCTCGTCGAGAACATGCTGGTTGCGAACGGCGGGCGCTACGAGAAGGGGGCGGACTGGTCGAGCTACGTCGTGCGCGACGGGATGCTCGTCACGGGCCAGAATCCGGCGTCGTCGGCCGCGGCGGCGCGGGAGCTCCTGACGATCATGTAGCGTCGGGGCGCTGCCGCGCGCGGGAGCGTGACGATGAAGCTGGCGCCGTTTGCCGGAGAGACCTAGGCGACCAGCGCCGGCCGGTCCCACAACCGGTTGACGACGTAGAGCAGCGTGAGCCCGCTGACCACGAAGATCGCGGTGAGCAGCAGCGCGGCGTACGTCCGGCCGTACAGGAAGTTCCCGATCGCGAACAGCGACGACCAGATCGTCACGCAGCCGGAGATCCAGCCGAGTGTGGCCTGACCCATCCGGTCGCTCGTCCGTGCACCGGCGGCCGCGCTGATGCCGGCTGCTTCGCGAACCCGCGTCCACCCGGGTCCGGCGGGCGACACCTTGAGGTAGAAGACGACGAGGCGTTCCATCGTCGTCGGGGCGCTCACGTACGCGGTGATGAGCCAGCAGGCCGTCGTGAATGCGACCGAGAACAGCACGGTCTGTGCGAAGGGCAGCGGATGGCCCGCCTTCTTCAGCACGAAGAACACCACGGAGATGGTGAACGAGCTGACCATCGCCACGACTTCGCAGAATGCGTTGATGCGCCACCAGTACCAGCGCAACAGGTAGAGCAGCCCGGTACCCGCACCGATCGAGATCAGCACCTCGAAGGCATCCTGGGCGGATTCGAGGATGAGGCTGAGCAGTGCCGCGAGGATGTACAGGCCCACCGTGCACGCGCGGCCCACCGTTACGTAGTGTCGTTCGCTTGCGGTCGTGTTCAGGAACCGGCGATAGAAGTCGTGCACGAGATACGACGAACCCCAGTTGAGATGCGTGAGGATCGTCGACGAGTTGGCCGCGATGAGGCCACCGACCATGAGGCCGACGAAGCCGGTCGGCAGGAACTTCAGCATGGCGGGGAAGGCGCTGTCGTGTCCGAGGAGTCGCGGGTCGGCGCCGGGAAACGCCACGGCGATGTCTTTCAGTTCGGGATAGATGATGATGGAGCACAGCGCGGTGATGATCCACGGCCATGGGCGCAGTACGTAGTGCGCGAGGTTGAAGAAGAGCGTGCCGCCGAGGGCGTCCTTCTCCGACTTCGACGCGAGCATGCGCTGCGCGATGTAGCTGCCCCCGCCCGGCTCCGCACCCGGATACCAGTTTGCCCACCAGCCGATGGCGATGGGCATGATGAAAATCATGAGCGCGAGGTCGCCCATCGCGAAGTTGGGCAGGAGGGCGAGCACCGGCTGGCCATGGCCGTCGATTGGCGACAGCACCGGCTGGCCGCCCGCGTGGTAGTTCACCTGCTGCGTACCGAGCACGCTCACGAGCTTGCGCAATCCGGCAAGCGCGCTGGTGCCCACGCCGGTCTTCTGCGCGACGGCCACGAGGCTGAAATACGCCGCGGCGATCACGGCGGTCATCTTGATGATGAACTGCACCATGTCGATGACGAGCACGCCCCAGAGGCCCGAGTACGCGGCGAACACCACGTTGAGCACGCCGAGGACCAGGATGGTCTTCCATGGTGGCATCAGGAACAGGATGTTCGCGATCTTGCAGGCGGCCAGCGTCACCATGCCCATGATGAAGCAGTTGAAGAAGAGGCCGAGGTACACCGCGCGGAACCCGCGCACCACGGAGGCGGCGCGACCCGAGTAGCGCAGCTCGTAGAACTCGAGGTCCGTCATCACGCCGGAGCGGCGCCAGAGACGCGCGAAGAAGAAGACGGTGGACACGCCGGTGAGGACGAAGGCCCACCACTGCCAGTTTCCGGCGACGCCGTACTGCCGCACCTGCTGCGTGACCCAGTTGGGCGTATCGCTGCTGAACGTCGTCGCCACCATGGACAGGCCGGCGAGCCACCACGGGACCGAGCGGCCGGAGGCGAAGAACTCCGCCGTGCTGCTGCCCGCGCGCTTGCCGAAGAACAGGGCGGGGACGAAGCAGACCACCAGCGTGAGCGCGACGATGATCCAGTCGAGGGGCAGCAGCGTCATGTCGGCGGGTGCGTGAGTCGTGGAGATGCGGCGGCGGGCGCGGCGGACAATCGCGTGGCGCGAGTGGCCGCGCAAGGTGAGGCGCGACGCCGCGCTGCCTGACACTGCCGCGCGCACCGCGTACATTCCTGCGCGGTACGCGTCCCCCTCCATCTTCAGTTGCCCGGTGCAGCCGACGTCCGTCTCCCCCCGCACCACCAGAGCCGTCATCCTGGCGAGAGGCCAGGGTACCCGCATGCGACGCGAGGACGCGCGCGCAACGCTCAGCGAGTCGCAGTCGGCCGCGGCGGACGCGGGCCTCAAGGGCATGATTCCCATCGGGCGTCCCTTCATGGACTACCTGCTCAGCGCCCTCGCCGATGCGGGAATCCTCGACGTGTGCCTGGTGATCGGTCCGGAGCACGACCGGGTGCGTCACTACTACGAGCACGAGGCCAGCCTCGCGCGCGTCCGCGTGCACTTCGCCGTGCAACAGCGGCCACTCGGCACCGCGGACGCGGTGGCGGCGGCCGAGGAGTTCGCCAGCGGGGAGCACGTGCTCATGGTGAATTCGGACAACTACTATCCCGTGCACACCCTTCGCGCGCTGCGCGAACTCGGGGACGCAGGGGTCGCCGTTTTCGAACGCAGTGCACTCGTCGGACTCGGCAACATCGATGCGGAGCGCATCGCCAGGTTCTCGGTGGTGCGGATCGATCACGAGGGGACGCTCGCCGAGATCATCGAGAAGCCCGGCGCCGACGTGATCGCGTCGCTGGGCAATGAGGTCTTCGTGGGAATGAACAGCTGGTCGCTGCCGCCGGAGATCTACGAGGCCTGCCGCCGCATCCGCACGTCGGTGCGCGGCGAGCTCGAGCTCCAGGATGCCGTACAGCTCGCGCGTGACGAGATGGGGATCCGCTTTCGCGTGCTGCCCTTCCATGACGGTGTGCTTGACCTCTCCAGTCGTGGCGACATCGCTTCCGTAGCCGAGCGACTCAAGGACGTCGTGCCGCGCCCGTGAGCTCGATGCGCGAGGGGCTGGCGCGCGCCGGCATGTCAGACGACGAAGCGCGTCGCAAAGGCGAGCGGTTCGAGCGGTGCGAAGCGGCGCTGGCCGCACTCGCGACGTCGAGCATCCCTGCACCGGAGGACGCGGGATACTTCGTGCCAGGGCGCATCGAGGTGCTGGGGAAGCACACGGATTATGCGGGTGGGCGCAGCCTGCTCTGTGCGATGGAGCGGGGCATCGTCGTGCTGGCGCGTCCGCGAGACGATGCGATCGTGAGAGCGCTGGACGTCACGCGAGGGGAAGTGCGCGAGGCATCGCTTGCAGAACCCGGTGATAACACGAGCGCCCAACGCGACAGCACAAGCAGATCCTTCCCTTCGGCTGCGCTCAGGGCAGGCGCTCCGCTCAGGATGACAGAGGGGGACTGGGCGACCTACCTCTCGACCGTGGTGCGCCGCATCGCGCGCGATTTTCCCGCTGCGCGCCGCGGCGTGGACATCGTCTTCGCCAGCGACCTGCCCGCGGCCTCCGGCATGAGCAGCTCGAGCGCGCTGGTCATCGCTTTCTTCCTCGCGATCGAAGGAGTCAACGCACTGTCGGCCGACCCACACTATCGCGAGGCCATCCGTACGCCCGAGGAGCTGGGCGAATATCTCGGTGCCGTCGAGAACGGACGCCCGTATCGCGCGATGGCGGGCGGCCTTGGCGTCGGTACGCTAGGCGGCAGCCAGGACCAGACGGCCATTCTCTGTTGCCGCGCCGGCCACCTGACTCGCGTGGCGTTCTGCCCGGTGCGCTCCGAGGGGCTCGTGCCGTTTCCTGTCGACCGCACATTCGTACTGGCGTACAGCGGAGTGGCAGCCGAGAAGACCGCGAGCGCGCGGCAGCGCTACAACGAGGCGTCGCTCGCCACGAGTGAACTGCTCTCCATCTGGAACGCCGCGACGTACCGGCATGACGCCTCACTCGGCGCCGCTGTCTCGACTGCGCCGGATGCCGCAGAGCGACTCTCTGGCCTGCTCGAGCATTCGGCGTCCGCGGACTTCACGCCGCGTCGCCTCCGCGACCGTCTGGAGCAGTTCGTGACGGAGAGCTTTGACATCATCCCGCACGCCGCGGATGCCTTTGCGGCCGATGACATGCCGGCTGTGGGCGCGCTCGTCGCGCGATCACAGCGCGGCGCGGAGCTACTGCTGGGCAACCAGGTGCCGGAAACGATCGACCTCGTGCGCCTTGCGCGCGAGCGGGGCGCCGACGCCGCATCGGCATTCGGTGCGGGCTTCGGCGGCAGCGTCTGGGCGCTCGTGAAGGCAGATGACGCAGGGCGGTTCGCGGGGGCATGGGAAACCGCGTACCGGGCCGCGCATCCGCAGGCGGCCGCGCGCGCCGAGTTCATGATCACGAGGCCCGGACCGGGCGCGCTCCGCTGTGGCAATGGGCGCGTGACCGCGGTATCATCGGGAGTCCACGACACAACCAACGGAGCGAGGCCATGAGCGACGATACTCCGCACGGCGTTACACGCCGCGACCTGATCAAGTCGGTGGCGGCGGCGGGCGCCGGCTTCGGGCTCGCGCAGCTGGGGATAGCAACGGACGCGCGCGCCGAGTCGCCGGTTCCGGACGAGGGTCCGCCGGTTGCCGAGTCGATGATGAACGTCCCGTTCGAGCGCCGCGACATCGTGCGCGTGGCGATCGTCGGCACGGGGCTGCGCGGCCGGAGCACGCTCAACGAGCTGCTCGGTGTGGGCCACGTGAAGATCACGGCGCTCTGCGACATCGTGCCGGAGAAGATCGAGCTGGCCAAGGCGGTGATGCGGAAGGCGGGGCACGAGTACGAGCCCGCGGTGTTCACTGGCGGTGAGCGCGACTTCGAGCGGCTCTGTGCGCGCGACGACATCGACATCGTCTACACAGCCACGCCATGGCGCTGGCACGTGCCGGTGGCGCTCAGCGCCATGCGGCATGGCAAGCACGCGGCGACGGAAGTACCCGCGGCACTGACAGTGGAGGACTGCTGGAAGCTCGTCGACACGTCCGAGAAGACGCGACGCCACTGCCTGCTGATGGAGAACTGCTGCTACGGCTACAACGAGCTGCTGGTGCTGCAGATGGTGCGCGGCGGCGCCTTCGGAGAGTTGAAGCACGGTGGCGCCGCCTACAACCACGACCTGCGGTCGATCCTGTTCGAGACGCGCGACGAGGGACTCTGGCGGCGTGCTGCGCACCTGACCCGCAACGGAAACCTGTATCCCACGCACGGCCTCGGACCGGTGGCGTGGTACATGGGGATCAATCACGGCGACCGCTTCGACTACATGGTCTCCATGAGCACGCCCGAGTTCGGGCTCACGAAGTGGCGCGAGGACCACGTGCCGAAGGGCGATCCGCGCTGGAGCGAGAAATACATCAACGGAGACCTGAACAGCTCACTGATCAAGACGGCGAAGGGCCGCACGATCCGGCTCGAGCACAACGTGTCGAGCCCGCGGCCGTACAGCCGCATCAACAGCATCGAGGGCACCAAGGGGCTGTTCGAGGACTATCCGGCGCGCATCTACCTCGAGGGCCACGGAAAGAACGACGCGTGGACGGGGATCGACGACTACAAGTCGCAGTACGAGCATCCGTGGTGGAAGGAGCAGGGCGAGCGCGCCGCGAGCGGCGGCCATGGCGGAATGGACTACATCATGGCATGGCGCCTGGTCACGTGCTTTCGCGAAGGCCTGCCGCCCGACATGAACGTCTACGACGCGGCCGCGCTGAGCGTGCCCGGGCCGCTGTCGGAGAAATCCGTCGCGAACGGCAGCGCACCCGTGAAGTTTCCCGACTTCACGCGAGGGCGCTGGAGTACGCCGTCGTCATCGTGAGCTGATCGACGCCCAGGCCGGACACGTCGTGGATGACGTGGACGTGTGCGGCAGGGTGTCGGCGATGGCCATCAGCTCGACATCGAACACCAGGTCGGCGCGGGGAGGAATCACCGGCGGATTCCCCTTCGCGCCGTAGGCCAACCGCCAGGGCACGAACAACCGGCGCGTGCCGCCCACGCGCATCGCCTCGAAGCCGGTTTCCCAGCCGTCCATCACGCGCTTCGCGCCCTGCACGAAGACGACCGGTTCGCCGGCGCGCCCGTCCGGCATCGGATCGCGCGAGCTGTCGAAGCGCGTGCCGTCAGCGAGCCATCCAGTGTAGTGCGTGTAGACGCAGTGTCGCGGTGCATAGCCGCGTCCTGCGCCGATCGTCAGGTCGAGCACGCGGATGCCGCCCATGGCGCGCGGCTCACCGGTGGCAACGGGAATGCCGCCGCCGACTCGTGCGGAGCTGGACGGCGCCGACGCGCATGCCGCGACGGCGAGGAGCAACAATGTGCGAGTGCAGCAGGTTAGCGGGCGCATGCACGAACCTATCGTCTCGGCTCGCGCGAGAGGAAGCGGCCTGTGCGCTGGCGCGGCGTGGCGACGTTCTGGACGGGATCGTCGCGGGCACACCTCGTGCCTCTCCCTCTCGCGGTTGAATCCCCTTTCCGCGAGCAGACGATGGCCGACCGTACTTCCGACAAGAACCGCGACACGCACACGTCCACGGGCAAGAAGCTCGACGACCTCTACAAGCTCATCGCCGGCATCGAGGTCGCGATGTTCACCACGCGCCGTGCCGATGGCCAGCTGGTGTCGCGGCCGATGGCGACGCAGGAGCGCGTCTCCGGCACCGACCTCTGGTTCGTCACGGACATCTCGTCGCACAAGCTGGACGAACTCGACTCGGACCGGCACGTGAACCTTGCGTACTACAACATGAAGTCGCGCGAGTGGGTGTCCGTCTCCGGCTCGGCAACGGTGTCCCAGGACCGCAACATGATCCACGAGCTCTACAAGCCGGGCTGGAAGGCCTGGTTCGGCGACCAGGGCGGCGCCGAGGATGGTGGACCGGACGATCCGCGGCTCGCGCTCGTGCTCGTTGAGGCGCTGTCGGTGGAATATCTCGTGACCACCAAGCCGCGGCCCGTCGTGCTCTTCGAGGTCGCGAAGGCCATGCTCACGGGGAACCCGCCGAAAGTCGGCGAGCAGCGCACTCTGACCGACCGGGAACTGCAGACGCCGGCCGCCCACGAAGCGCGCTGACCACGCCGTCGCTGCTTGTGCCGGATGGGGCGCCGCGCCAAGGTTGACGCGTGCGCCCCATCGTCGCGTTTCAGGGTGAGACCGGAGCTTTCAGCGAAGCGGCCGCGTCGCAGCTGCTCCCCGAACCATTCGCGCTGTTTCCGTGCGTCGCGTTCGACGACGTGGCTCGCGCCGTCGTGAACGGGCACGCCGATTACGCGGTGATGCCGCTGGCGAACGTGATCGCCGGCCCCGTGCACGCATCACTCGACGCCATGTCGCGGTACGCGAGCCTCGAGCGGGTCCGCGAGATCACCCTGCCGATCCACCTCGCGCTGCTCGGCCTCGTCGGTGCGACGGTGTCGGGCGTCCGCGAAGTGCTGAGCCATCCTGTCGCGCTGCAGCAGTGCCGGCGATTCCTGGCGGAGCATCCCGACATCACCGCAACCGAGGCGCACGACACCGCGGGTGCGGCGCGCATGGTGGCGATCCGGCGCGAGGCCAGCGTGGCGGCAATCGCGGCGCCATGGGCTGCGAGTCACTACGGGCTCGTCGTGCTGGCCGAGCGCCTCGAGGACCGGGCGGACAACGCAACGACATTTGCGCTCGTCCGCCGCCGGCCCCTGAGCCTGGAATGAAGATCGATACCTAGCTAGAAAGTACGAGACACCGACAGCCCGACGCTCGGCTTGTCGGACATTGACACGACGGGAACGATTCGCGTTGCGGCGGCGGTACGCCGTTGCTCCGCGTCGCGCGCGGCCAGCGCCGCCGAGTGATGGAGCATCGAGCGCACCGAGAGGGCCATGCTCGTGACACCCACGACGACGCCACTCGCGCCCAGCGCTGTCAGGTCCGTCTTCGCCATCACCGCCGATCCCATGAAGGTGGTCACTGCACCCGACACCACGCCGAGCTTGCTCACCAGCGTCTGGTGCCCGTCGAGGTTACTCGAGAGGTTCAACCCGCTGGCCACGAGCGCGCCCGTGAACGCGAAGGGGGCCGCCGCCACGAAGCCGACCTGGCGCGCTGCCTGCGCATCCGACTGTGGCGCCATGTAGGGTACCTGAATCAGCGCGGCTTCCGCGAGCGAGAGGCCGTTGGTGTCGAGCCAGCGCGTGAAGGCGGTGTCGCCGGCGAGCTGCATGACCCACACGTTGTTGTTCGTGCGTGCTACCCGATCCACGATGTCGCGCCGTCCGGTGGACGCGAGGAGGTGCGCCACGGCACACAGCGTTCCCGTTTCGCGGTCGATGAAGTAGGGAGTTGGCGCGCCGGGGAAGTCGCGATTGTGTGGAAACACGCCGCGCGCGCGATACGTGCGGAGCGTATCGACCAGCGCCGCGCGATGCACGCGTTGCGCAGTGGTGAGCCCTTGGAGGTTCCGCGCCTCCAGCGCGGTCACCGCGCTGTCGAGGTGGACGCGGATGCGACGCACTTCGCGCACACCGGCGTCGTCTCCGGCGTGCAGGGAGGT
Source organism: Gemmatimonadales bacterium (assembly GCA_038236775.1). Taxonomy (GTDB): domain Bacteria; phylum Gemmatimonadota; class Gemmatimonadetes; order Gemmatimonadales; family Gemmatimonadaceae; genus AG11. The sequence continues at coordinate 37,047 of JBBRZK010000011.1, forward strand.
CCTCGTAGCGAGCAGGGCGACAACGATGACTGCCGCGGACAGGAACAGCCGGATGGGGCGCATGGGTTCTCGGCGGGTGAAGGGATCGTGTCGTCCCGCCCAACCCATGCCCGCTCATTCGCGTCACACACCGACGAAGGCCGGCGGATGCCCCACCGGCGTGAGTGCTACACCGTGGGAGCCCACCCCGGTGCATAGCGGCGCGACCAACCCGCCGCCGCGTCGGCGTCGCCGAGGATGTGGCCGTTCGTCGAGTCCGTGTGCAGCGTGCGCCCGGTGCGCTGCGCGATGTTCCCCAGGTGGCACAGGAGCACGCTCTTCGCGCCGTCGACAATTGGCGCACGCAGTGTTCCCTGGCCGCGCATGACGTCGAGCAGGTTCTGCATGTGCGAGGCAGTCGCCGCGTCGTCGCCCACGAGGTCCACTCCATTGCCGCGCTTCGGCTCGATGTCCTCCTTCACGACCTTCTGCTTGAGGTCGTACTGCGTGTAGCCGTCGCGATCGAGCACGATGCTGCCGCCCGTGCCCAGGATCGCCGTGCCTCGGCCGCGATCGAACAGCTTCAATCCGTTGCAGCTCTGGCCCTGCCACACGATCGTCTGGCCGCCCTTGAACTCGAACGTCACTTCCTGGGTGTCCGGAAACTCCCAGTCGTCCTGGTAGTGGTACCGACCGCCGCTCGACGTCACGCCGGTCGGGTAGTCCACGCCGAGAGCGAGGCGGGCGATGTCGATCTCGTGCGTGCCGTTGTTGCAGATCTCACCCGTGCCCCAGCGGCGGAACAAGTGCCAGTTGTAGTGGATGACGTTGTCGCGATACGGCGTCCGGTCGGCGGGACCCTGCCATAGTTCGTAATCAAGGTTCGCGGGCACCGGCGCGGGCACGCCATGCCCGATGCCCGTCCGCGTGTTGGCGTACCACGCGCGCACCTGATAGGGCGTGCCGATGGCGCCGTCCCTGATCATGTGCAGCGCGTCGATGGTCCTCTGCGACGAACGCTGCTGCGATCCCTGCTGCACGTGTCGCCCGTACTTCTGCTGCGCGGCCACGAGGAGTTCCCCTTCACGCGGGTTGTGTCCGCACGGTTTCTCGAGGTAGACGTGCTTCCCCGCCTTGAGCGCGAGGATGGCCATTGGTGTGTGCCAGTGATCCGGCGTCGCGATGGATACGACGTCCACGTCCTTGTCGTCGAGCGCGCGCCGGAAGTCACCGACGGCCTTCGCCGAGGTGCGCTGGTCGCGGAGGGACGCGGCGGCTTTCGCGAGCACGGTGCTGTCCACGTCGCAGAGGTAGCGGACCTCGGAGTTCGGCAGGCGCGAGAAGTTCTGCGCGTGCACCATGCCGCGTCCGTTGAGTCCCATCACGGCGACTCCCACGCGCTCATTCGCCGACGCCGTGCGTCGTGGCAGGCCCGCCGGAAGCCGGTTCGTCATCGCGAGGCCGAGCCCCACGGCGCCGGCGCGCTTGAGGAAATCGCGGCGGTCGACGGTCGGGTCGTCAGTCATGGGTGATCTCGCGGAGCTTGAGGCTGCGGAACCACACTTCGTCGCCGTGGTCCTGCAGGATGATGTGGCCTTCACGACGATCGGCGAAGCCGGGAATCGTCCGGTACTTGCTCTTCGCGAGCAGTGAGTCCATGCGGGCCGTCTTGAGATCGAACCGCACGACGATCGCGCCATTGAGCCAGTGCTCGCCGTGGTTGCCCTTCATCAGGATGACGGAATGGTTCCACTGTCCCACCGGCATCAGCCGCTTGCTGTCGTTCGGCGGAATGAGGTCGTAGAGCGCGCCGGCGCGGTGCGACGGGATCTTGTTGTCGTCGTTGAGCGAATCATCCAGCACCTGGTACTCGAAGCCGAGGGCCGCGTGATTGCCCGAGTACTTGAGCGACAGGGCTTCGTCCACGTTGTACTTGACGCCGCTGTTCGATCCAGGCGCGACCTTCCACTCGAACTCGAGCTCGAAGTCGCGGAAGGAACTCGCCGTCATGAGGTCGCCATCCGCCGCCGGTTGCCCGTCGGGCATCTTCGGGACGCTGCCACTCGGGATTTTGTGAATGGAGCCCTGCACGACGTTCCAGTGCGCGCTCGGCACGCTGTCGTGGCCGAGTCCGCGCCAGCCGGCCAGCGTCGCGCCATCGAACAGGAGGCGCCAGCCGCCGGCACGCTCGCGCACCGAGAGGCCATTCGGGCCGGCTTGCTGGGCCCGCGCCACGGATCCGCCCGACGCGGCGAGCGACACGACGACCAGTACCAGCGAACGGGGAGTGATCACGCGGCAGTCCGATTGTGGGGAAGAACACGATCATACGGGAATGTCAGCGCCAGTCAACTGCCCACCAGGCACAACGGTGTGCCGTTCTGGCTTCTGCCGCCCTGTCACAGGGCGATGCCAATAGTGCATATTCTCACTCCACGACCACCCGGCCCAAACATGTCGAATCAGTCCGACGCGCCCCTGCGGCGCACTCCGCTCCACGACGTCCACGTTGCGCTCGGCGCGAAGATCGTTCCCTTCGCGGGGTACGAGATGCCCGTGCAGTACCCTGGCGGCATCACGGCCGAGCACAAGGCGGTGCGCGAGGGATGCGGCGTGTTCGACGTGTCGCACATGGGTGAGTTCTGGATCAACGGCGCGCGCGCGGTGGAGTTCGTGAACCACGTCACGACGAACGATGTCGCGGCGCTCGAGGTGGGCCAGGTGCAGTATTCCACCATCCTCAACGAGCGCGGCACCATCGAGGACGATTGCCTCGTGTACCGGTTCGCCGACAAGGTCATGATGGTCGTGAATGCCAGTAACGCGCCGAAGGATTACGCGCACATCGTCCGGCATGCGGCCACGTTCGGCGTCACCGTGCACGACGCCACCGACGAGATGACGCTGCTCGCGGTGCAGGGGCCAAAGACCGCCCCCATCCTGCAGCAACTCACGGCGACGGACCTGTCCACCATCAAGTACTACCATTTTGCCGAGGGCGAGGTCGCGGGCCAGAAGGCGATCATTTCGCGCACGGGCTACACCGGCGAGGACGGATTCGAGCTCTACATCGCGAATGCCGCGGCGGTGCCCATCTGGAAGGCGCTCATGGCTACGGGACAGATCACCCCGGCCGGCCTCGGCGCGCGCGACTCGTTGCGGCTCGAGATGGGCATGGCGCTCTACGGCAACGACATCGACGACACGGTGACGCCGCTGGAGGCCAACCTGGCGTGGCTGGTGAAGCTCCCGAAGGGCGACTTCGTGGGAAAGGATGCGCTGGTGCGACAGAAGGAGGCGGGCGTCACGAAGCGCCTTGTGGGCTTCACGATGGAGGACCGCAACTTTCCGCGGCACGGGTATCCGGTCTACTATCAAGGCGAGGCCAGCGGCGTCGTGTGCAGTGGCACCATGAGTCCCACGCTCGGCATCCCGATCGGCACGGCGTACCTGCCGATCGCGGCCGCGAAGGAGGGCACGTCGTTCGAGGTGGAGATCCGCGGACGTCGCGTTCCCGCCACGGTGACGAAGCCGCCGTTCTACAAGCACGCGTCGCACCTGTGACGCCGCCCAGCGGCCGTGCATCGCGCATCCTCGCGCAGCGTAACCTCGAGGCACCGCGCGCGTGCGCGTAGCCATCCTCACCATCTCGGATGCCGGCGCGCGGGGCGAGCGCGCCGACACGAGTGGCGACGCGGCCGCGGCGTGGGTCGAGGCAATGGACGCGACGGTTGCGGAGCGAGCTGTGGTACCCGACGAGTCGGTCGCCATCGTCCAGCACCTGCTCGCCTGGTGTGACGAGGACGTCGCGGACCTCGTGCTCACCACCGGCGGCACCGGCCTGAGCGTGCGCGACGTGACGCCCGAGGCGACGCGCGCCGTGGTGGAACGCGAGGTCCCCGGCATCGCGGAGCGCATCCGGTCGGTGACCGGCGCGACGTTTCCACGCGCGGCGCTCGGTCGCGGCATCGCGGGCGTGCGCGCACGGACGCTGATCGTGAACCTGCCTGGCTCCACGAGCGGCGTGCGCGATTCCCTCGCCGCGCTGGAGCCGGTCGTCGCGCATGCGGTCGACATCCTGCGCGGCGCGCCGACCGATCATTCTGCAGGTTTGCCGGTGAGCGCTACATGAGCGTGGTCATCACCCTGCACGACGTGGAACCTGCGGTGCGGCTCAATGCGCGCCTCGAGGCGGACGGCGTCGCGACCGTGTTCGTGAGCCCGCTCGATGACGTGCGCGCGGAGATTCGCCGCGCGAAGCCTGAGCTCATCGTCATGAGCGGGGAGCTCACCGATGCGGCGAACGTCGCGCTCGTGCGCGAGCTGCTGTGGGATGGCGTTCCCGTCGTGGGCCTCGTCGATGGCGACGATCCAGCGCAAAGGGAGCGACTGCGCACGCTCGGCTACGTGGAGCTGTTCACCAAGCCCATCGTCGTCGACGACGTCGCCATCGGCGTGCGCTGGATCATGGAGCGCCGTGCGCTGCAGGCCATGACGGGCCTCATCGGCGAGAGCGAGCCGTTGCGCGAAGTCATGGTGAAAGTGGAGCAGATGGCGCCGGTGAGCAGTACGGTGCTCGTCGAGGGCGAGAGCGGGACCGGCAAGGAGCTCGTGGCGCGCGCCCTCGCCGCACTGGGGCCGCGCCGGAACAAGGCATTCATCGCGGTGAATGTGAGCGCGCTACCGGAGACGCTGCTCGAGAGCGAGCTGTTCGGGCACGAGAAGGGCGCCTTTACCGGCGCGGCTGAACGGCGCCTCGGCCGGTTCGAGCTGGCCGACGGCGGGACGCTGTTTCTCGACGAGATCTCGGAGATCCCGCAGTCCACGCAGGTGAAGCTGCTTCGCGTGCTGGAGGAGCGGGAGTTCACGCGCGTCGGCGGCGTGCAGTCGATCTCGGTGAACGTCCGGGTGATCGCGGCGACGAACCGGCCGCTCAGGGAGTACGTGGAGGAGGGGAGCTTCCGGGCGGACCTCTACTACCGCCTCAACGTCCTGAGCATCTACCTGCCGCCCCTGCGCGACCGGCCGGAGGACATTCCTCTGCTTGTCCGCCGGTTCATCCGCGACTTCACCGACCAGCACGACCGTCCGTTTCCCGGCATTTCGGCGGAGGCGATGGAGTTGCTCGTCCAGTATCCGTGGCCGGGGAACGTGCGGGAGCTCCGGAACCTGGTGGAGAGCATGGTCGTCCTGTCGCACGGCCGCGAGCTGGAGCCGGACGACCTGCCACGCCAGATCCGCGACGGCGGGAACGCCCGATTCCTGCCGGTGCGAGTCGGTCCGATCGGGGGGCATGCGGGGCAGGTGGAGGGGCGGGAGCTCGAGTTCATCCTGCGGAGCCTGCTCGAGCTCAAGCTGCAGGTGGAGGAGTTGCGTCGACGGATCGACGATGACCGAGCCCTGGGCGCCGCGATCGGTCCGCGGAGCGCCTATATCGGGGAGGTGCCGGCCCCGGGGTTGTCGGCCGGGGTGGCCGCGATAGGTCCTCGTGACGAAATACCTGCTCCAAACGTCGTAACTGTAGCTCCGGGCATGAAGATGACGGAGGTAGAGCGGGCGGTGATCGAGGCAGCGCTGAAGGAGACGCGAGGCAATCGACGCCGGGCGGCCGACCTTCTTGGCATCGGTGAACGGACGTTGTACCGGAAGATCAAGGAATATCGTTTGCCAGAACTGGAATATTCGCTTGACTAACAATAAACAAACTCGAATATTCGTAACCACTTACGTGAAATAGCGTCCCGAGGCCGGGACGCTGTGTTGCCCCGTCCGCTAGGCGCCGTACGTAATCCGTGTAATTCCTCCCCACGGCCTCTCCTCAAAACTTGTTGACGGTGTCGGCGATGCACGCAAACGCCCCCGCCTCTCCTTCGCCTCGTCCCAACGACGGCGCGTCCCCTATCGCGGGATCCGTTCTTCCCATCGAGCGGGCAGAAGAGCTGTTGGGTACGCTTCCGGGGGTCTTGAACGTCCGGATCATTCCTGGCCCCACGGGCGAGGTTTCGGAGGTGCACGTGCTGACGACGACGTCCGTGTCGCCGAAGCAGACCGTGCGCAACGTGGAGAGCGCGCTCCTGGCGCAGCTTGGCATGCGGGTGAGCCACAAGAAGATCTCCGTCGCGACCAGCGAGGGGCCTGCCGCCGAGGCCATCCGCGCGTCGCGCATGACCTCGCCGACCGGGGGGATGAGTGTGCTGCCCGACGAGCCAGGAAATGTGAAGTCGACCAAGCGGCGGCTGTACTTCGAGGATGTGGAAGTCCGGCGCTCGCGCGCGGACGGGATGACGTGTCGCGTGACGATCCGTCAGGGCGACGATGTGTTCGTGGGTGAGGCGACGGGGCAGGAGAGCGACCGGCTGCGGATCGAGACGGCGGCGCGGGCGGCGGTCAATGCAGTGCAGCAGGCGGATGAAGGCGGCCGGTCGCTGCGGATGGAGGGAGCGCGGACGATCGAGGCATTCGATCGCGAGTTCGTGTTCGTGGCGTTGACGACGCGGCTGGGCCGCGAGACGGCGCTGTTGACGGGGAGTGCGGAGGTGAAGGATGGCATCGAGACGGCGAGTGTATTGGCCGTGCTGGATGCCACGAATCGGTGGGTGGAGTTGTGAGCCCTGTGCAACGGCCAGTACCCGCTTCCAGCAACAAGCCTATGAATTGATTCTTGGCGAGAGAGGTGCCTCTACCTAACGCTGAGCGGTAATAGCGGAGTAAGATCGAAAAAATTGAGCGGAGCGGAGCCAACCATGGTATTCAGGCGCATTCGGCGTTTGCCGACATGCGACCTACCTAAAGGGAGGTGACGCTCATGTTTGCCTGGCTCATCAGTTTCTGCGCGATTGGATATGTAACTTGGAACTGAATTACAGGATGTACGCCCACTTGGCATGACAGGCCGTGCCTCGTGTGAAGGGCGTTTCAGGTAGAAGGCATCTCCGCCGAGAATTAGAAGTCGGATGCAAAAGCTTAAAGAAGAACTTACAAGAGCGATGATTTAGGAGATGGATGGATACTACAGTGGGGACTAGGGAGCGACATGTTTCATTCCTTGTGACGGGCGTCTGCATCGCCGCCGTCATCAGCTCGAGCGTGCTCGTCAAAGTCGCCGCCGCCATGCCACCGAACGGTTCGACGGCGCTTGCTTTACTCGCACTGCTGGCTGTTGTGGGAGAAGCTTGGGCCTTCCTACTGCCGCAATCTGCCGTCTCCTCCATCGCTTTTATTCCGTACATGGCGATGGCACTTGTAGTTCCGCACTGGACAACCGTCGCAGCGATTGCGCTACTGCGAATGGTCGATGAGACACGCCGCCGCCGATCAGCGATTAAGGCGGCGTTCAATATCGCTCAGTTCGTTGTGGTTTTTTCACTGACGATTCTTACATATACTATTCTCGGCGGTCGCTCATTCTTGGGAGGTCATCAAGACATAGCGGCAGTCACGCGGATGTATGGATGGGCCGCTTTGGGTGCATACGCGCTCTCATTGCTTGTCAATGCGAGTCTGATGTCAGCGGTGGTCGCGCTCTCCAGTGGACGACGGGCCGTTGATGTTTGGCGCGAGAACCATCTGCCTAGTCTCGGGCTCGACCTCATCGCTGCGCCGGTGACATTCGGCTTCGCCTACGTCTATTCCGAATTCGGACCGATAGTCGCGGCAATTCTTTGGATTCCTCTCATCGGTTTTCGGCACTGGGCCAAGACAACAGTTGACCTCGCGCAAATAAATCGCGAGTTGCTCGAGTTGATGATTAAGTCGATCGAGGCAAGAGATCCCTACACTTCAGGTCATTCGCGACGCGTCAGCCAATACGCCACAATTATTGCCAGGGCACTGAGGCTGGGTGACCGAGAAATTCAGAAGGTCAGCACGGCTGCGCTACTTCATGATGTGGGGAAGATCCACGAGAAGTATGGTCCCATCCTCCGAAAGACAGAAAAGCTAAATCTTGAAGAATGGGCCGTAATGAAGGAGCATCCTGCCGACGGGGCTAAACTCGTCGCCACGATGACCCGGCTGACTGAGTTCGTTCCCGCGATTCGGCACCATCATGAGCGGTGGAGCGGCGCGGGCTACCCTGACGGCATTAAGGGTGAAATGATTCCCTTGGCTTCGCGAATCATTATGGTCGCTGACACCATTGATGCGATGACAACGGTTCGTCCTTACAGGGCGGCCTTGACCGAGAGCGACGTCAAGGCTGAACTATTAAAGTTGCGCGGCGAGCAGTTTGATCCGACGATTATCGATACCTTGCTCGAAAGTACAGAGTGGCGGCAAATATTTACGCCCGCCCACCGAGGCGCTCAGATGCGCGGACTCTCCCTGCTAAGGGCCGCCGGCGGAGATAGGTAGGCTGGACACGCGAGCTGTAGCTTACTTAATAGAGCGAAGTCATGAACGCTTCGCGGGAGTGTCCCTCGCCTAGTTGACATTTAGGTGATGCCGCGTGTGGTGCGGCTTACGCCGCGGCGGACTTCGTGGTGGTGAGTGTGCCCTGTAAAGCGCGCTTGAGCAAGGGGAGTTGGCGATATTGCTTCACGCGGCGGAATTGGCGCTCGGTCGCCCACAGCGCGGACGCGCACCACCGCAGCTTCTGATCGCTCGTGCGCCAGCGCGTCACGCGGTGCGTCTTCGCCTCGAGCCGCGCCATCACGCTCTCGATCAAGTTGGTCGACCGGAAGCTCACGCCGAGTTCCACAAACACATTGAGCCGGTGGAGAGTCAGGGTTTCCTCCAGCCCTTCGGCGAGACTCGCCGCCGCCGATTCGTTCACGATGCGCAACTCGGCATGCAGGCGGTCGAGCGCCCGTTTCGCATCGGCGTACAGCGGATGGGCGTACGCCGCCTCCAGCTTGCGCCGCCACTTCGGCTGGTCCTGTTTGGCGAGATAGCTCACCACGTTCTCGCGTTTGTGCCACTGGCAGCGTTGCACGGGCACATCGCCAAACACCTCCCGCACGGCGGACCGCAGTCCCTTCGCGCCGTCGAGCACGACGAGGATCTGTTTGTCGAGCGGAAAGCCACGCGCCCCGAGTTCGCGGAGAAACGCCGCGATCACCCGCTTGTTCTCGCTCGCCGTTTGCACGAGCCCCAGGATGCGCTTTTCCCCCGTGGCGGTGACGCCGAGCGCAATCACGAGCTGGTCGCCGGCGAACGTCTTCCCGTCGAGCACCAGGACCAGCCACTCGGCATCGTCGAGCCGCCGGTCCTGGAGCCGCCGGAGCTCCCGGGCACTCGCGCGGATGAAGCGCCGCGAGACGCTCGACTTGGCGAGCCCGAACGCCTCCGGGACCGCCTCGGCCGCCGCTTCGTACTCGCGACAGGAGAGGCCGCCCAGCACCTTGCGAAAGAGCCCGACGTCCTGCGCGCGCGGCGTCTGCAACGCAGCATAGGTCGCGAGCGGCACCTCACAGCGGGCCGCGCGATCCCGCACGCGCGGCACCATGATCGGCAACTGCTGGTCGGCGAGAAAGATCGACCCGGGCTGCGCGCCCCACCGCACGACCGCGGGGCGGTCGTCGTGACGCGCATAGCGCGGACCGGCGAGCGCCATCACTTCCGCGACCAGCGCGTCTTCCACGGCACGGAACCCGAGCGGGATCAAGGCGAGAATCATCGCCAGCGCGGCCGGCGTGGTCACGGTCCCATCGTCCAGCGGGATCGCCTGTTGCGCGGTGGCGGCGGCGCGCTGCTGGTCCTTCGTCTGCTTCCGTCGTACTCTTGGCATGGGTGGTGTCCTCGGGAATGAGTGAAGATCCTTGGTCGGATTCACACTCTAGTACCGCGGCACCACCTGAATTTCAACTAGACCTGGGACTCACCCACGCTTCGCGACAGATCCATGTGTCGCACTTAGACTCCAAGCGACATCACTGGCCGACCGTGCGCGCAGGAAATAGCCGGCCACCCTTACTTCTCTTCGATGGGTAGACAAGTATTCGGCGAGCAAGGCACTCGCGAGTTCGCTCCTGCCCTGCCGATTTAGAGCGACCCAAAGGGCATCCATATCATCGTCGTGCCTCCCGAGGCTCCTAGCTCGTCGGTGCCAGTCAAGCAACTCCTCAACCTCCTCGGCCTGTACCGCCAACTGCTGGTACTGGCTAAGGCGCATACTGTACGACAGCAATTCCATTCTGTAGCGCGGCGCGTCGTATAGTGGTGAGTCGTTACGCATTGTACTGATGAGATCTGCCGCCGTCGAAAAATCACCAGAGATGATTGCCAAGTCGGCTTGCGCGCTCAAGTAGTCGGACGGCAACCGCCCGTCGACGCCCAGATCGACAAAACCCTTAGCGCGGCTAGCCCACTGGTTTGCCTCGGAGATGTCGCCATCGTCAATGCAGAAGCTCGCGAGGCGAGAAGCGACAAGAATGCAAAAGCTTGCCGCGCCTATTCCAGAAACGTGGCTATAACACTCTTCTAAATGGTTCAACGCCTCCTTGACATCACTGGCCATACCGAGTGCAAGTGAAGCGTTTACCATGCCCCGCAAATGGGGCCAGGAGTGAGTCTCCCTTCGAGCGCTCGCAATGATCTCGTGCGCAAGTTCTAGGGCACAGCTCTTGTCGCCGAAGACGCTATGGTAAATCAATAGGGATTGGTCATGATATGCTTTCGCAGATGAATCGACGATCCTTATTGCGCTCAAACCGTCACGAACTTGGTTGGCTAGCGTAACGTTAGCTGTAGCGTCTGCGCTCGCAAGCAAACGTTGCGCGGCGCGAACCCTGCGGACGCTATCGAGAGATTCGGTACGCATGAACTTGAGAAGTTCGCGCTCTGGAAGTGATGGATCAGCGTGATCCTGCAGAAGAGCTTCTAGACGATCGAAGGCCAGCGTCTCCCGTCGCTGATCGAAAAGCCCGCTACTCGCGACTAGGGCTGCACGTTCATCTATTGCGCGGATCGTTGCCCTGCTATCACCCTTCGCTTGTGTCACCTCGATCAAATCATCGTAGAGGGAAAGCCTATCGCTTGCGTCAGTTGCTAAAGCCAAGTGCTCATGTATGCTATTCTCTGCTGAAGCGGGCTGGCCTAATTGAACACTTTTCTGCCAGGATGCGGCGAGGGTGGCCCGCGCCCGATCATGCTGGCCGGCAAACCGCCAGTGCGATGCAATACGCCAAGACGAGTTAGTCCTATCATCTAGACGCTCCAGCACTAGCGCGCTTCTCGCGTGCAAAACACCTAGCACCGCCCGACCAGCAGAATGGACTATGCGATCGGCGACCAGAGTACTTCGTAAGACAATCCGGTCGTTCACGTATTCTATGAACCCAGAGTCCTCCAGATCGTGTAGCGCATCTAGTAACGATAGAGGGGGCATAGCCAGCACGGCTTCGAGCGTCACGGGGTCGCAGTGATTACCCAGCACTGCGCATGCCTCAATAATCCGCGCAGAAACTGATGGCAGCGTAGTGAGTCGTTGATCTACGGCAGACAAGATATCACTCGGAATGTCGCGTTGATCTATTGACGTGGAAACGTGTCGTGCCAGCAGGTGAAGAAATGCTGGGTTGCCCGCCGCAACGCCTATGCACCATACGACCGTGTCCTCGGCAAGCGACGGCGATGTATTAGGTACAAGTGACATCAGTACGTCGCGGGCATCTACGTCAGAAAGCGGCTTTACGGTTAATGTGTTGCCAGCAAACTGAGTGATGGGTTCTCGCGTATCGGAGATATCCTGTGCGATGATTATGTATGCGCGAAGCGACGGCGCCGTACGAGAGAGAGTGGCAATGAACTGAAGCGAGACGTCATCCAGCGCCCTGCTATCATCAACCAGCAAAACCAGAGGCGTTTCAGTCGCGATACAGTCGAGCATGTCAATTATCGCTCGCTGGACGCCGGACCGGACAAAGGCCGATTCTCCGGCGGAAACCACGTCCGTGTCGTGGAGCAAGCCGTCAGTGAGTCGGTTACGAAATGGTGAGAGTCTGGGGTCGCAGCCCGCACCACCAGGCATGCTGAGCAAGCGCGGTGCGAGATCGGCAAAGAAGGCGAAGGGCCTTGATCGTTCGGTGCCAGCGTGCCGTACTCGAATAGCAGTCGTGGAACCCACCAAAGACAGATTGCCGGCAAACTCGTCTATGAGGCGGCTCTTTCCAACGCCGGCTTCTCCCCGAAGTAGCGTACACTGAGTTTGACCACTACGAGACCGAAGCCACTGTTCGTGCAAAGATGCGAGCAGCGCGCCGCGGCCTTTTAAAGGCGCCAATGGTTGGGCCGATCGCGTCTTCTGAGTTAGGCCGTCGATCCGCTTTCGGAGAAGGGCGGCAGGCAGTGTAATATTCGCATCGTTTCTGCCCACCTCAGCTTGATATCTGTCTAGGAGTGCCAAGGCTCGTTCTTTTGAGCCGGTCCGAGCGAGCGATTCTGCCAACGCGAGAGTCGCCGGTTCGTTGAGGGGATCCAGTGCGAGGCATTCACGCGCGCGTGCCTCCACAGCGGACCACTCGCCCTTCGTCTTGAGAGATACCAGAGAGCGAACAAGAAAGTGGCGAAGGCGAGCTTCCTGCTGACCGCGAAATGCCTCTACCCACTCGTCGAAATCCGGAGAAATGCTCGGCGAGTAGCCGGAGAGAATGGTCAGATTACGTTGGCGCGGACTGCTGAGTAGCACGTCATCATTCAGCAACGCGTCGATGTCGGTAGTTAAGTCTTTGGACCGTAACTTGACAGAGCGAGCCGTAGTTGAAAGAGGCGCCCCGCGCTTAATGGCGGTGTATATCATCTGGCGGATACTATGAGTAGCCGCTGCGTCGTTTGGAGCGTCCCGGAAGACTAAGGAGGATAGCACCTGCCTCTGGAACGATAGATCGGAGTCGGCGGCTAGGCGAAGTAGCAGTGCGAAGAATTGCGGCGCTCCTGGTGTGTAATCGCGGTCTCTAAGCGTGATGACGGACTCACCAAGAATGCGCAAATGCATGGAGGCACCACGAAGCAGTAGACGCCAGAATGTCTGAGCGCGAAGCGCATCGAAAAGCTCTCAGACCCCGTCATCGCCGCGTCATTCTTGCCCGCGCAAAGACAATGATGGTCCGGTCCTACAGTCTAGGCTAAGAGCAGCCAGTGAGGCAACAAGACTGCGAGTAACACGGTATGCACGCAGTACTTACCGCGTGTCCAACGCCCCAATCAGCGACGCCGAGGTGATCCCCTCCGCCTCCGCCTGGAAATTCAGCACCACCCGATGCCCCAGCACCGGCAGCGCCATCGCCGAGACATCATCAAGGTCCGGCATCGCCCGACCATCCATCGCGGCCCGCGCCTTCGCCCCCAGGATCAGGTACTGCGACGCCCGCGGTCCCGCGCCCCAGCTCACGTACTTCTTCACCATCGCTGTCGCCTCCGGACTATCCGGACGCGTCGACCGCGCGAGCTTCACTGCGTAACTCACGATGCTCGGTGCCGCAGGCAGCCGACGCACGAGCCGAAGCAGGGCGCTGAGCTGCACGCCCGTCAGCACCGGCTCGACTGCCACCGACTGGTCGGACGTGGTCTCCACCACGATCCGCTCCTCCTCCTCGCGGCTCGGATACCCCACGGTCAGCTGCACCATGAACCGGTCGAGCTGCGCTTCCGGCAGCGGATAGGTGCCTTCCTGCTCAATGGGATTCTGCGTCGCCAGCACGAAGAATGGCTCGGGCAGCCGATGGGTCTTCCCGGCCGCCGTCACCGCATGCTCCTGCATCGCCTGAAGGAGCGCGGCCTGCGTCTTCGGCGGAGCGCGGTTGATTTCATCCGCCAGCACGATGTTGGCGAACACCGGGCCCTGCACGAACTTGAAGAAGCGACGTCCCCCGGCATGCTCCTCTTCCATGATCTCGGTGCCGGTGATGTCGCTCGGCATCAGGTCGGGGGTGAACTGCACGCGGGAGAACTGCAGGTCGAGCGCTTCCGCCACGGTCTGCACCAGGAGGGTCTTCGCGAGGCCGGGCACGCCGACGAGGAGGGCGTGTCCTCCCGCGAGAATGGCGGCGACGAGGTTGTCCACGACCTCCCGCTGCCCGATGATGCGGCGGCCGATCTGCGCATTCAGCGCCGCCCGCGCGGTGGCGAGTCGGTCGAGCAGCTCGGGATCCCCGCTGTCGTCGCGCGAATTGCTGGCTTTCAAGGTGCTCGTCACGTGATCGGGTTGGGCACGAAGGTGGGACAGCCGCCGGATCCAGAAGGTTACCGCCTGATCCGCGGTGCCAGAAGTGACGGGGAGGCGGCGAGGTCGGCCATGCCCCCGTCGTACTACGCCCGGCGGCCGGGAACCGATGCGCATCCGGACGCCAGCGCGGGCGTGCTGGTTGTGAAAGCCCGCCGACATGCCGATACCAAGCTGGTATACTGGAACGGTCTCGGCTTCACCACGCAGACTACTTGATGAGCGAAACCGTCAGCGTCACGACAGAATACCCCGCGCGCATCCACCGCATCGTGCGGCTGGACTACATGGTGAGAGTCTTCACCTACCCCATGTACCTGCTCCTCTACGGGCTGTACATGTGGCCGCGCGCAACGTCGCCCTGGGTGTGGGCGTTGCTCGTGTGGCACCTTCTCCTGTGGCCGCACCTCGGTTACCGGATCGCGCGCCGGAGCCGCGACACCAAGGCTGCCGAGCTGCGGAACCTGCTCATCGACTCGTTCTTCATCGGGGTCGTGGTGCCGCTCACGGGGTTTTCCCTGTTCCCGAACGCGACCGGATTCCTCGGCATCAACTCGGGCAACGTGCTGAATGGCGGGCTGCGGCTCGCCTGGCGCGGGCTCGCGCTCTACCTGTGCGGCATCCTCGCCACCACCGCGCTGGTCGGCGTTCACGCCGATCTCCTCGGCGCATCGCTTCTCATCCAGGTGCTCAGCATCCTGGTGCTCGTGACGTTCAGCTCCGTCTTCGGCTACACGACGTTCGTGCAGTCACAGAACGTCATCAAGTACAGCCGGCAGATCCGCCGCCAGCACGTGGAGATCGCGGAGAAGGGGGTCGAGCTCGAGGACCGCTCGGCCGAGCTGGAGCGCGCCCTCGCCTCCGCCGAGTCGGCCAACGCCGCGAAGAGCAACTTCCTGGCGAACATGAGCCACGAACTTCGCACGCCCCTCAACTCGATCATCGGCTTCGCGAACATCCTGCTCCGCAACATCGCGGGCAACCTGCACGCGCAGGACGTGAAGTACCTGTCGCGCATCAGCGCCAACGGCTCGCACCTCCTCACACTCATCAACGGCGTACTCGACCTCTCCAAGATCGACGCGCGGCAGACGGAGCTCGACCTCCGGACGGTGGACGTCGCGGCGCTCCTCCGCGAGACGCTGGCCGAGATGGAGCCGCAGGCCGAGGCGCGCGAGATGACGCTGGTGGTGGAGGCGCCGCCGGTGGCGCTGCTCCACACGGACCGGTCGCGGCTGAAGCAGATCGTGCTGAACCTGATCGGGAACGCCGTGAAGTTCACGCACCAGGGTACGGTGACGCTCCGGCTGGTCATGGATCCCCACACGCATCTGCCGGCGCGCATCGACGTCGTCGACACGGGCATCGGCATCGCGCCCGATCGGCTTGCGGCCGTGTTCGAGCCGTTCCAGCAGGAAGACGAAACCACCTCGCGCCAGTACGGGGGTACGGGCCTCGGCCTCACCATCACGCGCTCGCTCGCCCACCTCATGGGCTGGGACATCGAGGTGACGAGCACCGTCGGGTCAGGATCGACGTTCAGCGTGGTCATTGCCGGCGAGGGGCAGGCGATCGCCGCGACGCGCGGCACGCGCGAACTGCACGCGGTGGTCGAGCGCTCGCTCGCCGCACGCCAGGCGCCGCATCCGCCGTTCCGCGTGCTGGTGATCGACGATGAGTTCGATGCGCGCACCATCCTCGAGCACCAGCTCGGCGACCTGGGATGCGAGGTGATCACCGCAGCCACCGCGGACGAAGGCATCGCCCTCGCGACACGCGTGCGCCCGCAACTCATCACGCTGGACGTCATGATGCCGCGCAAGAACGGATGGGAAGCGCTGCGCGAGATCAAGGCGTCGCCGGAGCTGCACGACATCCCCGTCGTGATCGTGAGCGGCGTCGCGCACGAGCGGCGCGGCCGGCTGCTGGGCGCGGTGGACTTCATTGACAAGCCGGTGACGCGCGATGCCCTGATCGACATGATCGGGCGCAACCTGGTCGGCGCGCAGGTGCCGCGCGTCTTGCTCGTGCACGACCAGCCGGATGCGCGACACCGCTACGACGAGCTCGCGGCGTCGGACGCGCTCTCACTGGACGTGGTGTCGGGACTCATGGAGGCAAATGCGCTCCTGGGCGCGTCGGGCCGGCCGGTGGATCTTGTGGTGCTCGACCTGGAGCGATGGAGCGAGGCGGCGTCCGCGTGGACGATGGCGTTGTCCACCGACCGGACGTCCGCGCACATCCGCATTGTCGTGGTGGCGTCCGATTCCCTCTTCGAAAGCCGGTCCGATGCGGGGGATCTTGGCGCCATCTTCGTGCGCCGCGGTGGGGACCTCTCGGCAGACCTGGGCGTGATCGTCGACGGCTTGCGCGAGTCCGCGCCGAGCTAGGCCGACTTCGTCCGTCGTGCGGTCTTGCGCGCGGTCTTCTTCGCGCGCGTGCCGTGCTTCGCGGACGCCGACTTCTTCGCCTGGCGACGGCCGGAGCCGCTCGCCGCCAAGCTCTCCTGCAGCCGCGCGACGAGGTCCACGACCTTCGTGCCCTCCGGCTCCGCGACGTCGGCCACGGCGAGCGGCTTGCCTTTCGCCTTGGCCTTGATGATCGCGCGCAGCCGGTCCAGGTATTCGTCCTTGTATTTCGACGGATCGAACGCGTCGGCGAGGTTCTCGATGAGCTGCACGGCCATGGCGCGTTCCGGGGGCCGCACCTTCGCTTCCGCCGCGGACGGGAAGTGCAGCTCCGCCGGGTCGACGAGCTCCTCCTCGAACCGCATGAGCTCGAGCACGAGGGCGTCGCCCATCGGCTTCACGGCAGCGAGGTGCTGCCGCTGGCGCATGGCGAACGTGCCGATGCCGACCTTCCCCGTGTCGGCGAGCGCGTCGCGCAGCAATGCGTACGCTTTCTCACCGCCCTTCTGCGGCACGAGGAAATACGGCGTGTCGAAGTAGCGTGGGTCGATGGAGTCGGCGGGGACAAAGTCCGTCATGTCGAGCACGCGCGACATCTCCACCGCCGCCGACTCGAACTCGGCATCGTCCACGATGACGAACTTGTCCTTCGTGATCTCGTAGCCCTTCACGATGTCGTCCCACGGCACGATGGCGCCGTCGACGGTGGACACCCGCTCGAGCTTGATGGGCTTGTGATGCTTCTTGTCGAGCAGGCGGAACGAGAGCTTCTCGGCGCTTCGCACCGCGGAGCGCAGTTCGACCGGGATGTTCACGAGCCCGAACGCGAGGGCGCCTTTCCAGATGGATGCCATGGTGCGACGGAGCATGGCAGACGCCGTGCCCGAGAATGCTGCGGCACTCGACGCTTCCGCCGAATATCCGTTCGAACGGATGTCTCCAAACGAATCGCGCCGCCCCGAAGCGGAGCGGCGCAGCGAACAACAGGATGGAGGGCCGATCAGCGCAGTTCGAACTCCGAGCGCTGCGTCATGGGATAATTCGAGCTGCGCAGCGTGGCGACGGCGACGTAGCGTCCGTGCGGGAGCGTCATCTCGGCGCGCTCGTCGATCTGCATCGTCTTCTGCCCGTCGATCAGCTTGTTCTGCACCGACTGCGTGAACATGCGGCCGGCGCCCCAGCGGTACACTTCGCGTCCAACGGAATCGACGACGGCGAAGTCGTACTGCTGGCCATTGGGAAACGTGAGCTCGACGTGCTTCTTGCTGTCGTTGGTGAGGTCGAGCGCAAAGTGCAAGGCATGCGGCTCGATCTTCACGGCGAACTTGCCGTTGACGGGCGGTTTCGCGGCGTCTGTGGCAGTCTTTCGGGCAGCGTGGCTGACTGGTGCCGCTTTTTCCTGCGCGGCCGCGTCGTGGCGGGTCAGGGAGCCGCAGGCGAGAGCAACGGCTCCGGCACAGAGAAGTGTGATGAGCAAACGCGTATTCATGTCCAGACCGATCGGGGCTCGGTGTCGATAGCTGAGCGGGCGTCCGCTCACACATCCGACAGGATGCGAACTTATCAACATCTTGACGAATAGTCAACATGAACCGTCACAACGAAAGTTGTGATGGTGATTACACTTGCGCGGTGACACGAGAGTCTTCGGAGGCTGTTCGGTTATCGGGGGTAAATCGCTTGCGAAAAATTTCACAAGCGCTAGATTCCGCCTCGCATGACAGGGACACCGGAGGACCCACGCCCGAGCGCGGAGGCTGCGCGGAAGGCGGCTCAGGACGGGCCTTCGGGCGCCGAATTCGCCGGGATCGGGCTGCAGTTTGCCATCTCGATCCTCGGGGGACTCTATGCAGGTCAGTGGATCGACAAGAAGCTTGGTTCGGCACCGTGGTTCCTCATCATTGGGGTCTTCCTCGGAGCGGGACTGAGCTTCTACAGCATGTACCGCAAGCTCATGGCGGCACAGGCGCGCGAGGATGCGGCTCGGGAGGCGCGGCGCGACGGCCGGACATGACGACAGGGAAGAGCATGGGCCGAGCGGTGCTGTTGTACGGGTTGGCGTGCGTGGTGGCGATCGGGCTGGCCGGCGGAGTATTCACCGCCGTGTTCGGCACCTCGCCGGAGCGGGTGGCGGTGTGGGTGAGCGCCCTCGTGGCGTTCGTGGTACAGCTGGTGGCGTTTGCGATCGCGCGCTCCCTCGTGGAGGGAGGACATGGGATCGCCGGATGGGGGCTGGGCGCCGTGATCTGCCTGCTGGCCCTGATTGTCTTTGGTTTCGCGAGTCGAGCGCTCGGACTGCCGTCGAATGCGGCGCTCCTGAGCCTTGCGACATATTTCTTCCTGACCGAACTGATCGAACCGCCGCTGCTCAACGTATGAAGACCGGTTCCCTACTACTCGCCCTGCTGTTCGCCGGCTCGACGCTCGGCGCCCAGGTGCCTGCGGCCAGCCCGGCTGCCCCGCGTGCCGATTCCGCGACCGTCTCACCTGCGCAGACGCTCGATTCAGCGGCGTCGCACGCCGCACTCGTCACCGGGAACGAGGTCCATCAGGGATCGGCCGTGGCGGAAGTTGAGCATCATGGCGGGTGCGAGGAATACGCGCCGGGTGACTACATCTCGCCGCACATCACGGATGCGCACTGCCTCGAGGTGCCGAACGGCTGGCGCATCTGGGAGACCCGCGAGGTGGAGCTCCCGCGCTGGGCCCCGATCCACCTGGGCACGGTCGCGATCGACCTGTCGCCCACAAAGCACGTCGTGTTCATGCTCTTCGCCGCGTTCCTCTGCTGCGTCGTGCTGATCACGGCCGCCCGCGCGCACGTGCGGCACACGCACGAGGCCGGTCGCCCCAAGGGGTTCGCGTCCGGCATCGAGGCGATGGTCCTGTACATCCGGAACGAGGTCGCGATCCCGAACCTCGGGCCGCACGGCGAGAGGTACGCGCCGTTCATCCTCACGCTGTTCTTCTTCATCCTGTTCGCCAACCTGCTCGGGCTCATTCCTTACGGGTCGACGGTGACTGGCAACATCTCCGTGACCGCGACCCTCGCCATCATCACGGCGATCGTGGTGGAGGGTGCGGGCGTGCGGGCGAACGGGCTGGGCTACCTTCGCACCATTTTCTACTGGAACAACGAGTTGCCGGTGGTGATGCGGCCGCTGATGTTCCTGCTGATGTCGCCGATCGAGTTCGTGGGCAAGCTGACGAAGCCGTTCGCGCTGGCGATCCGACTGTTCGCGAACATGACGGCGGGGCACATCGTTGTGCTGGCGCTCATCGGGCTGGTGTTCGCATTCAAGAGCTATGCGATCGGGCTCGCTCCGCTGGGCATGGCCGTGGGCATCATGATGCTCGAGCTGTTCGTGTCGTTTCTGCAGGCATTCATCTTCGCGCTGCTGGCGTCGGTGTTCATCGGGCAGATGCGTGAGGGGCACCACTAAAGCAGATCCTTCGCGGCGCTCGGGATGACAACAAGAAGCAGATCCTTCGCGGCGCTCAGGATGACAACAAGAAGCAGATCCTTCGCGGCGCTCAGGATGACAACAGGCTGCGCGCAAGATGACAGACAAGCAGGACACGACTGGAGTCGCCTCCCAGGCGTGCAGTAGCCGGCCGGACGGCCGGTGATGTCCGTTGAGACCCGGGTCTCGGTGGCGGACGGCGGCTCACGCCGCGGGCGCTGATACGATTCATCACGTTGCACGATTCGGAGACCGACAATGGTTCATGCGATTCTTCCGCTGCTCCAGGCAGCGACTGACAACGGCCGCGGCCTCGTGGGTGTGGGCGCTGGCCTCGGTGCCGGCCTCGCCGTCATCGGCGCGGGCATCGGCATCGGCCGCATCGGCGGCCAGGCTGTCGAGGGCATGGCGCGCCAGCCGGAAGCCGCGGGCAAGATCCAGACGGCCGCGCTGATCTTCGCCGCGCTCATCGAAGGCGCCGCGCTGTTCGGCGTCGTCATCGCGTTCCAGATGCAGGGCAAGCTCTAATACTTCCGGCCCGCCGGTGCCCCGGGGTACCGGCGGGCCTTTCTCCTCATATTGACTTCCGATGCGCACCCTGTTCCGCTCGTTCGCGCTGCTCGCGCTCTCCGCCTCGCCCGCACTGGCCGAGCCGGCGAACACCAACCTGCTCGATCCCAACTACGGCTTGATGGCGTGGACGCTCTTCGTCTTCGTCGGGCTGTTCATCATCCTGAAGGTGTTCGCGTTCGGCCCGATCCTGAAGTCGGTCGAGGCGCGCGAGCAGGCGCTCGAGGACGCGATCAACGCCGCGAAGCTCGATCGCGCGGAGGCCGCGCGCCTGCTCGCCGAGCATCGCGCGAACCTCGACGCGTCGCGTGGCGAGGCGCAGAAGATCATCGCCGACGCCCGCGCGGCCGCGGAGCGCGTGCGCTCCGAGCTCGTGGAGCAGGCGCATGCGGAGCAGGCTGCCATGCTCGCTCGCGCTCGCCAGGAAATCGAGAGCGAGAAGACCCGCGCCATCGCCGAGCTGCGCCGCGAGGCCGTGGACCTGGCCATTGCCGGCGCGTCGAAGGTGATCGAGAAGAACCTCGACCAGGACAGCAACCGCAAGCTCGTCGAGAACTTCCTGGCCAGCGTGACGCCCGCCGCCGTGACGGCGAGCCGATAAGCGATGCGCGATACCACGATCGCCCGCAACTACGCGGAGACGCTGCTCGTCCTCGCGGGCAACGCGAAGGATCTTCGCGGGTGGGGCACCACGATCACCGAGCTCGCGGACGCGATGGACGCGAACCCGCCGCTGCGCCTCTTCCTCGAGTCGCCGCTCGTCGGGGCGGCCGAGAAGAACGCGGTGCTCACGGCGGCGTTCGCCGACCGGATGCCGCGCAACATGCTGCGCTTCCTGCAGTCGCTCGTCTCGCACCGCCGGCAGATGCTCATTCCGGAAATCGCGCGCGAGTATCTCGACCTCGTGGATGCCGCGGAGGGACGCCTGCATGCGCGCGTGACCGTCGCGCGCGAAGCGAGCGAAGGCGAGGCGTCCGCGATCGCGCAGCAGCTCTCGCGGATGTTCGGCAAGGACGTGGTGCCGCACCTGTCCGTGGATCCGTCGCTCATGGGCGGCGTGATCGTGCATGTCGGCGACACGGTGCTGGACGGTTCGGTGCGCAAGCGGCTGATGTCGCTGCGGCGCCGGATGCTGGCGGGCCAGGGCGCGCGCTGATCGCGGGTAGTGGGGGGTGAGAGCCTGGGCAAGCAGATCCTTCGCTCCGCTCAGGATGACAGGGGCAGATCCTTCGCTCCGCTCAGGATGACAGGGGCAGATCCTTCGCTCCGCTCAGGATGACAGGGGCAGATCCTTCGCTCCGCTCAGGATGACAAAGGGCCACCCAAGATCGGGTGGCCCTTCGTGCATCCGCGAGTGACGGTGACGACGCAGGAGCTGGCTACTTCGCGCCGCTCCCGGCGGTGATCCGGTAGACGCGACCGCCCATGTCGTCCGTGACGTAGAGCGCGCCGTCCGGCCCCGCGGCGAGGCCGGTGGGGCGATGCCTCGCCGTGCCCGGCTGAAGCTGCGCTGCGGGAACGCCGGCGAACCCGTCAGCGAACACTTCGTACGGCGCGGACACCGCGCCATTGGCCAGCGGCTGGAAGACGACCTTGTAGCCGGCCTGCGGCTCGGGCGCGCGGTTCCACGACCCGTGGAAGGCGATGAATGCGCCGTCCTTGTAGCGCGCGGGGAACGCCGAGCCCTTGTAGAAGAGCAGCGACATGGGTGCCCAGTGGCCCGGGAACGCCGCCACCGGCTCCTTCTTGCTGTCGCACCGCGACGACTTCTTCCCGTCGCCGCCATACTCCGGCGCGTCGACGAGCTTCTCCTGGTCCACCGCGTAGTAGCAGTACGGCCAGCCGAAGTCGTCCTTCTCGTTCACCTGCACGAGCTCCTCGGCGGGATTCTCCGCCTGGTACTGCGTGGTGGGGAACAGCGTGGGCCAGTTGTCGTGCAGCTGGTCACGCCCATGCTGCGTGGCGTACAACTTTCCATCCGGGCCGTAGTCGAGCCCCATGCCGTTGCGGATGCCGGTGGCGTATCGCGCGGCGGCGGAGAAGTGCTGGTTCGTCTTGCCGGCGTCGAAGCGGAACAGTCCGGCGCGCGTGGCCAGCTCGGGACAGGGATCCTTGCCGGGCGACTGGTTCGCGCGGTCCTTGACCTGGCAGCTGTTCGACGGGGAGCCGACGTTCAGGATGAGCATGCCGTCGTTGCCGATCACGAAGTTGCGCGCGCGGTGCCCCGGGTCGAGCGGGATGCCTTCCACCACGACTTCACGCTTGCCTTCGGGCACGAGCGCGGAATCCGAGCGCTGGTAGCGCACGACCTGCTTGCCCTCATCCACGTAGAGGTAGCCGTTGGTGAGGCCCACGCCCGTGTTGCCGATGGTCCCGACCCGCTTCATGAGATCGGCATGGCCGTCATGATTGGTGTCGCGAAGCGCGACGAACGAAACCGACGGCGGCGGCGCGGACTTGCCACCACCGGTGCCGTCGATGGTGATGTAGACGTCGCCGTTGGACGCGACGACGACGTGTCGCCCGTGCGCGACGCTGTCGGCGAACACCGTGGCGCAGAAGCCGGCGGGCAGCATGAGAGAGCTGGCCGTGTCGGGACATGCGATCGCGGCCGATGTCGAGGTGGCGGCCGTCGCTGTGTCAGCGACAGGGGCCTTCTCCGATGACTTGCAGGCGGAAACGAGCAGGGCTGCCGCAACCGCGACGTGGCCGAGCCGGACGTGCATGAGCATTGGGGGTCTCCTGTGGGATTGTCACGTGCGACCGGCAAGTAGCACACTCGCGTTCACTCATACGCGAGCGCCGTTGCCGTCGTGATCTGCGTGGCGCGCAGCGCGGGCCACGCGCAGGCGAGTACCGACAGCACGATCACAACGCCGAGCCACGTAACCACGCCGGAGGGCTCGGGCGCAAGTCGCACGGGCACCTCGAGCATTATGCGGCTGAAGGCCTTGCCGAGCAACGCGCTCATCGGCAGCGACAAGGGCACCGCCAGCGCCCAGCTCATGAGCGCGATGACGAGCCCCTCGACCTGCACCATCGCGAGGATGTTCGTGCGGTCCGGCGGTGGCGTGATTCCCGTGACGGTGCAGGACGCAAGCTGGTTCGACTCGTCGGGGGACTACATGGTGGTGCACGCCGGCCGCAGCCGGTACATGCTGCACCTGGCGCTCAACCGGCTGGAGGCACGGCTCGACCCAGCGCGGTTCGTGCGGATCCATCGGACGTGCATCGTGAACCTGGATCATGTCGCGGGGTTCCGGCGCGCGGGATGCGGGTCGCGTGGTGGCCCAGATGCGCGACGGGTCGCGGCTGGCGGTGAGTCGGGAGCGGGCGAGAGGGCTGAGGGGGGTGAGTCTGTGATCATTGTCAGCCTGAGCCACAGGCGAAGGATCTGCTTCTGCGGATGGGGAAGCAGATCCTGCGCTGCGCTCAGGATGACATGTGCGCCTAGTGGGGACGAGCGTCGCGGGTGATATTGTCTGTCGCCGCGGCGCGCCTGCGCCCGCGCAGCGAGACCCGTACCCGAAAGCCATGAGTGGTCGGACCGAAGTTCGCCGCGTCCCCAAGCCATGGGGCCACGAGATCATCTGGGCCGCGACGGACCTGTACGTCGGCAAGATCCTGCACATCACGGCGGGCAACAAGCTGTCGGTGCAGTATCACGTGCAGAAGGACGAGACGGTGTACCTGCTCTCGGGCGAGCTGCAGTATTGTGTGCAGCTCGAGGGGAGCGATCGACCCGTGGACATGAAGCTTGCAGTGGGAGAAGCCTTCCGCATCACACCCGGCACGATTCACTGCATGGAGGCGGTCACGGACTGCGACGTGCTCGAGGCGAGCACGCCGCACCTCGATGACGTCGTGCGCCTCCAGGACGCTTACGGACGAGAGGGAACGAGCGCACCATGAAAGTCATCATTCCGCTGGCCGGCAAGGGAACACGGCTCCGCCCGCACACGCACCTCGTGCCGAAGCCGATGCTGAAGATCGCCGGCAAGCCGGTGATGGCGTACATCCTCGAGGACCTCCAGAAGCTCGGCGGCGTGGATCAGGTCATCTACGTCACCGGCCACCTCAAGGAGAAGGTCGAGGCATACACGAAGGAGCAGTTCGCGTCGCTGCCGGCTGTGTTCGTGGAGCAGACGGTCCAGGACGGCACCGCGGGCGCGGTGAAGCTCGCGCAGCCGTGGGTCGACCAGGACGTGCTGATCATCTTCGTCGACACGATCTTCGAGACGGACCTGTCCGTGATCAAGACGACGGACGCCGACGGCATCATCTGGGTGAAGGAAGTCGAGGACTACCAGCGCTTCGGCGTGGTCGTGACCGACAAGAACGGCAACATGACGCAGATCATCGAGAAGCCGACGACGCCCATCTCGAAGCGGGCCAACATCGGCCTCTATTACATCAAGAACTGGAAGCTGCTGTTCGAGGGCATCGACCACGTGCTCACCCAGCCGAAGAACAAGGGCGAGTACTACCTCACGGATGCCTTTCAGTACATGATCGACAAGGGCGCGAAGATCCAGGTCGTGGACGTCGAGGGCTGGTACGACGCGGGCAAGCTCGATACGCTGCTGGAGACGAACGAGACGGTACTCTCCAAGGGCGCCGCGCGCCGGCCGGCGAACATCGAGAAGAGCGTAACGATCCACGACCCCGTCTACATCGAGGACAACGTCACGATGTCGAACTCGGTGATCGGGCCGAACGTGTCCATCGGCGCAGGCAGCGTGATCGAGAGCTCGACGCTCACGCACACGATCATCGGGAAGAAGGGCCGCGTGACGCACTCCACGCTGCACAATTCCCTCATCGGCGACGAAGTGACGATCGCGGGGCTGCGCGGCGAGCTCACCGTCAGCGACCATTCCGAGATTCGCGGCGACGCCTGACGTCAGGCGTCGCCGGTGACCTCCGCCGCGGCAACGAGCAGCGTGAGGGCGCGCGCCACACCGAGTGCGCCGTTGGTATTGTCGAACCACTCGGCGGACGTGTGCACGCCACCGCCACGTCCGCCCGCGCCGATGGCGACGGCCGGGATGCCGAGGCTGATGGGGATGTTCGCGTCGGTGGAGGCGGTGGCGAGCTCCGGTTCCCGACCGATGGCACGCGTGGCGCCCTCCGCCGCGCGGACGAGGGGATGGCCGGCGTCCACCTCGCCGCATGGCCGGTCGCCGATCACCTCGACGGTGGCCGAGAGCGGCGTCGCACCCGGGGTGCGGCGTGCATTCTCCTCGCGCACCGCGGCGCGCACGGCCTGCTGGATGTCCGCCACGCAGCGATCGAGCACGTCGGCGTTCGAGGATCGGAGGTCGATCTCCACCCACGCTTCGTCGGGAATGGCGTTGACGCTCAATCCGCCGCCGATGCGGCAGACCGACAGCGTCGTGCGCGGTGCGCGCGGGAGTGGGAGCGCGGCGAGCTTTGCGGCCGTCGCGCCTGCCGCATGCACCGGATTCGGTACACCGAACGACGCCCAGCTGTGTCCACCGGGGCCGTGAAAGGTGACGCGAAACCGTCGGGCGCCGAGTGCGCACGTGACGATGCGGTCGTCGCCAGCACCGTCGAGCGCGATGCACGCTGACGCATCGGCCAACGCGCCGCTGAAGAGGTGCTTCACGCCGCGCAGGTTGCCTGCGCCCTCTTCACCGACGGTCGCCGCGAACAGCACCGGCCGCCTCGTGCGCAGCAGTCGCCCATCGACTACCTCGGCCAGGGCGAGCATCGCCGCGAGACCGCGCGAGTTGTCCACGATACCGGGACCGCTGAGCTGCGGTCCGTCACGCGCGACGGCCACCGGTGTGCCGGCGGGGAAAATCGTGTCGAGATGCGCGCACATCACCACGGGGGCGACGTCATCGGTTCCCGCGCGCATGCCGAGCACGTTGCCCGCGGCGTCGACATGGACGTCGACAAGGCCGAGGGCGCGGAAGCGCGCGGCGACGCTGGCACCGCGCTCCGCCTCGGCGCCAGTGGGCGACGGAATTTCCGAGAGTGCGATCTGCGTGCGGACGAGGTGCTCGTCGCGCGCCGCGAGCCGCGCACGGGCGGGCTCCAGCCGCTGGAACAGCACTTCGATACCGTCACCGGGCACTGCAGTGCCTGAGCGCATGACCTATCTATGGCAGGGAGCCTGCGCGCCGCGCAAGGTGCGGACTCACGCCGCGAGTGCGCGATGACCAACGAACCGAACCGGCACCGACTCGGCCGCAACGTCTACGCGCTCGCCACCGTGAGCTTCTTCACGGACGTCTCGAGTGAGATGATCTATCCGCTGCTGCCGGTGTTCCTCACGACGGTGCTCGGCGCCAATGCCAGCTTCATCGGCGCGATCGAGGGCGCGGCGGAGACCACGGCGGCACTGCTGAAGCTGGCGAGTGGCTGGTGGTCGGACCGTGTGCGGAAGCGGAAGATGCTCGTCGTGGTCGGCTACGGGGTGGCGACGCTGATGCGGCCGCTCGTCGCCATCGCGCAGTCGGCGACTCAGGTGCTGGGTATCCGCGTGGCGGACCGCGTGGGGAAGGGACTTCGGAATGCGCCGCGCGATGCGCTGCTGGCCGAGTCGGTGGACCCCAGCATTCGCGGCAAGGCGTTCGGCGTGCAGCGAACCGGCGACCACATCGGCGGCGTGCTCGGTCCGCTCATCGCCTACCTGCTGCTCAGCCAACACTGGGCGGAGATGCGGACGGTGTTCTGGCTGGCGGCGATTCCGGGGGTGCTGTCGCTGCTCGTGGTGATCCTGTTCGTGCGCGACATTCCGCGACCGGCGGAGCAGGTGTCCGCAGGCCCGCCGGACCTGTCGAAGCCACTCGGCCGCCAGTTCTGGCGCGTGATGTTCGTGATCCTGCTGTTCACGCTCGGCAACTCGACGGACGCCTTCCTCCTCCTGCGTGCGAACCAGCTTGGCGTTCCGGTGGCGCTCGCGCCGATCCTGTGGGCGGCGCTGCATGTGGTGAAGTCGGCGGCGAGCGTGCCGGGCGGGGCGCTGTCGGACCGCATCGGCCGGCGGCCTACGCTGATCGCGGGGTGGCTGCTTTACGCGGCGGTGTACTTCGGCTTCGCGCGCGCGGGCGTGGCGTGGCAGGCGTGGGCGCTGTTCGGCGTGTACGGGATCTTCTTCGGGCTCACCGAGGGGAGCGAACGCGCGCTGATCGCGGACCTCGTGGGGCCGGCACGGCGCGGGACGGCGTTCGGGTGGTACAACCTCGCGCTCGGCTTTGGCGCGCTGCCGGCGTCGCTCCTGTTCGGGTTCGTGTGGGACCACCAGGGGCCAGCTGCGGCGTTCGTGATGGGGGCGTCGTTCGCGCTTGCGGCGGCGGTGGGGATGATGGTGCTCTACAAGCCCGCAACGTCATCCTGAGCGCACCTTCGTCATCCTGAGCGGAGCGAAGGATCTGCTTGTTCCTCCGGCTGAGAAGCAGATCCTTCGCTGCGCTCAGGATGACAGGGTGTCGCTGCGCTCAGGATGACAAGGTCACGGCGTCCCCGCGGCGCCCGCAGAGATCTGGTCGCGCCCCTTGTCGCGATACGGGATGCCGTGGACCATCCAGTCCGGCGCCGGCGCGCCCTTCAGCTTGTTGTCGAAGAACTGCTGCATGCGCATCGCGATGTCCTTCTGGTTCGCGCGGCTCGCCGGGTTGTGCACGTCGTTGTTGTAGTCGATGAAGTACACCTCCTTCCCGAGCCGACGCATGCCGACGAACGTCTCGATGCCCTGGTACCAGGGCACCGCATCGTCCGCATCGTTGTTCATGATGAACAGCGGCGTCGTCACCTTGTCGAGCCAGAAGAGCGGCGAGTTCTCGATGTAGCGCATCGGCGTTTCCCAGATGCTGCCGCCGATGCGGCTCTGGCCCACCTCGTACTGGAAGGCACGCGCGACTCCGGTGCCCCAGCGGATGCCGCCGTAGGCGCTCGTCATGTTCACCACCGGCGCGCCCGCCATGGCCGCGGCGAACATCTTCGTCTGCGTGATCATGTACAGCGTCTGGTAGCCACCCCAGGACTGCCCCTGCAGGCCGAGATGCTTCGCGTCGACATAGCTGTGCTGAAGCAGCATCTGCACACCGGGCACCACGGACTTCATCGCGCTCGGCCCCGGATAGCCGACCTCGTAGTGGATGTCCGGCTCGAACACGAGGTAGCCGTTCGACGCGTAGTGGGTCGGGTTGATGACATTGCGTCCGTTGGGCGGCACGTAGGTGTGCAGGCCGTTGGAGAGTTGCTCGTAGAAGTACGAGATCATCGGGTACTTCTTCGTCGGGTCGAAGTTCTCCGGCTTGTAGAGCATGCCCTTCTGCTCGAAGCCGTCGGTGCTGATCCAGTGCACCAGCTCGACCGTCGCCCAGTTGTAGTCCTTCTGCTGCGGATTCGCGTCGGAGATCTTCGTCAGGCTCGTGAGCGACTGGCCAGCATAGAGATTCGGAAAATCCACGAACGTGCCCCTCGTGATCAGGTACTCCTCGGCATTCTTCGCCTTAATCGGCGTGCCCCACGCGACGTCCGCCATGACGACCGGCTCGGGCGCGCGATTGGCGCCGAGCTGGTCGCGATAGAAACCCGCGGCCTTCGTCTCCTCGTTGAGCGCGTGGAGGAAGAGCGGCGCGTTGGCGTCGTACGCGTTCGAGCTGTCCGCGCCGGCGCCGAACCCGCCACCACCGCCGCCGCCACGAGCACCGCGACCACTGAGCTGCACCAGGCGCAGCACCGTGTTGTTCTTCCGCCCGACCGAGTCGGTGACGTTCAGCGCCGGCTTCGCGGCGTTCGGGTCCACTTCCCACACGTCGTAGCGATCGTAGAGCAGCACCGACTTGTCGCCCTTCGTCCAACCGGCCACGCCCCATGCGCCCGGGACGCTCGGCGTATCGGTCGTCTCCTGGCCGAAGCTGACGTCCTTCACGGGACCGGTGATGTCGGTCGTCTTCCCGCTGGCGACGTTGTAGGTGAACCAGTGGCCCTTGTCGAAGAACGCGACGTACTTCTCGTCGGGGGAGAGCGACGCCTGCCCGCTGATGTGCTCCTTCACGATCTTCGCCGAGCCGGTGGTGCCGTCGATGATGTAGACGTCGGTGGCGCCGTCGCCCCACATGCTCTCGACGTTGTATCGCTCGCGCGAGGTGCCGAGCACCACGCGGCCGTCCGCGCCCACGTTCACCGTCGGAAGGGAGTCCACCGCGAGCGTGACCAGCTTCTTCTGGCCGATGAACCAGAGGCTCTGGTGCGAGCGGTTGCGGTCGCGGCCGGCGTTGAGTCGCTGAGTGGGCTGAAGCTGCGCGTCCTTGTAGTGCCAGAGGTCGAACACTGCCTTGCCGGCGAGCGAGTCGCTCGGCACGGAGTCAACGAGAATCGGCGCGACGCCGAAGCTGATCGCGTTGCCGTTCTTCGTGAACGCGACGGTCGCGTTGTCGGAGACGCGGACGCCCTTCGCGAGCGCGGCGGGGGTGACCGCGGCGGTCGCGGACGCGTCGCCTTTCAGTGGGGCATAGTAGAGCGACCAGCCCGCCTTCGGATTGCCGAAGTCGTCGCGGTTGGTGAGGAATGCCGCCTGCGACGATGCGCGGTCGAGCACGAGGCTCTTGTAGTCGCCCGCGCCGGTGAGCAACGCCGTCGTCGTGCCGGTGGCGAGGTTGCGGACGTAGGCGCCGTCGTGGCCCGCGGTGCGCGAGACGACCGTGTAGCCGAGCACCTTGGCGCTGTCGTCGAAGACGAAGGCGTTGACGTCGGGGATGTGCTCGTCGGCACCCGTGGCGAGGTTGCGGAGCACGAGCCCGTTGCCGTACTGGCGGCGTCCGCCGCGCGCCGATGAGTCGGCAGGAGCGCCGCCGGCGCCGCGTCCACCTCGGCCGGCCGCCGTGGAGTCCGGTGCGGCGGTGGAATCCCCGGGGACGAACGCGATCCAGTTGCCGCTGCTTGCCGGCAGCTTGAACGAGCGCACGCGGGGGATCGTGGTGACCTTGCCGTCGGCGACGCTTACGATCGCGAGGTCGGCGCGGGTCTGGATCGCCGCGCCCGCACGGCGGTTGCGCGCCGCGCGCTCGAACTCGGCCTGCACTGGGTATGTGAGCACGACGGCGTACTTGCTGTCTGCCGTGAACTGCCCGGGCGCGGACATCGCGGCCGCGGGATCGTCTTCGGGGTTGGCGACGCGAGGCCGCAATCCGCCGGGCACGTTGTTCGGCCGGCCGATGTAGCCGCGCGGGACGTGGAACTCGGTGTTCCCCTGCGTGGCCCGGACGACCAGCTCTCCGTCGCCGACTTGGGGCGCCAATGTGTAGAGGGCCCACCTGCCGTCATTCGAGATGGCGGGGCCCTGGATGGACTTCCACTTGTCCCAGTCGGCCTGGGTGAGGGCCTTCTTCTGGGCGGTCGCGACGGCGGGAACGGCGGCGAGCAGGCTCGCGACGGCGAGTCGGGCGGCGAAGCGCATTGGCAGCGGTGAGGTTGGGGCGGGTCTGGGCGGGCTGTCCCTGTCACGGAGACAACGTGAGCGTGCGGGAAATCGTTGGGTGCAAAACCCCTGTCATCCTGAGCGCAGCGAAGGATCTGGTTGTTCGCCAGACAAAGCAGGTCCTTCGCTGCGCTCAGGACGACAGCGAGGTGCCGTTCAGGCCGACGAAAGCAGGTCCTTCGCTGCGCTCAGGACGACAGCCGGCTGTCGCTCAGGACGACAGGGTGCGCTAGCAGCAGCGACTCCCCACCTTCGCTTGTCGGCGCACGAGCGCGTCGCGGTGGAACACGTCCCGCGTCACCGCCGCCTCATCGGGATGACAGGCCGCGAGATGTGCGAGGTACGCATCATAGTCCGGCACGCCGATGACGCGCCGGACTACCTTCGCGATGCGTTCGATGGCGTCGGTCATGACGGAAGTTACCTCGCTCCGGGTGGAGGCGCGATGGTCGTCTCGAACAGCGCGAAGATGCGGCTGTAGTTCTCTGTCCTCATCACGCGACGTCCCTGTCATCCTGAGCGTAGCGAAGGATCTGCTTTGCGACTCCGACAAGCGGATCCTTCGCTGCGCTCAGGATGACAAAGGGGGTCGCTGCGCTCAGGATGACAAAGGGGGTCGCTGCGCTCAGGATGACAAAGGGGGTCGCTGCGCTCAGGATGACAAAGGGGTCGCTGCGCTCAGGATGACAAAGGGGTCGCTGCGCTCAGGATGGCAAGTCATTCCATGGTCACCGCCCTGCTCAATCACCCGCCACCACCGTACGCTGCGCAAAGGGCACTTCCGTCGACCGCATCGCGCTCCGC
Source organism: Gemmatimonadales bacterium (assembly GCA_038236775.1). Lineage (GTDB taxonomy): Bacteria > Gemmatimonadota > Gemmatimonadetes > Gemmatimonadales > Gemmatimonadaceae > AG11. Next base: position 68,886 of record JBBRZK010000011.1, read on the forward strand.
CCACGCAGCACACTCCACCACGCCCACATGCTGTCGCCAAGAATCACCAGCACCGCCAGCAGGAAGAACGCCGCCACCGCCGCATCCAGGTAGTCGTTGCCGATCATCTGCCCCAGCTCGCGCGCAGACTTGATCCCCTGCGGCAGCGTGCCGGCGGCCCGCGCGGCGGCCAGCGTCTTCGCATGCGCGAGGAATCCGAGCTTCGGCAGCGGCGAGAAGATCTTCTGATATCCCGCCGTCATCGTCACGATCACGAGCCACGCGAGCGGCACGAGCGTCGTGAACGCGTACCGCGCCTTGCCCATGCGGATGATGATCGTCGTGCCCACGCAGAGCGCCACCGCGGCCAGCAACTGGTTCGAGATGCCGAACAGCGGCCACAGCGAGTTGATGCCGCCGAGCGGATCGTTCACGCCTTGCCAGAGGAATTGGCCCCACATCAGCACGAAGAGGGCGCTCGACAGCACCACCGCCGGCTGCCACGACGTCAGGCCGAATCGTGGCCACACCACTCTGCCCAGGTCCTGCAGCATGAACCGACCGACGCGCGTACCCGCGTCGAGCGTAGTGAGGATGAACAGCGCCTCGAACATGATGGCGAAGTGATACCACAGGGCCATCGCCGTCTGGCCACCGAACAGCTGCGAGAAGATGTGCGCCATGCCCACGGCGAGACTCGGCGCCCCGCCCGTGCGCGACAGCAGCGACGCCTCGCCCACCTGCTTCGCCAGCGCGTCCAGCTCCGCGGGCGTGACGACGAACCCCCACTGTGCGACCGCGGCCGCCGCGCTCGCGGTAGTGGTGCCCAACGCCGCGACGGGCGCGTTGATGGCGAAGTAGACACCCGGCGTCAGTGCGCACGCGGCGATGAGGGCCATCACCGCCACGAACGACTCGACGAGCATCGCGCCGTAGCCGATCAGGCGCGCGTCGGTCTCGCGCTCGATCAGCTTGGGCGTCGTCCCCGACGCGATCAGCGCGTGGAATCCACTGATGCTGCCACAGGCGATCGTGATGAACGCGAACGGAAAGAGCGCACCGGCGAACACAGGTCCCGTGCCGTCGGTGAAGCGGGTGAGCGCGGGCATCTGGAGCGGCGGCAGCACGACCAGGATCCCGACGGCCAGCGCGAGTACTACGCCGATCTTCACAAATGCCGAGAGGTAGTCGCGTGGCGCGAGCAGCAACCACACGGGCAGCACGGATGCGGCGAAGCCATAGACCATGAGCAGGATCGCCAGCGTCCGTCCGCTCAGGGTGAACAGGCTCGCCAGGTCAGGCTGGCCCGCCACCCAGCGCCCCGCATACAGCGAGAGCGCGAGCAGCACGAGGCCGATCGCGCTCGCCTCGAGCACGCGTCCCGGTCGCAGCCACCGCATGTACACGCCCATGAACATGGCGATGGGAATCGTCAGGCCGATGGTCACCGTGCCCCAGGGGCTCGCCTTCAGCGCGTTCACCACCACGAGGCCGAGCACCGCGATGAGCACGATCATGATGCCGAGTACGGCGACGAGTGCCGTGAATCCCGCGACGGGCCCGATCTCCTCCTTCGCCATCTGGCCCAGCGACTTGCCGTCACGGCGGATGGACGAACACAGGATCACGAAGTCCTGCACGGCGCCGCCAACCACCACGCCCACGACGATCCACAGGATGCCCGGCAGGTAGCCGAATTGCGCCGCCAGCGTGGGGCCCACGAGCGGGCCGGGTCCCGCGATGGCAGCGAAGTGATGTCCGAACACCACCCAGCGATTGGTCGGCACGAAGTCGCGTCCATCCGACAGCCGCTCCGCCGGCGTCTGTCGCGCGTCGTCGAGGGCGAACACTTTCGCTGCAATGAACGCGCTGTAGAAGCGGTAGGCGATGGCGTACGTGCAGGTCGCCGCGACGACTAGCCAGGCGGCGCTCACCGGCTCGCCGCGCGACAGCGCCAGCCACGCAAGTGCACCGACGCCCGCGCAGCCCACGAGGAGCCAGCCGACAGCCGCGGCCGCGCGGTGGAGCACGCTTGATGGTCGCTGAGTCATGGCCGCCAAACTGCGGCGCGGAACGGGGAGGGTCAATGCGACGCGCAACCGTCGCTCGTATAGGGGCGGAGCATTAGCTTTCGCTTCGCTCACCCTCACCCACCGAACCGTGCGCGTTTCTCTCCGTCTGCTCTGCAGCCTCACGCTCGTGCTCGCGGCCTGCCGTGGCAACACGAGTTCCCAGGAAGCGGCTGCGCCAGCGGAACCGGCAATGCGCCCGCTCTCGCAACTCGCCGCGCAGCGCGTGATCGTGACGCCGACGTACACGCTCGTCACCGGCGACCCGATGGGATGGAGCGCCGGCATTCCGAAGTCGCGCGACTACCTGCGCAGTCTCGACGACGAGATCGCGTCGGCGCTCGGCGAGCGCGGACTGCGCGCGCAGTGGATCTACCCCGCCGACCTGGTGCGCGCGATGAAGGGATCCCCCACTTACGCGACGGATCCGTACTCCCTCGGCGCCGGCATCCTGCGGAATCCCGGCGTCGTCTCCGGCACCCGCCTCGGCGACCCGCTCGCCACGCAACTGCGCACCATGATCGCGCTGCAGGAGGATGCGCGCGCGGTGATCGTGCCGGTGGAGCTGCGCTTCGAGAAGCTGGTCACGGGGCAGGGCGACGCCGTGCTCAAGGTCGCGCTCCTGGACGGACGCCTGGGCGACGTGCGCTGGATCGGCAGCGTGCACAGTGACCCTGCCCCGCAGCTTTCGCGCGCGGTGCTGAGCAGCCTCGCCGCGCATCTCGCAGACCTGATCGCGGCTCCCTGAGCCCGGAACGGAATCATATATGGGCACGCCAGTCACACTCATTCCGGGCGACGGCATCGGACCGTCCATCGCCAGCGCCACCGTGCGCATCCTCGAGGCGGCCGGCGCCGACATCTCCTTCGACGTTCAGGACGCGGGCATGGCTGGCGTCGCCAGGTACGGTGATCCCATTCCCGAGGCGACGCTCGATTCCATCCGGCACACGCGTATCGCCCTCAAGGGTCCGCTCGAGACGCCCGTGGGTGAAGGCTTCCGCTCCATCAACGTGGCGCTGCGAAAGACCTTCGACCTCTACGCCAACGTGCGCCCTGCGCGCACCATCGTGCAAGGGGGACGCTACGACGGCATCGACATCGTGCTCGTGCGGGAGAACACCGAGGGGCTGTACGTCGGCATCGAGCACTACATCAAGATCGGCAGCGATCCGCGGGCCGCGGCGGAGTCCATCGCCGTCATCACGCGCGAGGGGTCGGAGCGGATCGTACGCTACGCGTTCGACTACGCCGTGCAGCACGGACGGAAGAAGGTCACGCTCGTGCACAAGGCGAACATCCTCAAGTTCTCCCAGGGCCTGTTCCTCGACGTCGGCCGGATGATCGCCCGCGAATACGCCGGCATCGAGTTCACGGAGATGATCGTGGACGCCACGGCCATGAACCTTGTGCTGCATCCCGAGCGGTTCGACGTCATCGTGACGACCAACCTCTTCGGCGACATCCTCTCGGACCAGATCTCGGGTCTCGTCGGCGGCCTCGGCCTCGCACCAGGCGCGAACATCGGCCTCGGCGGCGCCATCTTCGAGGCCGTGCACGGCACGGCGCCAGATATCGCGGGCAAGGGAGTTGCAAACCCGGGAGCACTCATCCTCGCGGGGTGCATGATGCTCGAGTACATGAACGACGACGCCCGCGCGGCGCGCATCCGCTCTGCCCTCGAGGACACCATCCGCGAGGGAAGGAACGTGACCGGCGACCTCGGCGGCCGCGCGAGCACCGACGAATTCACCGACGCCATCATCGCGCGCCTGTGACGACGACGACCCTCTTCCATTGCTCGGACCTGCACTTCGGGCACCCCGCGGTGCCGGAGCAGTACGAGGCCATGGAAGAGCTGATCACGAACTACCGCTACGACGTCGTCGCCATCTCGGGCGACTTGTCACAGCGGGCACGCTCCGGCGAGTTCCAGCGGGCGCGCGCCTTCATCCGCCATGCCGAAGCGACGAGCAAGGTCCTCTGCATTCCCGGCAACCACGACGTGGCCTGGTGGAAGTCGCCCTTCGCGCTCGGCGACGACCGCGCGATGCTCGAGAACTACCGCAAGTACATCGACGAGGACATCGAGCCGGTTGTGCATGTTCCCGGTGTCACGCTGGCCGGCTTGAACACGTCGCATGGCGTCGTCGCGCCGGCCCTGACGTGGCGCCTGCGCGACATCTCCATCATCGGCATCGTCCGGCGCGCGCAGATCGACCGCCTCCGGCGCACCTTCGCGGAGTCACCGGCGGGCGACGCACGCGTGGTGGTGATGCATCACAATCCCGTCAAGGGCGAGCTGTCGCAGCGCCACGGCCTGAAGCACACCTCACGCGTGCTCGGCGCCTTCGCCGACATGGCCGTGGATCTCGTGCTTTGCGGTCACGACCACCAGGACGCCATCCACTACATCGAGCACACGAAGAAGGGCACCGTCATCTCCACCGCCGGCACGGTGTCCAACCGCATGCGCGGCGGGCGCCCGTCGTCGGTCAACAGCATCCGCCTCGCGCCGGACATGATCGAGGTGTCCACCCTCGTGTGGTCCGCGAACGACCACTCCTTCGTGTCCGGCCCCAGCAAGTGCTTCAAGCGCTGACCCGCTTCTTCCGTCGCGGCGCCGACGAGGACCAGTTCGAGATCAGCTTCGAGACGGCGCCGCTCCGTACGGCGGATGCGCTGCTCGTCCGCCTGCAACAGCTCGGGCTCCGTCGCATCACGACCGCCCGCCTCACGCGCAACCGCAACGTGATGGTCAGCTTCGGCGGTGGGGAACTGCGCGTGCACGAAGGCTACCTCGACGCGCCGGAGTCAGTGCTGCGCGCGATCGTCGCGTTCGTCGAGGGCCGCACCCGCGCCGACCGCCGCTCCGCGCAGCGGGTGATCGTCGCCTATCCGATTCACACTGCCGCGCCGAAGGCGCGTCGCGAGCGGACCCACGTGGACGACGAAGCCACCGGGGCGCAGCTCGCGGAGTGGCACGCGCGGTACAACGAGCGGCACTTCGGCGGGCGGCTGAAGCCCATAGCCATTCGCGTCTCGCGGCGCATGAAGTCGCGCCTTGGTCACTACACGGCGGGTCGCCGGCAAGAAGGCGGCGCGGAGATCGCCATCAGCCGGTCACACGTCGTTCGCCACGGATGGCCGGAGGCGCTCCACACGCTGCTGCACGAGATGGTGCATCAGTGGCAGGACGAAACGGAGCGGACGATCGATCACGGCGCCACCTTCCGCGCGAAGTGCCGGGAGGTCGGCATCGCGCCGTACGCGCGCCGCGTGCTGGCCACGCGCGTCGGACGCACGGCGGGCTCGCGGACCCTCGGCCGCCGCGCCGCGCGCGAGGAGTAGGCCCGCGCGGGCTCCTCGCGCATTCCGCTAGGGAACCATGGCCGTCGCCGAGCCCTTCACGTATCGGTCGTACCAGGCGAGGAAGCGCGTGTAGCGGTCCGCGCGATAGCTGGGCACCGTGATGCCGTGAAAGGAGTTCGGGTAGATCACGAGCTGTGTCGCGATGCCAAGGGTGCGCAGCGCCTCGTACATCTGCTCGCCGCCGGCAATCGGCACGTTGAAGTCGTTCTGGCCGCCCATGAATAGTGTCGGCGTCGTGATGCGGTCGGCGTGGAAGAACGGATAGGAAATCTGGATCCACTTGTCCTGCGCTTTCCACGGCGCGCCGATCTCCAGGTCGTACTGCGTGACATACTGGTCGATGCCGTACATCGAGAGCTGGAGTGCGCTGCCCGCGCCGCTCACGGCGCCCTTGAACCGCTGCGTCGTCGCGATGGTGTAGTCCGTGAGGATGCCCCCGTAACTCCAGCCGCCGATACCCAGTCGCTGCGGGTCGGCGACGCCGAGGCTGATCGCGCGGTCCACGGCGCCGAGGAGGTCCTGCACTTCCTTGTTGCCCCAGTCGGCGAAGATCGCGCGCTGGTACTCGGAGCCGCGCCCCGACGACCCGCGATAGTTCACGGCGAGCACCGCGTAGCCGTTCGCGGCGAACAGTTGCCGGTCGAAGTCGAACCGGTAGGCGTCCTGACCGTTCGGGCCACCGTGGATGTAGAGCAGCGTCGGCACGCGCACGCCGGCGACGACATCGAGGGGACGATACAAGAGAGAGTGGACTTCCGTGCCGTCCTTGCTCTTCGACGTCATGGGTTCCACGTCGGCAAGGCGCAGGTGCGTGAACAGCGAGTCGTTCTGCCGAGACAACTGGCGGACGCTCGTCCCGTCCATCGCATAGACCTCGGGCGCGCGCACCGGTGTCGACAACAGCACGGCGGTGCGCCCGTCGGGCAGGGCACTGAAGCCCGACACCGTGCGCTTGCCATCCAGGAGCCGTTCCACCAGGCCGTCCGCGACGCGGATGCGCACCAGCGGCTCCGCGCGGTCGTCGGAGATCGTCGCGAGCACCGACTTCCCGTCGGCATCGAAGCGCGGGGAGGCCACCGGACGGTCGAGCGCGGCGGTCACCACGCGCGCCGGCGCGCTGCCGTCGCTCGGCACCACCGCGAGCTTGTTCAGGCTGTACGCACTGTACTTCGGCTCGTCACCGCGGAGGAATGCGATAGAGCGTCCGTCCGGCGACCACGACGGCCGGCCTCCATCGGGCCCGTCGTAGTCGGTGAGCTGCCGCGGCATGGCACCCTTCCGCGCATCCACCACGAACACGTCCGACTCGCGGCCCCGGCCCGGCTCCGCCACTGGCGTGCGGACGAACGCGATGCGCTGTCCGTCGGGCGACCAGCTGGGCAGGTCGTCATCGAAGATGGCGCTCGTGAGCGAGTCCAGCTTCTTCGTCGTCACGTCGAGCAGCGCGAGGTGCGTGCGCTTGGTGCCGAGGTAGCCCGTGACGTCGCGCTTGAAATGGTATCGGTCGATGACGATCGGCTTCGGTGTGGCGTGCGTAGCGGTGTCCTTGCGCGCTACCGAGTCTGTTTCCTCATCGAGCACGAGGATCATTCGCTTTGCATCCGGCGACCACGCGAAGTCCGAGATGCCGCCTTTCAGCGTCGTGAGGCGCTGCGCCTCGCCGCCTCGGCGGTCGAGCAGCCACACCTGACCGCCCTTGCCGTCCTGCCGTCCGGAGACGAACGCGAGGTAGCGCCCGTCGGGACTCCACCGCGGCGTCGATTCGCCCTCGGGCGTGGACGTCAGGCGGATGCTCTGCGTGCCGTCCCAGCTCGTCATCCATAGATCGGTGTCCGACTTGTCTTTCGCCGAGTCGATCGCGGAAACCGTGTAGGCCACCCATGCGCCGTCCGGCGATAGTTGCGGGTCAGTCACGCCGCGCAAGGCGTACAAGTCGGACGCACGGAGCGGCCGCTGCGGCGTCGCCTGGCCGTGAAGGTCTGACGTGACGGCGAGCAGCGCGACGACGGCGAGCGAAAGGCGACGCATGGGCGGGATGTTGGGGAGGGCAGCGGGGCGGGGGCAGGCAGTCGAATATAGGTTAGCTTTCGCCGAGGTCCAGTCTCCACTCCCACCGGCGATCGATGCTCGACTTCTATAACATCGACAGTGTGCTTTCCGAGGAAGAACGCGCCGTCCGCGACAGCGTGCGGCGCTTCGTGGACGAGCGCGTCCTTCCCATCATCGGCGATGCCTACGTGCAGGGCCGTTTCCCGAAGGAACTCATCCCCGCGATGGGCGAGCTCGGCGTATTCGGCGCGAACCTGCCGGAGGAGTACGGCTGCGCGGGCCTGAACAATGTGCAGTACGGACTGATCATGCAGGAGCTCGAACGCGGCGACTCCGGCGTGCGCTCGTTCGCCAGCGTGCAGGGCGCGCTCGCGATGTATCCCATCTATGCCTTCGGCTCCGAGGAACAGAAGCAGAAGCACCTGCCGAAGATGGCCACCGGCGAGATCATCGGCTGCTTCGGCCTCACGGAGCCGGACTTCGGGTCCAACCCGAGCGGCATGATCACGATGGCGAAGGAGCAGGCCGACGGCTCGTGGATCCTCAACGGCTCCAAGATGTGGATCACCAACGGATCCACCGCGCAGCTCTGCGTCGTGTGGGCGAAGACCAACGGCGACCCGAGCGACAAGTCGATCCGCGGCTTCATCGTCCCGACGAACACCCCCGGCTTCACCGCGAAGGACCAGAAGGGCAAGCTGTCGCTCCGCGCGAGCGACACGAGCGAGCTGGTGTTCCAGGACGTGCACCTGCCCGCCGACGCCCTGCTCCCGAAGTCGGGTGGCCTCAAGAGCCCGCTCATGTGCCTCACGCAGGCGCGATACGGCATCTCATGGGGCGCCATCGGCGCCGCGATGGCGTGCTTCGAGGAAGCGCTCGATTACGCGCAGCAGCGCGTGATGTTCGACAAGGTCATCGGCGGCTTCCAGATCCAGCAGGTGCGCCTCGCCGACATGCTCACCGAGATCGTGAAGGCGCAGCTCGTCTCGCTGCACCTGGGCCGCATGAAGGACGCAGGCACGTTCACGCCGCAACAGGTATCGCTCGCCAAGCGCAACAACGTCAGCATGGCTGCGGACATCGCGCGCGAGGCGCGTCGGCTCCTCGGCGCCAATGGCATCCTGGCCGAGTACAGCGCGATGCGCCACATGGCCAACCTGGAGAGCGTCTATACCTACGAAGGCACGCACGACGTGCACTCGCTGATTCTCGGCCAGGCGGTGACTGGGTTGAACGCGTTCAAGTAACTCTGGCGGATCCGGTGGTGAGCGTCGCACCCACGATCGCCACGGTGCTTTCGGCGAGAGGTGCGCGAGCAGCATCGTTCCGACTCGTCTACACTCCCCAACGTCAATACGTCGCAAGGGATATCGCAACCGTATACATATACTTCACTTGCCATCGTAAGCGGCTTATATTCATGCCATGGACGACGCCACCCGCCGATATCTCGCCGCCATCGGGCAGAAGGGCGGCACCCGAAGCCGCCGCCTGCTCGATCCAGCCGAGGCTCGGCGCATGGTGAAGGTGCGTGAGGCCCGGCGTGCATTCAGGCGCTTCCATACCCAATGCTTCTGGTCGTACCGGCCCGACCTGATCGTGGGCATCGCTGACGTCCCCTGGGTCGCCGAACAGTTGATGAAGCACGGCGATCGCGACGCATGGCGCATCGGGAGCGCACTGTGCCTTTGACTTCCCTGCAGCGTGAGATCCTCGCTGTTGTCGGTGCCAGTCGCACGCCGGACAGCTATCTCGCCGGCGGCGCAGCGATCAACTTCACACCGCACTCGCGGCGCTACAGCGCCGACCTGGATTTCTTCAGCGATTCCGTCGAGCGCGTGGCGACAGCGTTCACCGCCGACAACGTCTTGCTCGCGGCTGCCGGCTACGACCTCGAGATCGAGATCAGCCAACCCGGCTTCGTCCGCGCCATCGTCCGTCGCGGTCGCGACGAAACGCGCATCGACTGGGCACACGACTCGGCGTGGCGCTTCATGCCGCCCGTGCGGGATTCTCTCGGCGGATTCCTCCTGCACGACATCGATCTCGCGGTCAACAAGACGTTGGCCCTCGCAGGTCGCGACGAGCCGCGTGACTTCGTGGACATCCTGTATGTCCACGAGACGGTCCTTCCCCTCGGTGGTCTTGTCTGGGCAGCTGTGGGTAAGGACCCTGGCTTCAGTCCGCTTTCCTTGCTCGAGTTGCTCAAGCGACGCGGACGTCCTCGGCCGGAAGAGATCGGTCGCCTCGTTCTCGCGTCGCCCTTCAATCTCGCCGAGGCCAAGACAGTGTGGCTCGCGTCACTCGACCAGACGGATGCCTTCGTGAGGTCGCGGCCAGCCGCTGAAATCGGCTGCCTCTACTACTCCGTGTCCCGCGACCGGTTCGTGCTGCCGCAACCCGACGATGAGCCGAGCGACATCCTCGCGCATTACGGGCGCCCTGGTGGTGTGCTGCCTCAGCCCGCACAACGTTCGTTCGACACGTCGGCTTGACGCCGACCGGCCCGACAGTCACCGCGCGCACCGCTCCGCCGCCCGCACCACCTCCGCCGCCTTCGGCTTCGCCGTAAACCACACCACGCGCTCATCCCCCGCCGGAGTGATCGCCTCCAGCGCCCCGCCCACCGCCAGCCCGCGATACACCACGAGCACGAGGTTCTCGAGCCCCGCCGCGCGAATCTTCCGCACCTTCGCCTCCAGGTACTCCGGCGTCCAGAACCCGATGAGCTCCACCAGCGCCTCGCGCCCATCCGCGTGGCGAAGGGTGAAGTCCGGCAGCAGCAGCTCGTCGCCAGCGACCACCGGCGTCGTCTCGCGCAGGAGCTGCCAACCTCCCCGCTCGGCACCGAAACTCTTGCGAAAGTCCATCGACAACGACCGCTCCCACGCGGAATCGAACGTCGCCCGCTTCGCCTCACCGCCCACGGCCGCCTTCGGGCCCGTCGCCCGAGGCCGCCCACGCGCGGAGAAGACGCAGGCCTGTCCATCACGTCGCACGTCCGCGTCCATGCGCCAGCGGGGCGCACGCGCGAGCGCCGGCACCACGCGCGCGAGCCGCGCACCATACCGCGCCGGCCGCACGATGAACGCCGCCGCCGGACCGGTGAGCTCCACCTGGTACGATCGCCCCACGCGTGTCACCGTGTGCATGAGCCGCGCACTCTTGACGGCGCGGAAGATCCCGCGCCACCCGCCCCGCGCGGTGAACCGCACACGCTCGGCATCCAGGAGCACGGCGCGCGCGAGCTCGAGATTGTAACGCGCCAGCAGCTGCCGCCCGTCGAAGTCCGGTGCCCGCACGAGAATGCGCGCGCCGGGACTGTCGGCGTAGAGCACTGCCTTCGTGTGCTCCGTCGAAAGCCCGAGCAGCGCGGCGCCTTCGTCATAGGGAAGGTCCGCGTCGCCGGGTACCGGCGGCCAGCGTCGCCCACGCGCGAGAAACGCCGCTTCGCGAATCGCTGGCGCATCCGCCGCACCGTCCGGAGCGCGGAACTCGCACGCATCGAGCAGCGCTTTCGCGAGCCCGGCGAGCCGGGCCGAATCGCGCACGTGCCGCTCCTGCCTGCGCAGGGCTTCCACGACGGAGTCGCGCGGCCAGCCCTCGAGTCGCCGCACCAGGCGACACAGGCGATCGAGAAACGGCACCACGCGTCCGCCGACGTCGGCGAGATACGCGAGACGCACGCGCCCGCCTTCCACCCGCATGAACGGTTCGACGTGCGAGCGTGTCAGCACGCCGATCTACAGCCCGAACCCAAGCTGCCCTTCGCTCACGCGTCGCACGCCGGCGCCCCGCTTCTGCGACATGAAGAACTCGTACGTGCCCGCCGCCACGATCTCGTAGAGCGACGCCACCGCGTCTCCCTGACGCCGGAGCAGACGGCCAAGTCGCTGCGTGTGCTGCCGCTTGCTCCCCCGCGTGGAATCGCCGAGCACGATGCCGAGCTTCGCCGTGGGGACGTCCCATCCTTCGTCGAGTACCCGCACGCTCGCCACCGCCCGGATCTCGCCGTTCGCCATCCGTGCCAGCAGTTGATGCCGCTCGGACGCCGGCGTCGACGCGGTGATCATCGGAATGGCCAGCGTTCGCGACACCCACCGCGCGGCGTCGGTGCCGCCGCAGAAGATGATCGCCTGCTCTGCCGGATGCGCCCGCAGGATGCGCTCCGTCTCCCCGATCTTCGCCTCGGCAAGACGCACGAGCCGCTCCCGTTCGTGAAAGGCACGCAACGCTCGCCGCGCCGGCGGCGACGTACGCGCCCGCGCCGCGAACATGCGCCATGCGTCGGCAGGCGTGTCACCGCGCTCCCGATACTTGCCCACCGTCATGTGGTCCTCGTACAGCGTCGTCAGGTGCGCGTAGCGCTCCTCTTCGCGGGGCGACAGCGGCACGAAGCGTCGCGTCAGCGCAAACCGCGCGAGCTCCGCGTCCGTCATCTCGCCAATCAGTTTGCGAAACACCACCGGACCCACGAGCCGCCGCAGCTCGGCATCCTTTCCGTCCGGATACGTGGCCGTGAGGCCGAGTCGGAATGGGGCCGGTGCGATGCGCAGGTGGTCGTGCCATGCGCGTGCCTCGCCGTCGTTCGTGTCCGCCAGGTGATGCACCTCGTCCAGCACCAGCAGCGGAAAGGAAGCACCCCATCGTTCGAGCAGTGTGAATGCCGAATGATACGTCGTCACGGTGAGCGCGCGTACGTCCTTCTCGTCGCCGTACCAGGCACCCACTCTGTCACCGCCGAACGCGTCAGCGAGCTGCGTGAACCACTGCGCCACGAGCGCGCGGGTCGGCGCCACGATGCAGGCACCACTGCGCACCGCGTCGATCGCGAGCAGCGCTACCAGCGTCTTGCCGGCCCCGGTGGGGAGGACGACCGTACCGCGACGCCCCGCGGCTTTCCAGCGATCGACGGCCTCCACCTGATAGTCGCGCGGCGTGCGCGGATCGAGCAGCGGCGCCTCGAGGTCGTCCGGTGCGCGTCCCGTCTCCTCGACGCCGTTTGCCTGCGCCCACTCGCGCAGTTCCGCGAGCCGGTGTCCCGGTGCCACCAGTGCGTCAAGACGCCGGTCGTAGGTGAGCCAGTCAGGCGCCTCGTGCGCCGCCACACCCTGAAGCACGGCAAGGCCGAGGCGATAGCGGAGAACTGGCGGGGGCATGCTGCAATATGATGGCGCGTGCTGCGAATGCGCCTACTCGAGCCCCGCGAACAGCTCATCGAGGTTGACCGTCACCTGAAGCTCGAGCGTCGGGACCCGCCACACCAGCGATCCGCGCACCGTCTCGCTCTCTCCCCGGGCACGTGCAACGTCCACGCTCCGGTCGTGACGATCCACCAGCCATACCTCACGGACGCCGAGCCGGAGGTATTCGTCGCGCTTGAACTCGCGGTCGTAGATCCGCGACGACCGGCTCAGCACCTCGACCACGAGCCAGTGATCGCGGAGATCTTGCCACTTGGCGGGCATTGGCACCTGCTGTGGCACCACGAGCAGGTCTGGCTCGAACTGCGTCCCTGGCGGCAGTGTCACGGCCCCATGCGTGAACACGAAGGCGTGACCGTCGGCCTGCACGGCGTTCGCCAGCGCGAGGGCAAGGCGCGTGATCACGACTTCGTGGCCCACCATCGGGGCGGGCGTCACGAGGAGAATGCCCTCGAGCAGCTCGTATCGGTTCCCGTCCCTCGGGAAGTGCTCGAGATCCTCCACGGTATAACGCGGAATCGTCGCGGCCATGCCCATACACTACCTCCTCGGCGCTGAATCTGTCCACTCGGCATGGACCATAGCCTGGCCGGCGAGGCCAACGGCGCGTCATCGAAGCGCCGCCCGTGTGGGCAAAATATGGAGCGAGCAATTGTCCGGATGCACGATCTGCAATGAATGCGGGGCTTTGCAGTTTCCGTTCGTGTCAGTTCATTCCGTTCTGTCTGCTCTCCGCGCCGTGCCGCTGGGCGCGATCAGGCACGAAAAGACGCACTTCGCGTCATTTCCACTTGCCAGCTGCGCCAAGCCCAACAATTCCCCGAACTCATTATGCGTGTCCAGCCGACTCCGAAGTATCTGCTGGCCTTCTTCTGCCTTGCTGCCATCCTGGGCATTGGCCACGAGCTCGGGCATCACATTACGGGCTTCCTGATTTGCGGCGAGTGGGGCTACAAGACCTTCAATTCGTTCAAACTTGCGCCGGGGTGTCAGCAGAACCATCCGAATACCTGGCGTTGCCCGTGTTCGTGTTTTTCGTGGTCGGCATCGTGCTGGAGAACATGA